>OY968788.1:0-560194 GCA_963695435.1 uncultured bacterium
CGAGGTGCTCGGCGTCCAGCTCACCGTCACGCTCGGCGCGCTGCTCGCGGACGTCGCGCACACACGCCCGGTCCCGCTCGTCGGCCTCGCGAGTGACGCCGCGCTCGTCGAGCGCCACGCGCTGTCGCCGACCTCCTACGAGGGGCCGACCGGGATCACCGGCGTCCTCTACACCGCCTTCCAGGACGCGGGCCTGCCGTCGGCCTCGCTGTGGGCGAGCGTCCCGCACTACGTCGCCGCGGCGCCGAACCCGAAGGCGTCGCTGGCGCTCGTGCGCAAGCTCGAGTCCATCGTCGGTGTGAGCGTCGACGCGAGCGACCTGGAGACCGGCGCCGCCGAGTACGAGCAGCGGGTGACCCAGGCGGTCTCCGGCGACGACGACGTGCGCCAGTTCGTCGAGCGCCTCGAGCAGGCCGCGGACGCCGAGGCACCGTCGCCCGAGCAGCAGGACGTCCCGTCGGGCGACGTGCTCGCGCGCGAGTTCCAGCGGTTCCTCTCGCAGCGCCCGCCGCACGAGGACTGATGCTTCACACGACGTCAACCTCGCGCCAACACGGCGAACATAGGCTGAGGAACGTGCCAGGCCTCCCCGGACCGGCCCGTTCGCTGGTCCGCGTCGTGCGCGCGGCCTTCAGCACGCGCGACCTGCGACGGCTGGAGTTCGCCTGGGCCTGCACATCGGTGGCGCACTGGTCGGGCGTCATCACGCTCGCGGTGTACGGGTACGGCGAGGGCGGAGCGGCGGCCGTCGGCCTGATCGGGCTCGCGCGGATGCTCCCCCGGGACTGTTCTCGCCGTTCGCGAGCCTGCTCGGGGATCGCCATTCCCGCCGCGACGTGCTCATCGTCTCCTCGGCGCTGCGCCTGACGACGGGCCTGCTGCTCGGCGCGGCCGTGCTCGCGGGTCTGCCGCTGCCGTTCGTCATCGCCATCGCGTCGCTGAAGACGATCGTCGGCGTGGCCTACAAGCCGGCCCAGGCGGCGCTGCTGCCGCAGCTCGCGCAGGCGCCGCGGCAGATGGCGGCGGCGAATGCCGTCTGGACGGGCGTGGACAGTGCGGGCTTCATCGTCGGGTCGATCGCCGGCGGCATCCTGATCGCCTCGCTGCCCGCCTCGACGGCGCTCGCGGCCACGGCGCTGCCCTACGGGCTCGCGGCTCTGGTCCTGCTCGCGATCCGTCGCGACCCGACGCCCGAGCACCGGCGGGCGGTCGAGGACGTGACGGTCCGCGAGGAGGTGCTCGCGGGCTTTCGCACGATCGCCGCGGTGCCGCAGCTGCGAACGCTCGTCGGGACGCTCAGCGCCGCGATGCTCATCCAGGGCACGGTCGACGCGCTCATCGTCATCTTCGGCCTCCAGACCCTCGGGCTGGCGACGTCCGAGATCGGCGTGCTGACCGCGATGTGGGGGGTCGGGGGCATGTTCGGCGGCGTCGCGGCGCTCGGCCTGCTCGGACGCGGTCGGCTGGCCCGGGGTCTGGGGTTCGGGCTCGTGATCATGGGCACACCCCTGCTGGTCCTCTCGCTCGTCGACACGCTCCCGGTGGCGGTCGTGGTCTTCGTCTTCGTCGGCGTCGGCTATGCACTGGTGGCGGTCGCGGGGCTGACCCTGCTCCAGCGCCTGGCCTCCGACGACGTCCTCTCGCGCGTGTTCGGCGTCGTCGAGAGCACGTACGTCATCTCCATGGGCATCGGCGCCGCGCTCGCGCCGCTGCTCGTGTCCCTGCTCGGCGTGCGCGGCGCGCTGCTGGCGGTCGGGGCGTTCCTGCCGGTGCTCGCGCTCCTGCGCTGGCGGACGCTGGCGCGCTTCGAGGCCGGTCGCCCGATCCCCGAGCGTCCGTTCGTCCTGCTGCGCGGGGTCCCGCTGTTCCGCCGCTGCCGGTGGCGTCGATCGAGAACCTCGCGCTGCGGATCCATCCCGTCGAGATCGAGGAGGCCGCGACGATCTTCCATCAGGGCGACCGGGGCGATCGGTTCTACGTCGTCGACAGCGGCGAGGTCGAGGTGCTCGTCGACGGCACGTCCCGCCGGGTCGAGCGCGCCGGCGAGTTCTTCGGGGAGATCGCGCTGCTGCACGAGGTGCCGCGGACGGCCACGATCCGCACGCTCGGGCCGGCGCGGCTGTACGCGCTCGAGAGCGCCGAGTTCATCGAGAGCGTGACCGGGCACCCGCGGAGCATCCGGTCGGCGGATGCCGTCATCACCTACCGCCTGGAGAACTCCGGCGCGTCAGCGGGCGCTGACACGCCGGTCTCAGCCGTCGACGGCGGCTGACGCCGGCCGGCCGCGGGCGCCCGGCCGCGCGGCGGTCGGCCGCGCGCGACCCGCGACGCGCCGGTGCGACCAGTCGATCGCCGGGCGCTCCACGAGCTTCCAGCTGAGCCACCCGGCCAGGACCGACACCGCGAGCACCATCAGGAGGCGGGGCACGAACGGCTTCGGCAGGACGCCGGCGCTGCGCAGCACGAGGATCAGCGGCAGGTGCCAGAGGTACAGGCCGTAGGAGATGACGCCCGCCCCGGCCAGCGGCCTCCACGCCAATCCGTGCAGGACGGGACCGCGCCCCGCGGCGACCGCGCCGATCACGAGCGCGAAGCCCGCCGCGGCGGGCAGGTCGCGCAGCGGCCCGCGCCAGCCGTCCAGGTCGCAGGGCGTCTCCCCCCAGACGGCGTGACCGACGACGAGCGCGGCCCCCGCGAGCGCGGCGAGGGTCGTCGTGCGCGCGGTGAGGGTGGGCGCGCCGGAGCGCCGCCGCAGCTCGATCCACAGCGCCGCGAGCATCCCGCAGGCGAACACGCCCATGAACGTCGGGAGCGCCTTCTGGACCACGTCGTTCCAGCCCTGCTCGTAGACGATGCGGTTCCAGCCCGTCGCGAGCGCGATGATCGCGACGAGCAGCGCGGCCTGGGCCCGGGGCCGCGCGCCGAGCTTCAGCGCGAGCAGCCCGATGAGCGGGAGGACGAGGTAGAACGCGACCTCGACGCAGAGCGTCCAGGCGACCGGGATCAGCTGCATGATCGTGTCCATCGAGTAGTTCTGCCCGAACACGAGGAACAGCGGCAGCTCGCGGGCCGACGGGGTGATGTTGTCGGGTCCGAAGATCGCGTAGAGCGCGAGGACGCCGAAGATCGCGACGTCGTAGGCCGGGACGATGCGGGCCACGCGGCGGATCGCGTAGGTGCCGACGTCCGGGCGCGGGCCGCCGAGCGCCGCGCGCACGAACGTGCGGTAGAGGAGGTACCCCGAGAGGACGAAGAAGCAGACGAGCCCCAGGTGCAGCGCGAAGCCGATCTGATCCAGCAGCGCGTCGGAGCGCCCCGGCGGCCGGTCCCGGTAGAGCCAGACGTGGAACACCAGCACCGACAGCGCGGCGATGCCGCGGATCCCGTCGATGGCGGCGTTGCGCACCGGCATGGTGGTGCGGACGGTAGCGGGATCCGTGGGGTGTCTGTAGGGGGCGTCTGAGATTGATCAGCGATCCGCGAGCGGATCCCTGTCCTGCCAGGGGGCCCTACCTACCGCTCCGCCGCCGGGCACGCGATCCGGTAGTCGCAGATCGCGCAGGCGGCGTAGCTCGGCGTCGGCTCGAACCCCTGGCTGCCGATGCCGTCGGCGACCTCGAGCACCGTCTCGCCGATGCGGGCCGCGTCGACGTCGCCGCCCGGCAGCGGGACCTTCTCGTCGTCCAGGACGTAGAGGTAGGACTGCACCGGGGACTCGACCTCCCACGCCTCGCGCGCCGCGAGCGCGTAGAGGCTGAGCTGCACGTCGTCGCGCAGCTGCGCCTCGGTCCTCGGCCGTCCCGTCTTGTAGTCGATCAGCTCGTACCCGCCCTCGGGCAGGCGGTCCACCCGGTCCACCCGCCCGCGCAGCGTGTGCGGGCCCAGCCGGAAGGTGAAGGACTTCTCGAACCACACCGGCTCGCCGTCCTCCGTCCGCCGCCGCTCCTCGTAGCGGTGCAGCGCGGTCTCGGCCTTCGCGCGCAGCTGGCGCTCCTCGTCGCCCGCCCCCAGCCCGCCGCGGCGCCAGGAGGCGTCGAGCAGCCCGAGCAGCTCGTCGACGGAGCCTCCGCCGGACTGGTGGTAGCGCTCGAGGACCTGGTGGACGACGATGCCGAAGCGCTGATTGAGGGCCTTGGGGTTGTCGATTAGATATTGTTTTGCGGCTTCGCGGCCTTGTCCAATTTTTTCGCCATTGTACTCGTACCATGCGCCACTTTTGTTCAGGAGCCCAAGCGGCACACCTAAGTCTACAATTTCACCCGCGTGAGAAATGCCTTGGTTGAACATGACATCAAATTCTGCTTGGCGGAAAGGCGAAGCTACTTTATTTTTTACGACCTTCACGCGAACATGGTTGCCGATAGGATTGTCGCCATCTTTCAGTGTTTCCACTCGGCGAATGTCCATCCGAATCGAGGAATAAAATTTGAGCGCGTTGCCGCCGGTGGTGGTTTCCGGATTGCCAAACATAATCCCAATCTTCATCCGAATTTGGTTGATGAAAATAATGGTTGTTTTGGAGCGACCGGTGACGGCAGTGATTTTGCGTAACGCCTGGCTCATCAATCGCGCTTGCAGACCCATATGCGAATCTCCCATATCACCATCTATTTCAGCCTTGGGGGTAAGTGCGGCGACGGAGTCAATCACGATAATACCAACTGCGTTGGAACGAATGAGCGCTTCGACAATACCGAGTGCTTGTTCACCAGTGTCCGGTTGGGAAATGAGCAATTCTTTTATGTTCACCCCAATGCGCTTGGCGTATTCGGGGTCAAGAGCATGTTCAGCGTCAACGAACGCCGCTACTTCACCTTTCTTTTGCGCTTGCGCAACAATATTCAAAGCTAGGGTAGTTTTGCCTGAAGATTCCGGCCCGAAAATTTCAATAACTCTGCCCTTGGGGACACCGCCTACACCCAATGCTATATCCAACCCCAAAGAGCCGGTGGGGGTTACTTCTACATCCAATAGTTTGGTATCACCCAAACGCATAATTGAACCTTCGCCAAAATCTTTATGAATTGCATCCAAGGTAGCATCAAGACTGTTAGCGGGGGAGACGACTGGGGTCTTAGCCATAGTGAGAGTCCTTTCTTAAAAATTAGCGATAGTTAATAAATTGAAGAGGAATATCTAAATTGGAGTTTTTGAGTAAGTCCATAACGGCCTGAAGGGTATCAAGGCTGGGGTTGGTCACACGAATAGTTTCGCCCTGAATGGCGGTTTTGACTTTCGGATAAGTGTCGCGAACTAGTTTATTAATTTGCTTGGCTCGTTCTGACGAGACACCCGAAATCAGTGGGATAGTGGAACGGATTTGCCCTTGAGTGGCTGGTTCATTTTTGGGTTCGCCTAAGATTTTTAGGGTAAGCCCGCGGCGCAGCAACTTCGTATCCAGCACATCTCTGACCGCCTTTAGTTTATACTCGTCCGCGGTCGTAATCACCAGCTGGGTAGCTTCTTGTTTGATCTCTACCGGGACATCTTTGAAGTCATATCGCACGGCAATTTCTTTTCGAGTTTGGTCGAGCGCGTTGACCAACTCCTGGCCATCAATTTCCGAAACAATATCAAAACTGTGGTCGCTTGCCATCTCTAGTAATCCTCGCCTTCAACAAATTCTTCGCCTGTTGTCTCGTCTAAATCTTTTCTGCCGGTGAAACTGGCGAGCTGTTCGCGTTTGATCAGAATGTCGCGTGCCTTGGCTCCATCACCCGGGCCAATCACTCCTTTTTCTTCTAAGATATCCAAAAGTCTGGCTGCGCGAGCATAACCAACTCGGAAACGGCGCTGCAAATACGATGCCGACGCTTTGCCGGTCTTTACTACCAAATCTATCGCTTCGTTGGTCAGGGGGTCGGATTCACTATCATCGCCACCAAATGTACCGGGGCCTGATTTGGTGTCCTGTAGAACTTCCGGTATGTATTGGGGAGCGTCGATTGATTTGAGAGCATCGGTAACCGATTTGATTTCTTTATCGCTAATAAAACAAGCCTGAATACGCTTTGGCTTGGCGGCATCTGAAGGCATAAACAGCATATCTCCGTTGCCCAACAATTTATCAGCGCCGACCGTGTCTAAAATAGTGCGAGAATCAACGCCGGATGTAACAGCAAAAGCAATTCGAGAAGGGAAGTTCGCCTTGATGAGACCAGTGATAACATCCACAGACGGACGCTGGGTAGCGAGAATCAAATGAATGCCGACAGCGCGAGACATTTGAGCGAGGCGACATATGTAGGCTTCAACTTCGCGGGCAGATACCGCCATCAAGTCGGCCAACTCATCAATCACTAGCACAATGTAGGGCAACTTATTTTCTTCGCCGACCTGTTTGTTGAAACTCATTATTTCTTTCACTTTGAGCTCGGACATCACCCGATAACGACGCTCCATCTCCGCCACCAGCCACTTCATTGAGTTGATGGTTTTGTGTGGGTCAACAATGACAGGAGAAAGAAGATGAGGGACATCATTATAGTTGGTGAATTCAACTCTCTTCGGGTCAACCAAAATCAACCGAAGGTCGGCAGGTGAATTTTGATATAGGAGACTTACCAGAATATCATTTAGAAAAACGCTTTTGCCAGCACCTGTGGCACCGGCGATTAGCAAATGAGGCATCCTCAACAAATCGGTTGCCATTGGTACGCCGGCAACATCACGACCGAGAGGCAGACGAAGCACGGATTTAACATTCTGAAATCCTTCCGATTCCATTACTTCACGCAAACGAACCAACGCAGTCTTTTTGTTCGGGACTTCCACACCAACCAATGAACGACCGGGGATAGGGGCTTCAATACGAATTGGGTGGGCGGCTAGTGATAACGCTAAGTCATTAGAAAGATTAGAGATTCGAGACAGTTTGATACCGGCGGCAGGTTTCAGGGTGTATTGGGTAACAGTTGGCCCAACATTTACTTCATGCATTTCTACCGGAATCCCAAAGTCCTCCAGAGTCTCCCGAATAATTGAAACATTGTTGGTAATGTTCCCGCTATCAACCTTGGTTGTGATATCACTCAACAAGTCTAGTGACGGGGGAGTCCAGTCACCGCTCGGAATAAAGCGGGGGATGAAATCAGTGTCTCTGCCTTTGACCCCATTGATAACCGGCTTGAGTGGACCAGTGGCTGGTTCTTCGGAATCTTCGTCCTCTTCTTCTTTCCCTTTGCGACCCAACTTTCCTTTGGGTAGATTGTCGTTGATTTTAATATCTGGGATTGTCGGCAACGAGAAGCGGGTGCGCAAATAGATTTCGCGAAGAGGCAGCCCAAAGGCAAACAAAAGTGAAACCGCAAACATAACACCAATCAACAAGAATGATGCCCAAAAATCCATCACACTGATTAAGAACCGAGTGATGAAATAACCAAGGTACCCACCACCATTACCGGAAGTCGCTAAATCCAGCCCGACTTCAGGACCGGTAAAAACATGGATCAGCGAAGATAGCGACACAACAAATAAAATCAGCCCGATAACATTAGCTGTTTTGAATTTGAAACGGGAAGGGAAGAACAACCCGATGCCTGCGATAGCAAGAAGAACTGGGAATACAAAACTAGTCCAACCGAACCCAATCCGAAGTCCTGCATAGAAAATCTGACCAAAACTTCCCGCTAACCCCAAAATGGCGAGTAGGGTAAAGACACCTAGACCTACCAGAACGATACCGAAAATCTCCCGAGTTACTTCGGGATCAAGTTCTAGATCAAAGTTCCAGTCCTTGAGGAACTTGCTAGTTTGGTAGGAACGATAGCGATATCGTCGGGCCCCAGTTTTTCTTCTCTTTCTACGACGCGCCATAGGTGATTTTTACTAGGTAATTATACCATAGGAGGTGGGCATAAATAATTGGTGAGAAAATAAGGCTGGGAGCGAATAATTTGACCTTGACGCCTTGTTGTGATAGGCTGTTGGCACAAGGGGGAGCGTCCCTTGAATTTTAGGAGGTGGCTCATGAGAGCCCTAATAATATTCTTTGTCGCCACCCTGGTGGCGATGATGTCGGTGGCTGCGGGAGCCACTAGCGGTGGTTGGTTTGTCAGCCAAGACAAACCCGATGTCACCGTCGTTTACGAAATCAGCGGTCATTTGACCGTTACTGACAATCTCGATGGAGATATCGAGACTGGCTCCTTCGTGAAAGCGGAGGGGGCATCAATCACGGGGATACTTGTTACCTCTAAGAAAAATCCTTTTGGGATGAAGTGCTTGCTGGGAGGCAAGCGCGAATTCTACATCAACGCCCAAGACAGCTGCCAATTGCCTAACGGCCAGGGGCAGCTAGTTATTCGGTGGGGTGAAGACGGGCCAACTGTTGTTCTTAGAACCGTCAAAAGGGATTTGGACGAGAGGGACTACTTTATTTACAGGGAGCAACCCAAGGAGCCAGTGGCTGTACCTACTACAGCACTGCCCACTCCTGCCCCTACGCGAGATGTTGGTATCCCTGACGGGGAATACCTTCGTCTTTGTTGGTGGGGCGGCTTTACCAAGGACGGGAACCCACGGGTGGACCCGAATCATGCGGTTGTCTGGTGGAGCGTTGAGTACCCGCCTATAAGTTTCTCTTGGTTGTTATATCAGTGGGAATTATGGGGCGAAGAACGCTCCCTATACCGCGCTGACGAACAACAGAAAACAACGGGTACCGATGAACCATCGGCGGTGATGGCTACCGTTGAAGAAGGAGTCCCTGTAATCCTGGCCGAGGAGACCCGGAGACTTAAGATCCCTGGGGCCGGAGAGGTGACACTTGGCTTCGTGGAAAAGGGAGTAAGTAAGATTCAGGCAGGCGATTGGCCCCACATCGAGGTATCGATGCTTGAGGGGGGTCGCCCCCAGCAAGCCATTCTTCTACGCCGTGGTGGCGAATGGGAGTGGCTACCACTAGAATAGTACTTTGACTAAAAGAGCCGGCACCTTCGGGTGCCGGCTCTCTTCGATTTAAATTAGACTTCGATAACGACAGGGAGGACGAGGGGACGGCGTTCTGTTTCGCGGAATAAGAACTCTCCAATATTTTCGCGAAGCTTCAGTTTGATATTATTCCAACCGTCAGAGGTTTTGGCGGGGTGTTGAGCAAAAATCTTTTTGACCTGCTGGCGAGTCTTATCAATGAGATCGCCTTTTTCACGCATATAGACGAACCCTCTAGAAATAATGTCGGGGCTGCCGATGAGTTTTCCTTTTTTATCAACCACAGTGATTAGAACAATCATCCCTTCGGTCGCCATTGCTTGGCGGTCTCTTAGAACTACTTCTTTCACATCACCAACACCCAGGCCATCAACCATAATCCCGCCTACGGGAACTTTTTTACCCTTATTCATTTTCCCGTTTTTGAATTCCAGCGTGTCACCGTCTTCAATAACTAAAATATTGGAGGTTGGGATGCCCATAGAAAGTGCCAACTCCCTGTGAGCAATCAACATATGATATTCACCGTGCACAGGAGTGAACCAGCGGGGGCGAGTGAGACGAATCATCTCTTTCATTTCCTCTTGGTAGCAGTGACCCGTGACATGGATCTGCATTTTTTTGTCGAAGATAACATTAGCCCCTTCGCGATAGAGATTGTTGATGACGGCGGTAATAGAACGCTCATTGCCAGGGATAGCAGAGGAAGATAAAACAACCGTATCGCCCGGTTTGATTTTGACTTGCTTGTGCTCACCAAATGCCATCCGCTGAAGCGCGGAACCTTCTTGCCCCTGACTGCCGGTGCTCAAAATTACCAACTGACTATCGGGTATTTTTTTGATTGCATGGAGTGGCACTAATAAATCTTTCGGGGTTTTGATGTAACCCAAGTCTGATGCCACTTTGAAATATTTGATCATGCTTCGGCCGGCAATCGCTACCTTTCTCTTATACTTGATGGCGGCGGCTACCACATGTTGCATACGGTCGATGCGGGAGGCAAAGGATGCCACGATTAGGCGCCCTCGGGTTTTGGCAAAAATTTGCATAAAGGCATCAACGATAACTTGTTCGGAATCGGTTCGGCCGGGAGTGTGAGCATTAGTGCTTTCGCTCAAAAGCAATAGTAATCGTTCGCGGCCAAGGGCTTCGAGTTTGTGATATTCAGCCTTGATGCCATCCGGCGGAGTGGGGTCAAATTTGAAGTCGCCCGTGTACATAATCTTTCCGTCCGGAGTATCAACGACAATACAGAATGTGTCGGGGATACTGTGATTGACCCGCACGAACGAGACGGTAAAAATGCCTGCGCGGATTTTGTCATCTGCACCGTAAGTAATAACACGAACATTCCCCGCATTGCCGGCTTCTTCCAAATTTACTTTGATGAGGGCGGCTGCCAAGCGGGGAGCGTAGACAGGCACACCGAGTTTTGGAGCAAGATGTTGGATAGCTCCGATGTGGTCTTCATGCCCGTGGGTAATAAAAATACCGCGAAGCTTTTTGATATTCTTTTCCAAATAGGTAGGATCGGGAATTACATAATCGATGCCGAGCATAGTTTCGTCGGGCATCATCATCCCGCAATCCAGTACGACAATATCGTTGCCGTATTCAATAGCGATCATATTTTTGCCCATATCACCAACTCCACCCAAAGGAATTATCCGAAGCATTTTGCTAGGCTTGCCGGCAACTTCTTTTTGAAGAGGCTGGCTAGGGCGGGGCTTGGAGCGATTTGGTCGGTACCCGCGAGATGGGCGAGAGGTCTTGTTATTAGGCGTTGGGTGAAATGTCTTTCTCATAGTTGTTCATTAAAAATAGTTGATTGTGTAACCGGATCCAAAGCGGAGGATTTATCCGGGAGTTTTTCGATCTTGTCTAAAATAAGGGGGATTTTTTGGATGTCTGAAATAAAGACTGTCCGAAGTTTCGGATCATACAACGCGGCGGCGGGGTGGTACACGGGGAAGAAAACTCGGTCGCCTTGACGCTTGGCAGTACCCCGAACTTGGGAAATTTGCAGCCCCGGCAAAAACCAGTGCAGAGCATGACGGCCGAGCAAAACAATCAGTTTGGGCTGAATCAGTTTCAATTCGCGTTCCAAAAATGGTTTGTGTTCTTCCACCTCTTCGGGGAGGGGGTCACGATTGTCCGGCGGACGACATTTCACCACATTGGTAATATAGACATCCTCGCGGGTCAACCCAATCTGCGCCAACCCTTCGGCAAGAAGCTTGCCGGCAGCTCCAACAAACGGCTGACCAAGTTCGTCTTCTTTTCGCCCCGGACCTTCACCGATAAAAACTACCGGGCTTTCAATATTGCCTTCGCCCGGTACTGCTTGAATACATCCATCGCGAAGTGAGCAATGGTGCCGTTTGATGTCATCAACTATTTTTTGATACTCCGCTAGTTTATCCATTGCTAATGAGCCACCAAATAATTAGCCCGACTACTATTATTATACTCATTAGCCACCAACCTCCCGCTCGGCGGGGGGCAGGAGTCTCGGCGACTGCTCGTTCCCGTTCGATTTGGGGCGGCAAGAAAATTTTGCTTCGGCGCTCTTCCTGCAATTTAGAATGTTTGAGCCAAGTAGCACATTTGGAACAAAAAGTCGCACCAGCTGGATTGGGCTCGCCGCAATTATGACAGCGTATGGTATTCATGAGAGTTAGCGGCGAGGGCGCCGATCGTCACGACGAGGAGGACGAGGTGGGCGAGGGTCGATTCGGCCACCATTTAGTACGGCTTTGTGAGAAAGATTGATGCGACCGAGATTGTCGATTTCGGTTACAATCACTTCCAAGGGGTCGCCGACTTTTACTACATCCTCAACTTGATTGACTCGTTCGTTGCTAAGTTCGGAAATGTGAACCAGCCCTTCTTTGCCAGGGAGTACTTCCACAAAAGCGCCGAAGTCCATCAGGCGGGTTACTTTACCTGTGAACTTTTCTCCCACCTCAACTTCGCGCATCATATTGCGGACAGTATCAGCGGCTTGTTCGCCCATTTTGGCATCAGTCGAGGTAATGTAAACCATCCCGTCTTCTTCAATACTAATGTTGGTAACTTGTTTGCCGCCGGCTTTATCAATAATGTCGTTGATGACGCGACCGCCGGGCCCGATAACTTCACCAATTCTGTCTTGGGGAATTTTGACTGTTAGCACTCGTGGAGCATATTGCGATAATTCTTTGCGAGGCTCGGCAATAATTTCCGCCATTTTATCCAACAAGAATAGTCTGCCGATTTTGGCTTGAGCCAATGCGTCTTTCATAATTGCGACTGTGATGCCGGCAACTTTAATATCCATCTGCAAAGCCGTAACACCATCGCGACTACCAGCCACTTTGAAGTCCATATCGCCGTTGAAATCTTCAATGCCCGCGATATCGGTAAGAATCTTGTAGTTGGCTCCGTCTGTAATAAGCCCCATCGCAACACCAGCAATTGGTTTGGTAATTGGCACACCCGCATCCATCAACGAAAGTGTACTGCCACAAACAGAGGCCATTGAGCTACTGCCATTGCTTGCTAAAATTTCTGATACCACGCGAATGGTGTACGGGAAGTCTTCGCGAGCGGGGATTACTGGCAACAGCGCTCTTTCGGCTAACGCGCCGTGACCAATTTCACGCCGACCAGCTTGGCGAAGAGGTTTTACTTCACCAGTAGCATAGGGTGGAAAGTTGTAGTGGTGCATGTAGCGCTTAGTGGTTTCGAATTCCATCGTGTCCAACATCTGCTCATCATCTAAAGAGCCTAGTGTTGTAGTGGTGAGTGCTTGAGTTTCGCCGCGAGTAAACAAAGCGGAGCCGTGTGGGCGAGGGAGCAACCCGACTTCAATCATAAGCGGACGAATTTCATCCAGCTTGCGGCCATCGGGGCGACGACCTTCGGTCAAAATATTTCTGCGAACTTCTTCGCTCAATGCTTTGTTGAAAATATCCGACACGACTAGCTCGGGGTTTGTTTCGCTGACAAACTCTTCCCAAATGTCTTGGCGAAGTTTGGCTAAGCTAGCGTTGCGAACTGTTTTTTCTGGATGATAAATTGCTTCCTGTAGCCGAGGTTTAACTTTGCCCACGATTTGTTCTTTGAGCTCAAGAGGGGTTTCGGTGAAGGCGACTTCCATTGGCTGAACTCCGAGAGCTTGTGCCATTTCAGCCTGCAATTCGAGAGTCGGCTGAAGAGATTTGTGCCCAAACTCAATCGCCTGCAAAATGATGTCTTCCGACACTCCGCTGGCACCGGCTTCCACCATCATGATGCCGTCTTTAGTACCCGCGATAACAATGTCTAATTCGCTTTTTCCGCGTTGTTCATAGGTGGGGTTGATAACAAATTCGCCGTCAATCTGACCGACTCTGATACCCGCAACTGGTCCCTTGAATGGAATACCGGTTTGCATCAAGGCACAGGAAGCGGCAGTGATTCCCAAAATGTCCGGATCATTCATTACATCGGCAGATAGTACCGTAACAACCACCTGCACATCATTGTAAAAACCCTTTGGGAAAAGTGGGCGCAGAGGACGATCAATAAGCCGAGCCGAAAGAACGGCGTCTTCACTTGGACGACCTTCTCGTTTGACAAATCTGCTCCCGGAAATTTTTCCGGCGGCATAAAACTTCTCTTCAAAATCAATGAGAAGCGGGAAGAAATCAATCCCTTCTCTGGGAGTAGGGGAAACTACCGCGGTAGCTAACACAACGGTATCGCCCAAACGCAAAGTAACCGAACCGCTGGCGAGCTGTGCCAGCTTGCCGGTTTCGAGAATTAACTTGGATTCCCCAAGTTGGGTAGTAAATTGTTGAGACATTTTGACCTTTCTGTTGGAATCAGGAGTAAGCCGTGAGAGACAAGAGCTTGGTCAGGAGCGAATGTACATTTGGAACTAAATCTAGATTCACTTCTGACGACCTCTTGGCTGCTCAACGCTTTAGTCCCTTATTTTCAACTTTTTAATTAGACTACTATATGCTGTTGGATTGGTTTTTTGTAAGTAGCTGATCAGCCGACGACGATTGCCAACCATTTTGAATAGTCCCTGCCGAGAATGAAAATCCTTGGCGTGGGTTTTGAGATGAGCGGTCAGGTCGTTGATTTTGGTAGTCAATAAAGCTACCTGCACTTCCACCGAGCCGGTATCTCGATCGTGACGACGATTGTCGCTGATGATCTTAGTTTTCTTTTCTGATTTACTTGCCATCGATATAAGTATGATTCAAAGAGGATTTCATCATATCATCGATGATCAAAAAAATCAAGCGCCTAAGGGAGTATTTTGGGCTTCCGGAGCGGGTTCTGTCTGGGTTGGGGCAACTTGCCCCAGGCGGGCAGCCTGATATCCGCGCACTTTTTCTAAGATCAAAGGTAGGGCTTCGGTGAGCGACATATCCATCAATTTGAAACCGGCCGCCCCCGGATGACCCCCTCCGCCCAGCCGTTCGGCAATTTCCGAAGCATTGATCCCTCTGCTTGTTCTAATGCTACCCGACACTACTCGGGGTTCCCGTTCAGTGATGAGCATTACGATTTCGGCACCGGGGACGCTGGTCATTAGTTCATCAATCAACCCCGAAAATGCCTCGGGAGTAGTTTCGGTGGCAGACAAATCGGCGTAAGTGGCAGTTGCCCAAACTAACCGATTGATAGGGTCGAATTGTAGATTGGTCAGAATTTGTCCCCAAAGTTTCAGCGTGCTAAAGGCCTTAGTTTTGAATAAGTGTTTGATGATATCTTGCTGGCGAGCGCCAAACCCTACCATCTGCGCGGCAACAGTCAGCGATTTGGGGGTGGTGTTGCTGTGCTGGAAAGAACCTGTATCGGAAATAATTCCGGTAAGCAAACATGTGGCGATATCCGGGTCGATTTCTACCCCCATCGCTTCCAGCAAACCAACCAATACCTCGCCAGTGGAGGTTGCTGTGAGATCAACCAAATTCACCGCGCCGTAATAGCTGTTGGTGGCGTGATGATCAATGTTGATGACCGGTATTTCTTTGAATAGGGAAGGGTACTGATCGTAAATTAGTCCCAGTTGAGGGAGGTCAGGCGCATCGGTAGTAATAATCAAATCATATTTGAGACTGCCTTCGGAAAATGTTACATTTTCCGTCAAGTAGCGACCGGCCTTCGGGGTGATAACAATGTTGAGTACGCCGTTTTCGAAGGCGTAGGAGAGTTTTTCTGGCTCGGCATCTACATTGGCAACGGTGATAACAAAATCTTGAGTACCGGTGATGTCGGGCTTGATTGTGTCGATCTCTGGCAAAAACTGAAGTTGTTGGTTGACTGGATCAAGGGTGGCAATGCCAACCTCTTTGCTAAGTTTTTTGAGCGCCATAGACAATGCCAAAGCGGAGCTGATCGAATCACCGTCCGGACGGCCGGGGGCGATCAGGATTCTTTGCGCCCGAGTAATCAAACTTACTGCTTGTTGTTTAGGGGTTGGTTCCATAGGAATCTGACAGGTCAGCTTATCGAAAAGACTCTCGTCTGTCAAACCAGACCGAACCCAAAAAGAAATCTTTACAGGAGACTCAATTCCGCTTATCTTGGGTAGGTCAAGTAAAACTCAATTATGCCAGTTATCAAATCAGCTCAAAAACAGGTTCGCAGTTCTGCCCGCCGACGGGTAAGTAATTTGCATCGTCGGAAAGCGATTAAGGCAGCCTACGGCAAAGTCGTAGAAGCTCCGTCAAAGGAAACTTTGTCGGGAGCTTATAAGGCTTTGGACAAGGCGGCACGGTGCGGTACGATTCATCACAAAAAAGCCGCCCGGCTGAAGTCGCGGTTAAGCAAAAAAGTTAAATAGTTTAGCTTGCGAAGCTAACTAACATTTGATCAAGAGCGTCTGCGGGGTCCAGCGCTCCGGTTTTGATTTGCCAGTCAGTTGCGATAAGCCGTTGGTAAGCGTTATTCAGTTGATCCGCTGTAAAGAGTCTGATTTGTTTTAGGGTGTTGGAAACGGCGTAAGGGTGTAGGCCGGTGATTCGAATGAGCTCGCCCGTTGAAAGCCGTTGGGTAGATAGGTTTTTGAGCAAAATCAAATTACGAAGCTGAAACGCCAAGACGGGGAGCAACCGGGCAGGGTCTTCGCCCCGATCCATCAAATCACCAAACAACCGATTGACTGCAGCAGAGTTATGGTTGGCCACCGCATCCATCAGCGCAAAGATATTGTCTTCTAGGTCGGCAGAAATAAGTTCGCGTATGACACCAACCGAAAGGGGAGTTGTCTTGGCATAGCTCGCCAACTTTGTTAGCTCATTATCCAGCCGCCAGAGATCGCCACCCACGATGACGATTACTTCGCGGAGTAAACCATCATCAATATCAAACTTCTTGGCCTCGGCTAACTCTTTGGCGTAGCGAAACAGTTCTGTGCCAGCCAAGATCCCAAAGAATTGAGCGGTCTTGGGCTGATTGAGTAGTTTGAAAAGTGATTGGCGTTTGTCGAAATCAAAATTTTCCTGCAGCACTACGACCAAGTCATCCGGCAAGCCTCCCCGTACAGCTGCCACCAAAGAATCTTTGACCGCCGCTTCGCCCAAGCCCATCAAGTCAGTTATCACGACCAATCGTTTACCGCCCAGCAGGGTGGCACTCCCAAGTAATCGCAGTAGCCCATCGGCCGAGTTTATTTCGGAACCGTTTATATGAATAAAATTGAAAGACGGTTGGCTTGCCAAAAACTTGTCACGAATGCCAAGAAGCTTAGCGCGTGCTCTGAATGTATCGGGACCGTAGAGAAGATAAATCATAGGGTGGTAGGGGGATTAGTTGTGGGAACTTGGTCGCCGATGTTTTCTAGGTTCGTCTCCACTTTAGTAGCATCCTCCGCTCCACGCAAATACTTCGCCGGCCAGGGGATGTAGTGACTTGAGAAGGCGTCAGTTCTGATAAGCTTGCCCCCCTCGAAAATCTTGCGGTAGAGAACCGCATCTGCGCCTCGGTGGGCAGTATCTACTTTTTTGGTCTCACCCACGGGGAGGGTTGTGGTATCAATGTAGATTGGTTCGGGGTAGTCGGTAACATTAAAAATGTGCGGTCCGTCCAACTCAACGGTACGGCCGGTATCGGTTCCGTAAAAATCGAAATATAGTTTGTTGCCATCTATGTAGGTATCAATAAAAATATGCCCTCCGGTGTCATCGGTAAATTTGAGATCGGGGGCGGGCTGATAAATTGTCGCATCGCTTCCTGCTGGTTCGTAATACACCACGCGATAGGAATGATTGCGCCGCTCAACTACCGGCAACCCTGAACGCAGAATCGCTCTGAAGGCGGTGGTGGAAACTTGGCAGAGACCTCCGCCGAATTCCGGAATAGTTTTGTCGCCCTTGATGACTAGTTCAGGCAAATAGCCCGTGGATTGATCCACTTCGCCCAAATGTTTAAGGAAAGAAAAGGTTTCGCCGGGCTCAACCAACAACCCATCAAACTTGCTTGCCCCAACACTGATATTATGACGGCGATTTTTCGGGCTCCCGGAGAAGTCGGATTCCCCACGACCAATCAGAGTATTAACCCCAAGCGAATTGGTCCCCGCTAAGGTAGTGGTAGGAGCTACAACTTTTACCGGCAGAGTAATTTTGCGATTATCCGACAGAATACTCCCAGTGATCAAGCTAATGGTTTGGGCAATATCCAGCTCTTGCCCATTTTGAGGGGATACGAACTCCATAACTCGATCGTTTGCTACTTTGAGTTTTGCGTCACGACGGGGCTGGTTGATGGCTTCCGCCAACGGACGAAGTTTTTCGGTCAGGACAGTTTTGTCAAAATTATAAAGACTCTCATCTTGAACCACCAAGGGCTGGCGAATACTAAATAATCCTGCCCAGCTTTCGGTTACGCGCTGAATCAGCCCACCACGCCGGCTGACCAAAAAGGCGGCATGAGCCAGCCTTTCCGGCTGAACTTTCAAATCAAAACTGGTCGGGTCAATCTGCCAAACGCCACCGTCGAATTGAAGCTCGATAGGTTTGAGATTTGTTTCGTCAGTTAGGGTGGCCACCAAATCAATTGCCTCGTCTTCGGTTGCCCGACCCAAATCGACTCCTGCCAGACTCACGCCAGGGAGTACCAGCCCTCTAAAAATAATTTGGGGGATAAAAAAAGCACCGCTGATTACAACCAGTAAAATAAAAAATACCGGAACGGTTACCAGTAGATGAAGAGAGGAGAGGGGGCGAAGCATAGAATTTATTGATTAACGATTTCTGCTAATAGCTGTTTGGCTAATTCTTGTTTATGCAGTTGGTGATGCTGCTTGGTCATTACCGCCACGGTTAGCTCTTGTCCGTCGGGGCAGGGCAGGGTCGAGGCAAGTTTTAGGGTTTGGCCATCAGCAAACCGAAGTTCGTCACCTTGAGAAGTTTTTACCAATGTAGCTGATAAGATGATTTCTTCTGCCCCCATAGTACGCAACCAAATAGAGTGTCTTAGTTTTATCTAAGACTTGTCATTATAACAACTTCTATTTTACTTCGTCGACGGGGAAGAATCTAAGACTTTCCGATAGACCGCGAGAGTTTCCCGAGCCATCTTGGCAAAAGAGTATTTGCGAACCTGCATTTCGGCTCGTTCTTTGAGCTCGTATTTTAGTTTGTGGCTGGTGGCAAACTGGTATAGCTTGGCGGCGATATCTTCAACATTCAGAGGGTCAAAGTAGAGAGCGGCGTCTCCCAAAATCTCTGGCATCACTGAAACATTGGAAGAAATAACTGGCGTGCCTTGGATCATCGCTTCCAAAGGCGGCAAGCCAAACCCTTCATAAAGAGAGGGGAAAACAAATGCTTCGGCGGCTGAATAAAAGTCCGGCAGAGAAGAATCTGAAACATACCCGGTAGTAATTACCGCATCCTGCAGCCCAAGCTGTTTGATGGTAGCGGGAATTTCGGGCGAAAGAGGATCGCGCTGACCAACTATTACTAGCTGATGATCCAAATTGTAGCGCCGGCGCAAAATTGCAAAGGCACGGATCAGCCGGACTAGATTTTTATGAGCCCGCCACTGCCCAACATATAAAAAGAAGGGGGCGGTAATGTTGTATTTCGATTTGATCATTTCTATCCTAGCGGGGTCTGCTTGGTAATGGATTCTCGGCGCCACTCCTTCGTAAATTACATCAATGCGTTCGGGATCTACCCCCAAATATTTCACGATGTCCTGCTTGGTACCTTCTGACACGGCGATAATTCGGGACGCGTTCCGACAGGATCTTGAGATTACATATCGATAAATCCATTTGACGAAGGGGCTTTTATTTTTTCTTCCTGGGTAAAACCACAAAGTCAGGTCGTGAATAGTGACGACGCTTTTGACTCTCCTAAACCAAGCCGGGGAGTTGAAGTTGGTGTAGTGAATGAGGTCAAGGTTGGCTCTTCCCAGCACACGAGGGTAGAACAATTGCTCCCCGTAGGTATAGTGCCGATACGGTACCGCAACTTTGGTCAAGTTGGGAGAGTAGAAAGGGAACACTGCTGCGGTTTCCGGCGTAACAAAAGCGGTGTAGTCCTCTTCGGGATCAATTTTTATGAGATTCCCTATCAGCTCTTCGGTGTATGTACCAATCCCGGCCGCTTGCGCGGTGCCGAATAGTCGGGCGTCTATACCGATGCGGTGGTTGGTCATTGGGCGAAGGTTTTAGTTCGACTATTTACCGCGGCTAACGCCAAAATTATCCAAAATAAATAAGACAAATCGTTTTTCCAGTAAGGAGTGTCTACCAACCCGTGAACAAGAATGGCAACCATTGCGGCAGTGAGGGGGATGGCCCAGGACGCAGGACAGTTTTTTAGAAACACAAAGAATTTAACCACTAGCCATACAAAACCAGCCAGCCCCGCTATCCCTAAGTTCAATAAAAATTGGAGGTAAAGATTGTGAGCGTGAAGCATCCCTGCTTCTAGCGGCTTGGGATACAGCCGAGTAACAAATTCGGGGTAGCGCGCGGGATATTGTCCCAGCCCGATGCCAGTGAGCCACTTTTCTTTTGCCATAAGCAAATCCGTTGCCCATACTTGCAGCCGTACGCTTACGGAGGATTGGGTGGCAATATTTATCATCCGCTCAACCCGCTCGCTGGTAATTTGGGTGGCGGCTGCGATAAGCGCTATTGCCCCTCCGCCAACCCAGAATTGCCATCGGTGGCGAAATTGCCAAATTCCTAAAACTAATCCGCCGACTATTAGAGCCAACCAGCCACCATAAGAAAAGGAAAAGAAAACCGCGAGTGCTCCAAGGACAAATGATATCCAAAACCAAATTTGATAAAGACGGGATTTTGAATTTAGCAGCCAGTAGGTGCTAACCAGTAGAATTGGTACCAAATAAAGTGAAAGATAGTTGGCGGAAGCAAGCCAAGCCGATGCCCGATGATCGACAGTAATGAAGTTGCCCGTCGCTACTTGGTAGAGCGCAACTATGGAAAGCGCTAATGCCGACAGCATTAGCGCGTTCACCAAAGAACTTATTTGTTTCCGCTCAAACATGACCAATGTCATCCCATATAACAAAATTGGGCTGACAAACCAGCCCTTCACAATACCCAAACTTAGCCGCAGGTCGGTTGATACTATCGTACCGATAACTAGCCCCACCAATATTAGTATTAGTGGGATGGTGAGCGGGGAGTAGGTTTTTACCAACGCTTTCAGGCGAGCAAGAGGTGAGGGGATTAGCCAACCGATAAACATTCCCCACAACATTACTTCTACTACCGTGGTGGGGATGGGCCCAATATTCAATTTGATGACATAGGTGGGTATGGCAAAGACTACCAGCCAAACCCCAACGCGAGGGGAGCGCCAGCCTAGAATCACGGAAATAATAAAAATGATTAAAGGAAGCCAGCTATTCATATTTGTGTAAAGTCGCGGTAGTTAATGAAAGGGTTTTTACCCAGCTAAAGTTTTTGGCTCGAGCCAACCCCTTGGCTCTCAAGGATTCCCGCAGACTTTGTGAAGTAACAACTTGATACATTGCTTCCGCCAACGCGTTGGTGTCTGTGGGGGGGATCAGAATAGCGGCATCGCCAACAGTTTCTGGCAGGGAAGCACTGACACTGGTGATCACGGGAGTCCCGCAGGCCATCGCTTCCAAAGGCGGCAAGCCAAACCCTTCATAAAGAGAAGGGAAGACAAAGCCAGTCGCTAAATTATATATCAACGGGCGATCACCATCTTCAATATACCCGGTGATGACGGTGTCCGAATAAGTCTTGTCGCCCGTGTGCCAACCACGAGCTCCCGCCAATACCAGTTTGGTATCGGGGATCCTGTGGGCAATTCTCTGGTAGGCTTCTATTAGCCGTTCAATATTTTTGCGGGGCTCTAATGTACCTAGATAAAGAATAAATTTGGCGGGCAAATTGTATCTTTGCTGAAGCTGGGTAATTGCTTTAGGGCTCACCGACATTGGTTGGAATTGTGACCCGGCAGAAAGAGGAGTAACAGTAATTTTGTTTACTGGAACATGGAAAATTGCTATCGCTTCTTGTTTGGTAAATTCAGAAATTGCTATCAGGTGATTTGAATATCGAAGCGATGGAGCCATAAATAGTTTTTCGAGCATTACCGCTTTGGGCAAATGAGTGGTGGGAAATCGCCAGACGGTAAAATCAAAAATGGTGGTGATGGTTTTCACCGACCTGACAAGAGAGGGGACGATAAGACTGGTGGTGGAAAAATATAATTTAGCTGGTCGGCAAAATTCCAACCAAAGAACGACCAAAAAATGCCACCACAACCCCCGCGCTGGGATAACAACCGCTTTCCATTTGCCAACGGGCATCGCGATTTGCTGACCCCGTTCAATAACCAGGATCAATTCGTCGTCGAGGTTCGCTGAAATCCAAGCGTTTACTAGCTGCCAAACATACTCACCCTTGCCGGCGCGTTTTTCTTTTGCCCCTTCGCGAAAATCAATTGCTATTTTCATTACTTTATTAGTTTTAGCTCTCGTAACATTTCTCTGGGCACGGCTTTGATGGCAACAATGGTGGCGCCGTAGACCGCCCCGCCCAGTAGGATGTTGAGAATTATGTTATCTAGCTTCAGCCAGTACATCACTCCTGCCATTACTGCGCTAGCGATCAGCGCTTTCAGCGTAACAACCCAAGCGGGGGTAATCCGCAGCAACCGAAAAACCAAGAAGCCGGCATACACCATCACCAAAGCTTCTGTTGCAACTGTAATATAGGAAGCTCCAATGTACGAGTAGCGAGGGATGAGAATAATGTTGGCAGCAATGTTGAAAACAGTGGCAACCAGGTAGGGGAGGGTGAGCCACGCTTGGCGACCGGCAGCGATGATGGTGTAATTTAGCACCGACCCAAAAAACGACATCAAGACAGCCCAAATTATAATTTGCAAAGCTAGGCCGGAGGGGGCAAAATCCTTCCCGGCAATGGCAACCATCAGCGGGGTACTAATTACCATTGTTCCTACCACGATCGGGAAACCCAAGAGCGCGGAAACATCGAAAGCTTTTCGGAAAATTCGAAATGTCGCTTCTTTGTTTTCGTTCCACGCCTTAGTTAGAATCGGGAAGACCGAACTCATAAAAATGGTCGGTACCGAAAGTGCTACATCCACTACTTTGTACGGAGTAGTATAAATCCCAACCGCATAATCTCCCTTCATAAGCGACAAAATAACCGAATCAATACGGAAGTAGATCGTAGCCAATACCACTACCGCTCCCAGTGGAGCCGCTTGTTTGATAAAGTGCCACCAATATTTGATATCCCAATAAGGGATGATCGGTCTTTGTGGCCAAATCAAGGCCGTTTGAATAATAAAAGCCGTTACATTGGCGATGGTTGCGGAAACGACAATCCCCATAACGCCCTGACCAGCACGAATAGCCCAAACAACCAGCCCGATATAAATTAGCCTGGTAATGATATTGGTGATTGCCACCCGATCCATTTGCAAACGAGCCTGAAACATGCTCACGGGGACGAGAGCAAAACTTAACGAGGCTTGCGAAATAGCGCCTATCAACACGCCGGTAGTGATGATCGGGTCGTGATACAAAAAGATCGCCGCGACATAGGCAGCGCTAAACACAATTACACTAAGGGCTAGCTTCAGCCCCATTACATTACCGATGATGTAACCTTCGCGCTCTGGGGTTTTGGCAATTTCACGGATTTGCAGAAGGAAGAACCCAAAATCTAAGACCACCCCAAAAAGTCCGAGGTAAGCAAAGATCAAATTGTATTTGCCCATCCCGATTACCCCCAAATAACGAGCGATGTACGCCAGGGCAACTATAGAAATGATCGTTACTATGGCGCGAGAGGCGATTTGGACGACGGTGTTGTAGGCAATTTTGCGTGTGTTACTACTCATGGCTTCTTTCAATTACCGCTAAGTATTGGATGGGTCTGCGCCAAAGCCATGGACGAGGGAAGCGCTTGGGAGAATAGTAGTAACTTTTAGTTACACCAAACTCCGAAAGGATCTTTCCCCAATGATGTTTGTCCATCAATCTTTCGTCTCCAAAATCCCGCCTTGGGTACCAGTGATTGGGGACCGACAAAACTACTCTACGCGCTACCCGTAGCTGCTCGGCGAGTATTCGCCGAATGTCGCTATCTGAAAAGTGCTCCATCAGCCCTTGATGAAAAATCAAATCAAAAGTGTTGTCACCGTAGGGCAAATGAAAAGTGTCTGCCACCTCGAATTTGGCGGAAGAGTGAAGCTCGGCAGCTTCCGTCTCTGCTTTAGCAACAACTTCGGGGTCAATATCGATACCTGTGATGTCCAGCCCTAGCCAGCCCAAAAAAATGCTCATCCCGCCGCTACCAGTACCAACTTCCAAAATTTTACTCGGCCGAAAATTGATTATTTCTATCAAGAAATCTTTCTGGCTGTAAAGATTTCCCAATAACCCCTCCAGAGTAAGCGGAGCTTGATAATAGTTATGCCAACTCATTTTAAAAAGTTATCCGGCTAATTTTACGACTATCCGACGCTCTATCCCTTCGCCTTCGCTATCACTAGTGATGTCTTTCTCTTCCACTAGAGCCATGTGGATCAGGCGGCGTTCGTAGGATGACATCGGAGGAAGATACACCGCCATCTTGGTGGCTCGGGCTTGCTGAACTGCGTCTTTGGCAACTTGAGTAAGACGGTTGTTTTGGTATTGTTGAAACCCGCCAATGTTGAGTGACACCGTAAGTTTGGTTTCGGGGAAGTCGTGTCTTAGAATTACCCGAAGCAGGTGTTGAAGAGCAAGCAGGGGGTCGGCTGTCCCGCGGATAAATAAATCGTCTTTGCCCGTTTTTACATCTACCGCCAAAACATCATCATCTTTAGTGATAACAATATCCGGCTGTAGATTAAAATACTCGAGCAGGTTTACAAGCCGCTCTTTTAACTTTTCGTCCACTTGAGTGTCTGTTTTAACCATGGTGAGTAACCTCCGCTATCTTTTCCTCCTGTCGGTCTAATATAGCAAAAACCCAGATTTGTTCCAGTGTCATGATTATTGTGGTGGTTGCCCAGTAGAGACTTAGGGCGGAGGGGAGGGTCAGCGCCAACCCTAGCGTGACGAACGGGAATACCAGCATGAATATCAATTGGGTATTCATCCCACCTATTTTTTGGGTGCTAGTGCTAGTACGGCGCGCTGTAACCCAACTTTGCAGAAGTTGCGCCAGCCCGGCAATAATAGCCAAGTAAACATTTCTAGTGGTGAGATCTATTACAAGTGGGGAGATGTGAGTAAATGCCAAAAATGTTGTGTGGAGTTGCTGGGGCGCATTGGGGAACCATGAATATAGGTGCGCCAAGCTACTGTTATCTAGCCCCGCGATGAATACGCGGTAAAGCGCGAACACTATCGGCAATTGGATGATGAGGGGCAAGCAAGAACCAAGAGGGTTGACCTTGTGTTCTTTGTAAATTTTCATCATCTCTTCGGATTGTTTCTTCTGGTCGTCTTTGAATTCAACTTTGATTTTATCAATGTAGGGCTGAATTTTTTGGATATCGCGCTGAGCTTTCAAAGTATTCCGATAAGACGGGTGAAGAATTGCTCGAGTAAGTAAAGTAATCGCAATGATCGCAAGGCCTAAGTCTTGTCCGGGGATATAGACATAAAGCAGCACTAAAATATTTAGAATGGGTACATACAAAAGTTTGCCCATCCATCCGCTCCACATTGCATCAGTAATTTTTGGTGTGTTCATTATTAGTTATTTTCTCTAGCTGGAACGGGGTCGGCTCCGATTGGTGCCCATGGATGACAGCGAGAAACTCGGGCGACCGCCAAAAATGTTCCTTTCATTATGCCGTATTCTTCAATCGCTTGTTTGGCATACTCACTACAAGTTGGCTGATACCGACAGTGCCCTGTAGGGTACAAACCATTAAGCCAACCGTGGTCGCGGGAAAGGGTTTTTTGATATAGGGTAATGAGACTAACTATTATTTCTTTCATTAAATTTGAGAGAGGATGCTGCCGAGGGTTTTCTTCAGTTCGGCGAAAGACAGTTCCAGCAATTCTTTTTTGACGATTACCGCTACGGCGCGGTTAGTTACTTGAGCTCCCTTGATGATCTCTCTGATTTGTCGGCGCAAACGGTTCCTGACAGTAGCCCGTTTGTCGACTTTCTGGCTGACCACGATCCGGGGGCGAGGAGGATGGAGAATTTTTAGGTAATACAAGACAAATCCTCGCCGGCTAACCCTGGTACCCCGACGCGTAACTCGATCCATCACATCATTCGCGGCCTTGGGCATAGGTAACCCCTTAGACGCTAAGTTTCTTGCGCCCCTTGAGACGACGGCGTTTGACCACCTTCTGCCCGCCGGCCGAACTCATCCGAGCACGAAAACCATGGGCATTGCGGCGTTTACGCTTGTTGGGTTGGTATGTCCTTTTCATAAAACTTGTCTGGTACTTCACCAGTATATTCTGTGGTTCTCCCAATGGTCAATTTACCAGGGGTGACAAATCGCCTCGAGTCGAAGTTTTGCCGCATATACAAATGTGGATAACTTTGATAAATTGAACTGTGCTGGGGGGTAAAAAAGGGGAATATGCTAACGGACCAAGAAAAGCTGTGGCAAACCATTTTGGGTGAGATTGAAGTAGGGATGAGCCCTGCTAATTTTCAAACTTGGTTCAAAAGTACCGCGCTGGAAAGCGTGGATTTGGATAAGGGTGTGGCCGTAATTCGCGTACCAAATGATTTTACAAAGAGTTGGCTTCAGAAAAAATACCAGAAAGAGATTCATCGCTGTTTGACCAAACATGTAGGGAAGATGGTGGTGGTGCAATATGTTATTGGCATTCACAAACCAGAAGCTCGTCCTGAAAAAGCTACTCTACCGATGTTTGAGCTCCAGCCAATTTCTACCAAATCAGCAAAGATTGAAGGCAACAAAGAGGTAAAGGAGGGGCTCAACCCACGATTTACTTTCGAGAGTTTCATTGTGGGAGAAAATAGCAAACTCTGTTATGCGGCGGCTGAAGCGGTCGCGAAAAAGCCAGGGGTCAATTACAACCCATTGTTTATTTACGGTGGGGTGGGGCTAGGGAAAACTCATCTGTTACAAGCTATCGGAAACGAAACTATCCAACTCAACCCCAAAGCGAAAGTGGTTTATGTTACCTCCGAAAGGTTTACCAACGAGATGGTGGATGCTATCCGCGGACAAAAGATGAAGGAATTCAAGGATAAGTACCGCAAGGTAGACTGTCTCCTAATTGACGACATCCAGTTTATTGCGAACAAGGAGCAAACCCAAGAAGAGTTTTTCCACACCTTCAACGCTCTTCACACCGCCGGAAAACAAATTGTGCTGACTTCCGACCGACCACCAAAAGCTATCCCGGCATTAGAGGAAAGGCTGCGCTCCCGGTTTGAGTGGGGGATGATCGCAGATATCGCAATTCCTTCTTATGAAACACGGCTGGCAATCTTACAATCAAAGCTTGCTGGTCACGGCAAAGAATTATCCCAAGACATTTTGGAATACCTGGCAAAAGCCATCACCAATAATGTTCGGGAGCTGGAGGGAGCGCTTACTCGTATCCTTGCGTATGCCGAGATAAACAACTCCACCCCCACGCTTGATGATGTGAAGGGTCTGATGGGTGGGATTCTAACGGCACCAGGGAAAAAGATAGTTCGACCATCGGAAATTATCCGTGCCGTGGTTGCCCATTTCAATGTCAAAAAAGAAGATCTGACCGGTCGCCAGCGTACTCGGGACATTGTTATCCCGCGCCAGATCTTGGTTTATCTTCTTAGAGAAGAGGTGGATCTCCCCTATAAACAGATTGGGGCGGAGCTTGGGGGGAGAGACCATACAACAATCATGCATGATTACAACAAAGTGCGGGATTTGATCCTGAAAAACGACCTGATTCATCAAGAAATCACCCAAATCAAAAATAAACTTTACGCTGTGGATTAGTGGTGGAGTTATCTGGAGATATTGGAGTTGTCCACTATTTGTCCACCGTCCATCAACATTTTTAGCAATTTACCTCTTTGGGGAAGCTAGCCCCAGACTATAAAATTGAATTACTGCACTATATTCACCGCTCTATAACTACTGTTAATTTCTAATCTTATGAATGAAAGTATTTCTATAAAGGGGGGTGTGGATATCCAAATATCTTTGGTATTGGATAAATTCAAAACCGCACTAAGTGGGGTGGAAAGAGTAGTTAGTTCAAGAAGTACTTTACCAATCTTGAATAATATATTGATTCGAGCAGATAAGAGCGGGGTGGAGGTGGTAGCAACTGATTTGGAGATTGGAATAAAATTTTTCTTGGGCGGTAAGGTGGAACAAGAAGGGGTGATTACGGTACCAGGCAAGACCCTAATCAATCTAGTAAACAATCTTCACGGCGACACGATTACTCTTACAAGCAAGAGCAATGTTTTGGAAGTGGTGTGTGGAGAAACCAAAGCAAGTATCAACGGAATGCCAGCAGACGATTATCCTGTTATTCCACAAGTAGAGGGGGGGAAGCAGGTAAAACTAAAGACAGACTTGTTGGCTGGGTTACTTTCCGCGGTGGAATTTGCTGTTTCGCGAGACGAATCAAGACCAGTACTCACAGGTGTTTCTTTGGTGTCCAAAGAAGGAAAACTAACTGCGGCGGCAACGGACAGTTATCGGTTGGGTGAAATAATCGCTGATGTTAATTTGGGGGAAGAGTTTGGGGTGGTAGTCCCAAGTAGAACTTTGCAAGAAGTGCGGAGGATAATGGGCGAGAGCGAAGAAATAGAGTTGAAGGTGGATGAAAACCAAGTAATGTTTGTTCTACCAAGCGCTAGTATTGTTTCGCGGATCATTGAGGGGGAGTATCCGCCGTACAAACAAATTATTCCTGCCAACCACACTTTGTCAGCCGAGTTTGATATTCAGGAAATGGCTGATGCTCTAAAGACTGCCGTCATATTTTCATTAGAAGGTTCCAATAGTGTCAAAATGAATATCAAGGCGGGTGGCGAAATTGAAGTGAGCTCGGAATCGTCTCAACTAGGAAACTTTGTGGCGAAAATTCCAGCCAAGATTGAGGGTGAGCCAACGGAAATAACTTTCAATGCTCGGTATGTGCTGGACGGGTTGAATAGTTTCGACACCATTAAATGTTCAATGGAGCTGGGCGGGAAAACATCACCAGGCGTATTTAGGCCTGTGGGAGCGGAAAATCGGCTCTACATTGTGATGCCGCTTAGAAGTTAACTTTATTTGTCATCCTCGAGCCCCGACAAGTCGGGGCGAAGGATCTAAAGAATTATTCATAGATTCTTCACTTTGTTCAGAATGACAAAACAACGACAATGAGGATTACAAGAATCCAACTTCAGCAGTTTAGGAATCTGGAGCAGGTTGAGCTTGCGCCTAGTGAGGGTGTGAATGTTTTGCTTGGGAAAAACGCGCAGGGAAAAACAAATATATTGGAGGGGATATTTGCAGTTGCCGCAGGCGGTTCTTTTCGGGTGAGTAATGAAAGAGTGTTAGTGCAAAAAGGAAAAGACTTCGCGCGGGCGGAAGTAGATTTTTCTGATGGGCGAGGTGAGACGAAAAAGGGAGAAATGATTTGGATGATGGAGGGAGGATTTGTCCGCAAAACGGGGAAGTTGAACGGCGCGGCGGCGCAAAGAGCGGCGATGGTGGGACAAATGCCCGTGGTGCTTTTTTCGCCGGAGGATATTGATCTTATTAGGCTTTCTCCGCAAAAGAGAAGAAGGTTCGTGGACTTGCTGATAGCGAGATTTGATATGGAATATGGGCAGGACATTTCGGATTATTGGAAAATTTTACGACAAAGGAACCAACTGCTTTTGATGGTAAAGCAGGGTCGGAGCGAAGAAGCCGAGCTGGATGTTTGGGATGAAAAGTTGAGCGAAACTGGAAGCAGGATTGTGGCGAAGAGACAGAAAGTAATGGAAGAGGTCGGCGGTTTGGCAAATAAGTATTATCACGAATGGTTTGGGGAATTGGGGGATGAACTAAAAATTTCGTATGTTCCGAATTTGAATTTTGTAACACCAAAAATGTATATGGCGGGGCTTGGGGGAGCGCGGCAAATTGATATTGCGCGAGCGAATACAACCAAGGGAATTCATCGGGACGACCTGATGTTTATTTTAAACGGAAGTGACATGCGGGCGGCGGCATCAAGAGGGGAGTTTAGAAGCGCGGTGATGGCGCTGAAATTAGCGGAGGCAGAGATCCTGAAAAGCAAAGTCGGCGAGTCGCCGGTTTATTTGTTGGACGATATTTTTTCCGAACTAGACGAGGAACGCAGAAAGAAGTTGGCGGATGCCCTAAAGGATGAGCAGGTGTTTATTACCACTAGCAATGAGACGGTTGGGGGCTTGTTTGAGAACCCCGCCGTGTTTGAGGTGGAGAAGGGAAGGGTTGACCCCGTAGAGAATTTTGGAACAATTCAGGCTTGAGCAACCCCAACTAATATTGCCGGATAGATTATCAGGGTTTGGTTGGCTCATGCTTCTTTTGTGCTGTGCCCAAATTGGGGGTGCTCTTCCAAAATCTTCTACGGGGTTGACAAAGTGGCTCTGGAAGCGTATAAATAGGATATCTTAAATATCGGGGTGTTTCGATGTCGGCAAATGCTGCAGAGGCGGTGCCGGTGACGAACCCGGCGAATGTACCTGAAATAATAGTTGGCAAGGTCTACGAACTGGAAATCAAGCCGATTTCCCAGGGGGAAATTGACGCCGCCAGTAGGTTGTTTCGCGATAATAACCCCGTCCACCCGAAAGGAGTGGTTCAGGAAGCGCTGCTTCAAGGGGTCATCGCTGGAGCGATTTACGGGTGGATCGATGGCTCTTCGCTTCGGGCTAGACATATTGTAAAACAGGAGACCCACGGGGTTTACCCGTCCAAAAACCGCACAGTCTTTCGCAACACGGCGGTGCAGCTGAAGGCGAAAGTGGTAGAACTAGAGCCCGGTCAGGTCAAGATAGAATTCGAGGTCTGTCGCCCGGCTGACGGTCTGGTACTCTACTGCGGATGGGTGAGAGGATCGGCTGCTACGGTCTGAACTACGCCAACTGAAGCGCTTCCTGCCCGAAAGGGTCGGAGGCGCTTTCTCGTTTAAGGCTTCTGGCAGGAGGGGCAGAAGTGGGCGGAGCGACCGTTGATTTTTATTCTCTTCACTGTTCCCTTGCAGGGGCGAGGGCAGGGTTTGCCAGTTTTGCGATAGACTTTGAGATGTTTTTGAAAAGTTCCAATACCGCCATAAAGATCGAAGTAGTCGGAGTCGGAAGTGCCACGGTATTTCACGCCTAATTTAAGAACTTTCTTGATGGCACTATAAAGCGCTTTGGTTTGTGCGGGTTTTAGATTTTGGGTTTTGGTTAGGGGGTGGACTTTCGCTTCAAATAAAATCTCGTCACTATAAATATTTCCAATTCCTGCCAAAAATGTTTGGTCCATCAAAACTACTTTTACACCTCCTTTTCTTTTTTTGAGTTGTTGGGTGAAAAGGGGTAGGGTGAATTCTTTGGGGAGGGGATCGATTCCCAGTTTTTTGATGGGGTTATTCTTGGCGACATCAGCAGTGTTCAATAAATAGACTTTGCCGAAGAGGCGTAGGTCGGAGAAGTCCAAAATCCGATTTTTATCTAACAAAAATTGTCCTCGAACAAAGCGGTCGGGTTCTTTCTTTTTGGTTTTGAGATTTATCACTTCGCCCTTTTCTTTTTTGGGATGGAGCAAAAGGCGTCCTGTCATCCCGAGGTGGAGGATTAGGGTACGCCCTCCCGAAAGTGAAAGGAGGATGTATTTTGCTCGCCGTTCAATTTTTTGGATTTTCCTTTTGGCGATGGTTTTTCTGAAAGAGGGGTAGGGAATTCCTTTGATTAGTTTTGGGCGGGAGAATTGGGCATCTAAAATAGTAGCTCCAACGAGGGCGCGTTTCAGTTCGTTGACGATAGTTTCAACTTCGGGGAGTTCGGGCATAAGGGCAATTAAAAATTAAGAATGAAAAATAAAAAATGGAAGACAGGGCAATTCAACAATAGTTAGGTGCCTCGTTTTGATGGGCTGTAAATATCTAAATACTCGAGAGCATTTATGAGAATCTTGTGTAGGGAGGCGTCTGTTATTTTGGGGTCTAGTGATTTTTTATGGGTGGTATCGTTTCTCCATCTGTTGAGTGTAGATAGGTCGGTGTATATCAAAAATGGTGCTAGGTTCTCTTTTGCAAATTTGATTTTTCCCTCAAAATTCCCAAACTCACAGAGCAGAGTATGTAGCTTGGCGTCGATAGACGACACCCTTGGTCTGCGGGATGTTTTTTTGATGTTTTTAGGGACAAAGGAGTTTGCAAGTTGATTAGCAATCCACCCATCCAAATACTGTTCTATAACGAAGTGAGTTAGAATGACGCGAGTTTTTAATAAAGCTTTTTTGTATAAGGTGGTGTGGGGTGCCTCCTCAATACTTTGTATAATTTTTTCAGTTTGGTGGATTCTGCTTTGGATAGTTTTTGGAGCGGACAGCTTTGAAGATAGGGGAAGCTTGTTAATTTTTTCTTTGACTTCTTCAGAAAGCTCGTCCCAACCCTTTTTATCTCCAATTCCAACTAACATTACTAAATGGTATAGTGCCGCAAGAGCTTTCTTGTTCTTATTGATGATTCTAGTTTTGTTCAGGGGCTTCATTTTACAGTTTTGGTATCGCCCCAGTTTTCTCCAGACTCGACATCGACATGGATGGGGACATCTAGCTGATAGACATTTTCCATTTTGTCTTTGACGAGATTTGCGACCTTTTTGACATCCTTGGTTGGCACTTCCAATACTAGTTCGTCGTGGACCTGCAAGAGCATTTGGCTCTTGGGGCTGATCTTCGGCAGTCCCTTGGCAACGGCGAGCATGGCGGCTTTCAGGAGGTCAGCGGCGGTGCCTTGGACAGGCATATTGATAGCGGCTCTGGCAGCACCAGCACGAACGGCGGGGATATGTGATTTGATTTCAGGAATGTAGCGACGCCTACCAAACAAACTTTCGACATAGCCGTTCTGTTTGGCGAAAGCGGCGGTATCATCCATATATTGTTTGATTTCGGGGTGAAGCTCGAAGTACTTGTGGATGTAGTTGGTCGCTTGATGGATAGTCATATTAGTACGGGCGGCAAGACCGTATGGCGAGACGCCGTAGATAATGCCGAAATTGATGACCTTGGCATTGCGACGCATTTCTTTGGTAACATCCGCGACTTTGACGCCGTTCACGGAAGCAGCGACTGCGGTGTGGATATCCTCGCCCTTGTTGAAAATGCGAATCATTCGTTCGTCATGAGCGAGCGAAGCGATAACGCGAAGTTCGATTTGAGAGTAGTCAGCGGAAATAAGGCGGAAGCCCTTTGGGGCAATAAACGCCTTGCGGACTTCAGCGCCAAGCTCCGAGCGAATTGGGATGTTTTGGAGGTTGGGATTTTTAGAAGAAAGTCTCCCTGTGGAAGTATCTTGTGCGTAAGTGGTGTGGATACGATTATTTTTATCTACCAATTTCGGTAGAGTTTCGAGGTAGGTGTTTTGGAGTTTGGTGAGCTGGCGGTATTCCAGAATGTGTTTGATGATGGGATGTTCGCGGTAGATTTTTTCAAGCTCGGCGACACCGGTGGAGTAACCTTTTTGGGTTTTAGCGATATCTAAGGTAGAGATTTTGAGGTCTTTGAAAAGAAAGTCGGCGAGCTGGGCAGGGGAGCCGATGTTGAATTCCTCTTTGGAATATTTGTAGATATTTTTTTGGAGCTTTTGGATGCGCTCGGTGATTTGCTCGTTTAGTTTGTTTAGTAGTTTGATATCCAGCAAAATACCCGCTTTCTCCATCTTGCGGAGAATGGGGTCGAGTTTTTTATCGAGGTCTTTGGCGAGCTTGTTGTTCCCAGCGACAGTTTTTATTTTCTGTGGCTGGGTCTTACTAAAAAAAGACGGTTGCCCTCCCGCGGTCAGAGTGCCATTAGGGATTTTTTCGTAGAGAGTGCGGAATCCCATTCGGCGGAAGAACTCGGCAACACGGAATTTATCAAAAGCAATTGCCTCGGCTTTTTCTAAATCCAGTTTGATGGGGATGGCGGTGTGAATAGTGGCTAGCCCCTGACTTTTGATGGCGTTCTTTTCGTCCTTCTTTAGTTTTTCGGCGACTGTTGGAGAAATCTTGTCCAAATTTTTGTAGATTTTTTCAATAGTGCCAAACTCCTGCAAAAGTTTCAGGGCAGTAATTTCGCCAATACCAGCAACACCGGGGATATTGTCGGAGGGGTCGCCCCGTAGTCCTTTGAAGTCGATAACTTGGTCGGGCTTGATGCCTTTTATTTTGAAAACTTCTTCGGGGGTGTAGGTGGTGATGTCGGAAAAACTTTTGCGGGGAGCGTAAACGAAAGTGTGATTGTTCACGAGCTGAAGCGCGTCCATATCGCCAGTGGCAATATATGTGTCGATGTCAGTTGGCGCTTGTTTGGCGAGGGTGCCGATAATGTCATCTGCCTCAAAGCCGTCTTTTAGAAAAGCGGGGATATTGAAACTTTCGAGCAGGGCTTGGACTTCGGGGATTTGGTCATAAAGTTCCTGTGGAGCTTTGATGCGAGTGGCTTTGTATTCGACATATTCTTTGTGGCGGAAGGTCGGTGCTTCAGTATCAAAAGCGACCACGATGTAGTCGGGCTTGAGTTTGGTGTAGATATTCAAAAGCATCACGGCAAACCCATACACAGCGCCAGAAGGCGCGCCACTAGGGGTCGTTAGCTCGGCACGGGAGAAGGCGTGAAATGCTCGATGAACGAGAGAGTTGCCGTCTATCAGAACTAGTCTCTTTTTTGCCATATGTCTATTATAAACCCCGACGCGAGGTCGGGGTTTATTTATTGATTTAAGCGGAATTACCGAATCTGGTAGACGAGGGTGACATTTACTTGGATTGCCAGACTACCCGGCTCGGTGTTAGCAGTTGAACTGCTACCACCAAGTCCCTTGATCCCACCAATGTCGTAGAGCGGGCCCGGGGTTTGGTTGTATTCGTTGACCGAAATCAGTCTGCCCAAACGGAAGTTGCCATCTTCGGCCATTTGTTTGGCTTTGTCTTTGGCTTTCTTCATTGCTTCTTTGCGAGCTTCGGCGATTTTGTCATCCTGCTTCTCGACAGTAAAGTTTAGTTGACCAACTTCATTGGCTCCCGCAGCAGTTACTGCACCCAAAACCGCGTCAGTCTTATTTAGATCGCGAATGGTAACTTCTAAACTGTGGCGACCGGTGTAACCGGTAATGCGAGTGCCGGTAGTGGATGAATAGGTCTGGTCAGGATAAATATTGTAATCAACAGTTTTGATGTCCGCTTCTTTTACACCCGCACCAAGAATGGCCGCGGTAATTTTGTCGGTGGATTCAGACAACTGGGTTTCGACAACGGCAACAGTTTTGCCGGTTTTCATCGCGCCAACATTAACTTTGGCAATGTCAGGCGTGGCATAAACAGTAGCATCCGCGTTGACAGTGAGCCCTTCCATTTGGCCGCTGGTGGATGGGTGGTAATTAAGGGCGAACCAACCTGCGCCGGCAAGAATAACTATCACTATAACCCCTGCTACCAATCCCATCCCTCTACCTCCTCGGGGAGGCATCATCATTGGTTTTGGAGAGATTGGAGGAGCCGGTGGAGGGGTAAAAGCGTTGCCTGGCTGTGGTGGCTGGACGGGATTGAGATTTTGGTCAAATTCAATCATATAGTTAGACTTATAGTTTTATAGACAAATAGACTAATTGGGTTTTTGTTAGTGGTTTACTATTGAGTGTAACAGATTTTTGGCGACTTCCCGCTCGTCATAGGGGATAAACCCTTTTTTGACCGCCATTTTGGTCTGGGCGCCCATCGCGAGGAGCATCACGGTGTCGCCAGGCTTGGCAAGCTGAAATGCTCTGGTCAAAGCGTCTTTGCGGATGGGCACAGTAAAGAGATTTACGCTTTCGCGGAAGCGGGGAGGAACCCCTTTTTTGATTGCTTCAATAATTTTGAGGGGATCTTCGGTACCGGGATCCTCTTCGGTAAGAATTATAATGTCGGAGTATTTGCCAGCGACTTCGCCCAAGCCGGGGCGTTTTAGTTTGTCCCGATCTCCGGCGGCTCCAAATACGGTGATTAGTTTTCCGGTCGTGAATTCACGGGCAGTAGAAAGCGCTTGGGCAAAGCCGTCGGGGGTGTGAGCATAGTCCACGATTACAGCAAACGATTGGCCGGCATTGATTCGCTCCATCCGGCCTGGTACGCCGACAACTTTTTCTAAACCGCGTTTGATAATGTCCAAGGGAATATCCAAAGCCAATGCGGCGCTGGCGGCGGCTAAAGCATTTTGCACATTGAAGCGACCTGGCAGGTGCAGGCTGATGGTGGTGTTGCCGAGCGGAGTGGAGATTTCAAAATCGGTGCCGGATGCCCCAGCTTGAATAATTTTCGCGGTAACGGAATTGTCAGTAATGTTAGACCCTTCGAATTTATCAATGGAATAAAAATATTTTTTGTCGGTGCTTGGTTGGGCGAATATTGCGGCGGCCGGATCGTCAAAATTGATAACCGCTACTTTGGGGATATTCGGTTTGCGGCGGGATATAAAAAGTTTTTTGAAAAGCTTCAGCTTGGCGTCTCGGTAGTCTTCAAAGGTGGGATGAAAATCTAAGTGTTCGGGTGTTAGATTGGTGAAAACAGCGACATCATAATCGATGCCGGTGACCCGATGTTGGGCAAGGGCGTGAGAGGAAGTTTCCACGATGGCATACTGGCAACGGGCGGACGCCATTTGGCGAAGTAGACCCTGCAGCCGGAACGGGCTGAAGGTGGTCATCTTGGTTTCGTTGATCCAGCGCTTGTCGCCAACCCAAAAATTGACAGTGGTGGCGAGCCCGACTTTTTTGCCGGCCTCATCTAGAATATTGGCGAGTAGGTTACAGGTAGTGGTTTTGCCGTTGGTGCCGGTGATACCGATAACGGTCATTTTTTTAGCAGGGAACCCGGCAAAAAAGGCGGCGGAAACACCGCGAGTTTTGTGATAGGCATGATAAAGCGGGGAGGAAGGAGAAAAAGTCTTGCCTAGAATTTTCTTTAAAACTCTTTTCATAATTATCTACTTAGCAGCCGATACACTTTATATAACAGACGATTGATGGGTAGCTCAAGTGTGCCGAGGTATTCAACTTCTTCGCCGCCGAACCCGCGCTTGAAACGGGTGAAGCCGGCCCAAGGATGTTTTGGATTAGGATTGATGCCCCAGAAATCGTAGTGCTTGAACCCGTGTTCACGAGCATCTTTGATAGTGGCAAACTGAAGAAGGTAGGGTGCCATCAGTTCGCGGTAGCGATTGTCAGAAGCACCATGAACATAAGTGGCGGTATCCCCAAAGTAATCTACTAAAATAGCAGCCAATGGTTCATCCCCTCGGCGAGCTAACCACAACTCCTGCATGCCTTGCGAGTGGAGGGTTTCATACTGTGTCTGGTAATAATTATTGGAGTGTGGTGAGAAGCCTTGTCGGCTAGAGGTTTCGCGAGTTAGTTGCAGAAATTGGTGCAGGTTTTCGGGGCGGTCAGACTTGGTGACTGTAATATTATGGCGTTCCGCCAAGTGGATATTGTAACGAGTTTTGGATTTCATCCGATTTAGGAGTTGTTCAACGCTTGGGCTAATATCCAGAATTGACGAATAGCGGGGCTGAATATTTTTCCTGTTTCTAACAAACTTTTGAACGGCGTAGAATCTCTCGGTGGTGATGTCGGCAACAGTTGCCGGGGGGTCGATTCTAAAGAAAATTGCTTTTTCTTCCTCGCCAATCTTTTTTATTTCTTCCAGCAATAACGCCGCGCTGGCTTGCGCGGTAGTGAGTGGTTGGGTTTTGTCGATGAGCTGACCGCGGGGGGAGTAGAGGATGGATTGTCCGAACCCAAGCGATAATTTGATGACCAAAAGTTCGGCGACAATGTCGCTATTGTCTTCAACAACGAGCCGCCAAATTTTGTTTCCTAATTTTTCCTGAAATTCTCCCCATGCCCAGCTTTGCAAAAAATGGCCAGTCGAGCGGCTGGTCAAATAGGAGTCCCAAACGGTAGGGGTGGCAACAGCTAATCTCATCCCTAGTAGTTTACCAAGAAATGCGCTTCAGGACTATTGTTTTTGGTGATATAATGCTCTGGTAAATGAAAATTTTAGCTATTGAAACATCTTGTGACGACACAGCGGTGGCGGTGGTGGAGAACGGCCGGAGGGTGCTGGTCAGCTTAGTGGCCTCGCAGGAAAAGCTTCATGCCCAGTTTGGCGGGGTAGTGCCAGAAGTGGCATCGCGCCAACATTTGGAGGCAATTTATCCGCTGGTAGGGTTGGCGCTTGAAAGAACCAAGCTAACTCCCGCAAAGATTGATGCCATTGCGGTAACAACCAACCCCGGGTTACTCGGGTCTTTGTTGGTGGGAGTGAGCGCAGCAAAAACTTTGGGATATTTGTGGGACAAGCCGGTGGTTGGAGTTAATCATTTGCTCGGGCACATTTACGCGGGGTGGTTGGGCGAAGAGAAAATCCAATATCCGCTAGTATCACTAGTGACGAGCGGGGGGCATTCCGAAATTGTGCTGACAAGGGAAGAGGGGGAGTATAAATATGTAGGTGGCACGCGGGATGACGCGGCGGGCGAAGCGTTTGATAAAGTAGCTCGGCTTTTGAAATTGGGATATCCCGGCGGGCCTTCGGTTGCACGTGAAGCTTTGGCGGGTAGGCCAAATAAAATGAAATTGCCGAGGCCAATGTTAGATGAAGATAATTTTGATTTCAGTTTTTCGGGGCTTAAAACAGCAGTGACGAGAGTAAAAGGAAAGACGGCTGATATTGCGTATGAATTTCAAGAAGCGGTGGTGGAGGTTTTGAGTAGGAAGCTTTTTTCTGTGGCGAAAAGGTATCACGCCAAGACAGTGTTGATTGGGGGAGGGGTGGCGGCTAATAAAAGATTACGAGAAGAAATCACAAAGCTGGCTAGTAAGGCGGGGGTAAAGTTGATTATTCCTGAATTCAAGTACTGTACCGACAATGCCGCGATGATTGGGGCGGCAGGGAGCTCGATATATAAGAGTCGCGGTGCCTCCTCGAGATTCAAATGGTACAATGCGAATGTAGTGACAGATTAAACTCATGGACAAATCATTCAATTTTGTTGAGCTAGAGCCGAAAATTTACCGCCTCTGGGAAGAGGCGGGTGCTTTCATACCCAAAATTGATCCGGACAAAAAACCGTATGTTATTACAATGCCACCGCCTAACGCGTACGATCAGCTGCATATTGGGCATGCGTTGTTTGTGGCGGTGGAGGATATTATGGTGCGGTATCACAGGCTCAAAGGCGAGCCGACATTATGGTTGCCTGGAGCTGACCATGCGGGGCTGGGGAGCCAAGTATTTTTCGATAAGCTATTGCAAAAAGAAAGAGGGATTAGCCGATTTGATTTGGGTAGAGAGAAGTTTGTGGAAGAGTTGCACAAACACATGAACGAAACTCGGAAAATTATGGAGGGGCAGCTTAGAAGTTTGGGCGCCAGCTGTGATTGGACGCGGGAAAAGTTTACGCTTGACTCCGATGTGAGCCAAGCGGTTTATTACACCTTCAAAAAGATGTACGACGAGGGGCTGATTTACCGTGGAGAGAGAATCGTGAACTGGTGCAGTAAGTGCGCGACTGGACTTTCGGATTTGGAAGTAGAGCACAAAGAAATAGAAGGGACCCTTACATATATAAAGTATCCTTTTGCTGACGGTTCTGGGTTTGTGACGGTAGCAACTACTCGTCCCGAGACGATGTTGGGCGATACGGCTGTGGCGGTGAACCCAAGCGACAAGCGATACAAAGAACTGGTTGGGAAAATGTTGAAACTGCCACTGACGGAAAGAGAAATCCCCATCGTGGCGGATGAGGCGGTTGATAAAGAGTTTGGGACGGGAGCGGTGAAAGTAACACCGGCTCATGACCCGACTGATTTTGAGATTGCGGGTAGACACAAACTACCGCTGATTTTAGTAATAGACGAGCGGGGCAAAATGACAGCAGCAGCGGGCGAGTCTTATGTCGGTATGAAAATAAAGGAAGCACGGGAAAAAGTGCTGGCCGATTTGCAAGCACTGGGTTTGGTTGAAAAAGAGGTTAAACATACTCATAGTGTGGGACATTGCGAAAAGTGCGGAACGATGTTGGAACCATTTGTGTCTAAACAGTGGTTTGTAAAAATCGCGCCCCTAGCTCGTCCCGCAATTGAGGCGGTGAAAAAGGGGAAAATCAAATTTATGCCTGAACGGTTCGAGAAGATTTACTTCAACTGGATGAACAATATTCGTGATTGGAATATTAGCCGGCAGGTGTGGTGGGGGCATCGGGTACCAGTGTATTACTTGGTGAGCGACAGGGAAAAGTTTGTTGTGGCGGAGAGCGTGAAAGAGGCGGAGGTGTTGCTGGGTGGTCCGGTGGAGCAAGACCCAGATACTTTGGACACTTGGTTTTCTTCGGCGCTGTGGCCTTTCACGACCTTGGGCTGGCCAGAAGAGACCCCCGACTTTAAATATTTCTATCCGACAACGATGATGGAGACAGCGTATGATATTATCTTTTTCTGGGTGGCTCGAATGATAATGATGGGGTTGTATTGTACGGGTAAGGTGCCGTTTGAAACTGTATTTTTCAATGGGCTAGTGAGAGACAACAATGGCCAAAAAATTTCCAAATCAAAAGGCAACATTATCGATCCGCTGGTAATGGTAGAGAAGTACGGCGCCGATGCTTTGCGGATGGGTCTGATTGTAGGAACGGCCGCGGGCAATGACACTAATATTTCTGAAGACAAGATTAGGGCGTATCGAAACTTTGCCAACAAGATTTGGAATGCGGCTCGTTTTGTGACACTCAAACAGCCAAAGGGGAAATCAATTGACGAGGTGAAATTGGATGACCGTGATAAGGAAGTGTTGAAGGAATTTGGGGGAGCAACAACCACCCTTACTAGGATGATGGAGGACTATCAATTTGGGCAGGCGGGTGAATTTATTTATGACTATTTCTGGCACACTTTCTGCGACAAAATTATTGAGGAATACAAAGACCAACTGGAAGACGGGGAGCGACAAGAAGCGGCCGGAGCGGTGCTCCACTACATTCTAAAAAACTCCCTCGTGCTGCTCCATCCGTTTGTACCATTCGCGACCGAATCGGTTTGGCAGGAGCTTTACGAGGGTCAACTTATTTCGGCTAGTTGGCCTAAATAGCTAGTTGCCGTAGTTGGGGAGGATGTTGGGGAGGCCGTAGATTGTGCCGCCTCCAGTATTAGGCGTGGCGAATTGAGGTTTTGAAACTTTAACCAACCCGCCGGAAGGGAATTCCATTAGCACCCATTGGGTAGCTTCGGCAACGATCTGGGCTTGGTAGTTTTTTTGGTAATTAGTGTAAGCATTGGGGTCGCTGATTGGGGGATAGGCAAGGCGGTCTTGCATCCAATTGGTTTCTACCCCAGTTTTTTTATCGAAACTCTTGATACTTTCGTTGGGGAAAATCACCAAAATATTAGTGCCCTTGGAATACCACATTCTTCCGCCATCCTGGTAGGCATAATACAAATCACTGGCGATGGGAGGGACCAAGTCGGCCAAAATGTCGTTGGTGTTCGTGGGGGTGGTGGGGGTGACGGGGGAGAATTGGGTGCCACCGATTAAGTTTGAAGAAATGATCGCATCTTTCATTATTCCGCTGGGGTCAGTAGGCCATTTGATATCCAAAAACTTGCCAGTAAAACTGGGGGAGCTGTTGTCTTCTGGTTTTTGTAGGATCGACAGAATAGTATTTTGCTCTTCGGTGCTAAGACGGCGTTCGGACTGGGCGGGAGAAGCGAGCTTGGTCAACGCTGGAACCGCTTCGGCGACAATAAGACCGAAGAAAATCATTGCGATAAAGATGTGACGAAGTTTTGGCATAAAGAAAAGCGGTTAGGTTTTCCGCCCCTTTTCCCCTCCAGCCTGATTATATCACTAGACCCCTTCGTCACCGCCGACTGCGCGGAAGAGTTCGTCTAGAGAAGTGGTGCCTTCAATTACTCTAACTAACCCATCTTGGGCAAGGGTTTTCATGCCTTGAGCGATAGCCAGTTTTCCAATTTCGCTGGCGCTAGCGTTCTCATTGATCTTGGTTTTGATTTCCGGAGTTGTTCGCAGGACTTCGAAGATACCGATACGGCCGCTGTAGCCAGTGCCATTACATTCATCACATTTACCAGCACGGTAAAGTTTTTCAACTGAAGCGTCGGGAGAGATGGCTTTGATTTTCCCCAATTCTTCGCTTGTTGGCGAATAGGATTCTTTGCATTTGGGGCAAAGTCGGCGAACAAGTCGTTGGGCGATGATCAGACGAAGAGCATCGGAGAATAGTTTTGGTTGAGCGCCAAGCTCGACAAGCCGGGGGACGGCTCCGGAAGCATCATTGGTGTGTAGGGTAGACAAAACTAAGTGTCCGGTCAGAGAGGCATCCACTGCGATTTCAGCAGTTTCTTTGTCGCGAATTTCCCCAACTAAAATAATGTCAGGGTCTTGGCGGACAATGGAGCGCAGAGCATTGGCGAAAGTGTAATCCTCTTCGTTGTTGACTTGAGTTTGGGTGATGCCTTGAAGGCGGTACTCCACGGGATCTTCGACTGTGATAATTTTAGAATCCGGCTTATTGATAGTATTCAAAATCGCGTAAAGGGTAGTGGTTTTACCCGAACCGGTAGGACCGGTGTTGAGGATAAGACCATTGGGTTCGCGGATAGCGGTTTCAACCCAAAGTTTTACTTCGGGCGAGAAACCGATTTCGTCTAAACTAATGAAATGTCCTTCCTGCGGGAGTAGTCTTAGAACTGCAGACTCGCCGTATTGGGTGGGAAGAATGGAAACACGAATGTCGTAAGTGGTTTTGGGAGTGCGGATTGAGAAGCGACCGTCTTGCGCACCTTCGGTGATGTTGAGTTTTAGTTGAGCCAACATTTTGATGCGGTTTATCAGGGGGTCGAGTTGGGTGTTGGGGAGTTCGGCAATGTCTTGGAGGACGCCGTCCAAACGGTAGCGCAGGCGGAGCTTTTCTTTGGTCGGTTCGATGTGGATGTCGGAAGCATTCATGCCAGCGGCGCCGGCAAATATAGTTTCAGTCAGCTCGCTTGTTGAAGCGGTGGTGAGCACTGCCTGAAGCTCTTTGATGTTAGTTAGCTTAGAAAATTTTGCTTGCAGTTCGGCGCTGATGTTTATGTCATCAACTTTGGTTTGGGTGGGGGAGAAGGTGTCGTATACTCCCAATAAATACTTCATTGTGGAAGGCGACACCAGCACGGGCTTGAACTCGAATTCATCCATTGCGGACAATTTCTTTAGGGCATCGATAGTCTTGGGGTCTTCCGGGTTGGCGATGGCGAGCGATACTACGGTACCGTCTTTTTCGTAGGCAAAAATGTTGGCAGAATTAGCGAGATCTTTGGAGACAATCCCGACAGCTGAAGGGTTCGGCTGAAAGCCGGTCAGATTTTGGTAGACAAGGTTTAGCTCTCCAGCTCGCTTCTGGGTGTATTCTTCTTCCTTCTTCCGCTGGAGGTTAGTTACAAACTGATCCATCGGAGCGTGGTCATCAGAAGGGTTGGGTTGGAGGTTCTGATTAGTCATTTTTAGAATTGATTTTAACGGTTGCGGTGTAGGGTTTGCCGTCCCAGCTGGCTGCCTTCGATTCGTTGGTCAGACTGAAGGGGCCACCTGTCTTTACTTTAGCAGAAAAATAGATTTCGAACCGATTGGTGGCGCGGGTAGTCTTCAGATTCAGACTGGGGAGCCAAGTATCTTCTAATTTTTCCGGAGTTTGGTGGTTGTCATAGAAAATTTTTCCGCTTCCGGCAACATATTCCAGCCCCTCTGGCAGGATATCGGAGACGGAGAAGTCTTTGCTGTCACTTTCGAGATTGGTGGTTTCTATAGAAAGGTAGAAGTCTATTTGGTCGGAGGTTTCAGCAAAAACCTGGGTACTCCAAACATTATCGGCACTGGCGCGACCAAGCACAAAGATATTACAAATAGTACAGTTCGCGGGAGGCTGCTCGGAGTCGTAGGAATTTTCGGGGAGGGTAACCCGAACATAGACTTTGTCGGACAAACCATTGAATTGGTTCGGTTCGTAGGCGGTTGCAACATTCTCCCAACTGCCGACTCCTATGGTGGTGATAGAGAAATTGATTTCCACGGTTATGTTCGTGTCGCTTGGTCTGACATTGATCACATAGCGCCCGAGCAGGGCGGGGGTTAGTCTAGTTGCGGTGGAATTGTTGATTTCAATTGTTCCTGTGAAGTCGCGGAAGACATCGGGCAGTTTATCTTCGATGACGAGGGTGTGGTTGCCGCCAAGGTTTTCGGCTTCCATCCGAATTCGGAATTGGATAGTGCTTCCGACGGGAACGGTTACAAAATGAACTGGCTTACCGCCAACGAGTGCGGTCTTGGAAAGATTATTGATAACCAACTTTTGAATAGTCGTGGTGGTCTCGGTTGGTTTTACTGGTGCCAGTCCGCCCTCATTGGGGTTGTTGGGGTTTGTCCCGCGTGTGTTCTCGATTCCGTCCGAAACACCATCACCATCAGTGTCGGGGTTGGTGGGATCAGTTCCTAAAATAGCTTCTAGATCATCAGAAAGCCCATCCCCATCGTGATCACTTGCGCCTGTAGGGCGGGGGGTAACATGCGAAGTGGTATTGGGTTGAAAGGTTCCATTTTCTTTATCTTTGGCGAGAGCGACAAGGATAGGATTGATAAGATCGGTTTGGCGTTCTTCGGCCGTGCGGCTGCCCCAGCGTTCCTCTATCCCAGAAGTCTCCCGAACAAATGTAGCAGCTAGCACCGCGACTAATACCACGATGCCTACTGTCCCCCAAAAGGCGACTCCTAAAGCGTTGAAGGAGCGCATGATTAACCTCCTGTGAGGTTACGCAATTCGGCCAGCTGGCTGGGGTCGGAAGTTACAATACGGTCTTCGATGAAGCTCGCGACTACTTTGATAGCGGCGTGGTTGGTACCAGCGAAGAAGAGACCTTCACCAACATTGGATTCGAGCAAGAGGAACTTTTCGCCTTGAGTTAGATTGAAAGTTTCCGCCACAATATCTATAGAGGCGGGGGATTGGCGAAGCAAAAGCTGAAGCGAAGAGTTCGCAACCACAGCCTTCCCATATTTTGAGCCAAGGAAGTCCTCGATATCTTGAGTAATAGTGGTGAGCCCTAAGAAATACTTGCGGGCGCGTTTGGCGATAGAGTAAAGGAATTTGGCGGAGTCTTCGTACTGCATCAAAATCCACGCCTCATCAATTACAAGCATTCGCTTTTTGATATCAAAACGAATTTTATTCCAAATGTAATTCAGAACCACATACATCGCGATGGGGCGAAGGGTATCTTCCAAATCGCGGATGCTGAAAACCATCAAACCACGGTCCAGTTCAAAGTTGGTTGGTTGGTTGAAGACTCCAGCGAAAGTGCCGGTGGTGTATTTGGTCAGGCGCAAGGCCAGACTTTCGGCGCCAGTCATATTGCTTAAAACATTGTGTAGATCCTGCATGGTCGGAGCGGCATTTTGATGAGTTTTGATGTCGCCAGTAACATCGCGCAGGGCGTAAGTTTCCATCAGCGCTTTTTCCATCAAAGCTTCCTCTTCTGGCGTGAGTTTGCCTAACATCAAATTCATCAACCCCATGAGGGTGATGACTGATGCACGGAGAATTTTCTCTCCATCGGCGTTGGTGCCAAGGTTGGGCAAATCAAACGGGTTGATTCGCTTTTCACTGTTGAGGCTCACTGAAATGTAGCTACCGCCAACGGCATCCGCCAGCGCTTTGTATTCGTTTTCGGGGTCAACCACGATGACATCGGTATCGAACATCATACTGCGCAAAATTTCCAACTTCACGGCGTAGGATTTACCACCACCGGATTTGGAGAAGACCACCATGTTGGCATTTTCTAATTCAAAACGGTCGAACAAGATTAGTGAATTGTTGTGGCGGTTGATGCCATACAGCACACCTTTGCCGGTAGTGAGATCAACGGAAGTGAAGGGGAAGGTGGTGGCGACGGATGAGGTGGTCATGTTGCGAATCACATCCAATTCGTCTAGCCCTAAGGGTAGACTGGAATTGAATCCTTGCTCCATTTGGAGGAGTGCCTGTTTGGTGTAGACTAGCTGACCACCCAAGACGGTTTCAAGGTGACTAGTAATGCTATTCAACTCTTCTTCGGTTTTGGCATAAACGGTGAAGTAAAGAGCGTAGTGGAAGAATTTTTCAAGGCCTCGTTGGAGGCGGTCGCGAAGTTCTTCGGCGTCTTGGTAGGCAATATCCAATTCGGGATCGCGAATGGCACCCTTCTCTTCGTTGATGCGAAGGCTGGATTCCATTTCGCCAACTTTTCGGCGGAGTACCCGCATAATGTTGGCGTTGTCCACGGGGTAGATATGCATTGAAATATCAATATTGGTGTCGTAGTTGATGAGGGGAGCGAGCCAGTTGGTTTCGATGTATTGAGGGTAGGTCAATACGAAGAAGCTACGGACAAATTTGTCGTTTAGCATCAGGCGATCGCTCTTTATTTCCATGGCGGCGGGAGCGATTAGATCGCGAACAGAAACCAAGCCACTTTCAAATTGCTCAACAGCCTTTTTGGCGGCTTCCTCTTCGGCGGTCTGAATTTTTTTCTTTTTTCCAAACATTATTGTCCCTCCGCGTCGCGAACATTACGAATAATCGAGACATCTACATTGCTGACGGAAAATAGTTTTTGCCGGCGGGCGGAATCGGTATTGTAGCTGGTGTAAAAAAGCTCGATTAGCTCTTGAGTATTGAGCTGAACATTGTTCAGCCCAAGACTGGCTAATCCGTTTGATACCAAACTAGTTTTTTCGGTAATGGCGGTTTTGACTTCTTCAAATTGAGCGTTGGGAGTGTTCTTTTTTCTGCCAAATAGGTGGAATCCAGCGGAGATAATAGGCGCCTCGTTGTGTGGGACGATGACATAAAAAGTCTTACTCATAATGTTGGCAACGCCGACTAGATCGCGGACGAAAGTGATGTATTCGTTGGTTTGAGTGCGAAGCAAATCGTTAGTCTGTTTGATGGAGGCTTGGTTGAGGGTCTCCAAATAAGGCGCCAAGTCGAGGGTGCGGGACTGCATCACTATCTGGATAGGGAAGGAAAGACCATTAAGAAAGCTCTGGTAACCTTCCAGCAATGCCTGCTGCTCATCGGCAGATTTCAGGCTGAAGTTGATGGCGTTGACCATCAAGATAGTACGATAACCGCCGTTTTTCAAAAGCACTATCCCGTCACGGATTTCCTGAACGGGTAGGAATTTTTGAGTGCTTTTGAATTTTGATTGTTTGCGCGCCATATTGGTGAATTATTCTACATCTTTGAGAACATCTTCGATGTCCGCTGGTTCGGTTTTGATTGGTGGGGGAGTAAAAGTATTGATAGAAGTGGTCATAGATTCTTCTTGCTCCCGATTAATTGTACCACCCGTATCTAAGATGTGAGCGAGCTGTTCGATTTGCATTTTGACTTGTTTGCCGGACCGACGATCGGCAAGTTCAGTTTTGGTATCTTTGAGGTCGGTTGCTTTAACTTTAATGGCGCCAACTTTTTCGCGAGGCTCTTTGTGCCAAATAAGATTCTTGGCGCTGGTCGTAAAGTGGAGCAGATTCGTTAGAAACAGCCCAAACGGGCGACCATTGATATTGCCAAACGCCAGCATCAATACGAGTCCTCCTATCAGTAGGCTGACAATGACAAACCAGAACCAGTTGAGAAACGACTGGTAGGCGATGAAGATAACTGCTCCACCTCCAAGCAAATAAAGGAATTGCTTTAGGGTAAGCGGACCAATCAGCTTATCTTCGCGGGTAACATCTTGTGGGATTTTGGTTGCCATAAAAGTTATTTAGGTTAGCCTTGTTCGCGTATGATTTTAGTTAAGCCGACTATGCCAGTATGAATCCTGCTTAGGTAGGCGTCACCGTTATTAGTGAAAGCTGCTCCCGGCATGTCCACCCGATTTCCGAATTTATTGAATAGGTTAGCTAGGGTTTGTTGGGATGTTGGGCTAAGATCAACCAGACGCGTGTTGGTGGAGGTTTGCCCGGGGCCGAGATTCTTGATGACTTCTTCGAGGGAATTTAAGGCGCTAGTTACTTCACTGGAGAAGGAGGTAATATCGAAATCAGGTTTGGCAATGGTTGCCTTTAATGACTGAATACCGGGCTGGGCAGCACCAATGTCTCCGGTGGTTTCTCGGATGGTTTTGATCTCGGTTGTTTTGGTGGAAATTTTGTTGTCGAGATCGCTTAGAGCGTTTTTGCTAAGGATATCTTTCATTGCTCCCTTGGCGCTGTCAGAAAGGTTGGCAGACAGTAATGACTGTATGTTAGACAGGCTTTCTGGGGCAAAGCCTTGTTTTACAATAGTTTGGGCAAGCTCTTCGGCACCTGCTCCGCCGTAACCTAAAGCTTCTCTTACGCTATTGGCCTTGTCGTCGTCGGAGAGGGAGCTGCCGCCTAATATTTCTTTAAGTTTATCTTGGGTATCTTTACCGTTAAGACGGTCGTGTTGCTCCGCACTAAATTGTCCAAGGGCATTGAGATCGCCTTTGTTGAGGGAGACAACCTGCCCAGCATTTAAAGATTGGGTCAGCCCATTTAGAGCATTGACTAAATTGTCGCCGGCTTGCTGTTCAAAGACGGCCTCGTTGTTGGCGCTTGGGTTAGAAACTTTAAGGTCGTCGTGGAGAGACTTCATCTTCTCAAGTTCTCTTTGGGCTTTGAGTTCTTGTTCAAAAGCTGGTCCGCTACCTGAATCTTCGGTTTGCCCGCCTCTGCGCAATTGGTCTAACGAGAATTTTCTTGGCATACCTGCGTCGCGGAAGAGACTTTGGTTGGAACTAACGAGATCGTTGAAGTAGTCCATTGCTTCTTCTGCCTGTTCTTTGCGCAAGCTTACGGAATACCTTCTCAATACCTGGGAAAGCACCATCATATCGAAGGCGGCTTCCTTATCGTCAGGGTTAGCTTTCAATTTGCCGATGGCATCTTTCAATTTTTCTGCTACATCTGCCGAAGGGAACTGTTTTTCGAGTTCATCTGCAACAGTTTCGTTGATTGCTCCCATAAACATCTTTTCGGACTCGGCTGATCTTTGCCCGAGGGCGGTGTTTTCCAGACCCTTTCTCGCATTTTTTACCTGTTCTTTGCGATTTTTCTTTTCTTGATCGTCTGGCGCGGAGTTGATCCACTCCTCTGTGCTTATGTTGATGCCAATTTTGGCTCTGACTGCGAGTTCAACATTTTTATTATCAGCTTGGTATCTATCGGAAACAGCCCTGTTTACAGTAGCTGCATCTTCTTTTTTGCCGATGCCCTGTTGAGCCTTTATTTCTTTTTCGCGTTTGCCGCGTACAGCGACAACCTTGTCATATGCGGCGCGGCCCCAGGCGGTGCCCCTGATTCCTTTTCGCAGCATGTCTTTGCCTCGGGCGGAAAGATCGGCTTTGATTGGTTTCCATGCCATTTCAGGAAGTTTGTCGGTGAAGAATTTGGTCATGGCGGAGACGGGAACTTTCAGTAGGGCAGGGGTATTCCCGGCGGCGATTAGGACACCCAAACAGATAATCAAATACATGATGCTCCCGACATTTGTCGTGGACACATCATTTATCCCGCCGACAACAAAAAGGCGGGTACTAAGAAATTGCTGGAGAGCCTCCACGGAGTTGAAGGGCGCGATTGCCTTGGCTACGCCTATCAAGATAAATGTGACAGGAAGAACTAATATCCATCTAATTACATCCGAAAACCAATTACTATCTCCAATTTGAATAGCTTTTTCAGGGAGAACACCAAGGACGGCTTGGATGGGAGCAAAGATGGTTAGAATTGCTAGTCGGATAGCTCGTTCTATTAGTACAAAAGTTAGACGGTAGAGTATCCATACGATAATTGCCTGAAATGCCATGGCAGTGAAGGAGGCAAAGAGGTACTTGAAGACGCTAACATCTCCGTTCACGAGGACATTTACATTCAGTAAAGTACCGAACTGGCTGATCCAAGTAGAGAATGTGCCGGTTGAACTTGCGTCTAAACCGGGGAGATGGGAAGCGGAGTTGCGGAGGGCATCACCAGCTTCGATCAATATTTGTACTAGTTGGTAGCTGATGTTGGCGAGAGCTATAGCGGTGATAAGAGCAATAACTGCCTTTTTGAAGTTGTAACCGGTTCGACGAATGATAATCATAACGGCGAAGACTAGTAGGATGGCAAAAAATAGCCCGTTTGCGATGTTGAGCATCACATCATAAGCAATCTTTAGCTGTCCCACCTGATCGCCGTTCCCGAAGAATAAACTATTTTGTCCTGGGAGAACCAGATCATTGATAATCCAGATAAATAGATTTGATACACCGGTCAGCACCATGCTGATAAAGGAGAACAGAGTGCCGAGTATTGCTTTCAGAAGGCTTCGCCCGGATACATAATCGATAACATCTTCCCACCATGGCGCTGCTAGTACGATACGGCCATATCCAATCAGGGCAAGTGTCGCAAAAGTCCCACCTAGCCATTTAGGCCAGTGGGGATGTTTGGTGGTGAAGGTTGTAATAAAACTAATGAAGCGCTTCATTGTTTGTTTTTGATTTTTGTTACTTTATTGTAGCAAAAAAATCGGATTTTGTCAACCCCAAGAGGATTGGTTGCTACCTCTCGTCAGAGGGAGGGGACAATGGCATAATGGGTGTAGTTTACAAATGGCCTAAAAAATGCTGTAGTCTTTTATGATTGATGAGCAAAAAAGCCAGTCTGGGGGCGAAAAAACGCCAGAGCAACAATTAGCAGAATTGCTTCGACAAAGCCAGAACAAACCCGCTCCTGCTAAGGAAATGGGTCTGAATTTGAATTTTCCTAGTCGAATGCCGCGGAAGCAGACCAAAATTAACTGGCTGGCGGTGGGGATTAGTATGCTTGCGCTGGTGCTGGTGTTCGGAACTGGTTATTTTTTGCTGGTAGGGCTCAAGTTCAATACGGGGGAGCTGACTTTGGAACTGAATGAGTCATCCGTCAGACTAAAAATTGATGATAAGTCGGTTGGGACAATAGACACCAACTATATGGTTTCGCTTCGGGCGGGCGAACATACGCTGATATTGGCGAAGGATGGGTTTCTGGAATTGGAAAAGACAATTACGATTGCCCGCGGTGACAAAACACTGATGAGTTTGCAACTATTACCAATCCCCACAATTGATAAATTGGTGGATGGGAATATTGCGTATGCTCGGTTGAACCATAGTGGTGCGGAAGTGTCCTATTTTGATAGAAATGACCGTGCGTTCAAGTCTACTAATACTGGCGAAAACAAAGTTGCCACACTCTTCCGCGGTAGTTTTGATAGTGTGAGCGATGTGGTGTGGTCGCCGGTATCGCAGGCGGCAATTGTGAAGCTGCCCGGGCAGCCTAGCTTTAAAAATATGCAGGATAATCGGGAAGTAAAAGGGCGATATGTTGTGTTGGGTGAACGGCCGACACAGGGTGCCACAAAGTACATTGGTACTAGCACCTGGCTGTTTGACGATAGCCTAAAAACATCCAAAGGGTGGCAGCCAATAAGGCTGAATGACAATATAAGACAAGTAGCTTATAGCAGTGATGGTTCGGAGATTGTTTATGTTTACGATACGGCTGACGGAGAATATTCCTTGGTTAGAGCGCTCCCAAGCGGAGAAGAATGGGAGCGGGTAATTGTTGATTTGCCGCAACTTACAGACGCAAAATTGTTTTGGGGAGCGGATGATAGATATCTTTTGATCGAACAGTCGGACAAATTGTTGTTGGCTGATTTGGTAGCCAAATCGATTAGCGAAATAGCTCAAGATAGGGTGAGTGGGAGTCGGTATGCGATGTCGCAAGATGGTGCTAATTTGGCATACATTGCGGATGTGAGCGGGCAACCTCGGCTGAAGATTTTTGAGCTAGCGACGGGAGCAGTAAAGGTTATTGATAAAGTGGAAACGGTCTCAAGCGGGACGGTGATGACTTGGTTGAGCGCTAATGACATTTTGTTGGTGGAGCCAAATCAAACTTTTGTGCGAATAAATATTAGTAACAACGATCGAACTACAATTCCGTTTGTGGGGCAGGAAACCAATTTGCAAATTAGCGCGATGGAATACAGCCCGGTGGGACAAATATTGATGCTAACAACTGCCACCGGGATTTTTGTAATGAAAATCTAGATGGCAGAGGGCGACCAAAAGAAATCGTCGAGGCAAGCAATCGCTCACCTGCAGCAGAGAGTGAAAGATTTGTTGTTGGCAAAAAAACTACCTAAAAAAGCGGTAGACGAAATATTAGAATCGCTGGGAGAGATTGTCAAAATAGTGACAGAGGCGGAGGGATACCGAAGGAGAAACAGCGACGATTTGGCGGAAAATCGTGAGGCGGTGGCTAGAAAGAAATTGGATGAGGCAGAGAAGGATATTGATGAAAAAGTAAGACAGCAAGAGGAAGAACCAACCGAAGAAGAGGAAGAAGAAACAGAGGAACCGCAAGAGAGACAAAGAAAAAAAGACCAAAAGAAAAAAGTCGAAGAGGCGGAGAAGATAAGAAAACAAATTCAACAAAAGTCCAAAGGCAAAGCTCCGGTTAAGGTTGGCGGTGGCGGTGCAGCTGGTGGCGGTGTGGCCGGTGGCGGTGCAGCAGCTGGTGGTGCTGCGGCGGGTGGAGGTAGTGTGGGTTTGATAGTGGCCATAATAGCAATTTTACTTATTATAGTAATCGCTTTATTTATGTATTTTGGCGGAGTGGCACACAAAGCTTTCAATGAAGGCGGTGGCTCATTCCCGATATCAATGGATTACGACAACCCTGAACACCAAGTATTGGCGGGGGAAGTGATGAGGTTAAAAAATGCTGGGGTGTTGGTTTTTAAAGACAGGCTGGAAAAAGATATCGAGTGGGTGGATGTAGAAGGGAAGATGACGATGAATTTGGACTGGCGGATTATGGTGACGCTTAGGTATTTGGGTGAGAAGTGGGAGAGGCGAAGCGAGGGGGTGCTCGGAATAAACTTGAGTACGAGCAATGGGCCGGATACAACTCGCCGAGGGGTGGCGGTAAAAATCGCGGGGATAGCGTTGGCTGACCAAAGAGAAGAACCGTTAGACGCTCCCAGCGCGTATGCAACTGGGCAGGCAATTGGGATTAGCCAAATTGGGAGAATGAGTTTGGAGTTGGCAAAGGCGTGCCCTGTTACCGAGGCGGATAAAAACAACATCTTGATCGACAACACTCCTATAGAGGTTAGTTGGCAGGAAATTGCTAGCCAACAGTTGATTCGCCCGACTTATGAACAGTTGCAAGTGGACAGCAAGACAGTTTACGAAGGGGGTGCGGTCCTAAATGGAATTGCCAAACAGGCCAAAGAAAATTTGGTATATAGAAATCAGCTGGAGTCTTCGATTACGAATCCGGAGACCTGGTTTGTGAAGGTTGGGGACGCGCTGGATCTGATGATTTCTAACCTAACTTCAATGTCCTCTGCGGATTCGGGGGTGGGGATTGATACTCGAACAGTAGCTTATGCTCGTTCGGCGTTGGAGAAGCTTATGGCAGTTAGAGAGACGACCCGCGGCAAAGTTGTGGAATGGGATGACGACGCACTAATGCAGAATCTACGCGATGGGTTGCAGATGACTTTTCGGATGATGCAGGTAGCAAATGTTGTAGGCTGGCAGGGTGACAAAAAAAGCAAGTGTCGGTTATGGAAGGCATATGAAGCGAGGCAGAATATTCGGCAGTTGGTATTGGATTTGGAGCAAATGCCAGCCGATCCATTATTGGTAGCCTCGCAAACAGACTGGAACCCCGAATTGATGGTTCGGCAACTGATCGTGTTTAGCCCGGAGGATGATTTGGATAATGGATTGCCGAATTTGGATGTGTTCCCGCATGGAGCGGTCGCGGTAGATGAGGGCGGGGTGGGGTTTGATGACACCGACAAAGACAATACGATTGATGAGAAGGATTCTCACTTTATGGATTTGCCGATAGACAATGGCGTGTTCAGCAAGATGAATACTATCTTTATATATAAGGATGAAGACAAATGGCAGAAGGCGGGGGATGTGCTGACTGATATCGCTTTAGCCGCAGGGACACTGGGCGGTTCTTTGGTAGTTGATGCCTTGAACGATTTGGCTACTGGTACGGGAATATCGGTTTTGTCTGGGGAGAGGACAGAAAAAGTGAGTTATAAGAATTTTGTGCACATTGGTTTTTAGGGTTGTGGGGGAGGTGCTGGTATACTGGAGTAGTGAGTGAGTCATACGTTCGAAAACCAAATACATATTGTGTAGTGTGCAAGAAGCCGATTTATAGACGGCCGATTGAACTGGAGAGAAATGGGGGGCATGGCTATTGTAGTTTGCAATGTTATGGCATTTCCTGTAGAAGAGAACAGTCATGTGTTGTATGTGGAAAACCAATTTTGGCACGGTTTCATAAACTGACTTGTAGTAGGGCATGCGCGAATGTGCATAGGGCGGGGATCAAGTATGGTGTGGGCAGGCCTAAAGATAAAGTAGTTAGCCAGAGAGCATTGAAAATGAGGTTGTTGTTAGAAAGGGGGAGGAAGTGTGAGAAATGCGGTTATGCTAAATATGAAATTCTTCAAGTGCACCACAAGGACAGGAGTAGGGGTAATAATAATTTGGACAACCTAGAATTATTGTGTCCCAACTGTCATTTCGAAGAGCACTATTTTGAAAAGAGTTGGTTGAAGGAAGATGTGTTGCAGGGAGAGGTCGGATAATGGTTATTCCACCAGTCTTGAAAACTGGCGCTCGCAAGGGCTTGTGGGTTCGAGTCCCACCCTCTCCGCCACACTTCGCCGAGGATCAACGCGCAGGTCTATGATCAAAAGGTATAATGAGATTACTATGACTCAAGAAAACGAAAAAATCTTGTATGAGTGGAGCGCCCCCGAATTTTCGGGGGGTGGGACTACTGGCTGGAGCGGCTGGGTGTTCTTGATTTTGATAGTCGCAGCTGGATGGACAATCTGGACTAGGCAGTGGGTAACTTTGGCTGTGGTTATGATGATAGGGCTGATAGTTTATTTGTTGCGAAAAGCTAGCCCTAGGGTATTTCAGCATAAAATTGCAGAGTCGGGGGTATATGTGGGTGAAAAATTGTATCCGTACGGAAAGCTGAAGTCGTTTTGGATAGTGCTTGGGGGAGATGTGCGGGCGGTGAACTTGTTGCCCAACAAAAAATTTGGATTGTTGCTGACTTTACAATTAGGAGACGCCGATGTGGAGATGGTAAGAGAAACCCTTAAAAAGTTCTTGCCAGAGGAGGCTAGTCGGGGGGAAGATACTGTGGACAAGGTTGGTCGGTTTTTTAAGTTGTAACCCGAATATACGCGCCTGTAGCTCAGGGGATTAGAGCGCTTAGCTACGGACTAAGAGGTCGGGGGTTCGAATCCCTCCAGGCGTACCATCGGTTTTCAGTAGCGATTAATGGTTTGAAATGGGGCCCCCGAAATGATCCAGCGAAGCGAACATTTTGGGGAAAAGGAAGAGCGTTGAGCGAAAAAGCCGAGCAAGCTTGTCGAGCTCGTGCGTAATGTGAAACTGCTCTGACGTGGAGAGGTGGCTGAGTGGTCGAAAGCGGCACACTGCTAACGTGTTATACCCGCAAGGGTATCGCGGGTTCGAATCCCGCCCTCTCCGCCACTGAAAATTCGGCGGGCTTGTCCCGACAAATTTTCAGTGAGGGGGCTGATGAGAACCCATGTGAAACATAGAGGGTTCGCGCACGATGCCGCTCTATAAATTTGTTGTTTTCCATTAGGCGGCGAGTGAAGGGCCCCTGCAGCAAGCAGGGAAAATCTCCCGCCCTCTCTTTAAATATAAAAATGTCTAATATGCTACACCAAAGATACATCACCGAAGTTTTGCGCTTGGCGCGTCTGGCTTTAGCAAAAAAGGAAGTTCCGATTGGGGCGATTGTGGTTCATAAAAACGGAACAATTATTGGGCGAGGGTATAATCAAACACACGCCAAAAAAGATGGGCTGCAACACGCAGAACTAATAGCGATCAAGCAGGCGCAGAAAAAAATCGGGGACTGGCGGCTTGATGGAACGAGTTTGTATGTGACGGTCGAGCCGTGTTTGATGTGTCTGGGTGCGGTTGGTAATGCTCGGATGAAAGATGTTTATTATTTGTTAACCGATCCCTTGTTTGGTTCGGTAGAAAGTAAGCTATCCAAAGCACAGGTGAAAAAGATTTTCCCGAAATTGGGATGCCAGAAGCTAAAGGACGATGGTACTGTGGGGGGATTGATGAAAGGGTTTTTTCAGAGTTTGAGAAAGCGGTAAGGTACAATTAAATCATTGAGGTGAGGTGGCCGAGTGGTCGAAGGCGGCGCTCTCGAAAAGCGTTATACCCTTCACGGGGTATCGTGGGTTCGAATCCCACCCTCACCGCCACGTCGAAATGGCTTCACGTTACGCACGAGCTCGACAAGCTCGCTCGGCTATTGGCGTTCAGCATTTCTCCTTTCCCCCAAAATGTTCGCTACGCTGGAACATTTTGGGGACCCCGTTTTAAGACTCCTTGGTTTGTGATTTTGGTTAGGCTACAAATAAAAGACCACTCATGAGGAGTGGCCTTTTAGAAAAACAGAGAAAAGTTATCTTCCCAGAGCGAAGATAGCGTTAACTATCACATACGACAGAATGATAATGACAATACCGGTGATTGCGTTGACGATTTGTTTCTTTGCCAATTCGTCTGCTTTGGGGCCACCGACAATGTATTGGATACCAGCGTAGACCAAGTATGCAACAGCGAGGACTCCAGCAATCAAAAGCATCCAGTCAATAATTGTGCCGATGAGGTCGACAAGGTCCTGAATACTAGTTCCTCCGGATTGGGGAACAGCGCCTGGAAGTTCTGCTGCCAAAACCGGACGAACCCACAAGGCGGCAGAGGCAGCTAACGCTGTTGCCGCGCGAAACCAATTTTTCATAAAATAACTCCTTGAATATTTTAGTATATGAATATAGTACGCGTTTATTATATCAGAGTTGGGAAAGAAACTAGAGCTTAAATAACCCACTCGCCAGAGTAACTATGAATGTGGCGAGTATTACGATGATTAGTCCAATGATGGCGGCAGAGAGGGTTTTTTTACCGTTGTCCTTTTGGCCCATAATATATTGGTAGCCGCCAATAATTAACATTACTACGATAACCGAACCGGCAAGAGACAGAATGACAGTTTGAACATCACCGATGGCATTTTTTATGCCGTCAAAGAGTTGTCCAATAAGACTATTTTGGCCCCAGTTGTTCATAGTAGGTTGATATCACGAACTGCGGTATCGATGGCGACCGAAGGAGAGAGCTTGTCGCGGACAACACTATTAATCATTCTGACGAAAATAGCTTCAACTTCGGCAGTATTTTTCCGGTACCAAGTTTGAGAGTAGGGTATTTGCGCGGCGACTGCTCCATAGTAGCGGCGACCGGAAGCGGTATCTTTTAGATCCTTGCGAGCGGAAACATAACCAGCAGTACGGGTGAAGGTGCCTTGGTTGCTCCGCTTTATCATGTAGTTGATGAAGTCCCATGCCTCATTGGGATGCTGGCTGTTTTTGGAAACGGTCTCACCCCAATAATTGGTGATGGTGGCAGGATCTTGTAGCTGGTTTTGGGGTAAAACAGCGGTTTCAAATTTTAGTTTTGGCGCGAATTTCCGAATATTTTTTATCTGGTAAGCGTAGTTGAGCATCATTGCCGTTTTCCCTTCCATGAATGCTTGAACATCGGAGGGGAAAAGGCGGTTGCCGGAAGCATCTTTGGCGTCGGTGTAGGTGTAAACAGAGGAAGCGGGGTTGGCAAATTGGGCGTAGTAAGCTAATGCTTCCTGCCCGCCCAAGACGGCTGGTTCGCTGCCGGGGACAGGGAGATTGAAGGTAGAGGTTTTGTGATCGGCGGATGTCATATCAACCCCGTATTGCATCATAAGAGCGGCAACAATATCGGATGCACGAGGAATGCCATCGGTCCCGCCGAGAGGAATGGCAGAGCGGATAATTCTGCCTCTGCTGTCTTTTTCGGTTAGCTTCGGAACGAGATCAACGAGTTCCTGCAAAGTTTTGGGCGGAGTTTTGATTTTCTTTTCGGTGAAAATGTCGGTGTTGTAGTAAAGGATCAGATTGTCGATGCCGTAAGGGATGCCGTAGATTTTATCACTGCTGACAAAATCTTGTTGGACGACTTCGGGGAAAATATCTTTGTACTGACGCAAGGTCATTGTGCCGGTAGGCATCGGAGAAATCTGGTTGATTTGGTAAGGCAGCCAAGTGTTGTGAATCATAAACATATCCGGCCCACCGCCATCGGCGATTGCCTTGATGATGTCGCGCTGGTAGCTATAAATATCGTAGCCCGGTTTAATCTCGATCTTTTTGACCTCGATTGAAATATTGGGGTGCTCGCTTTGGTAGGACTTTATGTATTCGTCAAAAGTGCTGCTGTCATCCCACAGTCGCCAATACTCTAAAGTAATCGGCTCCTTGGTGATTGGAGTCGGGGTAGTGGTGTTTGAATTGGAACCTAGCGGCGAACTGCAACGGGCGGCAGTCAGAAGCATGCCCCCCAGAAGCAGAAGAGAAACGGAACGAAATAGTTTTTTCATCTTCGGCGTACCTTATTAAAAATAATTTGTTTGAGTTCGGGTTGGTCGAGGGCGTATTCCAGCATCGTGTCGAGATAGGTTGCCGGGTCACCAGTGGTGAGCCATTTGCCGCCTTTTACTTTGCAGGTAGCAACCCGCCCCTTGTGGGCTAAAATTTTGATGCCATCAACAACCCAGTATTCTCCACCCTTTCCTTTCTTGATTTTGGCCAAGGCATCAAAGATTTCGGGAGTGAAAAGGTAGCGTCCAAATGAGGCGAGTTGAGATGGAGCTTTGTCGGGTGACGGTTTTTCAACGATGTCTTCGAGAAAGTCGGTTTTCCCTGACAATTTAACTATGCCATACTTTGACACTTCTTTCTTATCCACTTCCTGTACTCCAATAACGCTACACCCGTATTTGTGGTAAGCATCAATGAGTTGTTTGGCAAAAGGAACTTTGGATTTTACTAAATCATCGCCGAATGCATATATAAATGGTTCGTTGCCAATAAGATCTTTGGCGGTGATGGCGGGGAGGGCATTGCCGTAGCCTTCGATTTGGCGCATATAACTGAAACTCGCCAGCTGACTTATTTTTTTGATTCTGGCCACTAACTCTTTTTTACCTTGGGCGAGTAGCATGTTTTCCAATTCGAACGATGGATCAAAGTGATCCTCGACAGATTTTTTCTGCCAGTTGGTAATCAAAATAATCTCTTTGATGCCGGCGGCAGACAGTTCTTCGGCAATGTACTGAACAATCGGCTTATCAAGAATTGGAAGCATTTCTTTGGGGCTGGCTTTGGTCGCTGGTAAGAAACGAGTGCCGAAACCGGCAATCGCGATGACAGCCTTACGGACTTTGGGCAGTTTGATTGGTTTGGGGGTCATGGCTTTTTGATGCGGATTATTTTGGATTGTCTAGGGTTGAGAATTGGCATAACGATAGTTAGGATCCCCTCGTGAAGGGACGCGCGAGTAGCATCGGGATTGACCGAAACGGGAAGATCGACAGAACGGGACAGCTCTCCCCAGTAGCATTCTTCGGTATAGGCCCGGTCGGGCTCATCGATGCTGGTTGGCGAAACCGCTGCTTTGTGAATGGTAAGTTGGTTTTGGCCCAGAGACACGCTGACTTTGTTGATGTCTACTCCTACAATAGGAGCTCTTGCTATCAATTTATCGCCGACACGCAGGATATCAATAGGCAGCTCCAGTTCCGCTGAATCAGCGGAGGAGGGCTGGTCGGTTGTCTTGGGGTCTGACTTGGTGAAAAAAGTGTCTCGTAACATACCTATACCAGTATCGGATATCAGAGTGAGCCCAGCAAGGGGAGAGGGAATAAGAGATGGGGTATAATAAGGAGCGTCGGCTTATGAAAAAACTGATAATCACTAGTCTGGGGGTGTTTGTTGTAATGGCGGGTTCACTTATGACCTCGCCTAGTTTAGCAGTCGCGCAAGCGGCTGGGCTAAAAGCCGAGCTAGTTTCGGCCAACTCACCGATTACCGCTAAGGCGGGTACAGCTGTCGAATTTACGGTAGCAATCAAAAACATTGGCAGCACCACATGGACCAATAGTGGCAGTAACGCGGTGAATCTTGGGACTGTAAAACCGATGGATCACAAAAGTCGGTTCGCAACTTCCGGCTGGATCGGAAACAACCGACCGGCAACAATGCAAGAAACAACAGTGGCGGCTGGAGAGACGGCGCATTTTAGATTTTTGGCAGCAGCAACTGGCAGTGGCAAGGTGACTGATTATTTTGGGTTGGTGATGGAGCGAGTGAGCTGGTTTAGTTTATCGATTCCCTTAACCATCAATGTCCAGCCGGCAATTTTTAAGGGTGAATTGGTGGCTCAATCGGCAGCTAGTTTTGAATTGAAGACACAGGAAACTGTTACCGTTACAGTTCGTGTAAAAAATACAGGCGATGTGGCGTGGGCAAACAGCGGGGCAGGAGCAGTGAAGGTTGCAACTAGTAGCCCATTTGATAGAGCGAGCAATTTGTATCATTCGAGTTGGCTTAGCAAAAATCGAGCGGCGATGGCGAGTACGGTAATAGAATCGGGGGATGGGGGCGAGTTTACTTTTACGATTCAGGCTCCTAACAAGACAGGCATTTTTAAAGAAGAGTTTAGTTTGGTAGCGGAGGGAACGGCGTGGATACCGATAAAATTTTGGCTAACAGTGAAAGTAGTGCCTGCGGTGTGGTCGGCGGAGTTGGTTAACCAATCAACCAAAGTCGTGTCTTTGCCGCCGGAGGATACTGCTACTTTGTGGGCGGAGTTTAAGAATACTGGCAATACGACTTGGCGAGGAGATGGAGCCAACGCGGTTAAATTGGGGACAGCGCGTAAGTTAGATAGAGTCAGCGTATTCCAAGACAGTTCGTGGTTGAGCAAAAATCGAGTGAAGGCAATTAGTCCGGTGGAGATTGCCCCCGGAGAGACTGGGCGGTTTGAGTTTGCGATCAAAGCGCCTAATAATCTGGGGAAATATCAAGAATATTTTCGGCCAGTAGTCGAGGGGGTCACATGGCTTAATGACAGCGGTTTGACGTGGGAAATTACAGTAGAAGAAGAGCTAACTATTAAGGATCCAATTCGGGTTGGCATTGCTTCTACGGCTGACACGATTACGGTTCAGGGAAATAGTTTTGTAATTCGGCGGGGCAGCGACAAGGGATTGGTAAAGAAAGTATCGGGGGGCAGTGTGGTGGTGACGGCGTTCAATGGCGGGTATAGTTTGAATACGGGCGAGTCGGTAAATGATTGGCTAAGATTTATTCCGCTCAACAATGCGTTGCTGTCGGTTCGCACAAGCGGGATTGGCAGTAGTTACGATACATTCCGTGGGATTATTGATGTTCGGCGATCAAGTATGTCGGGTAATGTTTGGGTGGTGAATGTATTGGAGTTTGAAGATTATATGAAGGGGATTGCTGAAGTTCCGGAAGGCTGGCCGGCTGAAGCGCAGAAGGCGCAGATGGTGGCAGCGCGTACTTATGCTGTGACGAAGTTGAAGGCTCCGGTAGCTGACATTTTTGATATTTATGATGATACTCGGGATCAGGTTTATTACGGATACGATTATGAATCCAGCCGACCAGGACTAGTTGCGGCGGCGGAATCAACAAGAGGAATAATTATCAAATACAACGGTGTGCCAATCTCTGCTTATTATTTCTCGGACAGTGGCGGTTATACCGAAAATGTGGAAAATGTTTGGACGAAGACTATCCCGTATCTAAGAGCTGTGCCCGATCCGTATGCTAAGCCGATTGAATGGACGGCGACTTTGACCCAAGATTATTTGCAAGGTCGTTTTGATGAATCGCTGGATGTTGCTCCGGGCGCGGATGTGATTGTGGGCATTGCGGTAACCGAGCGGAATCCATCGGGCAGATTGAAAACGATAACATTTACTATGCAAAGCGGTAAAGTTGTACCGATTTCGTCCAAGACATTTGATTATCTGACCAATGGCAATGAAGTTAAAAGCATGAAATTTGATGTTGTTGCTACTGGGGACCCCGCACGGCCAGACTTTATTTTTACCGGACAAGGTTGGGGTCATGGCGTGGGGATGGCGCAGTGGGGCGCGAAGAATATGGCTTTGCAGGGTAAAAATTATCAGGAAATTCTGACTTATTATTACACTGGTGTTACCGTCGGCTCTCGATAAAGTAGGGACATTTGTGCGGGACGCGATTGCGCCGGCGTTTTGTGTGCAGTGTGGGACATCCGGTGGGTGGCTGTGTTCGGTATGTGCCGAGCAAATTTTTTTAGTGAAAGAGCAGGTTTGTTACCGATGCAGCAAATTGAGCGAACACGGCAAAACTTGTGAAAGATGTAGGAGACACACGGAACTAAATGGCGTAATCGTGGCGACACACTATGAAAGTGGGCCAGTGCGGGAGCTGGTTCATAAATTGAAGTATGAGGGGCTGACCGATTTGGCGGGAATCTTGGGTTGGATTTTATTTCAGGGAACTGTAGTAAAAGAATGGAAAGATTGGGTAGTAGTGCCTGTCCCATTACACCCAAGTAAATTTTCTAGTCGGGGGTTCAACCAAGCGGACTTGTTGGCGTCTCGGTTGGCGAAGTATTTGAAGTTGCCGTATCAAATAAAATGGCTTAGGCGAGTGCGGGCAACGGAAACTCAAACAGAGCTGACTCGTTCGCATCGCCAAGTAAATGTATATAAGGCTTTTTCAGCGAGGGGCGACTTGAGGGGGAGGAAGATTTTGCTGGTGGACGATGTAATGACGACGGGTGCGACACTGGAGGCGGCAGCACAGGCATTGAAGGACGCGGGGGCACGGCAAATCTGGGGAGTCGTAGTGGCACGCGGTTAGTTGCTATAATGCGGGAGTAGATTTTTTACAGGGAGTTTATGACTATTCGAGTAAAAGCGCCAATGAGAGTCTGTTTTGGGGGAGGGCTTTTGGATATTTTCCCGATAAATGCGATTGTCGGAGGGTATACCGTAAATGCTGCAATTGATAAATTCGTCACGGTTGAAATTGAAGACGGCGAAGGTTTGAAAATTAATGCCAGAAACGAAGAGCTTCCTGGGCTTCTGGCTGATATCTACAATCTAAAAAATAAAACCATCACGATTAGCGAAGATGTTTTTGGGTTTAGAGGATTTGCCCAAAGTGCCGCTTTGGGAGTGGCACTAGGGTTTGCCGCGACCGGAGACAAGGAGACAGCGGCTCTGATTTCCTACGAAACAGAAAATAAGATTTTGGGAGTTATGGGCGGATACCAGGATCAAATTGCGGCGAGTAGAGGAGGTTTCAATATTATTACGAATCGCGCCGGCGCCTACAGCGTAGAAACTCTGACTGATTTCAACCAAGATTTTCTGGAGAGAATAAAAAAAGCAATTCCGTTCTACTCCAAAGCATATGCCCATAGTGGATTGAAAAATGAGGAAGTGGTGGATAAGGTTGTGGCTGGGGACGAAGAAACTATTAGTATTCTAAAAGAGCTTCGTAACTGCACCGAACACATAGTGCAGGCTCTAAGAGAGCAAAATGCGGATGAATTTATCAAATGGTGTTTGGAAGAAAGGCGGCACCACGATAAATTGCGCCAACGCGAAGGCGAGCAGTTGGTGGGATACAACTTCGAGTTTGAGGGCGTAAGAAAAATAGACTAGCCGACCAACCCGATTTTCTTTTTGACTTCGGCAAGAGTTGGGTTAGCAATGCGGGCAGCTTTGGCAGCGCCCGTTTTTAGGATTCGGTCGAGGAGACGGCGATTTTTCATGTAATGGTCGATTTTTTTCTGGATAGGCGCAAGAGAGGTGACGACTAATTCAGCCAGCTCTTTTTTGAAATCGCCGTATCCTTTGCCCGCAAAATATTTTTCGATTTGGGACTCGGTTTTGCCCGAAAGCATTTGGTAGATGGTGAGGAGATTGTACAATCCTTCCCGCTTAGGGTCGAATTTGATTGTACTGCCAGAATCGGTGACGGCTCGCATAATTTTTTTGCGGATAATTTCGGGGCTGTCGGTCAGGGCGATGTAACTCCCCGCAAGGTCGCTCTTACTCATTTTTCTACTCGGATTATCCAATGCCATAATGCGGGCACCAGTTTTGCCAATGACGGGCTCGGGGACAATAAAAGTTTTTCCGAAACGATTGTTGAATCTCTCTGCTAGGTTGCGTGCCAGCTCAACATGCTGTTTTTGATCTTCGCCGACAGGAACGACTCCCGCTTGGTACAATAGAATGTCAGCGGCCATCAGCACGGGATAATCAAACAGTCCCACGGAAGTGTTGTCGGCGTTGCCCTTTTGAGACTTGTCTTTGTATTGAGTCATACGGGAAAGTTCGCCCATATGAGCGATGGTGTTAAGAACCCAAGCCAGCTCGGTGTGGGCGGGGACAGAAGATTGGGCGAAGATAATAGATTTCCTGGGATCGATCCCGGAAGCTAGATAGATTGCTGTATTCAGGTAGGTACTCTCGGCTAATTCTTTCGGATCCTGTGGGACAGTAATGGCATGGAGGTCAACCACGCAAAAGATACTCTCATATTTGTGTTGAATTTCCACCCAAGGCAGGATTGCTCCGAGGTAATTACCAATGTGGATTACTCCGCTGGGTTGGATACCTGAAAAGGCGCGCTTCTTGGTCATAGATTGTGATAGTTAGTATCTTCAAGATAACATGAAAGTAATGGGCAAAAAACTGACGGGGGGACGAGTAAGGCAACGATTGATACCCTTGGTTTTTTTTGGAGCTGATTACTCGGCTCGTGGGCGGACTCTAACGATACCGCAACTTCGCCGCTACGGTTGGCAGAGGGATTGGTCGTTTGAGGAGATAAAGGAAGCTCTGCAGGAGTTGGATTTGCCGAGTGTCGAAGGAACCTATTATTGGGGTGACCCGCGAAGTCGCCAGAGCGGTAATCCCGAGTTGGCTAAGAAATTCTGGCGGATGGCGAGAAAAAAAGTAAATTTATTCAGATGGATCCCCTTCGTCAAATTGGTAGGAGTGATGAACAGTTTGTCTCACGACAATGTTGGGAGGGATTCCGACATAGATTTCTTTATTGTGGCGAGGGAGGGGAGGATATGGACGGTGAGAGCAATAACATTGTGGCTTTTGAGGTTTCTTGGGTGGCGGGCAGGAAGACAAAAATATTTGAAAATTTCACCCGATTTGTTTTTGAGCGAGGACGGGATGGATTTATCCCAGGCCGGAATCCCCAACGATTATTTGCTGGCGTATTGGGCGTGCGATTTTATTCCGGTATACAAAGCGGAATTCTTTAGAAAGTTTTGGCAGGCAAATGCGTGGCTAAAAACGACCTTGCCTGTGGCGTATCGTTCACCCCAATACCGTCCGGAGGTGGAAGTGGGGGGCGGGTCACTTCGTTCCATCCTTTTGGTTGAAAAAATGTTTGGTGGGAAATGGGGAGATAATATAGAAGCCAAGCTAAAACAAAAGCAATTGGGTATTATTGATAGGAATGTGAAGAAGCTCGGGCAGAACCCGTTAGCGCTGGCGAACGACAGAATAGTAAAGATCCATTTTGGCGATGACAAAAGATATCATCTTAGGGCAGTGGTGGAAGAGTTCTTGGCTGAAGAGGTTTGAGCAGGGGGTTTTGTGGTTGACGGTTTTTATGCTGCCCTGGCAATTGCGGCATACTTTTTGCTTCGCGAGTTACGGCGGAAATTACTTTGAGTATTCTTCGATCCAGTTGTACGCTACCGATCTTTTGATCGTTGTTTTGTTGGTTCTTTGGATTCTGCGCTGGCCGAAACTGCAGTTACCTGCCAAATGGGTTTGGCAGCCCTTGGTTCTCTGGCTGGTTTGGATAACAGTTTCCGGTTGGTACGGGTTGGACTGGCAGAATAGCTTACAACAGTCGGTTCATTACTGGCTGATGTTCGGGTGGCTTCTGTACCTATTTAATAATGTGAAAGATTTGAGGCAGATATTTTGGCCATTTGTTTGGGGAGTGGCGCTTCAGGCAGTTTGGGGGATAGCGCAGTTTATAGGGAATCATGATTTGGGAATGCAGATTTTGGGTGAGTCGCCATTGGGGCCAAATCAAGGTGGAGTAGCGGTCGTGGGGGACGAAGCGCATCGGCAAATCAGAGCGCAGGGGTTGTTGCCGCATCCAAATATGTTGGGAGGATTATTGGTATTTTCTATTTTGCCACTGGTTCAGCTGTATCGTGACGCAAGTAAAAAACAAAAGTACTGGTTGTTAGCGGTTGCGGGGTTGGTGGGGGTGGCATTAGTGTTGTCATTTTCACGGACGAGCTGGGTAGTCGCGCTAATAATAATGTTGGTGATGGTTTTGGTTGCGATATTTAGAAAACGCGAAAGGTTTATTTGGCTCCCATTAGTAGCTTTGCTTTTGGGGGCAGGGGTAGCTGTGGGGTGGCAGTGGTCAAATGTGACAGGGAGATTTTCGACCGAATCACGGCTGGAACAAAAATCGGTGGAGGATAGGGTGGGGAGCCTGGGTGATTGGGGAAAAATTATTAGCGGTCACGAATTTGCGGGGGTGGGTACTGGCAACTATACTCAAGCACTAATACAACTGAAGCCAAACCAGAAAGTCTGGACTTACAAACCAATACACGATATCTATTTGCTGATAACAGCAGAAACGGGAGCGGTGGGGTTAGCGATCTGGCTATGGATGATGTTTGTGGTTGGGTGGCTTTGGCTCAAGCTTATTAGGCAGAACTGGGCAAATTGGTGGCTGGGGCTGCCGTTAATTGGGATATTGGGGGCGGGGGTAGTAGATCATTGGGCGGTATCTTTTCAGCAAGGAAGGTTGTTGTTCTTTCTGGCTCTGGCATTGATTATTTTAGAATCTAAGGTATTATTGGAGCGACAGGAGTAATTTCTAATCTTATGGAAGAACAAGAACCAATTAGAGAAGTCTTGCCGCAGCCGGTTCACAGCGGGAATTTGAGCAGTGAGGATAAGGTCTTTGCGGCATTGTCGTATGTTTCGATAATGTTTATTATTCCGCTGATTTTGCGGCACGATCAAGAGGATGTTTACTTTCATGCTCGGCAGGGGATGGTGTTGTTTGGCGCGGAGGTAGTCGTCTGGTTTCTATTGTTTATGCTGGAATCTTTTGTGGTAGCGCTGATGCCAAGCAATAGCTTGGGGCTTGTGGCGATTTTGGGGGCAGCGGCTTGGATATTGTTCGTGGGGCTAAGCATTGTTGGGATTTACTTTATCTTTCGCAATAAGCGGTGGGAAATGCCGGTATTAGGGAAGATTGCCAAGAAGATTGAAGTTTAAGTAGACTAACGAACAGGGGCCGTTGGCTCAGTTGGTAGAGCGCCTCCATGGCATGGAGGAGGTCACCGGTTCGAATCCGGTACGGTCCACCAGTCTTCGCTACCTTACGGTAGCTACGCCTGGCTTACGCCATTCTACTTTCTACTAGAATGACTAAGTCTGGCTGATGACAAATATAAAAAATAAAAGCGAAGACTGCCCTGCATAGCTCGGAGAGCGAAGCACGGGCAAAACAAAATTGCCCTTGTGAGGCAATTTTGTCGTTTTAGAATTGTTAGTTAGTTTCTATCTTTTTATCAGACTGACGTTGGCATAACTTTGCTTGGTTATTCCATCGCTGGTAGCTGTGGCGTTAATTAATACAGACCAAGCGTTGTGGGTTTTGTCGTTAAAGCTAAATGTAACCGGAACACTGCTAATACCATCTGCTCCCGTTGTGGGTGTCCCAAACTTTACACTTACCCAAGGAGGAGTTGCGTTATTTTTTGCCCAGCTGAAATCTACTCCTTGCGTTATTATTTTTCCGGATATATCAAGAGCTTTGGCTGTAAAGGTATAAGTTCTTCCAGAAAAGTAGGTGCCGACTGCAGGTGCCACTACAACACTATTTAATGCCGGTCGTTGGGGGTCAACCGCAACATATTTGGCGGTTGATACAGTTGTTCCACGGTAGGTAGCATCAAGAAATACAATAAAGTAGCCACCGTAAGCTCCCGTATTGATTCCTATAAATTTTACCCAAGGCTTAATGCCTTGCGGGTCGTGGAAAGTAGCGGTAGCGGTGACATTTTGAATTCTCCACTTGTATTCGACTTGGGCATTGTCGAGGGCAGCACCCGTAGTGTCTAATGCTTTGGCAGTAAGAACCAAACCCCCGACTGTGGGCTTGCGGTCGAAGCTAATTTGAGCGGAAGCAATTTGTTTGGCTGGAGCAACTCGAATCACGGCTATAGAAGTCTTGTCGGTGTTACCGAAACTGGCTGTAACTTTCAAAATACTCCATCCACCGTTATTTGGAGCGGAAACTGCTGTCAGGCGGACTTGATTTGATGAATTGGAACTTATGCTGGTTTTAACTCCCACACCACTGCCCGTATCATCAGTGACCCACTTATAGGTAACGGCGCCAGATGCAGAAACACCTTTTGGAATGGCGGTGAAGTAAGTACTCTGTCCTTCTGATAATTGAGCGCTAGGTGGGCTAGTTTCTACCGAACTTAAAACATTGCCGGTCTGTGTGCCGGCTTCTGTGCTGAAGATATCGTTCTTTGCGACGTACCAGCCAAGTAGGCCGATAACTATGACAGCGGCAACTACAAACATCCAACTAGGGATAGTTAGTTGCTTTTGTCTCTTGCGAGAGACTCTTCTTTTTTTCATTACTTTAAGTTGATTAATAAATATAGAAGGTGCAAGAGATAAATACACCTGAATTATACCTTAGTTTATTGCAAAGATTGCAAGGTTAGGGGGTGAGCGGGTTTTTGTTATGATATACCCGTGGCAGAAGAAAAATACGATCACAAACTGATTGAGCCGAAATGGCAAAAATACTGGGCAGATAACCAGATTTTTAAGGCGATTGATGGGGACAAAAAAGCGAAGTATTACGCTTTGGATATGTTTGCCTACCCATCAGGAGATGGGTTGCACACAGGGCACCCTAGAAGCTACACGGCGACTGATATTTTTGCGCGCTACTATCGGATGAAGGGCTACAATGTGATGCGGCCAATTGGGTGGGATGCGTTTGGGCTCCCTGCGGAAAACTATGCGATCAAAAAAGGTGTACATCCAAGTAAGACTACTGCGGACAATATTGCGAACTTTACTCGACAGGTAAAGTCGTTTGGTTTTGCCTACGATTGGGGCAGGGAGGTGAATACTGCCGATCCAAATTATTACAAATGGACGCAGTGGGTTTTTAAAGTTTTGTATGACAACGGATTGGCTTATCAAAAAGAGGCGTATGCCAACTGGTGTCCAAAAGACCAAACAGTACTTGCCAACGAGCAGGTGGTGAATGGTTGTTGCGATCGGTGCGGGGCACAAGTGGAACAAAAGAAACTGAAGCAGTGGTTTTTCAAAATCACAGATTTCGCTGAAGAGCTTTTGGCAGGACTGGATAAAATCGACTGGCCTGAATCCACAAAGACGGGACAGCGAAACTGGATTGGAAAAAGTGAAGGAGCGGAAATCGCATTCGCGATTAGCGGGTCAGCGGGTCAGCAGGTCAGCGGGTCAGAAATTAGAGTGTTTACGACTAGGCCGGATACATTGTTTGGGGCGACTTACTTAGTATTGGCGCCGGAGCATGAATTAGTAGAGAAGCTCACGACTGCGGAGCAGAAAAAGGCGGTTGAAAAATATGTAGCCGACACCAAGTTAAAGACCCATTTGGATAGAACGATGGCGAAGGATAAGACAGGCGTGTTTACGGGCAGTTTTGCTATCAACCCGGCGACTAAAAAAGAAATTCCAATTTGGATAGCCGATTATGTTCTGACCGATTATGGCACGGGTGCGATTATGGCGGTGCCGGCGCATGATGAACGAGATTTTGATTTTGCTAAAGAGTTTAAATTGCCAGTGGTGCAGGTTATTCAATCGGACGAGAAACTTTACACGGGGGATGGTTCATTAATGAATTCGGGTGAGTTTGACGGACAAGACTCTAAAACGGCTGGACCAAAGATGGCGAAAAAGTTTGGAGGGGAAATAACCGTTCAATATAAATTGCACGATTGGCTGATTTCTCGTCAGCGTTATTGGGGAGCTCCGATTCCAATTGTTTATTCTGCAGACGGGGAGACTCAAAGTGTAGCGGTGGAAGATTTGCCGGTGATATTGCCCAGTGATGTTGATTTCAAACCAACGGGCGAATCGCCATTGGCGAAGTCTAAAACTTTCCAAACGGGGGTTGAAGAAAAATACGGCAAGGGCGCCAAAAGGGAACTAGATACAATGGATACTTTCGTTTGTTCGTCATGGTATTATTTGCGTTACTGCGACTCCAAAAACGCTCAAGAATTTGCGGGTAAAAAATCCTTGAAATACTGGATGCCGGTGGATTTGTATATTGGTGGGGCAGAGCATACCAATGGGCATTTGTTGTATGCAAGATTTATTACCAAGGTTTTGCACAAACTCGGTTATTTGGATTTTGATGAGCCGTTTTTGAAACTGCGTCATCAAGGATTGGTGCTTGGAAGTGACGGGGAAAAAATGAGCAAATCCAGAGGAAATGTGATTAATCCTGACGATTTGATTGAACAATATGGCGCTGACACAGTGCGGATGTATGAAATGTTTATGGGGCCGTTTGACCAGCCCATTGCTTGGGATACTAATGGGGTGGTGGGAGTACGGAAGTTTTTGGACCGAGTGTACCGAATTATTAGTGAGAGAGCAGGTATAAAAGGAAAGCAAAATGACAATATCCATGGATTGATAAAGAAGGTGACCGAGGATATCGGGGTGATGAAGTTTAATACGGTAGTGAGTAGCTTTATGGAATTTACCAATGAGGTTTCCAAAGACGATAGTAGTAATTGGCTCCCAGACTTTGTGAAACTTTTGAGCCCGTTTGCTCCGCACTTGGCAGAAGAATTATGGCAAGAAGTTTTAGGTCAGAAGGGTAGTGTCTCAGAAGCTTCATGGCCGGAATTTGATGAAGCCAAAACGAAAGCAAAAACAGTCACTATTGCGGTGCAAGAAAAAGGAAAACTGCGTGGAACGGTCGAGATGCCAGCAGGGGCGAGTGAGACTGATGTTTTGGTAGAAGTTAATAAAAATGAAAAACTGGCAGGCATCACCAAGGCTAGTTCCAAACATATTTTTGTGAAGGATAGGATTATTAATTTTATTTAGATTCTGAAACGAGTTCAGAATGACGAGAGAAGCTATGGACGAATTACAGCCAAGTACTAAAGATACGATTTCGGTTGAAGCCGAATGGAAACGAGTGGAGCAATTGTTGGCATCTAAAGAAGACGCCGCATGGGCAATGGCGGTGGTGGAGGCGTTTAAGATTTTCCATCAAGTTTTGGATGAAGTAAGTTTTGGTGAGACGGTGGAGGAGCAAATTCACAATGCCGGTGAATTGTTCCGTGATGTTCGGGGGGTGTTGGCAGCAGAAAAAGTTTATCAGCATATTTTGGGGAAAGTTGGTCATCGGATAACTAAGAGTGACGCCAGCAAAGCCAGTGCAGCATTCTTGCAGGCGATTTTGGATATGATCGGGCGGGATTGGGAGAGTCGGGGCTGGCTAGACCGGTGGCTTTCGGGGCTAAATTATTTTTGGGGGACTCACCCGAAGGCTTTGGTGGGATTTTTGGCGGGGATATTGATTTTTGTAGTGCTGGTTTGGTTTTTGGCCGACACAGACCTTGGGAAGTGGGTAGCGGGGTTGATGGTTGGGTTTGCCCATTTTGTACTGGACAACCCTATCTTATTGATAGCGCTAGGAGCGGCTTTGGTGATTTCGATACTGCTTGGGATGACACTCTCCGGTAGGCGACACAAGCGGTAGCTGATAGAATTAGGGGTACCGTAATACTAACTTCTTGAGCTTAGGGAGGTGAGAGTGAAGTTTGTGCATCTGCATTTGCACAGCCATTACAGCTTGCTCGACGGTCTTACCAAGATCCCGAGTTTAGTGAAGAAAGTGGTTGAGCAAGGGGGAGAGGCAGTGGCTCTGACCGACCACGGGGTTATGTATGGGGTCATCGAATTCTATAAAGAATGTAAGGCGGCCGGCATCAAGCCGATTATCGGAAACGAAGTTTATGTAACGGCGGGGAAAATGTCGGATCGCGAAGCAACCAGAGGTGAGCGAAATTATTTTCATTTGACGCTGCTCGCTAAAGACTTGGAGGGATATCGGAATTTGATGAAGCTGACGACCGAGGCGCACCTGCGGGGGTTTTACTATAAACCGCGAGTGGATCACGAAACGCTGGAAAAATATGCTGGTGGGTTGGTGGTAATGTCGGGATGTCTGAAGGGCGAAATATCGCAAGCGATTATTGCTAATAATTTAGATAAAGCCAAAACTTTGGCACTGTGGCATAAAAAGGTGTTTGGTGACGATTTTTATTTGGAGATGCAAAGCCACCCCAATATTCCTGAACAGCAGAGGGTGAATGATGGGCTGATTGCCTTATCTCAAGAATTGAATATCCCTTTAGTCGCAACTACTGACTCTCATTACTTGGACATAGATGACGCAGAGGCACATGATGCTTTGCTCTGTGTCCAGACGGCGACTCGAGTGGCTGATACCAATCGAATGTCGATGATGAACGAACATTTTCATGTGAGTAGCCCGGAGGAAGTTATTGAGGCGTTCAGCCATGTCCCGGAGGCGATTGAGAATACGGTAAAAATTGCTGAAAAATGTAATTTGGAAATCCCGATGGGAAAATTAGTGTTCCCGAACTTTGTCCCACCGGACGGTAAGACGATTGACGATTATTTTGCCGAACAAGTTGAGATTGGCTTAAAGATAAAGTTTGGCGATACCGTCCCCGCTGATGTGCGCGAACGGATGGATTATGAAATATCGGTAATCGCGCAAATGGGATACAAGGGCTACATGCTAACGGTGGCTGATTTTGTGAATTGGGCAAAAGATCAGGGCATCGTAGTTGGGCCGGGACGCGGGAGCGCCGCGGGCAGTATGGTGTCGTATATTTTGCGAATTACCGAAGTGAACCCCTTGGAGCACGGATTACTGTTTGAACGGTTTTTGAACCCAGAGCGGGTGTCGATGCCGGATATTGATTTGGATTTTGCCGATGATCGCAGGGCGGAAGTGATTGAATATGTCAGACAAAAATATGGCAACGAGAAGGTGGCGCAGATCATCACTTTTGGGACGATGGCATCGCGTGCGGCAGTGCGGGATGTTGGACGGGTTTTGGGGATGCCATACAACGAAGTGGACAGAATTGCCAAACTCATCCCTCCTCCGCAGCAGGGGAAATTTACGCCACTAATCAAACATATCGAGGAGGTGGCTGACCTAAAAGCAATGTATGCCGAAAGCGAATCGGTAAAGAAATTGCTGGATTTATCGATGAAATTGGAAGGGACGATTCGGCACGCATCGGTTCACGCGGCAGGAGTGGTGATTGGGGATAGAGAACTCACTTACTACATGCCACTGCAATACTCGCCTTCGGACGACAAAATTTTGGTGAGTCAATATTCGATGTATCCCTTAGAATCACTTGGTTTATTGAAAATGGACTTTTTGGGTTTGAAGAACCTGACGATTATTAAGAACGCTTTGAGGATTATTCGAAAAGTTCACGGCGTAGAGGTTGATGTGACGAAGTTGCCGTTTGATGACAAAAAAACTTTTGAGCTGCTGGCGGCTGCCAATACTACTGGGGTGTTTCAGTTGGAAGGCGAGGGGATGCGGAAAAACTTGAAAGAGCTTCGGCCAACCGTGTTTGGGGACATTGCGGCTATGGTGGCTCTGTATCGACCGGGGCCGATTCAGTTTTTGCCAGACTTTATTGCCAGAAAACGGGGGCAGAAAAAGATTGAGTATATCCACCCCAAGCTTGAGCCGATTTTGAAAGATACTTACGGGATTGCTGTCTACCAAGAACAGGTGCTCCAGATCGCTCGGGATTTGTGTGGGTTTACTTTGGGGGAGGCAGATGTTCTGCGCAAAGCGATTGGGAAAAAGAATGTCAAACTGCTCAACGAACAGAAGGAAAAATTCATTGCCGGCGGGGTGGCACATGGAGTTCGCCCAGACATTGCCGAACAACTGTTTCATTTTGTTGAACCGTTCGCGTTATATGGGTTTAACCGAGCCCACTCGGTGAGCTACGCGGTAATTGCGTATTGGACGGCTTATTTGAAGGCGCATTTCCCCAATGCTTTTATGGCGGCATTGATGACATCGGATCAGCAGGACTTAGACAAGATTGCTACGAATATTGCCGAATGTGAGCATATGAAAATTCGGGTCTTGCCACCGTCGGTAAACAAAAGTTTTACCGGCTTTGCCGTAGTAAAAGAAACTGGCGATATTGTTTTTGGGCTAAACGCGGTAAAAAATGTAGGGCAAAAAGTGTCGGATATGATTGTAGAAGAACGGCAGAAAAATGGCTTGTACCAGGACTTGGCAGATTTTGTAAAACGGGCGGGGAGGGAAGCGATTAACCGTAAGACAATGGAAAGCTTGATTCTGGCGGGAGCGCTTGATGATTTTGGAGACAGAAAAACTTTGTTTAGCAATATTGATTCGATCCTGAATTTTTCCACAGAGCATCAACGGCAAGCTAACTCGAACCAGCTGGGGATGTTTGGGGCGGCTGAAAAAGCGACTCGGCAAACTATTCAACTTTCTCAAATCGAAGAAGCGACTGACCAAGAAAAATTGGCGTGGGAAAAAGAGTATCTAGGGACTTTTGTTTCGAGACATCCCCTAAAGGAGATAATGCCGAAGTTGTCCGGTATCGTGAGATCAACAACGACGCTTTCGGGAGCGGATGACGGGCGGGTTGCAAAAGTGGCGGGGATAATAACTCGAGTTCAGAAAGTGTTTACCAAAAATGGGGACGCGATGTTGTTTGTAACGCTGGAAGATTTGGGCGGGACAATTGAGGCGATAGTTTTCCCCAGAGTCTTGGATAGCACTCGAAGTATTTGGGAGCGCGACAAAGTCATATTGGTGTCGGGCAAAGTAACGGTAAAGGAGCGGGCGGAAAATCAAGGCGAAAGCATTGTTGTTTTGACCGAGCCAAAGATTTTGGTTAGTGAGGCGTATGAAGTGAATAACGCGTATTTGAAACAACTGGAAGAAGCGGCAGCGATGACAAGGCGAGCAGAAAGTCCTTCGACATTTGTTCAGCCTGTCATCCAAAGATTTGAATATACAGCTGACGGGATGCTGATAAAATTGCCAAAAACATTTACCAACGCTCGCTTGGCAACGCTAAAACAGACGCTGGAAAAATATCCGGGTGAATTCAAAGTGATGCTGGAAGTTTTCAGTAATGGTCGGTGGCAGAAAATTGCGACTAATACTCGGGCAGTAAAGTCAGCCGGCTTGGAGCAAGAGCTGACTCGAATTCTTAAGTAAGGGAGTGTCGTACTTTAACAAATAAGGAGGTGGCCGCAGATGTTGGCCAAGCTATTGTCGTGGAAGATTGGTGGCTTGGCTGTTTTGGCTGCCACCGCTGTTTGGGCATCAGTTGGTCCAGACAGTATTATTCAGAATAATGTTGTGGATAAGGTACGGGCGACGCAGGCTCTTGGTCGGTTGATGGAGGTAAGCGATTCTGATCCATTAGGCATCCGTTATCCGATTGTTATTATCCCTGGAAAGAACTCTTCTAAAGATCCTAATGGTCCGTCAGAAAGTGAGATTCTCGAAATGGTCAGAGCGGTTTTGGGTGGCGACTGGCAGAGTTCGTATCAAAACTGGACTGGTTACATTTTCGCTGAAGATGTGAAGGTTTACGTTTTTTGGTACAACTCTGATTCGGCTGACCCTGACATTGCTCAATCGATGAATGCACTTGTTGAAGGTAGTCCAGATTTGACTAAAGCTGGGATACGGTTTTCAAGTGTGACTCACAGCAAAGGCGGTAATATTCTCTTTTGCTATTCGGTCCAAACTGATAACCGCAAATTAGATGCCAAAGTATCTTCTGCTGCACCGACCATTGGTACTGGGATGGCTGACCGCAACAAGGTTGCGCAGGGAATTAGGAGAGCATTCCCCTTGTTGGGGAAATTGCTGAATAAACTACTGGGCAATCGGGGGATGGATTTAGATTCGCCCGGAGTTCAGTGGCTTCTCCCAAACTATCCTCCAATGATAGAGTTGCGCAAAAAGCACCCATTAGATTCGAGTTGGACGCTTATTGGTGGGAAAGTAAAACCAACCGGGAAAAGCGTAATCGCTCGAAACCTAGATTTGGGATTTTTGCTCGACCGAACTCTGCTTGAGGGAGGAAATGATCAGGACACCAAGGCTTATCAAGTTGGTGCTCTGATTATGAAAGAGATGGGAGTTACTTGTGGCAGTGACGGGGTGGTTCCTTTAGACTCCGCGCTTTGCAGGGGTTATGCCGGTGGGGCAAATACGATAGTCTTGCCCTCTGACCACAACCACAGTCAAATGTGGTGGGGTAACTCTAGTATGGAAGCTCATGATGCCATGCTGAAGCCGATTATCCCGTACATTTTGGCTAACAAAGAAGCCAACAAGAAACTTCATCTGACAATGTGGCTGCCGGAAATGCCAGTAATTAAAATTCCTGAAACTCAAACAGATGGGCTGGAGCAGGCTCGGCTGGTTTGGGGTAATGAGGAAGGTGGTATTTCGGTGGCGGATAGTCAATTCGCGAACCCGCGCAAACTGTATTTGCCGGAAGGCAGATATTTTTGGCCGCAGTGGTTTGGAGATGGTTTCGTCGCAACTTGGTCGCACCAAGGAGGCAACGACATAGTTTCTGTTTTTGACGGACAAGTGGTTCAGCTGACTACTGACGGTCAAAGCTCGCTGGCGACAGCGGGGGACGGGAAGATAGTTTTTCTTGGCAACGGCAACTTGGTTCTGCGGACTGCCGGCGGCTTAGCGAAAGTGTTGGTAAGGGGCCCGCTGCTTATGGAATATCCACCAGTAATAATGGGCGACAAGGTGTACTTTACTGTTTCCAACTCGCTGGGTGGGGCTGACCTGCGATGGGTCAGTACGGAAGTCAGCGATTACCCGCTTGCCAAAACGAGATTGGTCGAAAGCCAAGTGACCCATCCGATGAAAATCGGTGATGTGCTCCTCGCGGTCAAGGTCGGGGCTGACAGCTCTTCCCTCACAGTAGTGACTGGTAAATGGGGGACTTTGAGAGCGACTCTTGCTACTGGGATGAAAACGCTGAACGAAAGTTTTGCAGGTGGCAGTGTCCCGTTGCCCACGCTCCTGGACATGGACAGCCAAGAGAACTGGCTGTATCTGGTGATAGGTAACGATATCCGTCAGCTAGATGTTGGGGCTATCGCTCAAACTATCGCTAGCGGCGGCGGTTCGATTACTCTAGACCAGGCTGCAATTCGGCGTGTAACCGGAACGCAGTTTGACGCGAAATGAACCCTCTGGCCCCTGTTCAAGGACGAACGGGGGCCTATTTATAAAAACCTTGCGCTGGAGGCGCTCTTTTGATAGGCTACTTAGGTTATGAACCTAATTGCTGAACCAATTTTGAAACTGTTCCGTAAGTCCGACATCCCCAAAATCGAAGTGGGTGATGTAGTGCGGGTGCACCAAAAAATCCGCGAGGGCAATAAGGAAAGAATTCAGGTGTTTGAAGGAATTGTGATTGCAACCAATCACGGTACGACCGCGAACGCCAGTTTCACCGTACGGAAAATTGCTTCCGGAGTGGGTGTAGAGAAAGTGTTTTTACTCCATTCGCCCAACATTGTGAAAGTTGAATTCAAACAGGGGTCTACCGCCAAGAGGTCTAAACTTTATTTTTTGCGGGCGCTTACAGGTAAGGCTTTGAAATTGAAAGGTAGTGCCAGCAAAAAGGAAGCGTGGGCAGAGGTGTTGGGTCAGGAAACTGAAGCCAAAACGGAAGCTACAGAAGAAGACATCGCTGAAGCGGTTAAGGCCGATGAAGAAAAGAAGGCGGCAGAAGCTCAAGTTGAACCAACTGAAGAAGTCTCAAATATTGAATCCGCAGGGAGCGATGTTGTTGAAACTCCTGTAGAGAGTGAAAGCCCAGTGGAGGTGAATGATGGAACAGAAAAGCAAAACTCGGGGGAAGAGCAAACAGTCACTGACGAGTCCGACGCTGGAGCTGGAAACGACACTGAAGGAAGCCGGAGTTAAGTTAGTTGCTGGAGTGGATGAAGCTGGTCGAGGCTCTTGGGCCGGACCGGTGGTTGCCGCTGCGGTAATTTTGCCGACTGATGTTCCCAAAAATACTGGCATCAATGATTCAAAACAACTAACCCCTTCTCAACGAGATGGGTTGTTTTCAAAAATCCAAGAGCTTGCGGTGGCAGTTGGTGTGGGAGTAGTTGGAGTAGATGAAGTAGATAGGCTGGGAGTTGCGCAGGCGACCTATGTTGCGATGGCACAGGCAGTTGAAGGGTTGAAGAAAAAACCAGACTTTATTTTGGTAGATGGGTTCAAAGTTAATTTTGCTTCAGCTCCCAGTAGTGGGATTATCGATGGCGACCAGAAGTCAGTGTCGATTGCGGCGGCGTCAATTGTGGCAAAGGTCGTTAGGGATAGACTGATGGTAGAACTGCACCAAAAATATCCGCGCTTTGGTTTTGCGATTCACAAAGGCTATGGTACGGCATTGCACCAAGAGCGAATCGCCAAACACGGAATTTGCCCGGCGCATAGAAAAAGCTTCGCACCAGTTAAAATGGTAATGCATCGTAAATTTACGCAAGAAACCATTGGCTAATCGTACAATCGGACAATCGGGGGAAGACAAAGCGGCTAACTGGCTCGAGTCGCGGGGTTGGCAATTGTTGGAACGAAATTACCGCTGCCGTTTTGGGGAAGCGGATATTGTTGTTTGGGACGGCAAGACATTATTGATGGTCGAGGTGAAGGCGAGAGGGAGTGTTAGGTTTGGTTCGCCGGCGGAGGCGATAACCAGAAAGAAGCTGAAAAGGATGCAATTGGTGGCGGAGAGTTTTCGGAGGGAAAGGGGGCCGTGGGCGCCTGTTCGTTTGGGGGTGGTGACAATTTTAGGCGAAGGAGAACCAGAACTAATTACTGATATTGAGGCAGTTGACTAGGGGGCAACGAAAGAGTACAGTACAGGCGTTGTTAGTAGCAGGTTTGATACTCAAGCCTGCTGGTTTATGATAGGTATAGTAATGAAGCTAAGGTAATAATATGGCATCTGAATTTATGGCAGCGATCATGCAGATCGCGGAAGAAAAAGGGATTTCTAAAGAAGCCGTCTTGGAGACGGTAGAGGCAGCATTGGCAGCGGCTTATCGCAAAGATTTTGGCCAAAAAGAGCAGCTGGTAGTAGCCCAAATGGATCCAAAATCCGAGAAAGCTCGATTATTTATAGTGCATAAAATTGTGGAAGAAGTAGAAGACCCGGTAAAGGAAATTTCTTTGAAGGATGCCAAGAAGGCAGATAAAAAAGCAGAAGTTGGTGGAGAGATTCGCGAAGAGGTTTTCCCACCGGCGGAATATGGGCGGGTAGCGGCGCAAACTGCCAAGCAGGTAATTTTACAGAGGTTGCGTGAAGCCGAGCGGACAATGATTTTCCAAGAATATAAAGAAAAGGAAGGTCAGCTTATTAACGGTACAGTTCAGCGGGTGGAAGGGAATGTGGTAATGGTAGATATCGGAAAATCGACCGGTATCTTGTTCCCATCCGAACAATCGCGGACAGATCGTTACTATTCCGGTCAGCGGATGAAATTTTACATTGTAAAAGTTGATGATTCGGGCAAAGAACCGCAGGTGCTTTTGTCCCGTTCACACCCACAAATGATTGCTCGGTTATTTGAAATGGAAGTTCCTGAAATCGCCGGTGGCACAGTGGAAATCAAGGGTGTCGCGAGAGAAGCGGGTGTACGTTCAAAAGTTGCGGTGCATTCACTGCAAGAAGCGGTGGACCCGGTCGGTTCATTGGTTGGTCGCCGGGGGGTGCGGGTACAGGCAGTGATGGCTGAAATTGGTGAGGAAAAAATTGATATCGTTTTATGGAGCGAAGATACCAAACAGTACATCATCAACGCATTATCTCCCGCCAAAATCAAAGAAGTTATTTTAGACGAAGTAAATCACTCGGCTTTAATTAAGGTAGAAGAAGATCAGTTATCGTTAGCGATTGGTAAGGCGGGTCAAAATGTCAGGCTGGCTAGCAAATTGAGTGGTTGGCAAATTGAAGTGGAGAAAGGTAGCCACGCGGCTGGTCACGCAAAAGAGGTGAGCGAAGAGGAATCGGAATCACCAGAAGAGGTGTCAGCAGAAACGACTGAAGAGAAGCCAGCCGAGGAGCCTGCGGGTGAGACTCCCGAAGCACCGGAGTCCTAAATTAATCAGGGGGCAAAATGGACAATTATTTTCTAGACAAATTTACGACCAACGCCAAGAAGGTGTTAACCAACGCCCAAAAGTTGGCTCGTGATTTAGGTGACGCGCATTTGGGGAGCGAACACCTGCTTTTAGCCATGCTCAATGTTCACACAGGTTCGGCATATGAGATTTTGAGTAGCCTGGGTGTCAGTGCCGAGCGGGTAGAAATGATGATGGGGCTGGTTCAGCGGGGAGTCGGTCAAAGAGTGGGGCTGACCGATAATGCCAAACGCTCCATTGAAGGAGCGGTGCTGGTCGCTGCGCAGTACGGCAGTTTCTATATTGGAACGGAACATTTGTTATTCGCAATGGCGCAGAATCGCGCCAGTCGCGCATACGCGATTTTATTGGAATTGGGAGTTGACCCGGGAGTGGTGGCAACGCAGGTTGCGGCTTTGATGGAGGCCAATCGGGAGCGCGAACCGCGGGTGCGGGTTGGGGCAACGGAAGGCAGCAGCGACAGTAAAAGCACGACTCCTATTTTGGATCAATTTAGCGTGGATATTACAAAGATGGCACGGGAGGACAAGATTGATCCGGTGATTGGTCGTGATCAGGAAATTGCCCGAGTGGTTCAGATATTAAATCGTCGGACTAAAAACAATCCTGTCCTTTTGGGTGAGCCGGGTATTGGTAAAACGGCGATTGTGGAGGGGTTGGCTTTGATGATAAAAGACGGCAGTGTGCCAGAGAATTTGAAGAATAAAAGAATTATGGCAATCAACCCGTCAGCAATGGTGGCGGGAACGAAATATCGCGGAGAGTTTGAAGATCGTATCAACCAAATGGTGGACGAGGTTACGAAGGCAAAAGACGTTGTTTTATTTGTTGATGAACTTCATACATTAGTGGGTGCCGGAAGTGCGGAGGGTAGTCTTGATGCCGCTAATATATTGAAGCCGGCTCTTGCTCGTGGTGCTTTGCAGATGATTGGTGCAACCACTTTGGATGAATATCGTAAACACATTGAAAAAGATGCGGCTCTGGAACGGCGTTTTCAGCCGGTAATGGTAAGCGAACCAACAGCGGACGATACTATCAAAATTATCAAAGGCGTCGGGCAGAATTACGAAAACTATCACAAAGTGAAAATTACCGATAAGGCAATCGAAGCGGCGGTGAACCTGTCTGTTCGCTACATCAACGATAGATTTTTGCCCGACAAGGCAATCGACTTGATCGATGAAGCCGCATCAGCGGTCAGGATTGCTGCTGGCATCAGCCAGCCCGAATTGGCAAATGCAGAAAAAGAAGAGTTGGCTCAAGTAGTTTCGGAAAAGGAAGAGGCGATTGATAGACAGGATTTTGAAGGAGCGGCCAAACTGCGGGCTACTGAAATGCGGTTGAAGAAAAAAATTGAGGCGCTTTCAAAGCAGCACAACAAAGGCAAAAAGACTGATTGGCCGAAGGTGGATGAAAAGGACATTGCTAAAGTTGTATCGCAGTGGACTAATATTCCGGTAGGGAATCTTGCCGCAGATGAAATTGAGAGACTGCAGGATTTGGACAAGGTTCTAAAGAGCAGACTTATTGGTCAGGATGAGGCGGTAGAGGCGGTGGCATCAGCTATCAAACGCTCTAGGGTGGATATTGGCAACCCTGACAGGCCAATGGGTTCATTCTTGTTCTTGGGCCCGACTGGTGTAGGTAAAACAGAACTGGCTAAAGTATTAGCCGAGGAAATTTTCAAAGATCGTGACGCTCTAATCAAGATTGATATGAGCGAGTTTATGGAACGGCACAGTGTTTCGAGATTGGTAGGCGCGCCTCCGGGATATGTTGGATATGACGAAGCGGGGAAACTTACTGAAGCAGTTCGGCGCAAGCCCTACTCGGTAGTTTTGATGGATGAAGTGGAGAAGGCTCACCCAGAAGTAATGAATATCTTGCTGCAGATGCTGGAAGATGGTTCACTTACGGATGCCAAAGGGCGGAGGGTAAGTTTCAAAAATACGATTGTGATTTTGACTTCCAATGTCGGGACGGAAGCACTCAACAAGCAAGCGGTGTTGGGCTTCAACCGAGGCGGGGATACAATGCAGGACTACGAAAAAGTAAAAGAACAGGTTTTGGACGAAGTGAAGAAAAGATTCCGTCCTGAACTTATAAACCGGTTTGATAAAATCGTTGTGTTTAGACCATTGGGTGCAACAGAAATCGCCAAAATCGTTCAGCTGCAATTGGGGGATTTGATGAAGCGGCTAGATCGACAAAAGATCAAATTAGATGTAAGCTTGGCTGCGCAGCGCTGGTTAGCGGAACACGGGTTTGAGCCAGAGCTTGGAGCTCGACCAGTCAGAAGATTGATTCAAACAATGATTGAAGATAAATTGGCGGAAGGTATCTTGGCAAAACAGTTTGCCAAAGGCTCGACGGTCAAAGTTGAGCAGGCGGATGATAAACTAGTCTTGAGTTCCGCTCGCCCGCGGACGCGGGCTAAGACAGCGGTTTAGGATTTATCTGGTTTTTATTTAGGGATTTATCTCACAACTAGAATATGATTTGGCAGATTATTATTGGCGCGCTACTGCTATTCCTGGTGGTTTATGTGGTAATAGCAAAGAAGATCACGATGATTCCTTCATCGGTGTTTGTGATGACTTTGCTGGGCGTTATCGTAGGACTTTCTATCGGGACATTGGTGTCGTTGCCTCTGGCAAAGATGTCAGGAGTCTGGGGGTGTGGCTCCCTCTCTTGGTAAACATTTTTTCGGTAGCGATTACTACAACTTTCTTTTATAACCAGCGGGATAAAATTGGTGAGTCTCTGAACCAGTTCTTTGCGCTGATGAATACATTGGTAAAAGAGACAAAAAAATTGCGGCGGGATACTCCAGGGAGTCTCTCCGAGGGCGGAATTGTGCTGGATACGAGTGTAATTATTGACGGTCGGATTGCCGACTTGGCAAAAACGGGCTTTCTTTCAGGCCGGTTGATTTTGCCGAGGTTTGTGTTGGACGAATTGCAATTGGTGGCGGACTCGGAAGAAGCTATGCGGCGCAACAAAGGCAGACGGGGGTTGGAGGTTCTGGATGAACTGCGGCATGAGCGGGGTGTTCGGCTGGAAGTAGTGGATGATGATTTTATCAGCGAGTCTGATGTGGACTCGAAGATTATTCGGTTGAGCAAGAAGTATCATGCTCGGCTGATGACGGTGGATTATAATCTCAATCGAGTGGCGCGGATTCAGAATCTAACGGTTTTGAACATTAACGAGCTGAATAACGCGCTTCGGCCGGTGGTGCTGCCAGGGGAGGTAATGAAACTGAAAGTAATCCAGTCAGGGAAGGATGTTGGACAAGGCGTTGGTTATTTGGACGATGGGACAATGGTGGTGGTTGAAGGGGGAGATAAGCACATTGGGCAAGAAGCAGAAGTAGTGGTGACCCGAGTTTTTCAGACGGTGGCGGGGAAAATGATATTTACGATGCCAAAAGAGAAGTATCAAGAACGTCGTAGAGTGATCTAGGTTTTTCTTTTTCTGTCATGCTTGAGCGAAGCGAAGCATCTATAATGATGTTTCTTTTTGTTTTCAAGGGTCTCCGCGACCCTTGTATCGCGGTTACTTTGTCTTGTCAAAGTAACCAAACCGTCCCGCCAGTCGCTTTCGCTATTCATCTAATAAAATTAGCTTTCTGACTTACGGCGAACTCCTCCTTGTCAGTCGTCAAACAGCGCCTTCGTCAGCGCTAATTTTATTGATTCATTACACTCAAGCTCCAATGGCGGATGGGAGACAAAAAACAAGTGGATTGTTTCGAATCCGCTATATAGAGAAGGTATGTGCTGCAACTAGTGGGCGACTAGCCGCCTATTTGTCCACCATTAAGTATCATTTTGGCTCCTGTAATTCATAGAACAGTATAAGATACTGACATAATAACATATGTCTAAGGGCGAAAAGTGAGCTGACTTGACGAGAGGTAGTTTTTGTGGTATAATGAGCAATAAAACTAAAATAAAAACGGCTTGAATAAAATCAGCTTCAATAAGCATAAATTGTTTCAATGGCTGGAGCGAGAGCTGTGTGCCGTTTTAGCAATACTAATAGTAGGGGCGGGTGTCGTATTGACGCGAGCAGGGACTACTAGTGAAGTGTTAACGACGCTAAGTGTCTTGCCGGCTGCAGGGACAATCCAGGTGGATGTTCCTAATGGCGGAGAGAGTTGGCAGATTGGGACTAGCCAGACAATTGAGTGGATGGCAGGGGCTGGTATAGCTGATGTGAAGATAGAGCTACAGCGGACTACAGGTGGGACTTGGGAAACGATTGTCGCAACGGTGGCAGCGAGTGACGGGAGTTATCCATGGACCGTAACTGGTTCGGCAACCACTACAGCAATTGTTAAAATTAGCGATACAACCGATCCATTGATTACGGATGTAAGTAATGGGGTGTTTGCAATTACGGCGGCAGTTGTTCCCCCAGTGACTCCTCCAACTTCTGGTGGGGGTGGTGGGCCGACTTTACATCCGCCTTTTATTAGCAATGTACAGCCGAGTTCCTTTACAAATACAACTGATGTAATTTTGGATGTGACGGGATTAAATTTTGAGTACAACACGATTTTCAAATTAGGTACTTCAGATATACGGATGTTGTGGAGCGGCAATACTTCTCATGTTCGGTTAAAAGTGCCGAGAGGTTTCAAACCTGGCAAGTATGTTTTGGCTGTGTATAACAGCGATGGTACGTTGGCGACTTGGGACAAACAAATTGAGGTTAAGGGAATGTATTATGAAGCCGCTTTATTGAACCAGTCGAGTCGACAAATTAAATTGACTGTCGGTCAAACTGCGGAGGTTTGGGCGGATTTTGTAAATACAGGAACTGAATCGTGGCTAACCTATACTCGTAACACTACTCGCTTGGGTACTTCTCAAAAACGCGACAGACGAAGTGTGTTTTGGCGAAGTAGCTGGGTGTTGCTCAACCGACCGGCTAATGTCCAGAAAGCAGGTCTAAGAGGCAGACAAGAGATTAGGCCGGGAGAGACTGGTAGGTTTATTTTTAAGGTGAAAGCTCCGAGCAAGTCGGGAAATTATGTGGAGTATTTTTCACCAGTAGCAGAATATCTCCAATGGATGGATGCGACAGTATCTTGGGAAATTGTTGTTACAGCTAAGCCAACGACTAAGGTTCCAACCACAAGTCAATCTACGATTGGTAGTAAAAGTGTTAGTTGGCCGACATTTGGTCTTCCCGAAGGACCATTAGATTTTTACGACAGAACCGAGGGATTCTTGTGTGATTTAGGTGGATTATTTAATCGGCTTCTAGGCGGATTTAAAAGTTTGTGGGGTAACTAATGAAAAACTTTCGACTTCACCGATTTTTGCAGTGGGTGGAGCGCGAACTATGTGCGGTATTAGCAGTAGGGATAGTTGGGCTGGGGAGTATATGGGCGATGGCCGGCACTAGTGGTACGGCAACTTTGTCAGTAACAATCTTGCCTCCGGGAGGAGAAGTTATTTCGGTGACAACGCCTAACGGCGGAGAGAGTTGGACAGTGGGTACTAGTCAAAGTATCACTTGGACTGCTACGGTGACAATTACGGATGTCAAAATTGAATTACAGCGTTCGGTTGGAGGAGCTTGGGAAACAATAGTTGCATCAACTACTAATGATGGAACTTATTCATGGACAGTTGCAGGGTCTGCTACAACAGCAGCAAATATACGAATTAGCAAAGTCGGAGATGCTTCGGTTAATGATGTAAGTAATGCGATATTTAGTATAGTTGCGGCAGGCGGCGGTGGTGGAGGAGGGATTACTCAACCAGTTCCTCAACCCGTAGCGCCTCCAGTCGTAGAGGTGTGGCAAGCGTCTGATTATCGGGCACGGGTGATTCAACAAACCTATGCTCTTGTCTTATTGCCAGAAGAGGAAGCGACGATAACAATAAGACTTTTGAATACAGGTCGGGCGACTTGGTATGGTAATGGCGTTTCCAACCCGATTCGATTGGGAGTTGTGGGTGACGACCCCAGTACGCTATCGGCTGACGCTTGGATAAAATTTAATCGTGCGGCAGCAATAGAGTCGAATGATGTTCTTGGAGCGGTTCAGCCGAAAGAAGAGGGGTGGTTCACTTTGAAAATACAGGCTCCATTAAAGCCGGGTGTTTATCGTGAACAGTTTGCGGTAGTCGCAGAGTATCTTACTTGGCTATCTAATACAAAAGTTAATGTAAAAGTGACGGTGCCAGCCCCTAAGGTAATCGCAAAGAAGACTTCGTCTAAAGTTACTCCAACAACCCCGACTACTCCAAAGACTATAAAAGGAACCGTCCCGCAAAAGGAAGGTTGGTTGGCCACGGTATGGCATTGGATATTAAATAAAGCGGTAGCTGCGGTGAAAGCTGCGACTACACATTAAAGCGGAAGAGGAGGACATCGCCATCTTTGACGATGTATTCTTTTCCTTCGCTTCGAACTTTGCCTGCTTGTTTGGCACCAACCCAGCCGCCATTATTTACAAAGTCGTCATATGCGACGGTTTCGGCGCGGATGAATCCTTTGGTGAAATCGGTGTGAATTGCGCCGGCGGCAATTGGGGCGGTGTCGCCATTGTGAATTGTCCAACCGCGAGTTTCTTTTTCACCGGCGGTTAAAAAGGTAATGAGGCCAAGTAGTTTGTAGCCAGCTCGGATTACTTTATCCAAACCCGATTCGGTGATGCCGGCTTCGCGGAGATAGTCGATGCGTTCATCAACACTTAGTTCGGTCACTTCGGCTTCAGTCTTGGCATCAATGGCAATGATTTCGGCATTGTCTTTTAGGGCAAGTTCGCGAAGGGGAGCGAGAAGAGTGTCAGCGTCTTTGATTTGAGCTCCATCAATGTTAGCGACATAAAGAATTGGTTTGGCGGAAATTAGCTGAAGTTCTTTTAGCCAAACTGGCTCCTCTCCGGTAAGGGTTAGGGAGCGAGCTGAAAATCCATCGCCCAAATGTTTTTGTACTTTCAGGAAGAAATCAACTTTGGGTTGGAGTTTAGCATCACCGCGGGCGGCCTTTTCTTCTTTGGGGAGCCGTTTTTCAATATTCTGGAGGTCGGCCAAAATTAGCTCGGTGTTGATGATTTCAATATCATCTTTTGGATTAATCCCGCCACTGACATGGGTGACATTGCTGTCGGCAAATAGTCGAACTACTTCGACTATAGCGTCTGTTTCTCTAACATGGGATAGAAATTGATTGCCCAAACCTTCACCCTGACTAGCGCCCCTAACGAGTCCTGCGATATCAACGAATTCAACAGTTGCGGGAACGATTTGAGCGGAGTGTTCGAGCTCGGCGAGTTTGGCAAGTCGAGCGTCTGGGACTGGGACAATGCCTGTGTTTGGTTCAATCGTACAGAATGGGAAATTGGAAGCGGCCGCTTGGTTTGCGCCAAGCAGAGCGTTGAAAAGTGTAGATTTTCCGACGTTGGGGAGACCAACGATGCCGAGTTTAAGAGACATTACTTTGCTCTCTCTAAATATGAACCGTCACGAGTATCTACCAGAATTGTATCACCGGCATTGATAAACATTGGAGCGCGAAGATTCATGCCGGTTTCAATTGTGATATTTTTTTGCGGGTTGGTAGCGGTATCGCCACGAACTGCCGGTTCAGCTTCAATCACTTTGAAGGGCATTTTTGCGGGCAGATTAATATTGATAGGCGAACCGTTGTAAAAAACCAAGTCAACTTCCTGACCGTCTTTAATAAAACTGCTAGCAAAACCAATAATGGGCCCTCCGATATTGAATTGGTCAAAAGTCGTGCTATCCATAAATACAAAGTCGGTACCTTGTCGGTAAAGGAATTGAGCTTTTCGGCGTTCGAGATTCACGGGGTTGAATTTTTCGTCGCCGTGAAAAGTCCGCTCAATGTTGTTGCCGGTTAGTAAGTTTTTTAGAGTGGTTCGCAGCACAGCTCCTCCGCGTCCCATTTTGGAGTGCTGGTATTTGACTACTTCATAAGGAGCTCCTTCAAGCTCGATGTTTACGCCGGTTTTGAGATCGTTAAGAGAAAGCATGGGATTGGGATTTTAAATTTGTGAGCAATCTCGAATTCACTTCGGATTGCGAACTCTATTTGGAAAGGGAGGCAGTGAGCGTAAGCGAGCGTCGGAAGGGAAAACCCTTGATTCTCGGGTTTTCACTCCGAGCTTATTTTAATGCAGGGCGTAAGGAACCAGCGCCATGTAGCGGGCGCGTTTGATTGCTACAGCCATATCACGCTGTTGCTTGGCGGTAAGACCGGAACGGCGGCGTGGTTCGATTTTCATGTAGCGAGTCATGTACCGACGGATAAGTCGGACATTTTTGTAGTCGATGTAGTTCAGCTCGTCGCTTCCCACATTGTAATTGCGTGGAGTCAGAGTGGTGACTCGGCGACGGCTTACGCTAGTAGTAGATTTTTTTGGGAATGCCATAGTTCTTTTAGAGTTATTAGTTTAGAAAGGAATATCTTCAATATTGATTTCATCGCTGGCGGTGCTCAAAGGATCAGAGGCGACAGCGGCAGGTTGTTCAGTTTTTTCGGAAGCGCTGTTTTGGAGCGGAGCGACTTCGCTGGCAGGTGCACGGTCGAGCAAGATTAAGTCAGAGGCAATCACTTCGGTTTTGTAGCGCTTGATTCCATCTTGTTCCCAACTGCGAGTTTGGAAACGACCTTCGACATATGTCCGACGGCCTTTGCGGTAGATCTGGCCAACAATTTCAGCGAGCTTGCCCCAAGCCACGATATCCATGTATTCGACAGCGTCTTGGCGATTGCCTTGGGCATCATTCCAAGAACGATTTGTGGCGACAGAGAACGAAGCGACAGTCTGTCCGCTTGGAATAGTGCGAACTTCTGGGTCGCGGGTCAGGTTCCCGATGAGCATTACTTTGTTTAGGTCACGCATGATATTTGAAATTAATGGCTAATATGCCTTTATTCTTCTTCTAGTAGTTTACCAAGCTTCTCTTCCAACTCTTTCATCCGAGTGGCTTCGTCTTTTTCGGATGGCTTAGGTGCTTCTGCGACTGGAGTTGTCGATTTGGTGCGTGTGCGAGGAGCTGGTGTACGTCTTTCGGTGGAAGTGGTTGGGCGAGAAGGAGTGCGCTCACTTAGGGGAGCTTCTTTGAATGGGTCAACGCGTTTCATTGTTTCTGGAGTGATACCTTCCTTTTCCAAAGAAAGAGCGAGGTGGCGAATTATTTCTGGCATTAGTTTGATGTCGTGGGTGAGTTCGGCAAACCCTGCGGTTGGATATGAAAAGACGAGGGCGGCGTAAAAGCCGAACTCGAACTTGCCGATTGGATAAGCGAGGCGCTGTTTGCCCCACATATCGGTCGAAAAGATTCGACCGCCTTTTTGGGCGATTTGATTCTGTAGTTTAGCGATTATTTTTTGGATATCCATCTCCTGTGTCTCGGGGGAGATGAGGAGGGCGATTTCGTAGTTGCTAAAGGTGATTTCTTCAGTTGTAGCCATGGTTAAGAATCCTTATCTATGGTTGAGCCCTGTGGGCTTCACCCCGAGATGCTCGGGGAGTAGAAGGTTAGAGTTATATGAGAGGAGTATAAGGGATTGACCTGAACAGGTCAAGGGAGGGGTGCAAGGGTCTGCGCGACCCTTGTACCGCGGTTACTTTGTCTTGTCAAAGCGACGGAAACCGCTTGCCCACGTCGTCGGGCTTATTCATTGGATAAATTACCTTACCGCTTAAAGGGCAAACTCACCCGATAGCCATCGGGTTCAAACATGCCCCCGCGACGGCAATTTATCTCAATTCAGGACAGCCCTCCTCCTATGGCATGAAGACAAAAGCTCCAATGGTGGGGAGGAGAAAACAGGTATAATATGGTCAGTTAGGGGGCGGTATAGTTTTAACATTCGCGGAGGGTTCGCCTAGTGGTCTATGGCGCTCGCTTGGAAAGCGGGTTGGGGCGCAAGCCTCTCGAGGGTTCGAATCCCTCACCCTCCGCCAGAAAGGAGATAGTATGTTTGTCAAAGCGATTAGGGTGGCGCAGGATGTGATGTTCCCAATTTTTGGTTGGAATCAAATTTCGCCAACCGAAGCACAGGTTGGGGTTGCAGGCACGGGCTTTTTCGTTAGTTCGGAGGGGCACTTTGTCTCTGTGGCCCATGTTTTTGATACAGGCAACACGACTACCAAATTTCTATATATAGGACGTCTACCAGAAGAAGTTCATACCCGGCTTGAAATTCAGGAGATTGCTAGAGATGACGAGAATGATGTTTTTCTGGGCAAAGTTGATGTAAAAGGTGTCCCGTATGTGATAGTGGATTCATTGGTCCCAGATGTGGGTCGTTCGGTTTGTATTGGCGGGTATCCTTTGGCTACAATTTCAACCAACGAAAACGGAGGTCTGCAACTTGGTGGGGTTCGTCGTTATTTTCAGCCCTCATTCGTTTTGGATAAAGCGGGGGAGTTGCTTAGTAAGGGACCAACGGGGAAAATTAGAAAACATAATGGGTATCCAGTTCGTGATGCGGGACTTTATGGTATGAGTGGTGGTCCTGTGTTTGATGCGGACGGTAATGTCGTAGGTGTTCAAGGGTCTATTATTTCTCGGGACAGTAAAAATGCGGTAGGGCAATCGATTGCTGTTCACAACGCGTTTTCATTGCAGATGAATAAGTTTGTGGATCTAATGCGCAAACACGGTGTCGGGAATAATAGGGTGGTTGACGCAGGGAGCCTAGAACCTATTTCGTCGGAATAATTATGACAAACTTTATTACAAGAATATTCCCTTCTAAAGAAGTAAAAGCAGCGTTAGGAGTCATCGATGAGGCGGCTGTGATTTTTGATGACAACTTATCCTTCCCGTTAGTAATAGGCCATGTTCGGTCGATGATTCTGGCACAACCAGAGAAATTTGTATCCATAATTCAGAAGGGGCAGACTCCTCGTGCATGGGTGTATTCCGCTATTGCTAATGTGGCAAGCGACCTTGCCGAGAGTGGAAACTATCATCTTTACAGGGGTATGTTGAATCCAATCGGGCCCGGTGGTGGTTTGTTTAAATTATATTCTGCGGCAGTTGATGAATTAGTACACCTTGGGGTTGTGGATGAAAGTTCTGCTAAAGAACATAAAGCGCAGGTGGCTCACAATATTGGTCAGGTTGGGTAAGACTTTATTTGTTATTTTTTTATGACGGATTTAGAGGAAATAAAGGGGAAGATTGATTTGGTCGATTTTATCGGTCGATATTTGCCGTTGAAAAAAGCGGGGACGAATTACAAAGGTTTGTGTCCTTTTCATATGGAAAAGACTCCGTCTTTTATGGTGAGCCCTGACAAGCAGATTTGGCATTGCTTTGGCTGTGGGCGGGGCGGAGATGTTTTCAAATTTGTAATGGAAAAAGAAGGAATTGGATTTGCGGAGGCCTTGCAGATGTTGGCGGAGCAGGCGGGGATTCAACTTTCTAAAGTTCCGCAGTCAGGGATTGATACTCGCAAGACTTTGATGAACATCAATGAGACGGCGGCGAGATTTTATGAAAAAGTTTTGCAGGATACTAATGAAGGCAGAGCGGCAAAAGAATATATGGTAGGGAGGGGGATGCTGCCGGCTACATTAACGGAGTTTCGAATTGGTTTTGCGCCTAGAGGTGGGAAAGCGTTGGTGGAGTTTTTGATTCGTAAAGGTGCGAAAGAAGCGGATATTGAAAAGGCGGGGTTGGGAGTCCGTAAGGGACAATTTTTATACGATAAATTTGTGGGGCGGGTGATGTTCCCATTGTGGGATAGTCTTGGCAGGGTGGTGGCATTTACGGGACGAGTTTTGGATCCGAGTGGAATTCCTAAATATTTGAATTCACCAGAGACCCCTCTATTCCATAAAAGCGAACTGCTTTACGGGCTGCATTTGGCAAAACAGACTATCCAGCGAGAGGGACGGGTAGTTTTGGTAGAAGGGCAGATGGATACAATTAGTTCCTATCAAGCGGGGGTGAAAAATGTGGTGGGGATTTCGGGAACGGCGCTGACGGAACAACAACTGCAAATGCTAAACCGTTACTGCAAAGAAATTGTGTTGTCGTTGGATGCGGATACTGCCGGCGGAGAAGCTACGCGTAGAGCGTTAGAGATGGCAAACAATTTTGATATGGCGATGAAAGTCGTTTTGTTAGGCGGCCACAAAGATCCCGATTCGATGATTAAGGAAAATCCTGAAAATTGGAAACGGGCGGTAGAAGAAGCAGTGCCTGTGATGGATTTCTATTTTGATGTGGCGGCACGGAAATATAATGTTGCTAAATTAGAAGACAAGAAACAACTGACACGCGAATTGCTGTCAGTGATTACCAAAGTGAATGACCCAGTAGAACGGGATCACTATATAAAGAGGTTGGCGCGAACGGTGGACGTTGATCCGTCAATTTTGTATGACACGCTGAAAAAATCGCTGAAGCCAGCTCGTAGCTTCATGAAGCCCGTGGCCGGGGAGGCAACCGAGATGTCCCCAACTTGGCTGGAGGAGCGGGCAGTGATGCTGCCGATGTTGGCTCCCAATCTAATGTCCCAACTACTGGCGGTGGGCGGGCGGATAAAATGGGCTTCTGGACTGGCAAATACCATTTACGATGCGATGTCTTCTTGGTATACTGCCAACACAACCCTGTCAGCTGAAGATTTTTTGAAACGACTTCCCGAGCCAACTAAAACTGCTGCCTCGGAACTGATGCTAGTTTTGGAACAAGGCTATGAGGAGGTTTCTGGGGAAGATTTGGAAAAGGAACTGAAATTCTATCTTGATTTACTACTGAATCGATCAGCAACTGTCAGGAGAAATGAACTGGCAGCAGCAATCGCGGAAGCGGAAGCAAAAAATGATCAAGCAAGGGTGGCGGAGCTCCTGAAAGAACTTAATCAACTATAAATAGTATTTAACTGACTTTCTATGGCGAGCAAAAAAACTGCTCCAAAAAAGAAAGCAGCCCCTCGCGTGGCGGGTAAACGGGCGGTGGCTCGGAAACGGGTGACCGTCGGGAAAAAGCCGGCGAAAAGTAAGCAGGTCAGCAGGTCAGCAGGTAAGCGGGCAAGTAATAAAAAAGTAGTGAAAAAAATGGCAAAGAAGAAACCGATTAGAAAACCGGCTCCAAAAAAGACCGCCCCTAAACGGGCAGGTAAAAAACGGGTGATTAAGAAAAAGCCGGCAAAAAAATTGGTAAAGAAAGTATCAAAGAAAAAGCCGGCAAAAAAGATAGTAAAGAAGAGACCGATAAAAAAGGCTGTTAAGAAGAAACCAGCGAAGAAACTGAAGCCGAAGAAGTCGGTAAAGAAACCGTTGAAGAAGCTAGCAAAGAAAGTTGCTCCTAAGAAGGTAAGTAAAAAACGCAAATCAGAAGCAGAAGAATTGCTCGGAGAGCCAAGACCAGAAGAACCAAAACTCAAGATATTTGAGATTGAGGATGAAGACGAAATTGCCAAAAAAAGGAAACGCAAAGAATCTGGTATTGGTAAGCTCCCGGGGCCGGTAGCGGATTTGGTATCCGCCGGTAAGGCAAAAGGCTTTATCACTCAACAAGAACTAGAGCAGGCGGTCCCGAATGTGGAAAAGCAAATCGAAATGCTTGATTTGTTGTTCCAGATTTTGATGGAAGAAGGAATTGAGGTGGTAGATGTTCGGGACGATCTGATCTGGGCATTGGCCGGGGACAGTAAGCTAAGCAAGAAAACTGAAGCCACTAAGAAAAAAATGCGGAACAAGCTGGATGTGAATATCGATCCGCACTTGTTGGAAGATGACATCAGTGATGACTCGGTAAGGATGTATCTGAAGGAAATCGGACAGGTGCCGTTGCTTCGAGCCGAAGAAGAAGTCGCGTTGGCAAAACGAGTGGAAATGGGTGATGTGCTGGCGTCCAAACAGTTGGCGGAAGCAAACTTGCGGTTGGTTGTATCGATTGCCAAAAAATATATTGGCCGAGGATTGTCGCTTTTGGATTTGATTCAGGAAGGCAACATCGGTTTGATGAAAGCGGTGGAGAAATTTGACTGGCGACGAGGATTCAAATTCTCAACTTACGCGACTTGGTGGATTCGTCAGGCCATTACTCGCGCCATTGCCGACCAAGCTCGAACAATTCGTATCCCGGTGCACATGGTAGAAACGATGAACAGGCTTTCTCGTACTCAACGGCAATTGGTGCAAGAGCTTGGGCGTGAGCCGACTCCAGAAGAAATTGCCAATGAAATGGAATTGGAAGTTGAAAAAGTTAACCACATTCTAAAGATTTCGCAGGAGACTGTATCTTTGGAAAAGTCGGTCGGTGACGAAGATGACTCTTTGCTTGGTGACTTTATTCAAGATGAAGATAGTCTGACGCCGGAAGAAGCTTCGGCTTACGAACTTCTGAAAGGTGATGTGGGCGGAGTACTTGATTTGTTGTCGCCAAGAGAGCAAAAGATTCTGAAGTTGCGATTTGGTCTTGGCGGCGAGTGGGCACACACGCTGGAGGAAGTAGGTAAAGAATTCGGAGTCACTCGTGAGCGTATTCGTCAGATCGAAGCTAAGGCACTAATGAAATTGCGCAAGAGCAAAGACAGTAAGAAGTTGAAAGATTATTTGAAGTAAATTACAATTACCGCGTCGCCATTTGGCGACGCGCATTCCGGGGTAGCTCAGTGGTAGAGCGGTCGACTGTTAATCGATTGGTCGTGGGTTCGAATCCCACCCCCGGAGCCAGAAAAAAGTCCGCGAGTCTTCGCGGGCATTTTTCTTTTTCGGGGTGAGGGTTTGAACCCATGCGAAGCACAAAGGGTTCGTGCATGATGCTGCTTAGTCTCCAAAGGAGACGACTATAATATTTGTTGGGTATACCTTATTGCAGCGAATGGCGGGGCCCCACAGTAGTGGGGAAACAATTCCCACCCCACTTGGTTTGTGATTTTGGTTGGGGAAAACAATTCCCACTCCCGGAGAACTAGAACCTGATAAGATAAAGCTATGAAAAATAGAAATGCTATACATTACGACAAATTGTACGCTTCAGAAAAAGTGGTTTTTGGCGAAGGCAAACCAGAGAGTCTAGTCATTAGGGCGTTAGATCATTTGCGTTCTGGTAAGGTTTTGGATATTGGTGGTGGCGAAGGCAGGAATGCCGTGTTTATGGCGGAGAATGGTTTTGATGTAGAGGTTGTAGATGTTTCCAAGGTCGGCATAAAGAAGATTCAGGATCGAGCAAAAGAACTCGGCATCAATATCAAAACCAAAGTCGCGGACATAACTGAAATAGAATTTGGAAATTATGACATAATTATCCTTTCGTTTGTTCTGCATGTTATAAGGCGTGACAAAGCTGTGCAATTATTAAGGCGGGTTATGGAGCACACAAATCCAGGCGGGCTGAATATTGTTATAGGCTTCACTAAAAAAGGTGATTTTTTCAAGGACAACCCGAATGTTAAGAGCTATTATCTTGATTTGGAGGAGCTCAAGAAGATTTATAGTCACTGGGAGATCATTGAATATGTGGAAAGAAATACTAAAGCTCGCCAAACAAAAACTAATGGGGACCCGATGTTCAACACGACCGCCTTTCTCTTGGCTCAAAAACAATAGAATTATTGTAGATATATCAAATCGGGTCCGGATGGGTTCAAAAATTGGCTGTGAGACTAGCTTTGTTAATTGCTGGTTTTTCTTCGTAAAAACGCAGCTTATACTAAAAATGTAAGGGGCGCACCTTGTACAACTTGTACAAAAGGGAGGTGATATTGTGCTACAGTGGACGCCATCCGAAAGGGCAACGCGAAGTCATCTTTCTCGACGATTCAAGGAACTAAAACTGGGTCTTGGAAAGCTTAAGAAAGATGGTGAGTGTGGAGATGAGAGGAAGGAGAAAGCTCGAGAGTATGTTTCAGCATTGTCTAAACTCGTTGCCTTCAACAACGAGGCTATCGGGCGCGTGGAAGACTACATTCGCGAACAGGGTTCTTCACGGCTTGAGGAACAACTCGAGTACCATCGGATACTCTATGAAGGTGCAGGGTCGGGTTTCCGCGGGTATACGGGAGCTCACTTTAGGCACGCGGGGCGCTTGGTTCGTTTTGCTTCCCTCGACGATGGCGGTGAGTTTACCTCATCTCAACTTCGGCGGAGAAAAGCTTATCTCGCGCGCAAGCTGCTGGCCCCAATTAGGATCCCGAAAGGTAGGCCGCAGAACCTAATTCGGGTAACCAAAGACGGTCAGCGTCTGCCAACCTGCTCTGGGCAGTACATCCGTGTCGCGGGAGAGTGGTTTGAAGTTTTGGGGCTGCCACGTATCCGAGGTGGTCACTATCACTGCAAAAGGCTTCGCTACGATCCGGATGATGTATTTAGCGGTCAGATGCTTCATGATGTTCTGGCGGAGGAAATCGATGGCGTGTCCGTGCGACATCCCCTCGACTACTTGTTGGAACAGCCGGAGCAGCAGGAAGCTCTTTTCGGCTCTTCACTCGGCGTCGAGTTTGATCTTTAGGGGACAGGTGGTTCAATCTGTTCCCTTTTTAATTTGGGTTATTCGTATTTTTATCTCAACATTGCTTGGGTGGGAAATTCGTGACTAGTTTTATCCCAAGGGATTGATTGACGGTCTGATCGGAAGAAGAAATGGTAAATCGCTCGAACAGAGGCGGAGAAGTTAATGAAATTGCCGATTACATAACGGATAGGGACTAGCAATGAATTTCCAAAACCGTAAAAAACACTTACAGCTGACATTCGTAGTATTATTCGTAAGAAAAACAGAAGGGTATCAAACAAGAAAAGGTACCACAGAATAATTGGGATGTGATGGATTGGGCTAATCCCGAAGAAAAATGGCAGGATGAAAAATGGAATTAGTACAATGTAGCCGAAGAAGTTAAGCGAGCCGGTAATTATTTGTTTGCGGTCACGAAATAGACAATATTTCATTTTGAAGTCGCCTAACCATCCGGTTTGTTGCCAAGTTTGTAAAGCAATGCCTGTGATCCAGCGGGTTTTTTGGCGAATCGAAGCGCGGTAGTGGCGGGGAAATATTGAACGGGTAGCGATAACTTCCCCGCGGTCGGTAAACATGGTGGCAAAGATTGTGTCGTGGCCGGTGTGGTGCAGCTCAATTGCGCTATGGTAGTCTTCCACTAGACTTTCGTCGTTGAAGACTCGTCCATGATGTTTTTCTAATGTTTCCAGAGAGGCCCGGTCGTAGGCGGTTCCTACTCCCGCAGAGGGGACAAAAGCACCGATATGTTCGCGGGTAATCATATGGCGGAGATGATTTTCGGAAAATTCGTCAGCGTAAGTCCAGTGGATCAATTCCCACCACGGCATAGAAAGTGGCAAAACGGGAATTTGCACCATATGTTTTTTCCGTTCACAAATCAGGTAGTTGAAAACGCGTAGGGAGTATGGATGAATAACATCCTCGCTGTCGTGAGTGACAATGACGCGGAAGGGTTTTTTGCCCTCGATAGTTTCTAAAGCGATAAAAGTGGAATTGAGATTGTCGGCTTTGGTGGTTGGACCGGCATTCTGGTTAACTATAACTTTCACGTGTTCAGGGAAACGTTTTTCTAATTTTCGAGCGGCAGTAATGGTGGGTTTGTCATTTGGATAAACTCCCAAGACAATTGAATAATTTGAATATTTGATGGTTTTTACTGCGTTGTGTACCATTCTCCCAATTACAGAACTTTCGCGCCAACAGGGTACCAAAATTGCAACCCGTTGCTCTTTGTGGGGTTCGAGCGAATGGACAGTAAAGTTGCGAATTCGGTTACGATTGAAGAAGCGGTGAATTCGCCATTTGAGGTAAAGTCCGTCAAACAAGAGGTCGTCGAGACCGCTGATTGCAAAACCGCCAGCTACGATATAGGAGAAAACTATAAAGTAGGGGTGGGCGAAAATGGACAGGAATATATTCATAGGGGAGCTCCCAGTAGTGTACACCTATGGGGTTTATCGCTAAAGAGGCGGTGGCTTTTGTGTGATAATAGGGACGAAAGGAGTTATATGAAGAAAATATTTCTTTGGGGCGGGTTAGTTGGCTTTATCGTCTTTTTCCTGTTGGGATTTTTGGCGGGGGCAACTAATGGTCCTGATAATCAGCCGGTTTTTGCGTTAGTCTATGGTACTAACCAGGTTCTCTGGGCATTCCTTGGTCTTGTTTTCGCAATTCTTTTCATCATCGGTTTAGTGATGGTGATTGTTGGTGCGATAAAGAGACGCAAATAGTAGGGGATAGATAATTCTCTTAGATATTAGAATGACTGTTTGGTAAAAGGATTTTTATGAAAAGAACATTTCTTTGGGGTGGGTTGATTGGTTTTGCCGTATTTTTTCTGATAGGACTTCTAACCAGCACATCAAACAATGGACCGTCCATATTACCTCTCACTTGTGATTCAAAAGGTTTGATATGGGTTCTCTTTGCTCTTGTTGGCGCTGTATTTTTCCTGATTGGCTTGGTGATGGTGATTGTTGATGTGATAAAAAGACGCAAGTAGATGGCAAAAGGGTTTTGGGGAAAATTGAAGCGGCCGATTTTGGCATTGGCGCCAATGGCGGATGTGACTGACCCGGCTTTTCGTCGGCTGATTGCTAAATATGGCAAACCGGATGTGATGTGGACGGAATTTGTTTCGTGTGATGGGTTGTGTTCACCAAAAGGCAGATCGGTGCTGTCGGCGAGTTTGAAATATGTTTCGGCAGAACGACCGATTGTGGCGCAGATTTTTGGGAGTAAGCCAGAAAATTTTTATCAGTGCGCAAAGTTATTGAAAAAACTAAAGTTCGACGGTATTGATATAAATATGGGATGCCCGGATAGGAAAGTGGAAAAACAAGGCGGCGGGGCAAAGCTAATGCTAAATCCTGTTCTTGCGAAAGAAATTATTCGACAAACTAAACGGGGGGCAGGCGGGTTGCCGGTTTCGGTAAAAACTAGAATCGGCTACAACAAAAAAGATTTGGAAGGCTGGATAAGGGCTCTAGTAGATGCAGACCCCGATGTTTTGATTATTCATGCCCGCACTCGTAAGGAAATGTCGAAAGTGCCGGCGGATTGGAAGGTGATTAAAGAAGTAGTGAAGTTGGTAAAAAAATCAGGTAAAGATATTTTAGTAATCGGTAATGGTGATGTGAAAAATTTGGAAGATGCGAAGAAGAAAATAAAACAGTCTGGAGCGGATGGCGCGATGGTAGGGCGGGGGGTGTTCGGTAACCCGTGGTTTTTCAATAAAAGAAAAAAGAAAGTTAGTTTGAAGGAAAAGCTAAGGGTTTTGGTAGAGCATGCCAGGCTCTTTGAGAAGGTTTCGGGAAAGAAAAACTTTGCCATCATGCGGAAACATTTCAAAGCTTATATCGTGGGGTTCAATGGGGCGGTGAGTTTGCGGGCGAAATTGATGCGGGCAAACAACTCGAGAGAGGTGGTAGCCATTCTTAGGGCAAAATACCCCAAAATCAGCTTCCAGAGGTAGTTATTGCTATTCTTGGAGAAGTGTGTATAATGCTTTTGTTGGTAGGTTTTGTCGTTGGTAGGTTTCGTTTTCCTTATGTCTCTTGGAGAGGTAGGGAGTAGAAGGCCAGACGGGGTCACCCTACTCGTATATTGTTCAAAATCCAAAGAGATATGGCTAAGAAACTTTTTGTTGGTGGACTTAGTTGGAATACAACTGAGGACACTTTGCGCGAAGCTTTCGCGCAGCATGGTACCGTGGCCTCCGCTCAGATTATCTTCGATAAGATGTCCGGTCGGTCCAAGGGATTTGGTTTTGTGGAATTCGAATCTGATTCAGAAGCGGATGCCGCAGTTGCCGCCCTTAATGGTACTGAAGTTGATGGCAGAACCATTACTGTCAACGAAGCGCGTCCAATGGGCGAACGCCCACCACGTCGCGATTTTCGTCGGTAATCGAACTTAAATCAATAAAAATCCGCTCTGGAAGCAATTCTAGGGCGGGTTTTTAGTTGAAGAGGACTAGAAATGATAAAATATTGATAGGGTCGATCTTTATACAATCAATTTGGACTTATCCGATATGTTAAATATTATTGCTTTAATTCTGGTTATCATCGGTGGTTTGAACTGGGGTTTGGTCGCTTTCCTGCAATGGGATTTAGTAGCCAACCTGTTCGGCGCTGGTGATATGTTCGCCATGGTTCCTCGCATCATTTATGGATTGGTCGGCTTGGCCGCCCTCTACATGCTGGTGACGATTGGAACTTGGTTGAAGAAATAGTCACGGTATTATCAAAAACGCCCCGATGCAGATCGGGGCGTTTTGTTATAGTAGGGTAGATGGAAAGACTACAAAAGGTGCTAGCTCAAGCTGGGGTTGCCAGCCGCCGTAAGGCGGAGGAGTATATTGCGAAGGGTTTGGTCACAGTAAATGGTAAGGTGGTGACAACACTTGGGACTAAGGTGGATCCAGCCCAAGACAAAATCGAATACAATGGACGGCTCTTAAAAAAAGAAGAGCAGGTGATTTACGCTTTTTACAAACCAGCTGGCGTCACTTCAACAATGAGCGACCCTTACGCCAAAAAAACAATTGCCGATTATTTCAAAGGCAAACGAGTTTATCCAGTTGGACGATTGGATAAATATAGTGAAGGATTGATGCTGATAACAAATGACGGTGATTTAGCGCTTGAGCTTACTCACCCGCGATACGAACACGAAAAAGAATATGAAGTTTTATTGCAAGGGAAAACGGAAGATAACATCCCGAAGTTTGAACAGAGATTTAAAATTGACGACGGTTATCGAACTCAACCGATGAAATTGGTGATGAGCAAAAAAGTGAAGGACAGGCAGTGGCTGGTAGGATTGGTTTTGAAAGAGGGGAGAAAAAGACAGATTCGCAAGATTGCAGAAATATTAGGTTATCAAGTTATTGATCTCAAAAGGGTTAGAATAGAAAAACTGAAATTAGAAGATCTCCAGCCGGGAAGGTGGAGAGAGGTAGGTCGAGGCGATATAATTTAGATAATTGACTTGGGCCCGTAACTCAGTGGTTAGAGTAGTCCCCTCATAAGGGATTAGTCCTTGGTTCGAATCCAAGCGGGCCCACCACGGCGTCGAAATGGCTTCGCTCGACGCGCGAGCAAAACAGGTTTGCTCGGCTAATGAAGCTCAGCATTTCTCCTTTCAAAATTACAAACACTTCGTTGGTTTACAATTTTGGTTAGAGACAAAGACTTAGTATGTTTTCAAGATGAAGAAGGCGATATCATATCTTTTTTATTTCAAAGCGCTGGTTTGGATAACTCTAGCGTTCTTTTATTTGAGTCGCCATCTTAGTCCTAATGAAAATGTGGTCTACCAAATTGTTGCTGGTTTACTGTTTGTGAATGGTTCTGCATACGCAGTTTTGGGATATCTTTTGAGACAAAAAGTTCGGTGGGTATTTTGGCTGTCGCTTGTTTTGGTGGCGGGAAATATTTTGCTGACAATTACTGACCAAGTGGGCTGGGTGGATTGGATATCTTTGGCTACTGATTTGGTTCTGGTAGTTTTGTTGCTTTGGTACAGAAAGGAATGGATTCCATCAAAATAGTGGCATCGTGCGCGGACTCAAACCAAAATCACAAACTAACGAAGTGTTTGTGATTTTGAAAGGAGAAATAACGAGACCCAAAAGCAACCCCGAGCCTGTCGAGGGCGTTAGCGTAAAGTCGAGTTTATTTCGACGTGGTTGCGGGGGTGAGATTCGAACTCACGACCTTCAGGTTATGAGCCTGACGAGCTAGCCACTGCTCTACCCCGCGAGCCAATGTTAGCAATTCAGCTCATATCTGTCCACCCCGTAGAAGAAATTTAATCGCGCTTTGCGCACCAGTCGAAGACATTAAATTTTCTCTACGGGGTCCACCCCTATCAAGCGACTTCGTGCAAACCGAGTATCAATCTCCACCATTTTTCGGGGTTGGTTGGTTCCTTTGGAACGGTTTTTGTTTGGTCTTGGATGTTACCTTCTGTAAATCTTTCAATGTCTTCGTTGGGAATTATCAGCACAGTTTCTCCAACTTTCTGGTAGTTCAGTTTTTCCCTTGCTTCCTTATCTTTGAAAGCATCTGTTTGGCGGTAGGCGATTAGATTTTGCAGATATTTGTTGTGTAATTTGAGGTCAGCGTTTTCCTGTCTTAGTTGAGTCAGCTCTTTATCTATTTGATAATTTTGCCAAATTGCTTGAATGGTTGAAACTACCATATATACCAAAAGGATTGCCCCCATGGTCATCAATAGTCTCGCACGCAATTCCTTGCCCTGCGGTAACTTAATTTTTCCTGATAGCTTGTTCATAGTTTTGGTGCCAGCGACAGGATTCGCACCTGTGACCAATGGCTTATGAGTCCACTGCTCTACTGCTGAGCTACGCTGGCTAGTCGTCGGAGTGGGAGCCCTTTGACATAAGAGGAAAGGAGTACGACTTTAGTATAGTAGATTTGGTGACATGGAAAAGCAAGGTTTAGCTAACCTGGTTAGGGGGGAACTGACAAATGTCGGAATCAGACCGACAGATGTTTTGGTGGTGGCGGTATCGGGTGGACCCGATTCGATGGTACTTCTCGATTTGCTTACCCAGATTTATCGTGGGTACGAGCAGAAACTAATTGTGGTGCATATCAATCACGGGTTACGCAAGACAGCGGACAGGGAAGAAAAATTGGTGGCGGATTATGCCAAGAAACACAAACTGCAGTTTGTTTCACGCAGGGTAAGTTTGGCTGGCAAAAAAACGGGTATTGAGGAACGGGCGCGGGAATTGAGATACTCTGCACTGCAGGAAATTGTTTCTCTTCACAAAGCGAGTTGGATTATTACTGCGCATACTGCGGATGATCAAGTAGAAACAGTAATTGCTAATTGGCTACGGGGAAGCGGAGTGCGAGGGCTTGGTGGGGTGCATTCGGTTGCCGGAAATATTGTTCGGCCAATGTTGAATATTCAGAAAGAGAAATTGCTGGACTATGCCAAAAAACATAAATTGCGGTATGCAATTGATGAAAGCAACGCCAGTTTGGAATTTACTCGCAATCGGATTCGTCATCAGCTTCTGCCTATTTTACGAAAATATAATTCCCAGATTGATAATCAATTATTGAACAGCAGCCGAATTTGGCGGCAGGTTGATGAAGCATTGACGGAACTGGCTAGGGTTTATTTGCGCCGAATCGGGAAGACGGCAAAGGGGCGAGTGGTGCTCTCAATTTCTAAATTGCGAGAACTGACGCCCTTGATGCAGGTTGAGGTGATGAAACTTGCGATTAGGACGATTGGGGGGAGTCTGGTGGACTTGGAGCAGACTCATTTTGGGGAAGTAGCGAAGCTGATGGCAAGTTCGAGGCATCAGGTCAAAAAAAGGCGGTTGGGGGGCGGATTGTTCATCTCGAAGGCGTATGATAAGATTACGGTTAGTCAAAGCTAGCCCATGCGCTCAAACTCCAACAAAACTATAGGTTATATCTTAGCCATCCTGCTGGTGGGGGCGTTGGCGTACAGTCTGTTCGGCTCCGGTGGTACTCCAACTCAAGTGGTCCCCTTAAGTGATGTGGTTGAGAGGGTGGATGCAGGACGAGTAGAAAAGATTACCGTCAGAGGGGATGTTTTGCGGGTGTATACGACTGACGGGAAAGAACTGTTGTCACGGAAGGAATCAGGAGTTTCCCTGAAAGATAGCGGGGTAGACACTACCAAAATCCAAGTAGATATATTGGATAACCAAACTTCCGGACTTTGGGTGGGTCTGCTTGGTACGGTTTTGCCGTTCTTGCTGGTGATTGGATTTTTATGGTTTATGTTGCGGCAGGCGCAGGGCAGTGGGAACCAGGCGCTTTCGTTTGGGAAGTCTCGTGCGCGACTGATGATTGGCACAAAAAATAAAATCACTTTCAAAGATGTGGCGGGTGAAGAAGAGGCAAAACAGGAATTATTGGAAATAGTAGAGTTTTTGAAATATCCGACTAAGTTTATTAATTTAGGTGCTCGAATTCCTAAGGGTGTGTTGTTGGTAGGGCCTCCGGGAACAGGAAAAACTTTGATGGCGAAAGCGGTGGCGGGTGAAGCCAGTGTTCCATTTTTCAATATTAGTGGAAGCGAATTTGTAGAAATGTTTGTTGGTGTGGGAGCTTCTCGTGTTCGGGATTTGTTTGCTAAGGCAAAGCGTAATGCGCCCGCGATTGTATTTATAGATGAAATTGATGCGGTCGGTCGCCAACGCGGTGCAGGTTTGGGCGGAGGACATGATGAGCGCGAACAAACTCTTAACCAGATTTTGGTGGAGATGGACGGATTTGAAACTGACACCAATGTAATTATTATCGCGGCAACCAACAGGCCCGATGTGCTTGACCCGGCATTGCTTCGCCCCGGTCGGTTTGACCGAAGAGTGGCGTTGGAACGACCGGATATAAAAGATAGGGAAGCGATTTTGGTAGTACATACCAAAAATAAGCCGTTGGACTCTACGGTGAATTTGAGAACAGTAGCGGCTAAGACTCCGGGTTTTGCCGGCGCTGATTTACAGAACTTAGTAAATGAAGCGGCAATTTTGGCGGCGCGGAGAAATAAGAAAGTTATTAGCCAGCTCGAGATGGATGAGGCGATTGAAAAAGTTTTGCTCGGGCCTGAACGCAAAAATAAATTGTTGTCCGAGAAGGAACGGGAGATTACCGCTTACCACGAAGCCGGACACGCGGTAGTTTCGCACATATTGCCAAATGCCGATCCGGTACAAAAAGTTTCTATTGTGAGCCGTGGCATGGCACTTGGATATACATGGAGCATGCCGGAACAGGATAAGTATTTGTATTCTCGTGAACAATTTATGGATGAACTGGCAAGCGTTTTGGGCGGTCGGGTAGCGGAAAAACTCGTGTTCAAAGAAGTGACCACGGGTGCCGCCAACGATTTGATAAGAGCGACAAAACTTGCTCGTCAAATGGTTACGAAGTATGGGATGAGCGAAAAAGTTGGCCCAATTACTTATGGTACAGACGAGGATATGGTGTTTTTGGGACGGGAGATTCACGAACAACGCAACTACAGCGATAAGATTGCCGCGGTTATTGATGAAGAAATTTCGGCAATAATCGAAGAGGCGAGCAAAAAAGCAGAGAAAGTGTTGCGGGAGCATTCTAAAGAATTGAAAGCAATTGCAGAAGAACTGCTCGAGCGTGAAACTCTTGGCAAGGAAGATTTCGAAAACTTTTTTTAGCTCTCGAGAAAAGAACGAGGTGTGTTCTTCTCTCGACGGTCAGTCAGCAAAAGCTGAGTTTCAATAAATTGAAACCAAGCTGACCTGCTCTCATCTCCACCCTAACGGAGAAAACCATAACTATATGTTTAGGAAGCTGATTACCCGCAAATCGAGTGTGTTGGAGGCAACGGCCGTGCTGGCAGTTGCTTCTTTAGTTAGTAGAATATTTGGTTTGCTTCGGGATAGAACTTTAGCAGCGCACTTTGGTGCGGGGAATGTGACAGATGCTTATTTTGCGGCGTTCAAGATTCCCGACCTCATTTTTAACTTATTGATATTGGGAGCGTTGTCATCAGCGTTTATTCCTATTTTCACTGAATATTTACACAAAAACGGCGAAGATAAGGAAGAGGCGTGGAGCATTGTAAATTCGCTGGTGAATATCGGGATGGTTGCGTTGGCAGTGATATTGCTGGTGGCAGCGGTATTTGCGCCGATGTTGGCAAAAATTGTGGCACCGGGGTTTGATCCCGCGAAACAGGAATTGACCATATCTTTGATGCGAGTGATGCTGCTCTCTCCGTTATTTTTTGGCATCAGTAATCTAGCGGGTGGGATTCTAAATTCTTTCCGCAACTTTTTGGCATATGCGGTGGCGCCGATTATGTATAACTTCGGGATTATTGCTGGTGTGCTTTGGCTGGTGCCGAGATTTGGCAATATCGGTTTGGCTTACGGTGTGGTTTTAGGTGCGTTTATGCATATGGCAATTCAGTTACCGGGAGTTTTTGCTCTCGGTTACAAATATCGTTTTCATTTCAACTGGAAACATCCTGCATTGAAAAAGATGGCACTATTGATGGCGCCAAGGACTTTGGGTATCGCGATATCTCAATTCAATGTGGTAATAAACACGATAATTGCTTCAACGCTTGCAGTAGGGAGTGTGGCGGTATTGAACTGGGCGGATAACTTACAGAGTTTGCCGATTGGTATTTTTGGAATATCTTTTGCGATAGCGGTGTTTCCTGTGTTGGCGGAAAAATATACATTGCAAAAATTAGGAGAATTCAAAGATGACTTTACGCGGGTATTAAAACAGATTCTCTTTTTGATTATTCCAACCATGGTTTTGTACTGGCTTCTGCGCGCGCAAATTGTTCGACTTGTTTTGGGTGCAGGACATTTTGGGTGGGAAGATACTCGATTCACAATTTCCGTGTTAGCGTTTATGACTTTCGGGATGATTGCCCAAGCCACTATTCCACTTCTGGCGAGGTCATTTTACGCTCTGCAGGATACAAAAACTCCGCTTATTGCGGGCGTTGTGGCGTTGGTAGTAAATGTGGCGTCAGCAGTAATTCTGATTCCGCAACTGCAGGTGGTGGGGTTGGGAGCGGCGCTTTCTATTTCGGGACTGACCAATATGCTGGTGTTGGCAATTGTGTTGAACCGTAAGTTGGCGGGGTTGCCGTGGAAACAAATCTTTGCCTCAATGGGCAAAATGATATTTGGCGCAGTGGCAATGGGAGGAGTGGGATATCTGATGTTGCGGGTGATGGATTTGATTATTAATACTAATCAATTTTTTGGTTTATTCGCTCAGACTATTGTGACTATAGTTGTAGCGCTCTTGTCGTATTTGGTAATAACCAAGTGGTTGAAACTCGGTGAAGTAGAAATGATTATTAGTCCCGTCAAAACGCTCTGGCAAAAGGTGAGAAGGGGGTAGAGAAAGATCGACTTGCAGTCGATCTAATGTCCAATATCCAATGTCCAATGCGGTAACAATAAAGACAAGAATCGACTTGTGGTCGATTTAATTTCCAATTTCCAATCTCCGATTGAGCAATGGAAGAAGAAGAGTGAGGAATTTTTGGACAAACGAAAAGGGCTACCGAGTGGTAGCCCTGCGGAATTTAACCGCTACTATCCAGTAAGGAAGGGGGTCCTTACAAGAAGCAAAGGTTCAGAACTGACCATAGGGTCAGAGTTTCGCCAAACTTTGAAGTCTGGCTGAATAATAGAAAAGAAAAAAGGACAAAGTACCCGGCGAGACTCGAACCCGCTTCCTTCTGGATCCCTAAGTATCTGGGTGTAGCCAGACGCTCTAGCCCAATTGAGCTACGGGTACAAACATAGTATCGATATTATCAGAGCAATGGATTTGCGTCAAGATTTCTGCTCTGGGGACGGGTTTTTAGGGAGTAGAGGAGATTTCTGGTAAGATATCAGGGTGGATAAGATAAGAAATTTCTGTATTATTGCCCATATTGATCACGGGAAGTCGACTTTGGCTGACCGGCTTTTGGAATTGACCAATACGGTGTCTAAGCGGGAAATGAAGGCGCAGTATTTGGATACGATGGATTTGGAGCGGGAACGCGGAATCACTATTAAGCTTCAACCTGTGCGGATGCAGTACAAGGGATTCGAGTTGAATTTGATTGATACTCCGGGGCATGTGGACTTTACTTACGAAGTGTCCCGTTCACTTGCGGCTGTTGAAGGAGCTTTGTTGGTGGTGGATGCGTCTCAGGGAATTGAAGCGCAGACTTTGGCGAACTTGCAATTGGCTTTGGTACACAATCTGAAAATTATTCCGGTTATTAACAAAATCGATTTGCCGGCGGCGGATGCGGATAGAGTCATTAAAGAAATGCAGTCGGTTATTGGGATTGAGCCAGAGGATGTGATTTTGGTATCAGCAAAAACTGGCGAAGGGGTAGATAAAATTTTGGATGCTATCGTGGAACGAATTCCTGCACCAAGAGGAAATGAAGATGCGCCTTTGCGCGCATTGGTGTTTGATTCTTATTTTGACCAGTTTCGCGGAGTGGTTGCGTATGTGCGGGTGTTGGACGGAAAAGTTTCTGTCGGCGACCAAATTATGATGATGGCAAGTCGTGCAGAAGCAGAAGCGATGGAAGTGGGATTTTTTGCACCGAAGCTCACAAAAAAACAAATTTTAGAAAATAGTGAGATTGGTTATATTGCAACTGGCCTGAAGGATGTTCGGGCGGTGCGAGTGGGAGATACGGTGACTCTGGCAAAAAATGTGAATGAAGTAAAAGCTTTGGAAGGATATAAGAAAGTAATGCCTTTTGTGTATGCGGGTATCTTCACTGTAGATAATGCAGATTTCCCACAACTAAGAGAGGCACTGGATAAACTGCAGTTGAATGACTCAGCACTGGTTTTTGAGCCGGAAAGCTCACCTGCTCTAGGATTTGGCTTCCGATGCGGATTTTTAGGTCTATTACATTTGGATATTGTGCAGGAAAGATTGGAGCGGGAGTTCAATCTGAATTTAGTCACAACAACACCGAGTGTTAGTTACAAAGTGATAATGGCGAACAATGAAGAAAAAATTATTCACAATCCGACAGAACTTCCCGAAGCGGGAACATACAAAGAAATTGCGGAACCTTGGATTCGGTTGGAAATTGTCAGTCCTGCGGAATATGTTGGAAGTGTAATGCAATTAGTGCAGGGGAGGCACGGTGTTCAGGTTGATGTGAAGTATTTGGATCCGACTCGCGCAGTTTTGATTTATGAGATTCCACTCTCTGGAGTAATTACCGAATTTTATGATCAACTGAAAAGCGCAACATCAGGATACGCATCGATGTCGTATGAATTGTTGGAATATAGAGTTGGGAAACTGGTAAGAGTGGATGTGTTGCTGAATACTAAGCCGGTGGATACATTATCGGTGATTGTGCATCGGGATGAGGCGAATAAAATCGGACAGCAAATTACAGCGAAGTTGAAGAAGCTTTTGCCAAAACAGAATTTCAAAATTGTAATTCAAGCGGCGATTGGCGGGAAGGTAATTGCGCGTGAGGAACTTTCGCCATATCGCAAAGATGTTTTGGCAAAACTATACGGCGGAGATAGAACGCGGAAAGACAAACTTTTGGAGAAACAAAAGAAGGGGAAAAAGCGAATGAAGATGGTGGGGAGTGTGGAAATTCCGCAAGAAGCATTCATGAAGCTACTTTCATAGGGGAAGGGTGGACTGGGGGCGGATTTTTGTATAGGATGGGTGCATCAGGTACTGACCTGATGTTTTCGTTTTGCACTTTATCATCGGGGGTGACTCATATGTTGATAGCGGGCGTGTTTGTTCTGGTGGGTTCGGGACTGATCTTCGCGATCATTTACGGCTTTAGAGTTCGCAAGGGTCTAATCAACCCCGAGATTGTTCTGACACGGCGTCAGATGATCCTGCTGGGCAGCGTGATTGCCCTGATTGGCTGGGGAGTTGTCTGGTATTTTCAAGACGGATTAGCGATGCTGTCTTGGTATTGCTGGTTGGGTCTTGTACCGTTCGGTTTGCTCCTCAGCTTCGAGATGGCGGTAGGCAAAGAGCCAAAGAAGAAGCTACTGTACGAGTGGCTGCCAAGCTGTTTTTTATGTATCCCATATGTTGGGCAGATTGGGACAGCTGTCGTGGCTCTAGTTTGCTTGTTGGTTGTCTTGGGCGACCGACAAAGAGTAGAGGAGGACATGAGTGCTTCCTAGTATCAGCAATGAGAAGAACTTGTTTAAGAGGCGACTTGGGTTATATCCCCGGGCACGCCTCTTTTTCTTATATCTAATCGAAGAACATCCAGAGGCACTATTACAATTAGCACTGTATTGACAGGAGTGCTAATGGGGCATAGAATGCGGTTTGTAGGATATTTTTTATTTGTTGTATGGGGGAGATATGGATAGTAAAGTTATGCAATTGAGTTTTCGGCAAAAACAAGTTTTGAAGACAGTGGTGGAGGGGTATGTAAAACACTCTGAACCAATCGGTTCGCACCATGTTGTCGAAATGTTAGCGGAGAATGTTAGCTCGGCGACTATTCGTAATGTAATGGCGGAGCTGACTGATTTTGGGTTATTGGCGCAACCGCATACATCAGCGGGACGAATTCCGACAGAAGCAGGGTTCAAAGCGTATATCGAAACAATGATGCACGAGCAAAAAGCGCTTTCGCAACATCAGCAGGAAGTTTTGTCGGCGCATTTTAAGAAATTAAAAAATTTGCAGGAAAGATTCAGAGAGGCGGCGCGGATGCTGTCGGAATTATCTGGGAGTGTCGGTTTGCTAGTTGATGAATCCAATCAGGTTTATATGTCAGGGCTTTCTAATTTGCCGAAATTGCCGGAGTTTAGAAATGAAGAATTCGGAAGTGAGTTTATGGAATTACTTGAGAATCCTGCAGAAAGTTTGAAGCAAATGACGAAAAGTAGTGGTTCGCAGATGCGGGTGTTGCTGGGGAAAGATAATCCGACGATGGGGAATGCGAGTATTGTGATTACAAAATTCGGTCAAGGAGGGAAGAAAGTGATTTCGATTATCGGTCCGATGCGAATGCGGTACGGCAAGACTTTGCCGACGATGGAATATATAACCAAGATCCTCAACGAGGACTTTTAGTATTTGTTTGTCATGCTGAACTTGTTTCAGCATCTAGATCCTGAACTAAATTCAGGATGACGGAGAAAAGATATGGATAAAAAACACGACAAAAAAGAGGAGCAACCGAAAGATCAGCCTATCGACTGGGAGGATGTGGCGAAGCGGGCGATGGCGGATTTGGACAACTATCGCAAGGATGCCGAGAAGCGGCAGGTTGAGATAGTGCAGTTTCTGAAAGCGGCTTCGCTAATCAAGTTTTTGGAGATTTATGATGATTTGAATAGGGCGGTTGAATTTGTAACGGATGAGAAGGCAAAACAGGGGTTATTGGATGTTCAAAAGAAATTTAAAGATTATTTGCATACAGAGGGGCTCACGGAAATTGAGTTCAAGGAAGGGGACGAATTTAATCCTGAATTAGCTGAAGCAGTGAGTTATGAAGAAAACGAAGTCGGCGAGGGAAGAGTTATTGAAACAATGGAAGTTGGTTTGAAATATAACGATAAAGTAATAAAGCCGGCGAAGGTGAGGGTAGGGAAATGAGTACAAGTTTGAATGTAAAAATCGTTGTCTTTGTTCCAGAATCACATGTCGATGCGGTGCGTGAAGCAATGGCGGAGGCAGGGGCTGGGAAGATTGGCAATTATACTGGTTGCAGTTTTTCTTCCAAGGGTGTTGGTAGGTTTTTGCCACAGGTAGGTGCTCATCCAGCAATCGGTGAAGTAGGCAAAGTGGAAGCCGTGGAAGAAGAGCGCATCGAAGCAGTATGTGCAAGAGAAGTTTTAGACGAAGTTATCAAGGCTATTAAAGTAGTGCACCCTTATGAAGAGGTTGCGATGGACGTATATCCGTTAGAAGAATATTAAACAAATAAATTATGAGTAAAATTATTGGGATTGATTTGGGGACAACAAACTCTGCCGCGGCAGTGATGCGCGGTGGAAAGCCTGAAATTATTCCGTCATCTGAAGGTGGACGAACTGTGCCGTCTGTGGTGGCAGTGAATAAAAATGGCGAAGTTTTGGTCGGGCAAGTTGCCAAACGGCAGGCTGTAACAAATGCTGAAAATACAGTTTATTCTGCCAAGCGGTTTATCGGGCGCAGATTTAGTGATGCTTCGGTGCAGGCGGATGCTAAGACAATGCCATTCAAAGTGGAAGAATCTTCCAATGGCGGGGTGGTGTTTGTGATGGGTGATAGAAATTGGCAACCGGCAGAAATTTCGGCTAAAGTTTTGCAGAAGATTAAAAGAGATGCGGAAAGTTTCTTGGGTGAACCTGTGACAGAAGCGGTGATTACCGTTCCTGCCTATTTTGACGATTCACAAAGACAAGCCACTAAGGATGCGGGAAAGATTGCAGGATTGGATGTAAAAAGAATTATTAACGAACCAACCGCGGCCACTTTGGCGTACGGCTTGGATAAGAAAAAGAACGAAAAGGTTGCCATCTATGACTTAGGTGGTGGAACTTTTGACATCTCTATCTTGGAGATTGGAGATAGTGAAGGAGAATCCGTTTTCGAAGTGAAGGCGACCAATGGCGACACGCACTTGGGCGGAGATGACTTTGACCAAAAGATTATCGATTGGATTGTTGAGGAATTCAAGAAAGATCAAGGCGTAGATTTGCGGGAGGACAAATTGGCGATTCAGCGATTGAAAGAAGCGGCGGAAAAAGCTAAGCACGAACTTTCAACTGCGTCCGAGACGGAAATAAATATTCCGTTCGTAACAGCAGATGCTAACGGTCCAAAACATTTGACGATGAAATTGACCCGCGCACAGTTGGAACAATTAGTAGTAGACTTGATTGACCGCACTATTGAGCCAATGAAAAAAGCAGTCGCTGATTCAGGATTAGCATTGTCCGATATTGATGAAGTAATTTTGGTGGGTGGACAAACTCGCATGCCTGCCGTGCAGGAAGCGGTACGAAAATTCTTCGGCAAAGAGCCAAACCAAAGCGTGAACCCAGATGAAGCGGTTGCTTTGGGTGCGGCTATTCAAGGCGGTGTGTTGCAGGGTGACGTGAAAGATATTCTGCTTCTGGATGTGACGCCGCTATCTTTGGGCTTGGAAACTTTGGGTGGAGTAGCGACTAAACTAATTGAACGCAATACAACTATTCCAACTAGCAAATCACAAACATTTTCTACGGCGGCGGATAATCAGCCGAGTGTGGAAGTGCATATCGTACAAGGTGAACGGGAAATGGCATCAGACAACAAGTCTCTCGGAAGATTTGTGTTGGACGGCATTGCACCAGCTCCAAGAGGTTTGCCACAAGTGGAAGTGACATTCGACATTGACGCTAACGGCATTCTGAATGTTCGTGCCGTAGATAAAGGTACGGGCAAGGAACAACACATTACAATTACTGGTTCTTCGGGACTTTCTAAAGAAGAAGTTGAGCGGATGGCGAAAGAAGCGGAAGTGCATGCGGCAGAAGACAAGTTGAAGAAAGAAAAGATTGAAGTTCGCAACCAAGCAGATAGTCTTATCTATGCTTCAGAAAAAGCGCTGAAAGATGCGGGTGATAAAGTGGATACCGCTACTAAGGGACAAATTGAAGACAGGGTAAAAGCGGTAAAGGATGCGCTGGAAAAGGATGATACGGAAGCGATCAAAAAAGCCACCAGTGAATTATCGGAAGTGATTCAGAAGATTGGGCAGGCGGTTTATGGTGCACAACAAGGTGCAAAACCCGATGACAGCCAAGGCAGTCAACCGGGCAGGGATGCGGATTTTACGCAGGAACCTTCACAAAATAACGAGGATACTGGAAACGAGACGAAATAACGGCTATGCTGGTGTTGTAGTCTTTTCGGGGAAAGAGAATGAAGAAAAACAGCAATTTAGCCGCTATTCTAGTGTTGGGTGTCGTCGTAATGATGGCGCTCACGGCTTTGAGTTGCAGACGCGCAACTACTGACAATACTGATAACACGGCCAACAACACCATCACCAACGATACTAATACGATTGCCAATAACACAATCGCCAATACGATAGTAGATCAAGGCAGCGGTTTGCCTGACGCGACCGCGGCAAGATCGGTGTTGCAGGAGGAGCTGAAGCAGGCGACGGCAAAGATAAAAGCGCTGAAGAGTGATGTGGTATTACAGCTAGTGTCGATGAAGTTCGTCAATTCGCTGTCGGACTCTTCTGGGTTGGTGACGAATTACTATATTTTCGTTTCTCCGACCGATCCTAGATACTACTATATGGTGAATGTGCCGCATAACGGAGAAGGTGTCAAAAGATTCTTGATGCCACAGGAAGATATGGAATTGCCATTTAGTTTGATACCGGTTTCGTTCCAGTTCTGGAAATTGTCTTATGTGGACGCGCTGAAGCTCGCTGAAGAAAATGGCGGAGCGGCGTTTAGAGCCAAGCACTCTAAATTTGAGGCGTCAGTTATCTTAGGTAAACCAACCGGACAGTATCTGAATTGGTTTGTTACTTATCGGGCGACTGACGGTTCGGCGGATGTGCTGCAGATATCGATTGACGCGTACGATGGCAAAATACAGACTCCGACGACCTAAAGGATAGAATCCAGAATATAGAATATAGAATCATGGCATTTGATTCGTGGTTTATGAGTGGTAATTATTACGAGATATTGGGTGTATCAAAAACTGCTACACCAGATGAACTAAAAAAAGCTTATCGGAAGCTTGCTTTGAAATATCATCCTGACAAAGGGGGTGGGGCGGAGGCAGAAAAGAAATTCAAAGAAATAAACGAGGCGTATCAGGTTCTGTCGGACGAAACTAAACGGCGGCAGTACGATCAATACGGCCAAGTGTTTGGCAATGGTCAGCAGGCAGGGGCGGGATTCGGAGGATTTGATTTTAGTTCTTTTGGCGGAGAAAACTTTGGCGATTTTGGAGATATATTTGAAACATTTTTTGGCGGAGGCGGGAGGAAGTCCAAGCGGAGCAAGGAAGATATCTTGAGAGGAGAAGACATTGAGCTGGTGATGGAATTGAGTTTTGAGGAGGCGATTTTTGGCGGAGAAAAAACTATTTTGGTGACACATGAAACTGTTTGTAAAAATTGCAACGGAACCGGCTCATCAACAAAAAAACAAACCACTTGTGCTAAATGCGGAGGAACGGGACGAATTGAAATCACTCGCCAAACAGTATTTGGCGCAATTCGTCAGTCTCAAACTTGTTCAGTCTGCAAAGGAGCGGGGGAAGTGCCGGAAAAAGAATGTCAGACTTGTCGCGGAGCGGGACGAGTGCGTCAGCAACGAGAAGTGAAAATAAAAATTCCCGCAGGCATTGATGGAGGACAAACAATTCGGGTGAATAGCGAAGGTAATGCTGGTAAGCGCGGAGGGAAGTCCGGCGATTTGTATATTACCGTAAAAATCAGACCCAGTCGCGAATATCGGCGTTCGGGCGCGGATTTGTATAAAACAATTTCCATACCTTTCACTAAAGTTGTGTTGGGCGGAAGCGTAAAAGTAAATACTTTGTACGGGGAACTGAATGTAAAAATTCCACCTGCAACTAAGGCAGGAGAAGTTTTGCGGGTGCGCAATTACGGCGTTCCGACAGGAAGCACTAAGGGAAGTTTGTATTTGCAAATGGATATTGACGTTCCCACTAGGTTAACGATTAAACAACGTAGGTTGCTTCAAGAGCTTGATGGGGAACTAAGAGACAATTAGTTTTTTATTTTCTTTTTAAGCGCTCGCGCCGCGCTTAGACTGGCGGTGTCTTTTCTAGAAAAGACACCCAAAAGTCCCCGCCAGTCGCTTTCGCTATTCATCTAATAAAATTAACTTTCTGACTTACAGCGAACTCGCTACGCTCAAACAGCGCCTTCGTCAGCGCTAATTTTATTGATTCAGTACACTCAAGCTCCAATGGCGGATAGAGAAATAATAAAAAATTAGTAAGCTTTACTTTTGGGATTTTTTCTGGCATGCTGTGGTCAGTTAATTTCCGCCTTAAAAAGCTATTATTAATCTATGGTCCCAAGCTGGGATTTAGTACTGCTGGTATTTGGGGGCGCAAGTGTCGTCTATTCTTTGATGTTGCGTGAAAAGGTAGTAGTCACCCTGCTTGCTGCCTACGCGGGGATGATAGTGGCTGACAGATGGGGAGGAGCTCTTTACCATTTGGTGACTAACCAGAGCGGAGGGGTGCTGAACGAGAAATTCATTAACGGGAATGTATCTGTGCTGACAGTTCAGATAGCGCTATTTGTTATCGTTATGCTGGTGATAGCGCTAAGAGGTGGAGTATTGATTCATCCTGATTCAATCGGTAATGGGTTTGTATCTTACGGTGTATTGATGCTTTACGGGTTGCTGACGGCGGCATTAATCGGTTCGGCTCTCTTGAGTTTTGTGCCAAAGGAACAGTTGGATATAATTTATTCCAGTTCCAAGATTGCTAAGCAGTTAGTTGATTATCAAGCTTGGCTTCTTATTGCGCCTTTAGTTTTGATGTTGATATCGGGTTGGGGACATCGGGGAGAATAATAGACTAATAGACGATAGACTAATAGACAATGAGTCCATGGGTCTATGTGTCTATAAGTCTAAATTATGAAAATCCAATTTCTCAATTTGAATGGGGACAGAGTGCCATGGTTGCAGTGGAGCCGGTTTAAGCGGCGAGAAGAGAGTTTGTTTGTATTTGTTTGGATAGCTGTCATTTTGCATGTGGTTTTCTGGGTGATGTGGCAGTTTTTGATAAAACCATATCCGATAGCGTTGACCATCCCGATTTCGTTCAGCTTAGGGCCCTTTAGCTTTTTGCAGGACTATTTGTGGCCGTTGAGTAACACTGCGCTTCTGGTGTTGAACACCGCGCTTGCGTTTAGAATTTACAAAAAAGATATATTTGCCAGTTGGATTTTGATCGGCTCTAGTATATTTCTTCAGGTTCTGCTTTTGGCCATTACATTTTATTTAGCTTCGTTTGTAACAGGATTGTAAAAATGTTTAGTAGAAGAACTTATCGTTTTTACGAAATTATTCCAGGTGTCATTACCTGGTCTATTTTACTGTTGCCGTTTATTTTGGCATGGGTTTGGCCGGTGGGAGTGGCATATTTCATTATTGTTTTTGATACTTACTGGCTTACCAAAGCGCTTTTGATGGGAGGCCATTTGGTTTCCGGCTATATGCACATGAAGCGAGTAATGCGGATTGATTGGCTGACCAGGTTGCATCAGTCGGAAGATTTGGGCGGGTTGTCTGATTCGCTGATGCGTCAATATTTGTTGGCACGGGGTTTTCAGGCTCGGAAATTGAAAGAGGAGTGGGAACAAGTAGAAAAAATCAAAGGTTTCCCAGATCAGCAAAAACGGTGGCAAGAGGTTACCCACGCGGTAATTTACACTATTTACAAAGAAAGCTACGAAGTGGTGGAGGCATCGGTTCGTTCTTGTCTTGAGAGTAATTATCCCAAAGATAAAATTTTGGTTGTGCTTGGGATGGAAGAAAGGGCGGGGGCAGGAGCGTTGGAGGTGGCGCGAAGGGTGCAGGAAAAATTTGCGGGTGTATTTATGGATATGCTCATTTCGGTTCATCCCGACGGGATTGTGGGTGAATTGAAGGCTAAGGGAGCTAACGCGTATCATGCTGGCAAAATGCTGCAGGGGTATATAGATGAGCGTGGTATCAAGTATGACAATGTAATAGTTTCCTGTTTTGACTCGGACACGGTTGTGAGTAAACAATATTTTGCCAATGTTACTTACAACTACATTTTGATTGCCGAACGAGTATTTCGCAGTTATCAGCCGATTCCTTTGTTCAATAACAACATTTGGGATGTGCCGGCGCTGAACAGGCTGGTGGCATTCGGCTCGTCCTACTGGCAGATGATTGAATCGACTCGTCCTTATCGCTTGGTGAATTTCTCTTCTCAAGCAATGAGTTTGAAAACATTGGTGGACATCGATTTTTGGGATAGAAGTGTTGTTTCGGAAGACTCCAAACAGTTTTATCGCGCATATTACCAATACAACGGGAACCACAAAGTTATTCCTATTTTCACGCCGGTTTCGATGGACGCTGTCTTAGGAAAAACTTATTGGCAAACACTAAAGGCGCAGTACATCCAGAAGCGTCGGTGGGCGTGGGGGATTGAGCATTTTCCTTATGTGATGGAAAAGTTTTTCAGCACTCGCCACCAAATGACTTTGTACCAACGCATCATTCATCCGTTCAGAATTTTTGAAGGGCACATTTCTTGGGCGACATCATCTTTGTTGATTATGATGGGCGGGTGGTTGCCGATTTTGGTGAACATTGATTTTCGAAGCAGTATCTTGGCGTATCATTTGCCAGTATTGGCGAGAGACCTTTTGAGCATTACTTGGGTAGGGATTATTATTTCCACGATCATATCTTTCCAACTGTTGCCCCCGAGACCGGCTAAATACGGCGGGGTGCGGGTGCTGGAGATGATTCTGCAATGGATTTTGGTGCCTGTCTCGGGAATTATTTTTGGCTCTATCCCGGCGATTGATGCCGAAACTCGGCTGATGTTCGGTAAATACCTGGGCTTCCATGTGACGGAAAAAGAGCGCAAGACAGAGGTCCCTTCGTCGGTGATAGACAAGCCGACTGTCTCCCAGGTCTCCGTCTGATAGCCCCTATTGACCCCGTAGAAGAAATTTCATTGGGCTTTCGCCTTTATATCCCTCTTGAGGGGGATATATGAAATTTTCTCTACGGGGTTGACAGGGGGCAGGGTGGGGCTTAGAATACTCACTAGAGTTGCATTAATTTTAAAGCTAGGTCGAGGCTATAAAAGCTAAAGGGATTCCGGTTGCCGGAGTCTATCTTTTATTTACCCCTCCTAGGGCTTTGAGGCAGCTCCTAATCAGTACTTTTACAACCAGAGAGTACTTAGAGAGCAAATAGTGAATTCAAGAATAAAATTCCAGAAGTGGAATAAAAATATACTTTTTTGAGAGTTTGATCCTAGCTCAGGATTAACGCTGGCGGCATGCCTAACACATGCAAGTCGAATGGCCCGCAAGGGTACCATGGCGAACGGCTGAGTAACACGTGGGTACTTACCTTTGAGTTCGGTATAACCTGCCGAAAGGCAGGATAATTCCGGATATTCTCGCAAGAGGAAAGATTTATCGCTCAAAGAGAGGCCTGCGCCCGATTAGCTTGTTGGTGAGGTAACGGCTTACCAAGGCTCTGATCGGTAGGGGGCTTGAGAGGGTGACCCCCCAGACTGGGACTGAGACACGGCCCAGACTCCTACGGGAGGCAGCAGTGAGGGATTTTCCACAATGGGCGAAAGCCTGATGGAGCAATGCCGCGTGCAGGAAGAAGGTCTTCGGATTGTAAACTGCTTTTTTATGGGACGATTATGACTGTACCGTAAGAATAAGGCGCTGCTAACTACGTGCCAGCAGCAGCGGTAATACGTAGGCGCCAAGCGTTATTCGGATTCACTGGGCGTAAAGGGTCCGCAGGTGGATCAATTAGTCCAACGTTAAAGACTCTGGCTCAACCAGAGGAAGGTGTTGGAAACTGTTGATCTAGAGGCCGGTAGAGGTTGTCGGAACTTATCGAGTAGGGGTAATATCCGTTGATACGATAAGGAACACCAAAGGCGAAGGCAGACAACTGGGCCGGCCCTGACACTCATGGACGAAAGCGTGGGGAGCGAACGGGATTAGATACCCCGGTAGTCCACGCCCTAAACGATGGATACTAGTCATTGGTGGCTTCGACCCCCCCAGTGACGAAGCTAACGCGTTAAGTATCCCGCCTGGGGAGTACGGTCGCAAGACTAAAACTCAAAGGAATTGACGGGGACCCGCACAAGCGGTGGAGCATGTGGTTTAATTGGATGGTAAGCCGGGCACCTCACCAAGATTTGACATCCTGCTGAAAGGCACTAGAAATAGAGCCCCTCGCAAGACAGCAGAGACAGGTGCTGCACGGTTGTCGTCAGCTCGTGTTGTGAAATGTACCGTTAAGTCGGATAACGAGCGCAACCCCTATTGCCAGTTACAAGTGTCTGGCGAGACTGCCGTGGTTAACACGGAGGAAGGTGGGGATGACGTCAAATCAGCGTGGCCTTTATATCTTGGGCGACACACGTGCTACAATGGGTAGGTCACAATGGGATGCGAAACCGCAAGGTGGAGCCAAACCCATCAAAACTACCCCCAGTTCGGATTGGGGTCTGCAACTCGACCCCATGAAGCCGGAATCGCTAGTAACCGCAGATCAGCCATGTTGCGGTGAATACGTTCTCGGGTCTTGTACACACCGCCCGTCACACCAAGAAAGTGAGAAACACCCGAAATCTCTCGCAAGAGGGCCTAAGGTGGAGCTCATGATCGGGGTGAAGTCGTAACAAGGTATCCCTACCGGAAGGTGGGGATGGAATACCTCCTTTCTAGGGAGATCACTGACGAAACGAAAGTTTCGTTGCAGTTCTTCATTAGAACATGGTCGTTGTTCCCGATTTTATCGGGACAATCCGTTCTCTAAGTACTCCTTGGTTGTAAAAGAAAACAAAACAGCCCGCATTGTGCGGGATGTTTTTTGGGTCTAGGTAGGTTTTGTGATATTAAAAAAAAGATGTTTCTATTCGTCTTCGAAGTCTTGTGCTTGCAGGTTTTCAATTACTTGTTTGACAGTTGCTTCGTCCCAGTCCACATCTCCGTATAGTCTGACTAGGGCTTCGTTTCGCTTGATGTTGAGCTGTCTTGCTAGTGTAAGCATTTTCTCACTTACTTCATCACTTCCAGTGTTGTCTGATACACCTGGTAATTCTTCAAAAAACGAAGATTGCTCACCTATGATCTCAACCATCGCGGTTAAAGTCTGGATCTTGTTCGTATATCCAACAACCAAAAGGTTGTCCATTTGTCGTTGTGTGTATACGCCACTGTTAATAAGTTCCTCTGCCTTAGCTTCAAGATTTTCTACATATCCTTCATTAGCCGATTGAGTCATAAATTCCTTTATGGAATTCGTTGCTCGTTGTTTCGATTCGGCTTTTTCAACTCGTGATCGACGATTGTTAGAAGCCCCCCCGAGTTTATATTCCACGGAAAAATCAGTGTCTGGTTCAGACACACAGCCTTCCCCCCAGTTCTCGATAAATCCCCCTTCTCTGTTTTTTGGCATTCTAAATTGTGGTTTCGTTTTGGTGGGCGTGCCTGGAATTGTTTCCCCATTGCTATGGGGCCCCGCCGTTCGCCGCATTAGGGTAAACCCAACAAATTTATAGAGCAGTCTCACGCACGAACCATACCTTCGGTGCTTCTATCCAATGATACAGCCATAAATCGAAATATCGCCAATGGCGAACTTTCGATTTTTTGGTGGGCGTGCCTGGATTCGAACCAGGGACCTCTGTCTTATCAGGACAGCGCTCTAACCAGCTGAGCTACACGCCCATCCTCAGAATGGACTCGACTTGGCGCACTTCCCTCGGCAGGCTCGGGACGGCTCTGGGTCTCGTCATTCTTCGTCTCAAAATCTCAAACAGCCTTCGGCTTGGTTTGAGATTTTGGATAAAAAGCCAAAAGACAAGGACACAGCTAGATTAGCAAAAAATCCGCTCCTCATCAACCCAATTCATCAGTGTATAATTCAGATATGAGATGGGTTTTATCTTTCGTCTTATTGGGGCTGGGATTAGTTTGGACGATTTACTATAAAAAAATTGCCGAGGGTATTGGTTTTAAGATTGGCTGGGCGGAGAAATACCTCGGTTCGGGCGGCACCTATACTGCTCACTTCATTTTCGGTATGATTGCCATTATCCTAGGTCTTCTGATAGGATTTGGTGTAATCGACTTAGGCTGGTTCGGTATTTAACAAAGGGCCCGTAGTTCATCTGGTAGAACGCCACATTTGCAATGTGGAGGTAAGCGGTTCGAGCCCGCTCGGGTCCACCAAAAATATCATCCATGGATATGGACTGGACACAATTTGATAGAGGAGTATTTCTGCTTAATGTTTTAGGTATTGTTTATAATCCTGAAACTCGACAAATTTTAATCGGGAAAAGAGAAAACGATACTCATATTAAAGAGCTTTCTTGGACGTTCCCCGGTGGCAGACCTGCTTATGAAGAAGATTTAGAGTTTTATCTAAAACATGAAATCAAGATAAAAACTGGGTTAGATGTTGAGGTCAAAAAGATTATTTTCGCTAAAACTTATCCAGAGAAGAGAGAGTTTATTTCAATCTATTATTATTGCGAAGTTGTTGGTGGAGAAGAGAGGGCGGGAGAAAAATTTGTTGAATTGATGTGGGTCAAACCAACAGAAGTGCAGAAATACTTTACGACTTCTCTACATTCAAAATTATTAGAGTATCTTAAATCTATTGAATAAGCACTTACGACTATGAAAAAGTATCAGGAGGAGCTGGATCGGTGGTTTAAGGAAAACGATTGGAAGTACTGGTCGCCTTTGTCGATTTTGGCGCGTCTTTATGAAGAGTGTGGAGAGTTTGCGAGATTGGTGAATCATCTTTACGGTGACAAGCCAAAAAAGAGTGACGAAAAAGAGCAGGAAATGGAGGAGGAGATTGGGGACATCATTTATACGCTCATTTGTTTTGCCAACGAGAACAATATAGATTTGGACAAAGCAATCAGAAAAAGCTTCGACAAGGTTATGACGCGGGATAAGGATAGGTTCTAATTTATTTCTGCCAGAAGGTGTCGCTAGGATTCATCAAAGAATTCCGAGAAGAGATCTTTGCGTATTTTGTGTATTAAACTTTTGGTTTCTGGTTCTTGCTTTGCCTTTTGTTCGTGAAGAAGAGCTCTTAGCAATTCTCCTTGTCTATCTTGAGCTTTCATAGCCTCTTCGGAAAAATCAAAGTTATTTCCTGGCAGATTATAGTCTGATACTCGTTCATCCTTTTTGTAATCAATCTTGAAATTAAAATTAATGCCATTAGTATTTTTTGACATGGGGGATTGAACATTTTCAGTAACTTTATCTGGAAGGGTTCTGAAGTACTTCCTTAGATTTTCATCATTTTCTTCTCTCTTTTTTCGTTCTTCTTCACTCTCCTCTTGTGATGCTTCTAGACCAAAGCAATCTGTGCCTCCTGTCGCCCAGAATGATTCTTCAGGGGGGACACGCTCGTCATTGTTGTAGTCAATAACAAATGGTTTTTCAGGGGTTTCTCCAGTAGCAGGTTTTGCTTCTTGGGTACCTTCTGCTGGTAGGGTTTCGCCCTCACCAGATTGCTCTGGGGTGTTTTCGGGTTGTGTGAATTTAAATTTCTCGGTCATCTTTATTTCCTCTCTATTTCTATAATAGGTGGCTGGGGTTATTTCTGCCAGAAGGTGTCGCCAAGTCCTGCTTGGTGGTGTTCGTAGCGTTCAAGAGTGAATAGTAGGTCAGAAAGGCGATTGATAAACTTCTGGATGATTGGTGATACAGGTTCGGTTTCGGTAAGTAAAACAATTTGTCGTTCAGCTCGGCGGCAAACAGTACGAGCGGCGTCTAATGTTGCGCCTGCTCGATTTTGCCCTGAAATAATAAATTGATTGATTGGCGGAAGTTCAAGGTTGAAATAATCAATGCAGTGTTCAAGACCGGTGATATCCGCTTCTTCAATCACGGGCAGATTTTCTTTTGGAGTGGTACCGAGTTCGGAAGCTAAAATCGAAGCAATATTCATCAACTTATATTGGATGCGTTCCAATAGTTTTTTGACATCTTTATGATTGCAAAAATTCTTGGCGACACAGACTGCCGAGTTCAGTTCGTCCACCGCGCCGTAGGTTTGAATGCGAGGAGAGGACTTGCTAACCCGAGGGCCTCGAAATAGGCCTGTTGTACCTGTATCTCCTGCTTTGGTGTAGATTTTGACTTCCTCCATCTCTCAATAAGCTTGGGGGTATTTAACACAACATCATACCAGAGCTTTGCTAGAATGGGGAGGTGATACTCAAGACTCGGGGAATAGTTATACGGAAGGTCAATTTCGGTGAAGCCGACCGGATTTTGACGATTCTGACCTCTGACAGGGGGAAAATTCGGGTAGTTGCCAAAGGGGTACGCAGACCTAGAGCCAAACTGGCTGGGTGGCTGGATATGTTTGCGGATAACGAGCTAGAGCTGGCGGAGGGGAGGAATTTGGATATAGTCACATCAGCATCTAGTATTCAGCATCTAGCATCTAGGGATTTGACTCTACAACAAACGGGTCTGATGTTTTATGTGTGCGAGTTGGTAGATAAGTTGTTGGAAGAGACCAATGAGGTCGCAGGAGTGTTCCCATTGCTGATTGAAACATTGACGGCTATTTCTGAAAATAAGATTTCACTTTCTATTATCAAAACTTATTTTGAAATAAAGCTTTTGACTATTTTAGGGTTCGCACCGGAGTTGTATCGGTGTGTGGTGTCGGGGAAGGAGCTGAACGGTGATGACGAATTATATTTCAGTCATCTTTTGGGCGGAGTATTTTGCGAAGGGAAAAATCAGGACGACTTCGCGCCGAAGATTTCAAAAGATGGGATAAAGTTGTTACGACTTCTGCAGAAATATCCGCTTGAAGCGATATCGAAAATAAAAGTTTCCGATGAAACGATTCAAGAAGCATCAGTTTTGATGTCAGGATTTGTTGAATACATTACTGACCAGCGAATAAGATCTTCACAGGTTTTAGGACAACTATCCTAACGCTTTCTTTTATCATGAAAGGCGGTGTGGACATCTTTGAGTTGGCGGTTGGTGATGTGGGTGTAGACCTGTGTTGTGGTGATGGAAGAGTGTCCGAGAAGCGCTTGAACGGAACGAATGTCAGCACCGTTGATTAGCAAATCAGTGGCATAGGAGTGACGCAAAGTGTGGGGCGTCACTTTTTTTACCAATCCTGCTTTGGTAGCGTATTTTTGAATAATTCGCTGAACCGAGCGGGGAGTCAGGCTTTCTGCGTTGGAATTTAGTCCGTGGGAAATAAAAACGAATTCGTTGTTGTCTTCGCGTTTTTTTAGATACAAAGATATAGAAGCTTTGGCGTCAGGGGAGAGAAAAACAATGCGGGGCTTGCTTCCTTTTCCGCGAACCATAAATTCTCCACGGTCGAGATTTATTTTGTCGCGGGTTAGAGAACAAAGTTCTGAAACACGAAGCCCTGTGGAAAACAAAGTTTCAAACAACGCGATGTCTCGCAGGTCTTGCAGTTTGTTTGTTTTGGGGACGGCGTCGAATAATCTTTCGATTTCATCAATCTCCAAAAAGTCTACGGTTCTTTGTGGAGTTTTTCCCAGCTCAATTTTTTCTGCTGACAAAGTTTTGATATCCTGCTTGGCGAGGAATTTTAGAAAAGCTCTAAGTGCAATAATGTGATAATTCTGGGTGGAAAGTTTTAGTGGTTCGCCTCTGCTATCGGCGACACGATTGAGAAATAGGCGATACCTGCGAACTAATGGCAGAGTGATTCCGGCAGGAGTAAGGTTTGGGTGTCCTGCTTCATTTGCGAATTCAATAAACCGCCGAAGGTAATGGTCGTAATTCTCCAGTGTTTTTGGACTGCGGTTTTTCTCGACCTCAAGATGGTCGAGGAAGTCCTGAATATTGTCTTTGAGTCCACTCACACCTATATTGTGCGACGTCGTCCAAATTTGTTCAACCTAACGCACAGTCCGAAATAAATTCGGACTGGCTTGTAGTTTCACAAATTTCTCCTCTAAAAAACACAAACAGCCTACGGCTTGGTTTGTGTTTTTTGTTTTGGGAAAGAGGGAACAGCGCACAATCAACTAAGGTGGCTCCGATGGCAATCGGAGCACTTAATTATCTCGGGAGATAGTTAAGTGGGTTTTGGGGGGAGTCGTGGACGCGGATTTCAAAGTGAAGGTGAGGACCAGTGGAACGACCTGTGGAACCCATAATTCCGATAAGCTGACCTTGTTGAACATAGTCGCCGGTTTTTACTTTGAATTGACTCAAGTGACCATAGCGGGTGACAAAACCTCCGCCATGGTTGATGTCGATAGAGTTACCGTATCCATAACGGGTGGAAGAAGTTTTCACAGTACCTGCCGCCGCCGCATAGATACCCCAACCATTCAAGCGGTTAAGGTCGAGGGCACGGTGGTAACTCTTATATCCTTGCGAGATAAAGTGGGTGGGCGATTCCAGCGGCCAGATGAATTGTCCTCCACCGGATAATCTGCCGGCCAGCGCGCCAGTATCCGCAGTAATGCCGGATCTGCCGGTTGAGGCGGATTTGGGCGCGACTACACCAGGAACCAAAATTTCTTGTCCAGAAAAGATGGGTTCGCCTGCTGGCAAATTATTATACTTTTGAATGTCCGCCAATGCGATTTTGTACTTCTTGGAAATGCCGCTCAAAGTGTCATTTTTTTGAACGGTAACATAAATACCATCAACGGGTGGAATTTTTAATTTCTGTCCTGCAGTCAAACCATTCCCGGAAAGTTTGTTTACATAGCGAACGGTGTCTGGGCTCAAGCCGAAGTCGCGAGCAACCGAAGCGACCGATTCGCCGGACTTTACATTGTAGAAAATAGTTTCGGTACGGGTGTTTCTGGTGATAATAGTTTCGGTGGCGCCGGTTTTGAATAAGTAATCATTATTGGCTCCGACCGTAGTAATCACTTCGTCGTAGACCACATTTTCGTTAAAGAAGTCAGCAGAGGCTAGTTGAGCCACAGTTTTACTGCGGTGGTTGTCGCTGGTGGCTCCGGTATTTTGTGGCAATGCCCCGACCAGTACCACTCCGATCGCCAAAACAATAATTGCCCAGTGGCTACTGAAGCTTTGCATAGATCGTCGGGCGCTTCGGAAGGAGAGGTTTGGTTTGACGAATTTCCGCATTGTGCCAAAACCGAGATTGCGCAAAGAACGCCTTGCGGGTTTCGCATTTAAATCCGCTGCCGGCTCGGCAGAGGTTTTGGGAACTAATTTTGTCCGCCTGCTCTTAAGTCTTTCTGAAAGTCTGGCGAGGCGGGATTTGTTGGGTTTACTAATGGCTGTTGTTTTTAATTGGGAACGGAGCAAAACTTTCAACCAAAAAAGCTATCTCATTGATAGCCAGCGACCCTGGACTATTAAACAGAAAAAATGGTCTTTTGTCAATCAGACAAACATCAACGGGAGATCACTAAAACACTTAAAGCTTTATCGAATTTTGTAGCGGTTCCGGCCAAATCGTAGGCAACTAAATTGATGGTAACAATGCCGGCTTGTTCGGGAGCAGGGAGAGTGCCGGTGAAAATGCTGGTTTTGTGCAGATCTTGTAACTCAAAAGTTTTGCCTTGCAGCTCTGCGGTAACTCGGGAGGTATTGAGCGAGGCGGGTACGAATAATCCGAATGAATCTCCCGCCACTACTCTGGTCGGAGAAGTTTTGGTGTGAGTGAGGTCTAGCTTGACCGGCTCTGCGGTGATAGTGATGGTGGATAAGTTACTAACAACGCTCAAAACTCCTAGCTCACTTTGGGCAAGAGCGGCCAGCGTGTGTTTGCCCCCGTAGAGCGGTTTTTCTAAAGTAAAGCGAAAACTGCCTTTGTCGTCCGTCTGGTTAGTGGAATTGATGTTGCCATTATCGGTAATGAGAATTTTGGTATTGACGGGACCGGTCCCAGAAACTTCCGGATAAGGATTGTTGGTAGTGCTCCCATCGGTAGGCGCCACTAAAGTTGGGGTAGCGGGGGTGACAGCCTCTTTTAGGGATAGCTCCAAAGATTGAGTTAGGCTGCCGGAGGTAATAACAATGGATACCTCACCGATACTTTCGCCGGTGGTATAAGTAAAAGTAGCGCTCCCCGGGCTCGTGGCGGAAGTTTTGATACTGCCGCCACCGGAAACTAATTCAGCGGTGATTGGCATATCGAGGTTGGTGTTGGTGGCGTGGATGGAGGTGCTCGTTTTGCCGTCTGCAGGCAAGATAGTCTGATCTATCTTCACTATCAAATCGGCACCGGCAAGGCGGCTAACAGCCTCGTTTATATAGCTGGCAAATGCGGCAAAAGTAAATCCAGCTTGATTAAAAGCAACGAGTGAACCAATCAGTATTAGTAAAACCGCCCCACCGGTAGCGAGGACAATAATGCGCCGCGGGGAAGATTTGAACGTTGTGGGCTTCTTCATCTCTACCCATTGTAAGGACAATTCTGAACAATTGGCAATTTTTCGTGAGTCCGTTTTGTGATATATTGGGTGTGCTTTTGAAGCTCATAAATTAGTTTAATTGGGACTACGCATATGGTAAGAAGAAAAGAAGATGATATGCCAACTCGCGAGGTCAGTGTCCGAGTGGCAAAAAAAGCTCCCGCAGTCGCAGATGAACCGACACCGAGACTTCGGCGTCCGCTTCCGGCACGACGCAAGGGAGGAGCGGGGAAATTTATAATAGTTACTTTGGTAGTGGTTGCTTTGTTGGTCGCCGGTTGGTTTGCGGCTAGAGCGGCAGTTGTAGGAATGGATTTGCTGAAGAGCGGAAAACCAAGTTGGCTTGCAACTTTGCTGAATATTAAAATTACTCAACTGGTCGGCGAAGAAGATGGCCGGGTGAATATTCTATTGTTGGGCATACCGGGGGACCCGACACATGACGGGCCAAACTTGACCGATACGGTGATTTTGGCGGATTACAACACCACTGATCAGTATCTGCACATGATTTCAATCCCGCGTGATTTAGAGGTAAGGAGCGATGATCTTGGGACAATGAAGCTGAATGCGGTTTTCCAAGCTGGTCAGACAAAAAATAATGATGGACCGGGTACAATTCTAAAAACAATTGATAATCTCACGGGTCTTGCTACGCCATATTACATCAAGATTGATTTTGCCGGTTTCAAACAATTGGTAGATGAATTGGGTGGAATCAAAGTGGATGTAAAGAAAGATTTGCTGGATACCAAATATCCTGCCGACGCGGGGGATGGCTACCAGACGGTTGATATCAAGGCGGGGAGCTACACGATGGACGGTGAGATGGCGCTGAAGTATGCCCGTTCGCGTGAAAGTACTTCGGACTTTGATCGCGCAAGAAGGCAACAGGATATCTTGATGGCAATGCGTGCCAAGGCGAAGGAGCTTGATTTGCTAACTGCGCCAACCAAATTGTTTGCCATTAGCGATATCATCAAAGACCATATGTCCACCAATCTTAGCAAAGATGAGATGGTTCGCTTGATGCAAATAATGTCCGACTTTGATCCAACCAAGATAACGAATTCAGTTGTGGATGAGGCGTCGGGCGTGGTTGTGGGCGGCAAGAACAGTGCAGGCGCGTATGTGCTAACGCCCATAGGCGGAGACTACAACAAGATTAAAGAATATGTTGAGACCGCCATTACCAAGACCGCAGCCGCATCGGAAACCGAGACGGAAGTTGCAGTAACCCCTCTAAAAATTGAAGTGTTGAATGGCACCACTACTACCGGTTTGGCCGGTAAAGCGGCGGAGAAACTGAAGGCTGACGGCTACACGATAACAAAGATCGGTAATAATGCCACCAAAGGAGTTACAGCAACAACGGTTTACGGTGGCGATACCGCTACGGCCGCTGCTCTGCAGGCTTTGGCAGCTAAAGCAGGCGGTACCGTATCAACCGAAAAAATTACATTACCAACCGGAGTAGAAGCCCGGGTGGTGTTGGGGGCAGATTACCCAACTCAATAAATTTATGCTTGAAACAGCCCGTACTTGGTTGTGGACTAACCGAAAGGTTCTGATAACCACGCTCCTAGTGTACGGGCTGTTGTATGGTTTGTTTTATCTGCCACAGTTTTTGCTGTGGTGGTCTGTTGGGATTTTGGCGGTACTTGCTCTTGGGGTCTGGTGGATTAGCGGGTTAGACAAGGACTGGCGCGGGTGGATTTGGCTGTTGGATGAATTAGTCTGGATTATTACTGCTGGCGTGGGGTTTATCACTTTCAACTTGTTGGGTAGCGCATCTTTCCAAATTACAGCGATAGTTATGTTTGTGGCAATGACAGCATTGCTTATGCTCTATGAAAGATATTTGGCGGAGGGAAGCTGGCCCATCAAATATTTTCCTCTGCTTGATTTTCTGGACTTGATGGCGTTCTTCTTCCTGACAGCGAGTCTTCTTATGGCGGCTGATTTATACAGTTGGTCACTTTCAGCTATGCTCATCGCGGTATCACTAGAAGTTTTGCTGGCTGTACAACTTCGATTCTGGCGAGAAAAAATTGTGGGCAGACGCAAGTGGTTGTACACCATTTTAACAATGCTGGTTTTGCAGGAAGCAGCTTGGCTAACTAGTTTTTGGCATCGGGGCATTTTCCTGAAAACTTTTATGCTAGCGATGTTCTTTTATGTATTGATTGATTTTGTTACTCACTATCAAAAAGGGACGCTGACGGTAAGGGTAGTTGTGGAATATGTGGGGTTAGCGGTGCTTGTTTTGGCTTTAGTGTTTTTGATTGATTGGCTGGTGGTGTTGCAGTAGTTTAGTTTTTCTTTATTCTTTTTCTTTTTGTCATGCTCGAGCGGAGCGAAGCATCTATAATGATGTTTCTTTTTTGTTTCAAGGGTCTGCGCGACCCTTGTACCGCGGTTACTTTGTCTTGCCAAAGTAACCAAAGCGTCCCGCCAGTCGTCGGGATTGTTCGCCTAACAAAATTAGCTTTCTTCGCTTACGGCGAACTCGTCGCTTGCCAGCTCCTCAAACAGCGCCTTCGCCTGCGCTAATTTTGTTGGCTCAATACATTCCTCCTCCAATGGCGGAGAGAGACGGGGATTGGAGAATCTATTCTAAAACCCGCTCGTGAGAGCGGGTTTTAGGTTTGTGTTAAAACACAATTATTTCTTGTGACCAACATCCTTGCGGATGTCATCCAAAACATCACTGGCTTGTTTCTGACCACCCAAACCGAAGGCGAGGCCTCCAGCCAACGCTATCATAAAGAAGATAGCGGTAAGGAAACGGTCAATCAAGACTGCAGCGATACCCAACTGTGTCAGGGCCACAGCGAAGGTGAAGAAATAAATCACCCACTTGGTAATTGAACCAAGCAATTTCCCTGTGTGAACTTTGGCGGCGCCCATAGTTCCGCGAACAATACTCGCGAAAAAGTTAGCGGCCAAAATACCCAACAACAGAATACCGATGGCTACGAAGACATTTGGCAAGTAAACCAGAATGTTGTTTAGAAATTCGGTTACTTTGTAGAGGCCCAATACATCTGCGGTAGCCAAGAAGGCAATCAACAGAACGGTCCATCTCACTAGGTTTCCGCAAACTTCAGAAAAACTTAATTCAACGCCGGCCTTCTCGAAGAAGGTACGGGCACCGACTTTATTGAGAGCGGAATCAACCTTCAACTGCTTAAGGATTTGAGTAACGATTCGGTCAAGACCGGCCGCTACAATCCAACCAATCAGCAGAATAAGAACTGCGCCGATTAGGCTTGGCAGGAAGATGAGAAAGCGAGCCCAGATGTCCTGCAAAGGATTCAAGACTGCTTGTCCCCAAGTGGTGAGGAGATTGTCTGATGGTGTCATTGCACTTTTGCCTTATGGATATATGTCTAGATAATTTCGATTTTTCGACCCCAATTATTAACGAACGCTATCAAGAGTAAGTCGGGCTCATTATAACCAAAAACCGCCCTTTTCTCAAATTTGGGCGGGTAAAAATGGGTGCCCAGTTCCGCCGAAGCGGAACTGGGCGTGGACATTGATCTGTTGTTGGTCTTTGAACTGGTTGGGGAGCAAGAATAACAGTGTACACTGCTAGAGCTTCTCTGGGAGTTTTGCATATGAGGCCCTATGCGCAGTTTGTGTCAAGAGCGGATATAAAGCAAAGTGGAGCTTAGAGTTCCCTCCTCAGAGTTTCCTCCTCCTTAAGTTACTTTATCTGCCCCTGATTTAGGCCTCAGCATCCCTCGCCCAATTCCCCTAGACCAACTAATCAACGTACAGCCGCCCCTTTCTGTCTGAGGACCGAAGCCCCCAAACAGGACGACTTATTCAAAATAAAGGCTTCCCGTGAGAAGGTCAAGGGTTGTTTTTTGTGGTGCCCTGGAAGAGACTCGAACTCTTACTCCTTGCGGAACCAGCTCCTAAAGCTGGCGTGTATACCAATTTCACCACCAGGGCACATTATTTTTTTGTCATTCTGACGCTAGGAAGAATCTATAAGAATATTTTAGATCCTTCGCCCCGATAAATCGGGACTCGAGGATGACAAGATAAATCTTATCAAATTGTAACTAAGGGTTTGAGTTGCTCAAATAACTTATCGCCGATGCCGGGTACTTTCTGTAAGTCATCTATACTCTTGAAGTTGTTGTTTTGCAAACGGTAATCAATAATTCTCTGTGACAATATCGGTCCAATGCCGGGGAGCAAATCCAATTCGGCATTGTCGGCAGTATTTATGTTAATCAGGCTAGCGGGTGAGCCGGTTAGCGGGTTAGTAGGCGAGGCGGAGGAAGAAGAATTGCTATAAACAATATTACCATCACCGATTTTGGGAATGTAAACTTTTCCGTGATTCGCTAATTCCTGCGCCCGATTAATGTTTTTACCAACTGCATCAAGGTCGGCGGAGCGACTAAACCCACCGGCGGATTTTATAGCGTCTTCAATAATGCTTCCTGAATTCAGCCAATAAATGCCGGGCTTTGCCACACCTCCTGCAATGTCCACTACAAGCTGTCCGTTGGTATCACTAACAGAAGCAACTGTAGGGTTAGATGCGCCTGCAACTTTTACATCTTCTCCATCTCCCAATGTGCTTTTGGGCGGAGTCAAAATTAGATAAAGCCCAACGGCAAAAATCACCAGCAAAATTCCCAGCAGATAATATTTGTATTGTTCGAACCAGTCAGGTTTAGGCGTGAATGTAAAAGGTGAGAGCCGTGTCTCCATAGCGTTTGTGATTGATATTTTTTAGATTTGGATTTTCGGGAGGCTCGTTCATAGAGCTGTGTTCCAAAATCAAAATGCCTTCAGGGGCAAGAAGTTCTTCCCAGCCCGTGATGTCCAATTCATCTTCGTACCACGGGTCAGCAAAAACTAAATCGTACTTTATTTGATTAGCGGAAATAAAATCACTTACATCCATCTGCCTTACGAGGGCGCGTTTGGTAATTGGGTCATCAAGGCCCATGAGATTGTCTTTGATGAGTTGATAGTGCGAACGATTCTTTTCGACCATCAAAACTTGGTTAGCTCCACGGCTCAAGGCTTCAATCCCAACCGCGCCACATCCTGCATAAAGCTCCAGAAAATTAGCGCCTTCAATTTCCTGTCCTAAAATATCAAAAAGGGCTTTGCGAACTAAATCAGAAGTAGGCCTCAAGGAAGGCAAAGTTTTTATGAATCTTCCGCCAAATTGCCCCCCGATGATACGAACTCTCATTATTTTTTATTTTGTCATTCTGAGCGAAGCGAAGAATCTATGAAATATTCTTCTAGATCCTTCGGTCGCCACGGCGACCTCGAGGATGACAGATTAGTTATTCATTGTGGACTATAACACTATCAATACTAACTTTTTTCTTGAGGGAGGGGTACTTTGAAAGATTCGGGCTGTCGGCTAAAATTTTCAGACTTGCTTCTTGGGCAATCTTGATTGCTTTCGCATCAGTCCAGTCGGCTAGGCGATAGCGAAAGAAACCGGACTGCATTTTTCCAAACAGACTGCCGGGACCGCGCATGGAGAGATCCATCTCTGCCAATTTAAATCCATCTAGATTCGCACTAAAGATTTGCAGTCGTTTCATTACTTCTTCGTCCGCATCAGTAGGAATCACAAAACAATACGATTGCGCACTGCTTCGTCCTACTCGTCCGCGAAGCTGGTGAAGTTGGGCTAGACCAAATCTTTCCGCTCCCTCAATAAGCATCACGGTTGCGTTGGGAATATCTACGCCAACTTCAATCACGGTCGTGGTGACTAAAATATCCAATTCCTTATTTTTGAAAGATTCCATCACCGCTTGTTTTTTGTCGGTGGTCAGTCGGCCATGAAGAAGACCGACTTTGGCATGAGGGAAAATACTACAAATGTTTTTGAATTCTTTTTCTGCCGATTTCACGGCGAGGCGGTCGGAGTCAGAAATTAAGGGAGTTAGAACGAAAGCTTGATGACCAGCATCTATCTCTTGCTGGATTATTTTGTACGCTTGCGCACGTTGATTGTTGGTGAGAGCTTTGGTGATGATTGGTTTGCGACCGACAGGTTTTTCTGTAATCACCGACAAATCCAAATCGCCAAACAAGGTTAGAGCAAGAGAACGGGGGATGGGAGTGGCGGTCAGGGAAATGAAGTGCGGGACAACTCCACCGCCCCGGCGGTCAGGCTTTCTTTTTAGTTTTTCGCGTTGTTCAACGCCAAAGCGGTGTTGCTCATCAATCACGACAAGATTGAGATTATCGAATTTTACCGATTCCTGAATCAGCGCGTGAGTGCCGATGGTTATATCAGCATTTTCCGCTCCGAGTTTAAAGCTTTGAGTCAAAAGGCGACAGGAAAAACCAAATTGGTTTAAAAGAGGTGAGAGAGATTGATAATGTTGCCAAGCCAAAACTTCGGTTGGCGCCATTAGGGCAGACTGAAAATTGTTTTTCGCTGCCAGCATCATTGCGACCGCAATCACAATAGTTTTACCAGAACCAACATCACCTTCAAGCAGTCGGTTGGTCGGTTTGGTGTCAGCCAAATCCTGCACGATTTCCCACAATGCTTTTTTCTGTCCGAGAGTTAACTGGTACGGCAGTTTGGTCAAAACTGATTTGATAAATTCAATGTCTTGAGGGATTGGTTCGGCCGATGATGATTTCAAAAATTGTTTTACGCTTTGGATTGCCAGTTGAGTAAGCAAAAGTTCGTCAAATGCCAAACGGTCTTTGGCGGATTGCAGATATTCCAATGAAGCGGGGAAGTGAAGATGAAGTAACGCTTCGGGGAGAGAGGGGAGGTTATATTCTTTCTTAATAAAGTCGGGGAGGTAGTCTTCGATTTGGCGAATAATTGGGGCAAGGTTAGCGCAAAGTCGGCGGAAGATTTTGGTGGTGAGTTTTCCGCTTTCGGGATATATAGGGACAATGCGAAGACTGTGAACGGGCATGTCGGTAGCTCGTTCGATTTCGGGACTGACTAAAGTGAGTTTGCCCGCTCGGCTTTCGACTTTGCCCGTAAGCAAATATTCCTCTCCATTTTTGAGAGTAGTGCGGAGGTAGGGTTGATTGAACCAAATTACAGGTAGTACACCACTAGCATCATGGGCGACTGCTTGGGTTAGCATTATTCGTTTGACGGGGGAGCGGAAGGTGTTGGTACCGGTCAGAGTGGCTCTGACAGTTCGCCTTTGACCGTCCGCGATGAGCTGGGCAATCGGGGTTAGTTGGGTCAGGTCTTCCCAAGCGCGGGGGAAGTAGTAAATCAGGTCCTCAACGGTCAAAATGCCCAAAACTGCCAACTGGGAGGTTAGGGCAGGACCTATTCGGGGGAGAGAGTCGAGACGGCTTGAGGGAGTAATCATAGTTTTTCTTTCCGTCATTCCCGCGAAGGCGGGAATCTATTTTTCCTGGATCCTCTGGTCAAGCCAGAGGATGACAGACGGGGGCTATAGGAGGAAATGTGGCCGGGTTGCCCCCGAAAAGCGCCTTTGGCGCCTCGGGGCTGTATCCCAAGAAATACAGTCTGGGAGCGAGAAAACCCTTGACTGGAAGCCGATTTTAGAGTATACTTAAGTGAAATGAGCTTGGGGGGTGGCATATTTCTAAATATCCACCTGTCTTATGAAAGTGTACCAAAAGATAATCGACTTTACGGGGATGGAGTTCAATCGGGAGAACCACCCAAGTTCCAGACTGCGTGAGCGGTCGGCTGATTATAAATCAAGAAAAGCATCAGGTAACAACAATGTTGCCCGCAATGTTCGAAGCATTTTCCAGAGCTTTTTAGGTTTCTAAAAAGGATGTCATTCTGAACGAAGTGAAGAATCTATAAGATTCTTCCTTTTGTTTTAGATCCTTCGCCCCGATAAATCGGGACTCGAGGATGACATTGCTATGTCAGTTTTAGGAAATTCCGTTTGCCGACTTGGAGGACCAAGTCGGTTTTTGGTTTCACGACAAAGCCGATATCAGTAATGGTGATGTCGCCTAGTTTTACCCCGCCCTGATGAATCAGTCGGCGAGCTTCAGAATTGGAACCTGCCAGTTTGTTTTTGACCAGCAAGTCTAAAATCGACATTGGTTTGGCAAGTTTTATTGTTTTGATGTCGCTTGGTGCGGAGTGTTTCTGGAAGACGGAGACGAAATCATTTTGAGCTTTATCAGCTTCTTTTTTGCCGTGATACATCGAAACAATGGTGTGAGCCAACCGCATTTTCAAATCACGAGGGTTATTCTTTTTGTTCGCCAGTTCCTTTTTGATTTTGGCGAGTTCCGCCGTGCTGACATTGGTTGCCAAATCAAAGTAGGTGTAAATGATGCTATCTGGAATAGACATCACTTTTCCGTACTGGCTTTTGGCATCTTCGGTAATGCCGATGTAGTTATTCAAAGACTGACTCATTTTTTGGACGCCGTCAGTACCGACAAGGAGCGGAACAGCGATGATAGCTTGCGGAATTTGTCCAAAATCTTTCTGCAAATCTCTTCCTCGCATTTCATTGAAAAGCTGGTCGGTGCCAATTACGGTGGCATCATCTTTCAACATCACCGAATCGTATCCTTGCAAGATAGGATAGACCAATTCGTGGAAGCCAATCTCTTCGCCTTTTTTGATTCTCTTTTGGAACATATCTCGTTCAATCATTTGGGAGTGGGTGAAGTGCGACATTATTTTCAGCAAATCTTCGGCGGACATTTTATCGTGCCATTCGCTGTTGTAACGGATTTCAGTCTTTTTCGGATTTAATATGACCATTACTTGTTTCAGGTAATTGTTCGCTGACTTCAGTACTTCTGCTTTGGTGCGGAGTTTGCGGGATTGGTCGCGGTCAGTTGGGTCGCCAAAACGGCCGGTGAATCCGCCGATTAAAAATTGAACAGTGTGGCCGAGGTCCTGAAACTCGCGGAGCTTGTGATAGACCACGCCGTAGCCGATATGCAAATCGGGAGTGGTTGGGTCCACGCCGTGTTTGATTTTCAGTTTTTTACCTGAAAGAAGTTTTGCGCGAAGCTCTTTTTCGCCAATCATTTTTTCAACTCGGCGAGAGAGCAGGGAATCGATTACTTTTTTGTCTATTGCCATAAAGATATTGTATCACCCCAAGATTAGAGAATAGAGAGTAGAGAGTGGTGTCATCCTCGAGGTCGCCTAGGCGACCGAAGGATCTAAAATATCTTTCATAGATTCTTCCTAGCGTCAGAATGACAAAGTAAGGGGGCGGGAATGACAAAAAATGAGGTCGGGAGACAGGGCGGGTAAATGGTATAATAGGGGTCGTATCAGGTTAGAAATATGAGTGAACTCATGCCGTTTGGTCCCAGACACGAGATAGATAAGATTCGCCGTCAAATGAAGGCGCGGTCTTTGGGTAGAAAAGCAAAGAAGAGGGTTTTCACTTTTCTGTCTCGGTATGGCATCAATACTCCGCCAAAGTTGTTTTTGGCGGGGTTTATCGCCGTTCTTTTTGTATTCAGTTTCACGATGGCGGTGGTTTCAGTTGGACTTCCGAACCCTGCTAGATTGGTAATTTATGCGGCGACTGATTCGACTAAAGTATTCGATCGTGACGGTGCCGTACTTTATGACATCTCAAACGGGAAAAACCGCACAACGATTCCTTTTGAGCAAATGCCTGAAGATTTGAAGAATGCAACTATCGCTATTGAGGATAAAGATTTTTATCATCACAACGGTTTTGATATCAAAGGATTTTTGCGCGGGACAATTTTGAAACCACTTGCGGGGCAAGGTTTTCAGGGTGGCTCAACAATTACCCAGCAGTTTGTGAAAAATGCGTTGTTAAGTTCGGAGAGAAGTGTCTTACGCAAAGCGCGAGAATTGATTTTGGCATTTGAGTTGGAAGCGGTTTATTCCAAAGATAAGATTTTGGAATTGTATTTGAATGAGATTCCATACGGCAGCGGGGCATACGGGGCGCAACAGGCGGCTAAAATGTATTTTGGGAAAGATGCCAAGGATATTAATTTAGCAGAAGCAGCGGTGTTGGCGGCGTTGCCGCAAGCACCGGGGAGATATTCCCCTTACGGACAAAATCCGGATTTGCTGATGTTGCGTAAAGATTTGGTTTTGGCGCAGATGGAAAAGCAGGGCTACATCACCAAGGCGGAGGAGGTGGATGCCAAAAAGACGGAAATAAAGTTTCAACCTCGGAGGGATTCGATTCGCGCTCCTCATTTTGTAATGTATGTAAAAGAATTGTTGGCGGCGAAGTATGGCGAAAAGGTGTTGGAAGAGGGTGGACTGCAAATCACCACTACATTAGATATTGATAAACAAAAGGCGGCGGAAGATACAATCGCTAATTTAGCGGAATCCAACAAAACGAAATACAACGCAGGCAACGCGGCGTTAGTTTCAATCGATCCAAATACGGGAGAGATTTTGGCGATGGTGGGGAGTAAAGATTATTTTGATATGGAGGCGGAAGGAAATGTAAATGTGGCAATTCGTGAACGGCAACCTGGTTCGTCTATCAAACCGCTTGTTTATGCCACTGCGTTCAAAAAAGATTATGCTCCTGCAACAATGCTGGTGGATGTGTCCACTGATTTTGGTCAGGGGTATCGGCCACGCAACTATGACGGAGGTTTTCGCGGACCGATTTCTGCTCGGGAGGCGTTGGGCAACTCTATCAACGTTCCTGCGGTAAAGACATTGGCGTATGCGGGGGTGCAGGACACGATTGATACTGCGCATGATATGGGAATCACTACGCTAAACGGCGGAGCAGACAGATACGGACTTTCGCTCACATTGGGAGGCGGAGAAGTTACTTTGTTTGATTTGACTCGCGCGTATGGTGTGTTTGCGACGGGCGGAAATCTGACACCGACAATGGCAGTTTTGAAAGTGACGGACAAATTTGGTCATGTGTTGGAAGAAAACGAACCTGAAAAATCTAAGCAAGTTTTGGATCCGCAGGTGGCGTATTTAATAAATAGTATTTTGTCGGATGACAGTGCGCGCGCTCGAGTATTTGGAATGGGCGGGCTACTGACGTTGCCTGGCAGAACAGTTGCGGCGAAGACGGGTACAACAAACGATTACAAAGATGGTTGGACAATAGGCTACACTCCTGATTTGGTGACAGGAGTTTGGGCGGGGAATAATCACAACGAAGAAATGACTGCCTCATCAGCAATGGTGGCGGCGCCAATGTGGAATAGATATATGAAGTTGGCACTGGCTGGTGTACCAAATAAATCTTTCAGCAGACCTGATGGAATTTCGGATGTGATGGTGGATGCCTTGTCGGGCAAGTTGCCGGTTGAAGGTGTGACGCCAACAACAAAGTCAGAAGTGTTTGCGAGCTGGAGCGTACCGAAAGAAATGGACAATGTGCATGTGGTGAAAAAAGTAATGAAGAGCGACACCAGCAAATTAGCACCAGCAAATGCACCTGCGGAATTAACTGAAGATAAAGTATTTACTGTAATTCATTCGGAACGGCCGAGTAGTTCAAATTGGGAAGGTCCAGTTCTGGCATGGGCGGCGGCAAATGGATATAACAATGTCCCAACGGAAACTTATTCTGGTTCGATGGATGGGAGTGCGACGGCGGAAATTACTTTGACGAATCCGATAGAGGGGGCAACGGTTACGGGAGATTTGTTAGTTTCAGCGAGTGTTAGAGCGGGGGTAGGTGTGAAGAGAGTTGAGTTTTATTATGATAATTCGCTGAAAGGACAGGTGACAGGAGCGCCGTATCAATTTACGATTAAAGCTCCCAAGCAAGACGGGAAGACACATACCGTTAGGGTTAGATTGCTCAAGGCTGATAATAGTACTGCAGAGGATAGTGTAAGTATTGTTGCTGGTGGAGGATAACGCCGTTTTTTGTTTTTTATTCTTTTTCTTTTTTGTCATTCCAGCGAAGGCTGGAATCTATTTTTATTTAATTGTTTTGAAGCGCCGAATCGCGCTTCAGCGATTGTTACTTTCCGCTTGAGGAAAGTAACCAAAGTCGCTCGCCAGTCGCTTTCACTCTGAATCTCCCAAAATCCTCTCCATCTGCTTATCACCAAACTCGCTACGCTCAGACATGGGCACGCTGATTGGAGGGATTTTGGGGATTCAGTACGCTCAAGCTCCAATGGCGGAAATAAAAGAGGATTGATACACTAATGGTGTAATAATTATATTATTGACAATATAACAATTTTGTTATACTATGAAAATAGAGCTGAAAGTTTTAGAATATGTTGCAGATTTTTTGGATGACTTACCAGTGGAGTTATACGCTAGATGTGTAAAGAAGTTGAAGCTTTTTGAAGAATTTGGCTTTTTATTGTCAAAGACTGATCTAAAGAAGATCAATAAAAATATTTGGGAGTTGCGTCCGGGGGACATCAGAATTCTAATAGGTAAAGCGAAGGGCTGTATGTGGGCATTACACGCATTTCCCAAGACAAGTCAGAAAACGCCTATAAAAGAGATTAAGTTGGCAGACAAACGTTTAAGAGAATTAAGATGAGCAAGAAAAAATTCTACACAGTTAGTGAGATAGAAAAGAGAGCGATGAAGAGTCCGAGTTTTCGTCGGGCTTACGAAGCATTAGAGCCCGAGTATCAAATTGCTAGGGCGGTAATACAGGCGCGTCACAAAAAGGGGATGACGCAAGGAGAATTGGCTCGAAAGGCGGGAACTAAGCAACCTGTTATTGCGCGTTTGGAGAGCATGAAGAGCCCTGCTTCTTCCAAGAGTATGGGGCGAATTGCTCATGCACTTGATCTTCGCTGGGAACTAAAGTTAGTGCCGAAGACCAGATAACGGTTCTCTTTAGGTCACTAGGTCACTAATGGACTTATGGTCTGTCTATTTGTCTATGAGTCTATTGTCTATTATTCTACCCTTGCTATATCTTATCCAAGCTGTTAGAGTGGGCACACACAATCCTGCTGTCCAGCAGGATTAGTGGATAAATATAATAGACTAATTCAAGGAGAAATATCATGAATGATGATATGAATACCCCATTGGATCCAATGGCTGATCAGATGAAGTCTGAAGATGCCGATGCAGTAACTCCAGCAACTCCAGTCAGCGATGATGCTGAAATGGATGCTGAAGTGGTCGCCGAAGATGGCGAAGCCGAGGCTCCAGTAGCTCCAGTAGTGGAGGATAAGGAAGTCTCAGATGAGGAAGCTGCCGCGTAGGTTTTAGGTAGTTTTAGGGAAAAACCGAGGTGGGAGCCTCGGTTTTTTGTATAGATTTTTTTGTTTTCTTGTCCTCGGGCTTGACCCGGGGATCCAAACATTTTTTTATTTAGTTTTTCAAGGGTCTGCGCGACCCTTGTACCGCGGTTACTTTCCGCTTGAGGAAAGTAACCAAAGTCGCTTGCCCACGTCGTCGGAACTATCAATTGGCAAAAATCATCTTTCCGCTAATGGTCGAAACTCGGTCGTAGCCACTCCCTCAAACATCTCCCCGCGGCGATGATTTTACTCAATTGATTACATTCCTCCTCCTATGGCAGGGGAAGTTGACTGAGGGGAGGATTACTGATATAAGGGATATTATAGTAAACTGAATTAGGACATGAATTACTTTAAAGTTCTTCGCGACAAACTGGCTCGGATGCTATCAGAGCTGGTTTCAACGCAGGATATGGTTCCTAGAGAGCTCGCTGATTTACACGAGTATTTTAGGCTATATGGTCCTCTAGAGTTTGACTACTACAAGAGTGAAGATGGCTGGGTGGCTGTTAGTAAAAACTTTCGATATGGGAGCATTGTTGCAAATGGGCGTACTGATAAAGAGCTAGAAAAAAATATTCCTGATGCGATTATGACAATGTTTGATTTGCCGTCTTCGTATGCCAAGGAGGCAAAGCTACATAGAGTTGGGGATTACAAAAAGGGGTATGCCTTCGCTTAGTGAACTGCCGAGTGATATAAAAAGACCTAAACTTATTAGGGCTCTTAGTAGGGTTGGTTTTGACATAAGTACACGAGGTGGCAACGGGACACATTATAAGGCTACTTGGCCCGTCACCCAGAAAGCCTTTTCTATCCCTATTAGATTAGATAAACAAACGCTTTATTACCTGTTGAAAGAGATTCAGATAGTCACAGGCGGTCAGGTTGATTGGGATACCATAAAAAACAATTTGTGATACGACTTTACTAGGCGAGTTTTGGGGTGGGGTATAATCTAGACATGAGCCAGCTCCCAGCAATACAAATTGTTTCTAAACAGCGAGTCTCTGATCACGGAGAGGTTTTTACATCCGAGAGGGAGGTAAACGCGATGCTTGATCTCGTAAAGCAGGAAACGGAGCGTATAGACTCACGTTTTCTTGAGCCGGCCTGCGGGACTGGTAACTTTTTAGTCGAGATTTTAAAAAGAAAGTTAGAAATAGTTAAAGGACGATATTCAAAGAACCAGATCGAATTCGAGCGTTATTCGGTCATCGCAATCTCGAGTATCTATGGAGTGGACATCTTAGAGGACAATGTTATTGCATGTCGAGAGAGACTATATTCTGTTTTCGATGAGCACTATAACTCACTTTATACGGATAGGTGTAAAAAGGAATGCAAAGTAGCCGTCAGATTTATCTTGTCTCGAAATATATTATGGGGTGATGCCTTGACTTTTAAAGAGCCAAACGAAGAGGCTCGGCCAATTATTTTTTCTGAATGGAGCGCGGTAAACGGCAATCTGATCAAGAGGCGGGATTATACATTGGCTAATCTTCTTGAGAATCGGTCTCCCGAGGAAGGGACTTTGTTCTCTGATATGGGGGACCGAGCTTTTGTTCCTAGACCAATTGCAGATTTCCCTTTGACACACTTTTTAGGCCTTGGAGTAGAATGATGCAGACAAGTTATAACCCAGACGTATTATCCTGTCTTGCCAACCTAAGTAATGATGAAGTTTTCACTTCACCAGCACTAGTAAATCAGATTCTAGACCTGCTGCCGAGTGATTTGTGGCAGAATAAGGGGGCTAAGTTCCTTGACCCGGTTACTAAATCAGGTGTGTTCCTAAGGGAAATTGCCTCTCGTTTAATTGTTGGTCTGGAAAAAGAAATCCCAGATCTACAAAAACGCATAAACCACATTTATCAAAATCAGCTTTATGGCGTCTCTATCACCGAACTCACCTCGTTTTTATCTCGCCGAAGCGTTTATTGCTCAAAGACAGCCAAAGGCAAGTACTCAGTTTGTGATAATTTCAAAAATGAACAAGGTAATATCATCTTTGACCGCATAGAGCACGCATGGATGAATGGAAAATGTAAGTACTGTAATGCGAGCCAATCACTACACGATAGAGGTGAACTATTAGAAACTCATGCATATCAATTTATTCATACAAATGAACCAAATAAAATATTTAATAATATGAAATTTGATGTAATCGTAGGTAATCCACCCTATCAGTTAAATGATGCTGGTGCACAATCTAGCGCAAGCCCGATTTATCATTATTTTGTCGAGCAGGCTATTAAGCTGAAACCTCAATATCTTTCAATGATTATTCCTGCTCGCTGGTATTCGGGCGGAAAGGGGCTTGATGATTTTAGAAGTAAAATGTTGAATGATGAGAGGATCTCTGAAATTCATGATTATCCAGAGACTTCTGATTGTTTTCCGGGATTGAATATTAGAGGTGGTGTTTGTTATTTTCTTTGGGATAAGGAGCATACCGGTAAGTGTAAAGTGACTACGCATAAATCTGGAACTGTTGGAAAAACAGTTGAACGATCTTTGTTGGAGAAAGGTAGAGATGTGTTCATTAGATACAATGAGGCAATAAACATTTTACGGAAAGTTCAAGCATCAGATGAAGATTCTTTTTCAAGCTACGTCAGCGTTCGCAAGCCTTTTGGTTTATCAACTGACACTAAGGGTAGGCCAGAACATTTTAAAGATAGCGTAAAGCTCTATCAAAATGGTGGGGTTGGGTATATCAAAAGGTCAGAAGTGGCAAAAAATGCTGGGTGGATAGATAAAACCAAGGTAATAGTTCCATATTCTAGTCCCGGGGACGATTCGTATCCACATTTGATTTTAAGTAAACCGATTATTGCTGAGACTAACTCATGCAGTACGGAAACCTATTTAGTTGTGGGTCCTTTTGACTCGAAACTTACATGCGAAAACGTAAGCTCTTACCTTAAAACTAGATTTGTAAGATTCTTAATACTTCTTCTTAAGCCGACTCAGCACGTTACCCAGAAAACATATGGCTTTGTCCCTGTCCAAAATTTTAAAGAAAAATGGACGGATGAAAAATTGTATAAGAAGTATGGTATCACGCAAGACGAAGTCAAATTTATAGAGTCGCTGATTCGGCCGATGGATTAATTAAAATGAGTAAATTTTTTCCACAACGGCCGGAGGCGAACCCAGCAATTTACGCCTACGAAGACACAAACCCACAATACGAGGGTTTATTAAAAGTTGGTTTTACCACTACGGATGCTCGAGCTCGAGTGGCACAACAATACCCAACACGACGCCCAGGGGTATTACCTTACAAGATAGTTTTTGAAGAATCGGCTATGCGCAATGATGGCACTATTTTAACTGACCATGATGTGCATCGTTATTTGCGCAAAAAAGGTATCGCAAACCCCAAAGGAGAATGGTTTAAGTGCAGTATAAAGGAAATCACTGCAGCTGTATTGGCTATTAAGAGTGGCGTTAAGAACGAAGATGATCGGACTCTTAGTTTTAGCATGCGGCCAGAGCAAGAAGAAGCAGTAGAGAAAACTATTTCGTATTTTAAGAGCTTTAGTAAAGAGAACAAGGGTAAAACTCCACACTTTCTTTGGAATGCAAAAATGCGTTTTGGGAAAACATTCGCTACATATCAGTTGGCAAAAAAAATGGGATGGAAAAAAATACTAGTACTTACATTTAAGCCGGCAGTGCAGAGTGCTTGGGATGAGGATCTTCAAACACACATCGATTTTAAGGGTTGGCAATTTATTGCACCAAATGGTTTAACATTTGGGAGAGCTAATAAGAAAAATCCTTTTGTGTGCTTTGGTTCATTTCAGGATTATTTGGGGAAAAATACATCAACAGGCGGGATTAAAACGAAGAATGAATGGGTGCATGCTACCAATTGGGATTGTGTGGTATTTGATGAATATCATTACGGAGCTTGGCGAGAGAATGCAAAGGATTTATTTGAAGCAGAGGGGGAAAGAGAGTTGGAATTTGGAGAGGGGGAGGGTATTGAGTATTTTGATGAAGGTGCAATGCCGATCACTACTAACGCGTATCTGTATTTGTCTGGTACGCCATTTAGAGCTATTGCGTCTGGTGAGTTTATTGAAGAACAAATTTTCAACTGGACCTATTCGGATGAGCAGCGGGCAAAAGAGAATTGGAAGGGTGAGCCAAACCCGTATGCTTCTTTGCCAAGAATGGTGATGCTGACTTATCAACTGCCTGATTCTATCCGTGAAGTTGCCATGAAGGGGGAATTTAATGAGTTTGATTTAAACCTCTTTTTTAGTGCGGAGGGACTAGGAAGGAATGCAAAATTTAAATATGAAGATGAGGTTCAAAAATGGTTGGACTTGATTCGAGGCTCTTTTTCCGAAACAACGATAGATAATTTAAAATTGGGGGCAAAAAAACCACCATTACCTTTCTCACACGCACCTTTACTAAATGTTCTATCACATACATTTTGGTTCTTGCCAAGTGTTGCTTCTTGCTATGCGATGAGAAATTTACTTGAACAAAGGCAAAATAAGTTTTATCACAACTACAAGGTGATTGTTGCGGCTGGGACTAGCGCGGGAATTGGTGTAGCGGCGCTCCCGCCAGTACAGCAGGCAATGGAAGATCCTCTAAGCTCAAAAACCATAACTCTATCTTGTGGCAAACTTACAACAGGGGTGTCGGTCAAGCCATGGACAGGGATTTTTATGCTACGTAATTCGTCAAGTCCTGAAACTTATTTTCAAGCGGCTTTTCGTGTACAAACGCCTTGGACCGTGAATAACCCTGATAGTAAATCGCCCAATAAAGAAGAGGTTATCAAACAAGAGTGCTATGTTTTTGACTTTGCGCCGAACCGAGCTCTCAGACAAATTGCCGACTACGGTTGCCGTCTGAATGTAAATGAGTCTAACCCTGAAAAGAAAATTGATGAATTTATCCATTTTTTACCTGTGCTTGCTTATGACGGTAGTGCCATGAAGCAAATTGATGCGGCAGGTATCTTGGATATGGCAATGAGCGGCACTACCGCCACCTTGCTTGCAAGAAGGTGGGAAAGTGCGCTACTGGTCAATGTCGATAACAACACCTTGCAGCGTTTGATGAATAACCAAGACGCGATGGATGCCTTAATGAGTATTGAAGGTTTCCGTAGTTTAAATAAAGACATTGAGACTATTATTAATAAATCGGAAGCTGTACAAAAAATAAAGAAAGAGGCAAACGATAAAGAGTTAACTCCCAAGAAAGAGAAAGAGTTGAGCAAAGAGGAGAAAGAGTACAAAAGTATAAGAAAACAGATTCAGGAAAAACTTATAAAATTTGCTACTCGCATTCCGGTATTTATGTATCTAACTGATTATCGCGAGAGAAGCTTGAAGGATGTTATTACCAAGCTTGAACCAGGTTTATTTAAAAAAGTAACAGGTCTTTCTGTTAAAGATTTTGAACTATTGGTTAGCCTTGGTGTTTTTAATAGCGCACTCATGAATGATGCGGTGTATAAGTTTAAGAGATATGAGGACGCAAGTCTAGCGTATACGGGTATTAATAAGCATGAGGGTGAGGATATTGGTCTTTATGACACAGTTATCAGTAACAAAGAATATAGGCAGACATTTGAAAATCATGAATAAATTGAGACCGAATTTGCAGGCAGAGTTATTTAAATATCCTTGGGATGAGGTAGAGGCATGGGGCTGTAGTCGAGACCAGGCCAAATTGTTGTTCGATCAGGGCTTGGCATCATTTAACCCGGCCGAAAAAGAAGCATTCGAAGGATACGAGGTAAGAGAGTTAGTTTTTCTTAAGACTTTGTATTTCGATTCTGGTTTGCCCAAGGAGAATGTTTTAGCAATGTTGGCAGGTCTAGAAAAGCCATATAGTTATTCTTTTGATGAAATATATTGGAATTTTTATCGCAAGGAATGGAACTATCTTCCAGCACCAGAACAACCAGAGATTGAAGAATTAGTTGATCAGCTTGTAGAGGACGAAGATTTTAGCCGCTTGAAGTCGGTAAAAGAATCCATCGAAGTGATATTAAAAGAAAATGAATCCTAAATATGCGGGGAAAATTAGAAGGAAAATATGGAAGATTTAAGATATATCCAAAGTGAAGAAAAGTTTTTAAACTATTCTTTTGATGTATTGAAAAAATATTTCTGCGATGATCGAAAAAAATTTGACTTGTTTTACAACAACATTTTGGGAAAAAAGAAAAATAAATTCCTTAAAATTGCCTCATTTTATAAGTTTTTCGTCGTTGATGGTAGATTCATTGTCGAAAATAATAAACCCGATGATTACATAGATTACTTGGATCACACATATAAATATATTGCTATATTTTCCTTTATCGAAGACTTATATACGACAGAAGAATATGAAGATTTTTATTCATGGTTAAGGAATAAGAAAACAAACATTAAACTTCCTATCAAAAACACGGATGCACTAGACGCATTGCACAAACAATATTTAGATATGCACGGTTCAACTCAAAAGGCAGTCAAGTTTTTTGAGTCATTAGATGATGGAACGAAAAAATACATAAGCGATAATTTTAAGATCGGGAAAAATGAAATGACGCAACCACTGCTTTTTGCTCAGTTGGCGGGGTTTCTTTATCAAATTAGAAGTGATTTTATTCACAAATCGAGAATCATCGCTCAATTTAATGAAGGTACTACTATGCACACAGTTAGAAATAAACTAGTTACAAATGATTTAGATTTTGAAAAAATTAAGACGATTTTTGAAGAAGGATTTTTATTATTCTTTGGTTACAAAAAAACTAGGGGTTTTTCTTGATAGAGAAGGGGTTTTGTTGTAGGGTAGTGAGGTATGAAAGTTACGAAATCACAGGGAGAGAAGAATAAGGTTAGATTATCCATTGCGCTGGAGGCGTCTGAATGGAACGCCATTTTGGATAAGGCGAGTGGGAAGGTGAGTGAGGGGTTGAAGGTGGATGGGTTTAGGGAGGGGAAGGCGCCGAGGGATATTGTGATTGCGAAGGCGGGCGAAGCCCGCGTGATTAGTGAAGCGATTGAGTTGGCGGTGGAGCAGTATTATCCAATGGCGGTGAAGGAAGAGAATTTGAAGCCCATTGCGTTCCCGAAGATTTCTGTAGAAAAAGGTAATTTGACTGAGCCGTTGGAGTTTACGGCGGAAGTTGCCATATTGCCGGAAGTTGTTTTGGGAGATTATTCGAAAATCAAATTGACGAAGAAGACAGACGAAGTCGGTGATGCGGATGTGGAGGCCGTTTTGAAGAATTTGCAGAAGAAGGCGGTGGAGTTTCAGGAAGTGGAGCGCGTAGCGCAATTGGGAGATTGGGCGGAAATTGATTTTGAAGGATTTGTTGAAGGTAAGCCATTTGAAGGCGGTGCATCCAAGAAGCATCCGTTGATTTTGGGTGATAAAGTTTTTATCCCCGGTTTTGAAGAAGGATTGGTTGGTTTGGGGAAGGGCGAGGAAAAAGAAATCGAAGTGACTTTCCCGAGTGATTATCACAACAAAGATTTAGCGGGGAAGTCAGCGAAATTTAAGGTGAAGATGAATTTGGTGAAGGCGGTAAATTATCCTGAAATAAATGATGAGTTTGCGAAGAAGCATGCGGGGCAGGAGAGTTTGGAAGTTTTGAAGACGGACATCAAAAAATATTTGGAAGAGGAGTCGGCGAAAAAAGCGGAGGAAACTTTGCGGGAAAATGCGTTGCTGGAATTAGTAAAAGTCGCGAAGATTGATTTGCCTGAAGAGATGATTGAGCAGGAATTGGATAGTATGGTGCATGACCTCAAACATCAGGCGGAACATAGTGGCATGAGTTTTGAAGATTATTTGAAAAAAGCGGGAGTGAATGAAGCTGGGCTGAAAGCCCAATGGCGGGAACAGGCGGAAAGTCGGGTGCGGATTGGTTTGGCGCTGGAAGCTTTTCGCGATAAAGAAGGAATTTCGGCTGACGATTCGGATGTTGATGCGGAAATAAAGAAACTGAAAGTGATGTACCCGCAGGACGGGGAGAACATCGATAAAGAATACGGCAAAGGTTCGAATGGACGCAGTAAGTTGCAGAGAATGTTGGGAAGTCGGAAAGCCATCGACAAATTAGCCGAACTCTTCACGAAATAGGGTAGAGGAGCAAGCAAAAAGGAACTTTTGTTTTTCTATTTGTTTTATCTTTGCACAATTAGCTGAACGGCCGTTCAGCTAATTGTGAGGGTATTTTTTAAATATTTGTGTGTTTTTTGATATTTTTCAATATTTTTGAAGTAATTTGGGGGTATGATAAAAGGGTGAAGAACAGTCGGGGGGCGTACAGACTGATGAAAGCATTGTTCCGTTTGATGGACGGCAATGGTGTAGTCCGACTCAATAAACATTGGCAAGAAAAACTTCGCGACCCTCGCCAACATGGCGATGGTCGCTCGTTTAAATATTTGCGTGATGCGGAATATCTTATTGAGCTGGGGCCGGATAAATATGAAGTGACGGATTTGGCAAAAATTAACTTATTGAAAGAAATTGTTAAGACGCGTAAGAGGGACGGGAAGTTGAGGCTTGTGATTTTTGATATTCCTGAAAGATTGAAAGCGAATAGAAATTTTTTCCGTCGGCATTTGGTGGATATGGAATTTCAGATGAGACAGCAAAGTGTATGGGTATCGCCATATCCATGCGAGGACTTAGTTGCTTTGGCTGTGAAATATCACGGTTTGCAGAAATATGTCGAACTAATAGTCGGCAAAGTAGGCACAATTAGCTAAACGGCCGTTCAGCTAATTGTGTAGGGGATTTGAGGGGATGGAGCTTTAGTTTTTCTTGACTGGGAGTGGGTTTTTTGGTATATAAAGAGTGGCAACTTGCCAATTAGGAGGTGATTAAAGGTGCGTCCGATAATCATCATTATTATTGTCTTGCTGACTCTTACTCTCGGCTTTTTATCTGTTCGGGCTCAAGCCGAAGAGAAGCATGTCGTGAAAGGACCAGTAAAACACATCAAAGGCGACACTATGGTTTTGGGTAACAAAGCGAAGCCGTTTGAAAAAGTTCCCCCTAAAGAGCAAGCGGCAAACCCCAATACTTCTTTGCCACAGTCTTCGAACAATGGCAGCCATAGCCAGACAAACTCGCCCCCTCGGGAACGCGCGTGGTTTCCACATCCATGTCGTTTGACCAACTTTATGGGTTGGCTGTTCTGGATAGGGCTTGTCCTGTTAGTTTTAGCCGGAGTGACTGCTTTGGGAATGGGCGGTGGTTCGGGAGGTGTTTTGGCCGGTATTGGATTGGTTACTCTTATACTTTGGCTAGTGATTCTTTTGCTCCCGATATTAATCGGCATTGTAATCGTTATTGTCGTCCTTGGCAGTTTGGGGAAACCTGATATTATCTGCTTCTGTTTTCGCAGATAGCAGGAGGAGGTGCATCGTGAGAGTTGGCTATGTTCTTTGACCGGTCGCGCTTGATGGCGACCGGTTTTTATTTTGTCTGATATAATAGGGGGGCATAACCCTTCTTCGCTCTGACGAGCTACGCAGGGCTTCGCAGATATAAGATTAACTTTTACTGACATGAGTTTGATTCCGATGGTGATAGACAAGTCCCCGATGGGCGAGCGGGCGTACGATATTTACTCCCGACTTTTGAAAGACAGGATTATTTTTATCGGGGGGCCGATTGATGATGAACTGGCGAATTCGGTAATTGCCCAGCTTTTGTTTTTGGAGAGTGAAGATTCGAAGAAAGATATTGCGTTGTATATCAACAGCCCCGGTGGTTCGGTAAGTGATGGGATGGCGATTTACGACACGATGCAACACATCAAGCCTGACATCTCAACGATTTGTGTCGGGATGGCGGCATCAATGGGCGCGATTTTGCTGGCGGGCGGAGCGAAGGGAAAAAGATTTGCTTTGCCGAATTCCCGCGTGATGATTCATCAAGTTTTGGGTGGAGCGCAGGGACAGGCGAGTGATATCGAAATTCACGCCAAAGAAATTCTGAAATGGAAGAGTAAATTGAATGACCTTTTGGCTCGTCATAGCGGACAGAAATTGGATAGGATTGAAAAAGATACTGACCGTGACTTCTTTATGGAAGCGCCGGAAGCGAAGGAATACGGGATTATCGACGAGGTATTAGAGAAGAGGATTCCTGCGGGAGTTAAATAATAATTTTAGAAACTAAAAAGAGCTTGGACTGTCTAGGATGACAGCCAAGCTCTTTAGTTCGGGGTTCACTTGCGCTTGGGAGAGCGCGGTTTGGGAGATTTCTTGGATGTCTTCTTCTGATGTTTCTTTATCCAAGTCCTTGCCCACTTGATGGTGTCCTTGTCGATGCGTAGATCGTCATTGGGTGGGAGTTCTAGAGCCTTGATGATGTCTGGAGCAACGACCCAACCGAAGTTGTCACAGATTGGGCAGACATACTTTTCGGAACTGCATTCGTATCCACGGTTGCGGTTGGGGCAAGGGACAATATCGTTGCCATAGGGATTCCCTTCTGCCCAAATGAATTCCTCCATCTTCTTAATGACCCTATTCAGTAGTTGGTGTTTGTAGAAGCGATAGTACATAGAGTCTACAGAAGAACGGAAATCATAGTGATCCCTTATCCGCTTGGGATCTTTCAGTAACGCTAACACATCCATGTAACGCTTGTGGGGGGATTCCATCGAAAAGTTTTCACTTTTCGGATTGAGTTGTTGAAATAAGTAATCTTGGCCGAGATCGTGAATTGCATCTAGAGTGAAGGATGCTTCAATCAACTTATAGATGTCGGAACAATTGTCGACAGAGGTGTTTCTGCAATACTCACATAAACTCTTTACATAGAGGTATGTTTGACCACAGAGCTTTACCCAGTCGATATAGTTCTTGAATCTATCAATAAATTTTTCAAGGTCAGATACCATTTGAATCACCTCCTTTGGTTTGGTATCCGTGAGAATAGCTTAGTCTAGGGGCGGGGGTGGGGAGATGTCAAGGAAGCCCGTTTTTGGTCTGGTGTAAAATGGGTTTATGGAGACTTCAGAGGTATTCGGAGGTTTAATTGGGCAGAGTTCGGCAAAGAAAATGTTGTCTGCGTGTTTGGAGTCGGGGAATTTGCCGCAGACGATGATATTTGCGGGACAGAAAGGGGTGGGGAGAAGGACGGCGGCGAAGTTATTGGCGGGGTATTTACATAGTCAAAATAAAAAAGATGCTTCGGTAGATCCTTCGACTGCGCTCAGGATGTCAGGGCGATTCGAGAATCACCCTGACACTTTTTGGTTTTCGCAGATTTTAGAAGAAGTAAGTAAAGGCGAGACGCATGAATGGATTGATGCGGTGCGGGAAATGATTCGGAAACTGACGATGTCGCCGTTCTCATCAAAATATAAAGTGGCGATTATTGAAGATGCAGATAGGTTGAGCGAAGAAGCGCAGAATGCGTTATTGAAAACTTTGGAAGAGCCGAGAGAAGATACGGTAATTATTTTGATAGTGCCGAGTGAAGAAACTTTATTACCGACAATTGTGTCACGCTCGCAAGTGGTGAGGTTCGGGCCTCTTACAAGTGAGGAGATAAAACAAATTGTTCCGAAAGCAAGTGATGAACAAATTATTGCTAGTGGCGGAAGTGCGGGGAAGGTAAAAGATTGGGTGGAGATGCCTGTGTGGTGGGAAGACGAAAAAGCAATGCGAGCGTTTTGGAAGAATGTCGGAACGGCTGATGTGAAAACTAAATTTGAATGGGCGGCGAAATATAAAGAACGAGGTGATGCGATAGAGTTTATTCGAACGGGGATGTTGGTTTGGGAGGGGATGTTGCCGGACGAGAGAGCGGCTAAGGGATTAGCTCGGATGGGGGTTGCCGTTCAGCAAATTAGAGACAACGTCAATCTGAGAGGAGCAGTAGATACTCTGCTTCTTGCCTTATAGATTAGCTGGACTGGGGGCGTCTTTCTGATATACTATTTGCGTCTAACTAAGGCCCCGGTACCAACCAAACCGGAAATCGCTAAACCGCAATTTCAACGGGTTGGTGGTACGGGGTAAAGTCAATTTATTATGTGGGAAGTAATTGTATTTTTGGCGACCGTACTGGTTCTTATCATGATTCTCCGGAAATTGCCGGTGGATTTGGCGATGACGGATAGGAACAAGGATGGGGTGATCAATGAGGAGGACAAGGAGAAGACGCCACGAGAAACGGCGGATGAGCATTTTGAAAAAGGAGAGCTGAAGAAGGCGGAGAATATGTATTTGAAGATTCTTTCCAAAGAGCCAGATGATGCCACGCTGTACAACAAGCTTGGGCTAATTTATCTTCAAGATAAGAATTTCAAAGATGCGAAGTCGGCTCTGAAACAGGCATTGAAGTTGGAACCGGAAAATGATACTTTTTACAACAACCTCGGACTTTTGTATTACCAGATGGAAGATTATGACGAGGCGATTGAGGCTTATGAGAAATCGGCGGCAATCAATGATAAGATCCCGTCAAGATTGGTGAACTTGGGTCTGGCGTACTTTATGACTAAGAAGTATCGTAAAGCGGCGGATAATTACGAGAAAGCGATTATCTTGGATCCGAGAGACGAGCAGACGAAAGAACTTTTAAAACAAGCGGAAGAGAAGTTGAAATAAACCAGCTGGAAGAGTTGCCGGAGTAGCTCAACGGTAGAGCAGCACTTTTGTAAAGTGAAGGTTGGGGGTTCGATTCCTCTCTCCGGCTCCACGCCAAGGTACCGAAGCGGTCAAACGGGGCTGACTGTAAATCAGCTGGCTTACGCCTTCCTAGGTTCGAATCCTAGCCTTGGCACCAGATGCCGACGTAGCTCAGCTGGTAGAGCACCTCCATGGTAAGGAGGGGGTCACCGGTTCAATCCCGGTCGTCGGCTCCACGTCGAAATGGCTTCGCCCGACGCGCGAACAAGTAAAACTTGTTCGGCTATTGAGGCTCAGCATTTCTCCTTTCAAAATCACAAACAGTCGTTTTACTCCTTGGTTTGCGATTTTGGCTTAGGGGAGGACATAGTTGACAGATAGGGCGACCTATTTCATAATGCCCCTTGTTATGCCCCGTAGAGAAATTTAGAACGCCCTTGGGCTAAAGCTATATTCTCTGCGGAAAAGCATGATTCTGATGAGTTATCGTTAGGGCAGGTTTATTAGGATAATGCCCAAGGCGAGGAGAGAATATAACTTCTAAATTCTTCTACGGGGTATGGCAAAGAAAGTTAAATCAGTTGTGAAGATCCAGCTCGAGGCTGGTAAAGCAAATCCCGCCCCTCCGGTGGGTACGGCTTTGGGGCCCCATGGCATTGCGATCATGGATTTTTGCAATCAGTACAACGAAGCGACCAAGTCGATGATGGGGAATGTAATCCCTGCTGTCGTTACGATTTTTGAAGACCGGTCATTCAACTTTATTTTGAAGCAGCCGCCAGCGGCCGAGCTTATCAAAAAAGCGCTTGGCATTGAAAAGGGCGCTAAAGTTCCGAACAAAGAAAATGTCGGTACATTGACGAAAGCACAACTTAGAGAAATTGCCGAAAAGAAAATGCCTGACATGAATGCTAATGATATTGAAGCGGCGATGAAGATTATTGCGGGGACCGCCAAAAACATGGGAGTGAAGATAGAATAAATATATTTCTTTGAGGTGGGACCCATCCCCAGTTTGAAAAACTGGAGATGGGGATAATACCACGTAAAAGGAGAACGAAATGCTAGAGAAGAAAGTTGTCACTAAAAAAGTGACGAAGAAGGCGGTTAAGAAACCTAGTGCGGGAGATGAATCCTCCTACGCCAAGGCTACGAAGGACATCGGAGCTAAGAAAAAGATAGCTCCTCGTAAGTTTGGGCGAGGGAAGAAATATCTCGCTGTTTTGCCGAAGGTAGATAAGGAAAAGTTTTATCCGGCAGATGAGGCGATTAAGTTAGCGCAGGAAACTTCCCCGAGCAAATTTGATGCAACGATAGAGTTGCATGTTTGTATGGGGTTGGATCCAAAGAAGCCTGAGCAAAATATCCGCGGAACTGTTTCGATGCCAGCCGGAACGGGCAGAACTAAAAAGATCTTGGTTTTGGCGGAGGAAGCAGATGCAAAGAAAGCATTGAGCGCGGGAGCAGATTACGCTGGTCTTGAAGATATGATTAAGAAAATCCAAGAAGGTTGGATGGATTTTGATTTGGTAATTGCAACACCAACAGCAATGCCTCAAGTTGGAAAACTTGGGCAGACATTGGGGACCAAAGGTTTGATGCCAAATCCAAAATCAGGAACTGTTGCGCCTGATGTCGCGAAGGCAGTTGAAGAATTCAAAAAAGGAAAAGTTGAATTTCGTTTAGACAAAGACGCGATTATTCATTTGGGGTTTGGGAAAGTTTCATTTAAGACAGAAGATTTGATGACGAACTTCAAAACGATTGTGAGCGCTATTCAATCGGCGAAACCTGCGGCGTCTAAAGGGTCTTACATCAAACGGATGTCAGTGGCTTCGACGATGGGGCCGGGGATCAAAATCGATCTTCAATCAATCTAAAGCTCTCGAGAGAAGAACGAAGGTATGTTCCTCTCTCGACGCTCGTGGGCAAAGCCCATTTCGACAAGTCGAAACAAGCTCACTGCTCTTACCTCCACCTAAAAGATAGAAAAGGAGACCGTCCTGCTGTACAGCGGGGCGGTTTTTGTTTGGTGTATAATTTGGGTAAGGAACGACCGACCGATTTTGTAGGGGGCGGGGTTTCGGTATTGTAACTTACAAATGAGGAGGTGAGGGGATGCCTCACAGGAAGAAGGATCTGGAAAAGATTCTCAAGAACTTCTTCGTTTTCGAAGGTATAGACGGCTGTGGCAAAGGAACACAGACGCTGTTGCTAAAAGATCTCCTCGAGCACCATGGGTACGAGGTCTTAGCGACAGAAGAACCAACCAACGGAGAGATAGGCCGTAATATTCGGCGGGTTCTAGGAGAAGATGAGGGGATTATCAGACCGTCTATGGAGGTGTTGCAGTGTGAATGGTACACACAAGATAGACGGGAGCACCAATTCGAAATTCGTCGTGCTTTGGGTGGTGCAAAAAGAGTGGTTTTATGTGACAGATATTATCACTCAACCATCGCCTATGGTGCTGCCGCCAAGGACAACGTGCCGTTCGATAAGACCTGGACGGTCAACCAAGAGTTCTACAAGCCGGGACTAACGATCTGGCTGAAAATTCCTCCCAAGGATGCGTTCAGAAGGCTCAACTCGCGAAAGCGCGACCTGTTTGAGAAGGACCCAGACTTTCAGATGAGGGTCCATCAGGAGTATGAGCGGCTGGCGGCGAGACCCGAGTTTTCGGAGATCGTGACAATTGACGCCTCTCGATCCGTGGAGTTGGTAGCGCTTGATGTCCAAAAAGTAGTGGCTGCGCATTTAAACCCGCAGCGCGCTGCCTAGCAGGGTAAAACCTGTCTGTGTAACTTGATTCGAAAAGAGCCCGTGAAAGCGGGCTCTTTGCCTATGGGGTTGACAGGGGGTTGGCTGTCAGATAAGATGCTTTTGTCCTTTAGAGACAGTAGGTGTTCGCGTCAAAGCGAAGTAAATCCTGCCGAGAGGGAGAAGACAGCTTTTATAGAGCTGTGACTACCTGCTCGGCGAGAGCAGATTTTTATAACTAGACTAATAGACGATAGACCAATAGACAAATAGCTATAAGTCCATTAGTCCATAGACCATAAGTCCAATTATTATGCCTAAAACTAAGGTACAAAAAGGAGTGGTGATTGATGAGCTTACACAGGCGCTGAAGCAAAGCGCGAATAGCGTGGTGACCGATTTCAATAAGCTTACGATGGTAGATTTGGATAGTTTCCGCAAAGAAGCGCGGGCTAAGGGTTTGAAGTACACAGTAATCAAACCAACCTTGGTGCAGATTGCCGCTAAACAAGCCGGAATTGATGGACTGGCAATTTCCAAGACAGGGAAAAGCTACGGACTGGTTTGGGGTAATGCGGACGAGGTTAGTGTCTCCAAAGCAGCTTATGAATTTGCAAAAAAGAGTGATGATAGGGTGCATATTACTTTGGGCATCATTGACGGAAAGATTGTCGCCGCGGATATGATTATGCAACTTGCAATGCTCCCGTCTTATGAAGAATTAATGGGTCGAGTGGTGGGAAGTATGAATGCACCGATTGCGAATTTTGTTTACGGATTGAATTACAATTTGCAGTCGTTTTATAACGTGGTCAAAGCGATTGCAAGCAGATAATTATAGAAATTAAATAATTAATGGAGAATATTATGGCAGATGAAAATACAATTCCAGAAGAGCAAGCTCCAGAAGCTTCCACCTCCGCTGAAGCTACGGTGGACGTTCCGGTAGAAGCTCCAAAGGAAGATAAGAAAGTAGACAGTATGTCTACTGAAGCCTCGGCGAAGGTAGATGCAAGCAAGTTGTCAGGCAATGCCAAAAAAGTTTTGGACATGGTTAGTGAGATGACAGTGCTTGAGTTGGCTGAGCTCGTGAAAGTATTGGAAGACAAGTTCGGCGTGAGTGCCGCGCCTGTTGCCGTTGCCGCCGCTGGTGGTGCTGGTGCTGGAGCTGCAGCCGTCGAAGAGAAGAGCGAATACAACATTAACTTGGTTAATGCTGGTGCCAACAAAATCAACGTGATTAAGGCAGTTCGCGAAGTGACCGAGTTGGGCTTGAAAGAAGCCAAAGACTTAGTCGAAGGCGCACCAAAAATGGTGAAAGAAAATGTAAAGAAGGCGGACGCAGAAGAGATTAAGAAGAAATTAGAAGCCGCAGGTGCCAAAGTCGAGTTACAATAAAATATCTCGAGAGAAGAACGAAGGTATGTTCCTCTCTCGACGCTCGTGGGCAAAGCCCATTTCGACAAGTCGAAACAAGCTCACTGCTCTTACCTCCACCTAAAAGAAAGAATAAAGAAGCCCCGCCGAAAGGCGGGGCTTTTTGGTCTCTATTTGACCTTGGGGGCAGATGTGCTATCTTGCGGGTGGCGTGTTTTTGGCTCTAGAAGCCAAAAAGCGACTACTAGCTATTTGACATTTAGAAGGGGGTGATAACAATGCGAAACGTTATTCTGTTTCTGTTAATAATGGGTCTGGTATCTTGCGTAACATCAAGAGTAACACGATGGACCAAGATGTCTGATCTAACGCCAAACAATCGAACAGCCTGGGAGAATCAGCTAAAACAATTGGTTCGGTATCCATCTAACCAAATACCCAGCGAGGATGGCGTTTGGGTGGACAACGGCTATGGCTGGCAAGGGTCATACTCTGACTCGGTGCCAGTACTGTTTTGTTCTCCGGAGTTTAGGGTGGTTCATGTGGGTTCCCACGGAGCACCTTGGGTTTTGAAAGAGGGCGGCGTAGAAATCTTTTCAGAAAGTGAGTTCAGTCTCACTTCGGTCGATAGTGCCAATCATCCTGTTGAGAGGAAGGTTTTCAATCGAACAGTTGTTGGGAAGATTTCTCCGTTAGCGCAACTGACTTCGGATAAAGCGAAGGTGTTTCAGGTAATAATGCAGAAACGTTCAAAGACAGGACTCTATTGGGTAGAAGATGGTAGCGGTATTGGTTTCATCTATGTTGATCCCAAGATGTCTTTCAATCTTTTCAATAGGGGGGAGAAACTAGACGGTACGGTTTCTATCTATGATGGGGACGGAAAGCTTTTGGAACAACATCCCGATATGTTCCAAAAGGAGCTTGGTATTCGGTTGGACAAGAGTATGAAAAAGTTTTCAGTGGAATGGAAAATGGATGGTTCAACCACCCTTTTCAACCACTGGGCGACTGTGATGGATTATTCTTACCCAATTCTGATAGATGCGCAGGGGGAGGTTGGGGTACCGACCTCGAGCTGGAACTTAACACAGGCTGATGTAATTTATGGCACTACCCCACCTAGCCCTTGGGCAAATTGCTATCGGGAGGGCTGGGTGCAAGTTAACATTGCCAGAAGTACTAATCTTAGCGCTTGGGTTGATGTGACGATTGATCTAGACGCTTCCACTCCTACTGGGATTATCCCAGTAGGAATAGCTTTTGTGACGATTACGGTGCCTTGCGATTCTACATCTACTATAGGAAGGTGATTACAATGCGAATTATTCTGATGTTTGTCGCGGTAGCGACCGTGATGTTGATGGCGGGGTGCAAGGCCATCTCGGGTCCGAAAGGGCCGAGCCAGCCCGGGACGTATCTCAATAAGCAGTGGGGACATCCGATTGTGCTGGTAAACCCGCTAGAGACCAAAGAAGAACAGAAGGCATGGAGCAATGATTTCGGTGCTAGCGGGGTAGACACTTTTCGGGTGGTAGACATTGATAAGACATTTGAAGTCCACTCGGAAGCTGTCATACACCCCGGTAGCGCGGAGTTTGAGCTCGATGTCTACCCTGGGTCATCGATGTACGGGTTACTGGGGGGGATGACCGCTGCTCCGGCTGACTATTTTAAGGACTACAAGGGTTCGACGGATAGTATCAAAGTTCTCTACATAGGGGAGTTTGACTTGGGCTCGAAAGACGATCCGAAGCCTATATCAAAATTCAGCGTGTTCCTTATTTCTCGGGGTCGGTATCTTATTGATGCCGTTGAAGGGGAGGGAAGGATACTCGTTGAATGGTAGGGAGATGAATGAACATTGAAGTGGGCGGTCTGCTATGCAGATCCGCCCACTTTTAATATCCAAATATAACTAGAAAAACAGAAATAAAAAATCGCCAACTCCTTGACGATGAATCTATCATAGCACACCCAAAACCAAAAAACTAGATTGTGCGAAAAAATAGACCAAGTAGAATTTAGTTGTGAGGGATTTTAAGAGATTACTTATAGAAATGAAGCCGATGTATCCGGTTTTGTTTTTGATTACAGTCTTGGCGTTGATTAGTACCAGTGCCATTATGGCGACTCCTTGGTTGTATCGGGAGCTGATTAATTTTCTGACCAGCTATAAGCTAAGTAAGCTATTCGCGGAGATTATCTCAACAAGAGATCCGGTAGAGATATTGCTCTGGTTGATAGGGATGTATTTTGTTCTGCAGATTCTGCTTACGGTGACTAGGGCGATAGAATTGTATTTTCGTAATGTATCTAGCACTCGGGCATATCTTTATTTTTCAGTTAAAGGGTTGCAGAAGTTGCATACTTTGCCGGTAGAGTATTTTGAGAAACGGTCGGCGGGGGCTTTGCGGGAAAGAGTTCAGAGTGGGGCAAGTGAAATGTTTGGAATTTCCCGAAATATTGTTTCGGAAGTTTTGCCGACTTTGCTGACTTTTATTGTTGCGGTGGTTGTGTTGATGAGGTTCGATTTTAGATTGTCTTTGGGTTTGGCAATTGCAGCGCCGATTTATATTGTGATTTCAATTTGGAGAGCGAAGATACTACGCTTTTGGCAAAAGAAATTCCGCAATGTGATGGAGAAGGGCGGAAAGTTGTTTATGGAGAATTTGTTTCACTATCAGCTGATAAAAGAATTTAGTAGGCAAACTTATGAAGAACAGCGGTTGGGCAAAACCTATGACAAGGGAGTAGAAATTTCAAAACGAAAGGAGCGGGCAGTACGGGTGATGGGAATTGTCCGAGAGGTAGTGGCGGATTCTGCGTATATGTGGGTCTATGGGTATGGTGGCTATTTGGTGTTGAAGGGTCAGCTTTCTCTGGGTGACTTGATTTTATTTGTTGCTTATTTGGATAGGGTGTTTAGCCCTCTGCGTTGGGTGACGGATATTTACGATCAACTGCAGGTGGGGTTTGTATCGATTGGACGGTTGTTTAAAATTTGGGATATCAAACCGGCGGTGGATGATATTCCGAATGCTAAACCTTTGAAGGTGACTAATGGTGAAATAAAGTTTGAGAAAGTTTCATTTACATACAGAAGTAGTAAGAGGCAAAAAGGAGAGCGAACGGTATTTCGCAACTTTAATCTGACGATTTACCCGCATGAGATGTTGGCGATTATCGGACCATCAGGCGGAGGAAAATCGACGCTGACTAAACTACTACTTCGATTGTATGACCCAGAAAAAGGGAGAATTGTAATTGATGGGCAGGACATTAGCCAAGTGAAGCAGAATTCGGTGCGGGATAATATCGGAACTGTGATGCAGGAAGTCGGGGCGGTGAATCATACTTTGCAATACAATATCAAATATGGAAAACTGCAGGCGTCGATGGACAAAGTAATATTGGCAACGAAGGTCGCGAATTTGTATCAGTTCGTGATGTCTTTGAGAAACAAATTCAAAACTCGGATTGGGGAGCGGGGAGTGAAGTTGTCGGGCGGAGAGAAACAGCGATTGGCGATTGCGAGAGCGCTTTTGAAGAATGCGCCGATTTTGGTTTTGGATGAGGCTACTAGTGCGCTTGATTCGGAGAATGAAAAATTGATTCAGGAAGCGTTGTGGAAATTGATTGAAGGACGGACGACAGTGGTGATTGCTCATCGGCTTTCGACGGTGAAACGGGCGGATAGGATTATTGTGGTGGAAAAGGGGAAGATTACCGAGCAGGGAACTCACAAGGAGCTGATGAAGAAGAGCGGATATTACCGCCGGCTGTTCACTTTGCAGGGGGCGATGTTGGAGGAGTAGGGGGTAGGGGTAGTATCTAGTATCTAGAGGCGAAAAGGATGAAAAATGAAGAAGGATGATTAATAAGACTTTGGTTACCAGTTTGTCGAAGATGGTTAAGCGTGACCAGCAACTGCGTAAGCGCGCAGTTATTTCTGGTAATTTAAAAGATGGGCTGGCTATCAAAAAGATAGACGATTCTCACCACAAATGGCTAAAGAGTTTTATTCAAAAATATGGTTATCCCAATGTTCGATTAGTAGGGAAGAGGGGGATGCATGATTTTTGGTTACTCATTCAACACCAAGATGATAATTTAAAGCTACAAGAGGACTGTTTGGCTCACTGCAATTTTGAACAGAAAGACAAAGCATTTCTTACTGACAGGGTTTTATTGGCGCAGGGGAAAAAGCAGATTTATGGCACACAGTTCCATCGTGATACAAAAGGACAGTTGGTGCCTCGTCCAATACGCAATAAGGCTGGTCTAGATGCTAGGAGACGGTCAGTGGGTTTGGGATCTTTCAAGAAATATCAAGAGCATTTTGAGGGGTAGGCTGGACGCTTGACTTTGGGGGGTTCTGTGGTATGATTTATCCGCTTCTAGAGCGGGTTTTTTATACCTAGTATAATCAGGTGTTATGGGTAATGGAGGCAACAATATGGAGAAGTTCGAAGTGCCGGATCAAATCTCGGCGGACTTGGTTACTCCAGAAGAGTCGGCTTTGGCTGAATTGATTGGTAAGGCTGAGCAGGCCGATAGAGAATCTTATGATGGAGCTTTTGTATCCTCTTCGGAGGTTCCTAAGCTGGCAGAAATATCGGATGAATGGGTGATGAGCGAAAGATGCCTTGAAGACCCCGAATATCTAAAATTTTTAAGTTCGCTAGAACAAGAATATATAGAACCTTCCCTAGAGAAAGGGCCGAAGCTGCTGAAGGATGTGGCTATTTTGTCGATCGACTACGAAGGATTTACTCGTTTTGCTCGCCGTCTTACGGAAACAGTAGATTACTCCAAGTATGCCTCTCGCGAGATGGCTAAACACATGAGTTTGGGTTTGAACGAAGCCAGACGGCTTGTTGGGGCCTACGGGGGAATGATGGATGGTGTATTTGGTGATGGGACATCAGCTATTTTTTATGGCGATAAGGCGGTTGCCAAGGCAGTCTTGGCTGCTCAGGCGATAGAAGAAAAGATTAAAACATTGCAGGACATTAGTGTTCGTGGTGTTGAAGCTCCTTGGAAGGTACGATTTGGTATCTCTTTTGGAGATGCAATGTTGGTTAGTTATGGTGACAACGAAAGAAGGGCAGACCTAACTGGTTCGGTTGTGGCGCAGGCCGAGGACTTGCAAAAAAAGGCTATCCCAGGCAAGTCCAGTATCGTGCTTTCAGAATCAGCCCAAGGGAAATTGAGCAGTGAGAGCGAGGTGTCATTTAGTGAAGATTTGAACGCCTATGCAGTGGGCAAGCTGGACAAGAAAGATAAAGAGATTGATCTCACGGAGGGAGGGATGCAGGCACCCCAAGAGCCTGAAGAGATACGCCGTTGGGCGGCTTTTCGCGAAAAACATTTTAGCCAGACTCGTCGCAAAGAAATAAGAAACCAATACTTCCGCGAACAAGAGCCAGATCCAGACATGCTGCCGATCAGCACTCTTTTTATACGCTTGAAGGGCTTGGATATGAGCGGAGAAAATTTTGAACAGACCAATTCCTACATGACATCTATTTTTGAAATTGCTAATAATTTTCGCGGTAAGGTTGATAAAGTACATCACGATTCAGTGATGATCAACTTTGTAGCTGGTGATCATGAGCTTAATAGCGCAATGGCAGCAGTACGAATTAGAGAAGAAATAGAAACACTTAGGCAGCAGTTCGATGATTCGAAGCTTGATCCTAAAATGTCATGTACAAAAGGTGATGCCTTTTTGCTGGTCGTTGGCGGGAACAGAACTGTTTACGGAGAAAGTGTAAACCGAGCCTCACGCTTGCTGTATGCCAATAACCCAGGCGGTGGTTTGGTGGTAGATGAGTCAACCTTTTTGAAAATTAACCGAGCGCGGGTAGATGCAGAAGCGCTTAGACCGGTAGTGCTGAAAGACTATGAAGATAAACCGATCAACATCTATCTCATAAAGAACATTGAGCAAATAACCTTCCGCCATGTTGATGTGGAGAAGGTGGTGGGCTTGGAACGAGAAACAAAATTATTGAATCAGTATTATGACGAGGCTAAGGCCGAAGGACGAGTGGTAGCGGTCAAAGGTCCTTCTGGTGCTGGTAAAACGCTGTTGGTGGCTCGCTTTATTCACGACAAAGAAGAAAAGGGCGTGAAGGTTATTGAGGGGCGTGCCGAAAGGTCACGCCAGAACATATCTTTTGCTGTTTGGAGAGATATTTTGGAAAGTGCCTTTGTTGTTCAGAATGTGGCCGACAAGGAAAGAAGGGGGGCAATCGTTGAGGAGCATTTTAGGGTCAATGGACTAAGCGATGTCTATGGCGACAAGCTAGCATTGTTCAATGCTGTTTTGGATACAAAATTTAGTGAGACAGACGCAACTCGATATCTTTCTACTGATGAGCGGGAAGAAAAAAGAGCCGAACTGATTGCTGAAACATTGAAGAGTTTTGCTAGCTTGAACCAGCCGGCGATTGTCTTTTTGGAAGATGTTCACTTTTTTGATAAAGACTCGGCTCAACTGGCCGCGAAGGTTATGCCAAAGCTTGAGCAGAATAGTTGTTTGGAAGTTCTGACCACTTGGATTGAAGAAGAGGGCGATGAGCGGACAGAGCGATTAATGAACTTCCTAAAAAACCTTTCTCATTTTAGAGAAGTTCCAGTTGAATCTTTGCCGCTTTATAAAGAAAAGTATTACGATGATATTCCTGCGGCGCGAGAGTGGTGGCATCAAGCCAAAGAGAAATACCTCGCGTTGGCGAGCAATATCGGCATTGAATTCTTGCCCAGCGATCTTGATGAGAACGATAAAAACTATGAGAAAAAGGACAAGGCCTATGCGAGATTCTTTATTAATGTAGCTAGAACTTCTAAGGGGGTTCCGCGGCATGTGCTAGAGATATTGGAATATTTCACACTTTACAAGGGACGCGGCAAGGACTATTTCCGAGAGAAAGAACTTTCAGTTGACGGAGAATCAAAGGTTTTTTATGCCCTGGGAGAAACTCGTATCGGCGACGAAGACTTGTTTGGCGAAGAGGAAATTAGTGATATTTATAAAATTGAACAACAAAAACTGGAGAATCTCGGAGGAGACTCCAAGGCTATCTTGAGGGACGCTTCGGTAGTAGGTATGGTTTTTGACGAGAAGGTCTTGCAACACATATCGGGGTTAAGCGGAGAGAGAATTCAAAGAGCATTGCGTAACGCAAAAGTGGCTCGCATGGTTCGCTCTTTGGGTGAGGGTGAATGGGAGTTTATCCATGGTGTTACCCAACATGCCATCTATGAAAGTATCGGTAAGATTCGTGAACGCCAAGCGAATCACCGGCTGATTGCTGAATATTTAGTAGAGTCCACGCCCGACAGCTTGAGAAATATTGTGCATCACTATCGCCACAGTGATGATTACTTGAATGCGCTGAGATATTTGGATGAATATACTGAACAGCTGAAGAAGGTGCATTTGTGGGGAACGGCCTTGGATCAAATTCGGTATGCTACTAATCTAGGTTTCGAGAGCGAAAAAAAGGAAGGTGTCTTTGAAAAAATCCAAGAAAGAGGTTGGCAGGTCTTTGATGAAACAAAGGGTTTTAGAACCTTGCGGCGTCTGGCCCCAGAGGAGAGGGATTGGCTAGTAGACGGGCAGGCCAAGCGTGCATTTAGGGCGGTATCTATTTGGCGAGCTTCAGCAGGTGACAGAAAAAAAGCATTGGCTATTCTTGAATCGGCGAAGAAGGTATTTACAGAAAACCATTCTAGCACCGAAGAAGCTGAGCCGCATGATCAGATCATTTTGGCTCGTTTCCATAGAGAATTGGGAAAGGATAAAACCTATCTGGCTCTTTATGACGAAGCTCAAGCTGATTTGGATAAGGCCGGAGAGTTATTGGATGAAGTAGAGGCGGGTTTAGTTAGTAAGGATAGTTTGTTGTCCGACTATCGGGAGATGAGAGCTGATTTGTATGATGCCTTAGGGTGGCTAAATAAAAGAATGCGTAACTACCCGAAGGCTTTGGAGTGTTATCAAAAAGGGCTTCCATTTTCTGACAATTACGAAACAGAATTCTCTCTTCGTAACGGACTAGCATTCTCTTATAAAGACTTGGGCAGACCCAAGAAGGCACAAGACACATATGCAAAACTGTTAGAGTTGGCGGAGAGGGAGAATGATAAGGGGAACTTAGTAGTGATACTGAACAATAGCGCTAGTTTGAATGCTAGAATGGGGCGTCTGGAAGAGGCCGAGGGACTTCATAGAAGAGCAATAGAGCTAGGGGAACAAATATCTAAGACAACTAGTGTCTATTACTCTAAAGGTGGGCTGGCTTTCATTCTACGAATGAAAGGAGAGTATGAAAAGGCAGCTGATTTGTTTCGAGAATCTTCAGAATTTTTTGGCGACAGAGGGTCATCATATAATGCGAATGTTTCTAGGGCAGAGCTTGCTTTTTGTTTAATAAAATCGGGTGAGTTGGCTGAAGCGGAGCAAATTATAGATGGGCTAAGAAATAGTAAAGAAGCTCTTTTCCGGGGTAGGTCATATACCTTGGGAGCGATGATGGATATAGGGAGAGAGGGCTATCAAGTAGACGAGGAAATTTTGAGGGAATTTAATCGGGGAGTGGAACTTCTGAAAGAAAGCGGCAAAGAAGATGACTTGGCCTTTGATCTTTTGTACTTTGGTGAGCTTGAGATAGAAAACGGAAGAACAGAGGAAGGGTTGACAAAAGTAAGGGAAGCGAAAGATATTTACGAAAGAATCCAGGATTTGTCAGAGATGGGGAAGATAGAAAAAATATTGAAACGGTATCCTGCGGGGGAGTAGAGATCTGGGATTTACTTTAGAAACTAAAACAGCCCCGAATGATATTCGGAGCCGTTTTGACTGTTTAAAGGTTTTACTTATCTTGTTGCTTCTTCGTCATCAAAACTTGCGCCTATCGTTGAAGAGGGTACAGGTCGTGTTCCTGTTGGTGTCGGAGTAGTATTTTTGATTGAGGCAGCCAAAGAATAACCAACTATGACTCCCAAGAGTAGGACTATGGCGAGGACGACTATTAGTTCTTTTTCTGCAAGTTTTAGTAAACTCTTTTTGTTCATGATTTATTGCATCGTTTCTTCCTCATCAAGGCTTGAGCCAAGTGGGTTGGCGCTGGAGCCTTTGGCGCCACCCAAGAGATTGCCAAAGAATGTAATTATGGTTTTGATGGCGCTGGGTTTTTCGACAACAACTTTGCCGGCAGAATCAAAAATCTTTGTACCAACAGCTATTTGTTTAAAGTCGTTGATTATTTGATTAAATCCGACTTGAAGTTTGGTAATAGCTTTTTGAGTTGCAGTCATGCCAGTAGTGACGGTATTAAGTTCTGCTTGAGAAACGACGGTAGAGTTTGTGGCTTCTACACGTGCGATAACTGCGGCATCAGAGAACAAAGTCGTGGTAGCGACTGAAGGTGTGATAGTAGTAGGAGCTGGGGTAGTGGTAGAAGCGCTAGCTGGACCAGCTAGAATGTTGCTGATTGCGTCGAGCAAAGTTTGCTTGGATGTGTCGTCAGTAGTTGTGGTTGGAGTAGTAGCAGTTGGTGTAGTTGTGCTTGGTGTAGTAGTGGCTGGAGTGACGGCTACAGGTTCTGGAACAACAGTAATACTGGCAGATGCAGATTTGCCATCTGCTGTAACTTTCACTGTTATGACGCCAGCCTCCGTTGTGGTGACTAACCCATCCTGATTTATCGTTGCAATTCCGTTTGGAATAGTAGCAAGACTCCACTTGAGGGGCAGTTGGCTGGAAGATATTGAAGAGCCGACTTGGTCCGTAGCTATGACAACGAATCTGCGGCTTTCTCCAGCAAGCATTTTTGTGGTAGAGGGGAGCACTGCGAGAGTTGCGACTGTATCAGCTGATACTGAAGGAGCAGCGCTTGGAGGGTTGATGCTAAGAGCGCGAATGGAATGAGTACCACCTACAAAATTAAGAGTCAATTCATTTGCGCCTGTGATAACTACTGGTTGACTTGAGCTAACAATATTAATTCCATTTAAGCTGATGCCACCGACATTACCCCAAGCATAAATTGCACCGCTGAATGGGCTACCAAGTTTGATAGAAGCGGTGTATTTTTCACCTACAACGGTACCAGCCATACCTTTATTAGCGAGAGTGGAGACGCTGGAAGGAGTAAGTGTTAGTCTTCTAACACGATAAGTGTTTGTATCGCTGAGGATTGCGGGGTCAAAGGATAAAGTACTGTATGTAGTAGTACCTATAGTAAAAGCACTAGTTTCAGCATCTTGGGCGGTTAGGGCGGCGGAAGTAACGGCTTCGGTGCCAGCTAAGGTGTAGCCGACCACGGCCGCGAGCAATATAAGAATAGCTAGAGTAGCTTCTAGCTCCCGTTCGACCCAACCAATCCCCCGGTGGAGAAAGTTGTGCTTTTTCATATGTGTTTTTATTTTTGTTGGCGCTATTTTTGCCAACTTATTATTTCATTTTAGCACAAAAGAGAGATTGTGTCAAGATAGGGCGAGGAGAGAGTGTGGAGTGGGAGTTGATTTTTTGGGGGGAACAGGGTAGATTGGGGGCTGTGGTAAGCGAGTTATGAGTAATGAGTTACGAGTAATGAGCGAAGCCACGGGATATATAGTATAGATCCTTCCCCCGACAAGTCGGGGTCGAGGATGACAAATTTTTATGAGATTCTGAAATAAATTCAGAATGACGGGATAATACATATATGTTTAAACGGGTTGCTGTAATTAGTTTGATTGTGATTGCCCTGATTGGGTCGGCGATTGTCGATTTTCCTTCAGTGGCGAATTTTGTGGGTCTTAAGAGCAATTTCAAAATCCGCGAGGGTTTGGATTTGCAGGGAGGCACACAGCTTGTTTATCAAACTGATTTGTCGAAAGTAAAACCTGCCGATCAAGCCAATGCGGCGCAAGGTGTGGTGGAAGTCATTGATAAACGAATTAACGCGCTTGGTGTGACGGAACCGTCAATTCAGAAGACGCGTGATAATTCGCGAGTGATTGTGGAACTGCCGGGTATTAAAGATATTGATTCCGCTATCAAGCTGATTGGTCAAACGGCACAACTGGAGTTTCGTGAAGGGATTGAGGGGAAGAGCCTGAAGGACGGTAAATATAGTTCTCCAAATTATGACGATTGGAAAGACACAGGACTGACCGGTGCTCATTTTGCAAAGGCGGAAGTTCAATTCCAGCAGGGGCAAAGTACTGTTGTGCCGAAGCCTGAAATCAGTATTCAGTTTGATGCAGAAGGCAGAAAGCTTTTTGCGGAAATTACAGGCAGAAATGTAGATAAACCGTTGGCGATTTTCTTGGATAAGAACTTGTTGTCTGCTCCGAATGTGGAGGAGAAAATCGATAGCGAATCGGCCGTGATATCTGGCAGTTTTGATTTGCAGGAGGCGAAGACTTTGGCGATTCAGCTCAATGCTGGTGCGTTGCCTGTGCCAATTACGCTGGTGTCGCAGAACAATGTCGGTGCCACGATGGGAACAGAATCGGTGCAGAAAAGCATTGTGGCGGGGCTTCTCGGGCTTCTGCTGGTTATTTTATTTATGATAATTTACTATCGCCTGCCAGGATTTTTGGCATCATTGGCGTTGCTTTTCTACGCGATGCTTACCATGGCGATTTTCATTGCGATTCCAGTGACGATTACTTTGCCTGGTATCGCTGGTTTCATTCTATCTATAGGGATGGCGATTGATGCCAACATTTTGATATTTGAGAGGACAAAAGAAGAATTGCGGTCTGGTGCGCCGTTGATTTCGGCAATTGATACCGGTTTCAATCGGGCGTGGAGCTCAATTCGTGATTCTAACTTCTCTTCTCTTATTACCGCGGTCATTCTTTATTATTTTGGTTCGGGAATGATTAAAGGATTTGCAATGACTTTGGGTCTTGGTATTTTGGTGAGCTTGTTCACTGCACTGACAGTTACGCATACTATTTTGCGGGCAGTAGCGGGGACGAGTTTGAAGAATAAAATGAGCTGGTGGATGGCGGGAGTGAAGCAATGAATATTGTAAAAGCGACAAGAGTTTGGTTGGGAATCTCCTCCGTACTGGTGGTGGCGAGTTTGGTTGTTATTTTCACATTCCGCTATCACTTAGGGACTGATTTTGCTGGTGGTACCGCTTTGGAAGTACAGACTGGTCCAGCTAGTACCTATCAATTGCCAGCAAATACGGGTATCAACCAATATCTGACTACTACATATAAGGAAGCGACGGGGCAAGATGGGATTGTACAGAGTGCCGGAAGCGCGGAGCGGTTTATTTTGCGGAGCAAGACAATTACCAATGACCAGAAAAATGCGTGGCTGACTAAAGCCAAAACAGGTATTCCTGCTCTCACTGAAATGCAGTTTACCAGCGTGAGTCCGACTGTGGGTGCGGATGTTGTGCGTAAGGCTATCTTAGCGGTAATCGTAGCAATGCTGGCGATTCTACTTTATTTGGCATATGCCTTCCGCAAAGTTCCAAAGCCGACTAACTCATGGCGATTTGGTGTGACAGCCGTAGCAGCTTTGCTTGCTCATGACGTTATTATTTTGCTGGGTGTGTATTCCCTCTTGAGTCATTTCTTTGGAGCGGAAGTGGACAGCATGTTTATTACGGCGCTTCTGACTCTGCTTGGTTTTTCGGTGCATGACACTATCGTTACTTACGACAGACTACGGGAGAATTTGATTCGCAAAGGTGCTTCTAATTTTGAACAAACAGTAAACGACAGTATTGTGGAAACTATTACTCGTTCTATCAACACCACATTTACTTTGGTGCTGGTGCTTCTCGCAATGACATTGATGGGCGGACGGAGTACTTTCTTCTTTACGCTGTCACTTTTGATTGGTGTGATATTGGGGACTTACTCTTCAATTTTTGTAGCATCACCGCTACTTCTTATGTGGCAAAAGGCGGCTGACCGGCAAAAACCAGTACAGTAGATTTTTCTTTTTCTTTATTCTTTTTTGTCATTCTGAACTTATTTCAGAATCTTTTTATTTATTTTTTCCAGCACTCACGCCGTGCTGATGGTGGCGGTTACTTTTCTAGAAAAGTAACACAAAAGTTCCCGCCAGTCGTCGGGATTGTTCGCCCCTGCCTACCGGTAGGCAGGTAACAAAATTAGCTTTCTTCGCTATCGGCAAACTCCCCCGATAGCCATCGGGGTCAAACATGCCTTCGCCTGCGCTAATTTTGTCGGCTCAATACATCCCTCCTCCAATGGCGGACTAAAGAAAGGATGGGGGATAAAAAACAGTCCTGCACTTGGGGCAGGACTGCTTGGTTCGGGTGGAGATGAGCTACAACCGTATCTGGCGAAAGGCGCGGTGGTACTTTTCCGAACCAACGGACAAAGGTGCGGCTGTTTTTTGCGATGGGAGGAGTTGGAAATTATTTTTTCCAGAAGTCCAGTGTCGGGTGTGTGAATATCAAGGGGGGATGAGGGGTAGACCGAGTATCCCTAGCAGGAGGGCTGGTCTACATTGAAGCCGACATTGGAATATCTCCGCACCTAATCGCAAAAATGTGCCGCAATGAATTGTAGCACTTATCTGATAGTAGGCAATAGAGGGTCTTATTTTGGCGAAATGTGTTCTTCGGTGACTTGGTCAACGGCGTAGCGGTATTTGCAATAATCACAGTCAGGATCGGGGTCAGGAATCTCGTCTGACATTAGACAATCCTTTATTTTCACCAGAGTCTGGTCAATCCAGTCGGTTTTACCGATGTAGGGGATTACCTTGATGTCGAATTCTAATTTGCCATCAAATGCCGCGAGGTCTTTTTTGCCATTGCAGTAAACAAAGTAGGCGGTATCGGAAACTTCAAATCCGTTTTTGCGGAAAAGCCATTGGTAGATTTCTACCTGCCGTTTGTAGCCATCTTGCCACTCGGCATCCAATGTTACTTCTTTTTCTTTGCTGGTGGCTTTGTAGTCCACAATCATTATTTCGCCTTTGGGGTTTACCCAAACATCATCGATGCCGCCGTAAATTTTTAGGTTGGTGGCAGGGTCGATGTATTGAATACCAGAACGCGCGTTACGCCAGACCTCTAAGTCTTCGTGGGAATATGGTACGGCATCAATCCCATAAGCTGACATCAGTGGATGCGGAGTGCCGTTAGCGCGGTGTATATCAAATTCTTTTTTGAGAAGATGATCCACGGCCGAGTTCAAAGTAAAGGGATAGCCCGGTGGCTGACCGACGCCCAAACGAATATCAATATAAAAACAACGCGGACATTTGATAAAGTTGTCGATTTTGCTTCGGCTAAGTTTTTGAGGGGTTTCCCCGTTTGGATCAAAGAGGTCTCGGGTACGTTTTCCTGTGTAGTATTCAGACATGATGACTCCTTAAAATTTACGCTTTCATATCATATCACACCCCTTGAGGCGGTATGATAATATAACAAGGTATGGGAAGGAGTTTTCAAAAGCCGAGGGGGACACAAGATATTCTGCCGAGCGAGCAGAAGTATTGGATGTTTGTGGAAGATACTTTTCGGGAGATGATGCTCGCGGCGGGTTTTGGGAAAATTGCTACTCCAACATTTGAAGATACGGATTTGTTTACTCGCGGTGTTGGTGAAGTGACTGACATTGTGAGCAAAGAAATGTATACCTTTAAGGACAGAGGCGGTAATTCAGTTACTTTGCGTCCTGAAGGAACAGCGGGTGTGGCGCGGGCGTACATTGAGCACGGTATGCATAAAGAACCGCAGCCAGTGAAATTATTTTATTTTGGACAGATGTTTCGTTATGATCGCCCGCAGGCGGGAAGATTCAGAGAGTTCTATCAAGCGGGTGCGGAACTATTCGGCGAATTGGACCCAACAACCGACGCGCAGATGATTGCGGTGATGATGAAGTTTTATGAAAAGTTGGGACTAAAAGATTTGAAAGTGCGGGTGAACAGTATTGGGGACACGCGAAGTCGGACAAAAATAAATAAAGCATTGATTGATTTTTTGTCCGCACACAGACGCAGGCTTTGTAATGACTGCAAAATCAGACTCTCGAAAAATCCGCTTCGGGTGCTGGATTGTAAGGAAAAGGGGTGTCAGGCAATTTTGGATGAGGCGGGGAGTGTCTTGTTGGATAGTCTAACGCCGGATTCGCGTAATTTCTTTACGAAAGTTTTAGAATATTTGGACGACATGGGTGTGAATTATGAATTGACTCCGCGACTTGTTAGGGGATTGGATTATTACACACACACAGTTTTTGAAGTTATAAGTAAGGATGACAATAATGCGTTGGGTGGCGGCGGACGGTATGACGGATTATTGAAAATGCTGGGCGGCCCGGATATTCCCGCGGTGGGATTTGCGGTGGGGATTGAACGCACAATTGAACTACTCAAAAAACAAGCGGTCAAAGTTCCTGAACCTGCAATGAGTGATATTTTTGTGGCACAGCTTGGTGATGAAGCAAAGAAGAAAGCGATAAAAGTAATTACGCAAGTGCAGGATGCGGGATTCCGAGTAGCGCACGCGTTGGGCAGAGAAAGCATCAAAGGACAATTGCGGGTGGCGGACAGACTGGGAACCAAAATTGCTATTATTATTGGGGAGAGAGAAGTCCACGATGGGAGCGTAATAATTAGAGATTTGAAGGATGGGACACAAGAGTCGGTGCTAGACAGAAATCTGGTGAAAGCCATCCAGCGTAAGTTGAAGGAGAAAAAATGAACGATGACAAGTGGGGAGAATTATTAGACCGAATTAAAGACCAGTTCGGTATTTTGGAAGAAGGTGATGAGCCTATTCCCGACATGCCAAGCGGGCGAAGAGAGTTTGTTGTTTTTGAAGGACCGATGGGGAAAATGATGTTGGAACGGACGACAAAACCAAGAGTGATGGGCGAAAAAAGTTTTGGCGGAAGTAAATATGGGACAGGAAGTGGAGTAGAAAAGATTTATTCGCCAGACGAAACAGTAAAGATAATGAAAGCGTATAAATTTGTTGGGGAAGATTGGGAAGAAGTAAGAGCGGATAATTTTACGATGTAGAAAATATGGAAGATTGTATTTTTGCGAAATTTGCACGGGGGGAAATAAAACCGGACAAGATTCGGTATGAGGATGATGAGATTTTAGCTTTTGATGATATTCATCCCAAAGCGCCGACTCATATTTTGATATTGCCGAAAAAGCCGATTCAAGGGGTCGCTCAGATGGAGGCGGGGGATGAGGTGCTTGTTGGCAAGATGGTTTATCGGGCAAAACTGCTGGCGGAGGAAATGGGAATAGCCGAAAACGGTTATCGACTGACTATCAATGTCGGGAAGTGGGGAGGGCAGGAAGTTCCCTATCTCCATATTCATCTGTTGGGCGGAGCGCCCCTGAATCCAGATATAGAGCATTTAAGCTCCGCGAGCTAAAAACTCTTGCCATATCTGATGTAAGGAGGTATTATTTTGGCATGTCAACTTTCGTAAAAAAGAAGGAACGGGAGAGCTTCGACGCTATGCTGCGGCGGTTCAATCGGATGGTAATGTCCAGTAAGGTGCTGGCGGAATACAAAGAACGCCGGTTTTTTGCTAAACCAACCTCTAAGAGAGAGCTGAAATCAACGGCTTTGCGGAGAGAGAAAATCCGCGTACAAAAGCAGAAGGAACTGTATTAGCTCTTGAGGAAAGAACGAGGGCGTGTTCTTCCCTCAACGGTCAGTCGGCTAAGCCGAGTTTCGCAAGCGAAACCAAGCTGACCTGCTCTCATCTCCACCCTAAAGAGATAGATGACGAGTTTACAGCTTCCCCTCCTTTTTAGAAAATAACAATGGGATTGAAGGAACAAATTACGGGAGAGATGAAGGAAGCGATGAAGGCGGGAGACGCCTTGAGGCTTTCAACTTTGCGTATGTTAATTGCGGCGTTCAATAATATGGAAATTGAGAAACGGGCGCAGGGAGTTGAACATCCAGAAGAAAAAGATTATCAGGCAGTAATAAAGAAAGAAGTGAAGAAGCGCCAAGAAGCAATTGAGGCGTACAAAATGGCGGGACGAATTGAATCGCAAGAACAAGAAGAAAAAGAATTGAAAATGCTGTCAGTTTATTTGCCTGAAGAAATGAGTGAAACGGAAGTAAAAGTGGTAGTGGATGCGGTAATTTCCGAAATGGGAGTTGGTAATATGGGAGCAATTATCGGAGAAGTGAAGAAAAGAACCGATGGTCGCGCAGATGGCGGGATGATAGCCAAACTGGTGAAAGAAAAATTAGGGTAGCAATGGCAAGAGTTTATGTTGGCTACGAGACTTATGGATTGGAAAGCATTGATGATGAGCTTGTCCAGTTTATTTTTGATGTAGTAATTAGTTTGACCAAGCTTGATTCTGAAAGTGAAGCAGGATTGATATTGGCGACAGACAAACGGATGTGGGAACTGAATAAAAAATATCGGGACAAGGACACTCTCGCTAATATTTTGACATTTACATATGCGGAATCTACTCCGAAAGAAATGAGGAGCACGGAGGATAAAAATTATTTGGGAGATATTTTCATTTCTCGGGCGGAGCTGATTCGTGAAGCAAAGGCACAAAAAATATCCAACAAAGAGAGATTTGTCCATTTGTTCGCTCATGGACTGCTTCATTTGGCTGGAATCCACCACCCCAACGAGCGTGCTGCGGTGAAGATGGAAAAACTCGAAGATAAGGTGATAGAGCTGGTTTTATCAGCTTGAACCGTTGCCAAGCCCGTTCCATAGGATAGAATAGGGACAGGTTTCAGCATGCCCCGTAGAGAAATTTAGAACGTCTTGGGCGTAGATTATATTCTCTGATGGGGAAATACAACCACAACTGGTTTGTAATGCTATAGTTGAAGGTTCATACATGTCCAAGCCGAGTGAGAGAATATAATTTCTAAATTCTTCTACGGGGTGAAAGAGAAAATTGCTGTTGGTATAGACATCGGCGATTCTAAAGTGGTGACAGTAATTGGTCACCGTGCCGAAGGTGAAATACACCCCAGTGTTGTGGGAGTGAGTATTCATGAAGGTTCAGGAATGCGGCGTGGTGTGGTGACGGACGTAGAAGAAGCAGTATCAGCAATTGCAAGTTCGATTGAAGAAGCGGAACGAATGGCGGGATTGCCTGCAGAAGCGGTTTACATCTCACTTGTGGGTGACCACATCAATGCAACTAATAATAAAGGATTGGTGACGATTGCGCGGGGTAGAGAAGAAATTACTTACGAAGATGTTGTGCGGGTAAGAGAAGTGGCGCAGTCAGTGCCAATGTCGGTCAATCGGGAAATTTTGCATGTTATTTCCAAAACCTACACGGTGGACGGGCAGGACGGTATCAAGGACCCGGTGGGGATGTCGGGGGTGAGGTTGGAGGTGGATGCTCATGTGATTACTGGTTCAACTCCTTTTATCAAGAATATTAGGAAGACGGCAGAGCAGGCGGGGGTGGCAGTTGCTGGTTTTGTTTTAGGTCCATTGGCCGCCGCTAAGGCGGTACTTTCAAAAAAGCAGAAAGAACTGGGAGTGGCGCTGATCGATATTGGCGCAAGTACAACCGGGATGGTGGTTTTTGAAGAGGGTGGGATTTATCATTCGGCAGTGCTTCCCATTGGTTCCGATCATTTGACTCATGATATTGCGATTGGTTTGAGAGTTTCGTTAGACACGGCGGAGAAAATAAAATTGGAATACGGTGTGGCTAGCCCGGTTATGTTATCGGACAAAGACACAATTGATTTATCTAAAATTGATAAAGATGAAGAACAGATAATTTCGCGCAGATATGTTGCCGATATTATTGAAGCAAGATTGGCGGAATTATTTTTGATGATAAAGTCGGAGTTACGGAAAGTCGGTCGCGACGGCGTATTACCAGCCGGAGCGGTGTTGGTGGGCGGAGGAGCGAAGTTGGCCGGGATTGTTGAATCAGCCAAAAGTCACCTCGGTCTTCCCACACAACTGGGTTTTCCAGTCGAATTGAAGGGGATGGTTGACAAACTAGATGACCCCCGGTTCGCGACCGCCATCGGATGCATGCTGTGGGGTATGGATGAGGACAGTAGCCAGAGCAATTTCCCAACTTTGGATTTTGCGGCGATCGTCTCTCGGATAAAAAACATCTTCACCAAATAAATCCGCGCTAGTCGCGGGTTAGGGGGCAGGGAGGAAGAGGCGTAGTTTGACATTGTCAAACTACGGTTTGTACAATGCTTGGTTGTAAACTTTTGTTTACCACAGATATATTAGTTTTTGTTAAGGGAGGTCGAAAGATAGGATAATGGCAACCAAAAAACGGACCATGAGTGCGAACATTGCGTCGGACACCTTTGAAGAGGCGGATGTTTTTGCACGAATTAAGGTTGTCGGTGTGGGCGGCTCCGGCTGCCACGCGGTGAATCGAATGATTCAATCCAGAATCAAGGGGGTAGAATTCGTCGCGGTAAACACAGACGCGCAGGATCTGCATCACAATGATGCGCCTGTTAGGGTTCAGATTGGCCAAACCACTACCCGTGGTCTTGGCGCCGGCTCGGACCCTGAGCTGGGACGGAAGTCAGCGGAAGAGGACAAGGAAGCTATCTACACAGCGCTGAAAGATGCCGACATGGTTTTTGTGACCTGCGGCATGGGTGGCGGCACCGGTACAGGTGCTGCGCCGATCGTGGCAGAAATCGCCAAAGAGTTGGGTGCGCTGACGGTGGCGGTAGTGACGAAGCCGTTCTCGTTCGAGGGTATGCGGCGTAAGCGGGTAGGTGACGAAGGTATTCAGGAGCTGCAAAGCAGAGTGGATACTCTAATCACTATTCCAAACGACCGACTGCTCCAAGTTATCGATAAGAAAACATCACTATACGATGCTTTCTCTGTGGTGGATGACATTCTCCGCCAAGGTGTGCAGGGTATTTCAGATTTGATTACCATGCACGGGATGATCAACGTCGACTTTGCTGATGTGAAGACGATTATGCAGAATGCCGGAAGCGCTTTGATGGGAATCGGGCGTGGTACTGGCGATAATCGTGCACTCGAGGCTGCAAAGATGGCGATTGATTCACCTTTGCTGGAATTGTCCATTGATGGCGCGAAGGGAATTCTGTTCAACATTACCGGTGGCCCGGATATGTCGATGTATGAAATCGACGAGGCTGCTCGGGTGATTACCGAAGCGTCTGACCCGGATGCTAACATCATCTTTGGTGCGGTAGTAGACGAAGCGATGCAGGGTGAAATTAAAATTACCGTTATCGCAACGGGGTTTGATGAAGCCTACACCCAAAGACGGAAGATGGAGGTGAAACCGGCGGTGAAGATGGAACATTCTAGAGAAGACGACAGGGATGAGTTAGATGTCCCCGCCTTCATTCGTAAAAAAATTAAATAAATATTATAGTGCGATTACATCGCGAGAGACGACCGCTAATTGGCGGTCGTTTTCTTTTTATTTAATTGTTTTGAAGCGCCGAATCGCGCTTCAGCGATTGTTACTTTCCGCTTGAGGAAAGTAACCAAAGTCGCTCCCCACTCACAAATTGCTATCCAAAATAGAAAATCAGACCTTTCTGGACTATACGCTATACTCGCTACGCTCAAACAACGCTATCCATACCGGCTGATTTTCTAATTGGATAACGCAATTTGCTCGATGGGGTTGGGACAAAGGAGAAAGCCCGGCGCGGAGACGCAGGGCTTTGAGGAATGCAGGTTTGGGCATGTTAGCCGGCACCCCAGTGCCAGTGTGGTGATACTGGTGGATTTCCTGTTACTACGTCTAGCTGGTAGAGGCCTAGACATATTAGGATGACTGTAGCAAAGAGCCCGATGTTATAAGCCCAATTGACCCACTTTGCCTTGCCGAGTAGGGGCATCAGCAATAAGAGACCTGCTGACATGGTCAGCGCAACAATGTTCATGATTGACTCCGATGGTACAAATTCATCAGCAGTGTAAGGGAGGGTGGGGATAAAAGCAAGGGATAGGTGGTGTGAGAGCTGATTTAGGGTAGTACAAGATATAGGGGTATTATTAGTCTTACATACACAACATACGGTAGAGAGTAGAGTTTAGAGAGTAGAGTCTGGCTGGTAACTCTTGGAACTTGTTTGTAAATTTTTCTCTATTCTCTCGTCTCTGTTCTCTAATCTCTAATTTTATGAAGTGCCCGCAGTGTGGTGACTTAAATAGCGCGGTAGTGGATTCCCGCGAGGCAGAAGACAGCGCTACTGTTCGGCGTCGGCGAGAGTGTGTGAAGTGTCAGTTTCGATTTACAACTTATGAAAGAGCGGAGCAGTCGCGATTGATGGTGGTAAAGCGAGACGGCACACGGGAATTGTTTGAACGGGAAAAAATGGCGGCGGGGATTTATAAAGCATTTCATAAACGGCCATTGTCCGCGGCGGACATTGAAAAAGTAATTGATGATATTGAGCGGGAGATTTACGAATTGAATCGGGAGGAAGTCCCATCTTCGGATGTTGGAGAAATGGTTATCAAAAAATTGGAACAAGTGGACGGTGTGGCATACATTCGCTTTGCCGCGGTGTATCGAAAATTTACGGACTTAGAAACTTTTGATAAAGAAATTAAAAAAATGATTGAAAAGCAAAATAAAAAAACTATATCAAATAATTAAAAACGATTTTCAGAATGGAAGACACTACGACTGAACGGGGGCTTGTGGGCAGACACTTTACCAAAGAAGGCGAAGATGTTTTCGGTATGACCGAATGGGGGACGCGACAGGTTAGCTTGAAGGATACAGATGGCACAATGCTTCTCGATCGGGAAGTAGAATCACCGACCAATTGGTCTGAAACGGCGGTGACGATTGCAGCGTACAAATATTTGCGGAAGCGGGGAGTGGGTTCGCCGGAAGGAATGGAAATCTCCATCAAACAGCTGGTGCATCGGGTAGCGCACACGATTCGGATTGGCGGTGAGCAATTAGGACATTTGATTGAAAAATCCGAAGCGGATGCTTTTGAGGAAGAATTAAAATTTATTTTGATGACGCAACGGGCGGCATTCAATTCTCCGGTTTGGTTCAATGTTGGTCTGTTCCACGAGTATGGTATTACTGGCAATTCGCAGAATTGGCATTGGGATCAAAAGAAAAATGAAGCCGAATCAGCGGTGAACGGATACGAACATCCACAGGCATCGGCATGTTTTATCCAGTCGGTGAGAGATGACATGGTAGATATTTTTGATTTATTGAAAAAAGAATCGCAATTGTTCAAGTATGGTAGCGGCTCGGGAACTAATTTTTCTACATTGCGTTCCAAGTACGAAAGGTTGTCGGGCGGTGGAACTTCGTCAGGAGTGTTATCTTTCCTAAAAGTTTTTGATGCTGGTGCTGGCGCGACTAAATCGGGTGGCACTACTCGCCGGGCGGCAAAGATGGTCATTCTGAATGTGGATCACCCGGAAGTCATGGAATTTATTCGCTGGAAGGCTCGGGAGGAAGATAAGGCCAAGATGCTAATCGAGCATGGCGGGCTCCCATCAGATTTCAACGGAGAGGCTTACCAGACTGTGGGTGGGCAGAATTCAAATAATTCGATACGGGTGACGGATGAATTTATGCAAGCTTATCTAGACGGAACCAATTGGGACTTGCGTGCGGTGACAACGGGAGAAATTACTAAAACTTTGCCAGCGCGGCAGATTATGCGGGAAATTGCTCAAGCGGCGTGGCGATGCGCTGATCCGGGGATGCAATACGATACCACGATCAACAAATGGAACACATGCAAGGTCAGTGGTCGGATAAATGCCAGTAACCCATGCAGCGAATATATGTTTCTAGACGATTCGGCATGCAATTTGGCATCAATCAACCTGGTGAAATATTTGAAGGATGACGGAACATTTGATGTTGAGGGATACCGTCATACGGTGGACATTATGGTTACCGCTCAAGAAATTCTGGTTGATTTTTCATCGTATCCGGGGGAAACGATTGCTGAAAATTCTCATGAGTTTAGACCATTGGGATTGGGGTATGCCAACCTGGGTGCGTATTTGATGCGAGTGGGAATGCCGTACGATTCCGACAAGGGGAGAGCTTTGGCTTCGGCAATGACAGGGATAATGACGGGCAGAGCGTACGGTCAATCGGCAAGGATTGCCAAGAGACTGGGTGCATTCAATTCATTTGCTCCGAATCGTGAATCAATGTTGGGCGTAATCAGGATGCACCAGACGGCGGCTTACGCAGTTGATGCAGGCAGTCTTGTACCGGAGCTTTTTGCGGCGGTCAAACAAGATTGGGACGAGGCGTACGCGCTAGGCGAACAGGCGGGTTATCGTAACGCGCAGGTGTCGGTGTTGGCGCCAACTGGGACGATCGGTCCCTTGATGGATGCGGACACAACTGGCATTGAGCCGGAGTTTGCGTTGGTGAAGTATAAGAAATTGGCCGGTGGTGGCGGATACTCGATCGTGAATCATTCCGTCAGCGCGGCGCTGGAACATTTGGGTTACAACCAGACGGAAACAAAAGAGATCAATGATTACATTTTGGAAAACGGAACAGCCGAGGGCGCGCCGCATTTAAGAGAAGAACACTTGCCGATATTTGATTGTGCCAGCCGAGTTGGAAACGGAGTTCGGTTTATTCGGCCGATGGCGCATGTTGAAATGATGTCGGCGGTTCAGCCATTTATCAGCGGAGCAATTAGCAAAACAGTAAATATGCCGGAAGAAACAACGGTAGAAGAAATCGAACAAATTTATGTTGAAGCATGGAAGGCGGGGATAAAAGCGCTGGCGTTGTATCGTGATAATTGCAAAGCATCACAACCGTTGACGGTGAAGAAAAAAGATGAAGAAAAAGATTCCAAAGAAACGGAATTATTGAAACCGCAGGAAGCTGATATGCCCAAAACTCGTCGGGGGCTGACGCATAGTTTTGTGGTGGGCAATCACAAAGTTTATATCACCGCCAATCATTACGCTGACGGTCGGTTGGGAGAGATTTTCCTAAGAACTGCCCGCGAAGGTTCGGCATTCTCTGGGTTGATGGATACATTAGCGCGATTGCTGTCCAAAGCATTGCAGAGAGGTGAATCGGTGGAGTCGTTGGTGGATTCGCTTTTGAACATGCGGTTTGAGCCATGGGGACCAACTGATGACATGGATGTTCCTTTTGCCAAATCAATCCCAGACTATATCGCGCGGTGGGTGGGACATCATTATTTGCCAGTCGAGAGACAAGTAATGATGGGGATTATCGGTGAGGATGTAGCAAAGTCCTTGGAACAATCCGATATCACTAATGTTAATGTGGCTGCGGTTGCTTCGGAGCAGGAAATGCCGGAGCCAATCCCGATGCAAACTTCGCTGGATATGATCCCAGATAAAAATGGTGATGTGCGGGAAAGTAGCGCGCCACCCTGTCCGACTTGCGGGGCACTGATGGTAAGAAATGGCACTTGTTATTCGTGTCGGGAGTGCGGAACAACAACAGGTTGCAGTTAGAGAAGAATGATGAATTACGAATTATGAATTAAGGATGGAACAAGAAAGATTGGAAACAATTGAGCGGGAGGATTATGAGCAACGGCTTGAAGAGGCGGAAGCGTTGTGGAGGATTTTGGCTGCCCGTATAAACATACTCGTTCATGAGGGGATTTTTACTTCTCGCGAAGCTCAACTGTGGTTTGATGAGGAAGAAAATTGCAAGGCTCATCCGGAATGGGTGCAGGGATTGTTGGACCATTTAGGGGATTTCGAGGATTCAGGAGAGGCTGTTTTGGAAAGGGTTAGAGATATTTTGGAGAGCTCTCTTTTTTCTAGCAAAGAAAGAGCTGTGTATATGCGGTACGCCGAAGAAGCGAGTTATTGGGAGAAGTTAGCTCTGGTGGGTAAGTTGGAGTTGGTGGTGGAAAAGCGTTTGAAAGAGAAGGAAGAAGCTAAAAAAATAAAGTACAAATCTATTACGGAACTGATGGATAAAATTAAAGTGGCAATTTCTGGTGGTCGGTTAGATGAAGCGACTGCACTTTTGTCGGGAATGAATCCTGCTGAAAATCCTGTTGGATACGAAAAATTGAGTCGCGACTTAGAAAGAGAGAAGATTGTCCAAACTCGCAATCAAATCAACGCAATGATGGCGGCGTAAGGAGGGGGATAATCCAACAATTCGTCAATTCAACAATTGGGGGAGGCAACAATGAGAATTAAAGTAAAAGTTATTACTAGGGCTTCTCGGAATGCAATTGAAAAAATTTCCGATGAAAGTTTTCGGGTTTGGGTGACGGAGGTGCCGGAGAGGGGAAAGGCGAATGAAAAAGTGCGGGAACTACTAGCGCTTGAATTTGGGGTTACAAAAACTGCTGTTCACCTTACAAGAGGGCAGACCTCCAGCCAGAAGGTATTTGAGATAGGGTAGGGGGTATAAGGAGAAAAGTTTGACCTAGAGCGGGTTTTTTGATACAGTGGGGGCATTCTAATTCAGAGAGGGGGTCTGATATGGACCTTATTATTGTTTGGGTTGCCATCTTGGTTTTGGGCGGCATAATTGTCGTCACCAAGTGGGCTTTTCCGAAGAAGGTTGCGGCTGGTCTCTCGCTGGTCTCGGTTTCTGCCGAGGCTTCGCCAGAGGGAAGGGCGGCGACGGTGCAATTGGCTTATAGCGGACTTCCGGCAGAGGGTGAACAAGCCCTCGAGACAAAAGAGACTGCCAAGCCTGCCTGGTACTTGGTCGCGCTAAAGCCAAGTAGTCGTCGACATCTTCAGCGTCGTCTTCCTAAGAGGCTTCGTAAGGCAGAACCGATGAGAGTTGTGGCGACTAACCCGTTTGACGCGAAGGAGTCGCTCGCTTGTCGGCATTCCTTAGGAACGAAGCACTTTATGGCGCTTCGTCTGGAAGAGGTGGCGTAATGGCACACCAGGTCTGGGCGGTATTGTTTGTAGCCGTCGTTGCCGCCATTTTGGTGGCAGCATTCTTTACGCTTGAGATTCTCATCAACTTTTGGCCTTGGCCGAAGGGCAAAAGTATCAATTTTTCTAAGACTGATAGGTTTCTTTACAGTCTTGGAGAGGAGCTGGTTGATTTGGATTTCAAAGTCAAAAGTTCATTAGCCAGGCTGGTTTGGTATCGCAAGGCTGATAACCACTACCATGGTCGTCACAAGAAGAGGCCGAAGTATCGGGGGAAGTGGAAGTGATATGTAATCTTTCGCCCAGCTCCCAGTTCGTACCGTTTCGGTACAACTGGAGCTGGGCTTTTTCTTTGTCCGTTAGGAGGAGGCAGATGGGGTATAATAGGGGGGATATTTTTTAGATATTAGATTATGGCTAGTCAATATACGGAACAACGGGTAGGGGTCTTTGTGGACGTCTCCAATATGTATTACTCCGCTAAGGCGATGTACCAGAGGAAGGTCAACTTCAAGGCGGTTCTGGAGGCGGCGGTGGGCGATAGGAATCTGATTAGAGCTATTGCTTATGTGATTCAGGCGGATATTCCTGAAGAGGGCAATTTCTTCGAGGCACTGGAGCACATTGGTTTTGAGGTCAAAGCCAAAGAGTTGCAGATTTTTTATGGTGGCAACAAAAAGGGCGACTGGGATGTTGGCATCGCAATGGATACGATTAAATTGGCACCCAAGGTGGATGTGGTGGTAATTGTATCGGGAGACGGTGATTTTGTGCCGTTGGTGGAATATCTGCAAAGTTTGGGTCAAAAAGTAGAAGTCGTGGCGTTTGGGCGGAGCGCGTCCGGGAAATTGCAAGAGAAGGCCGATAGATTTATTGATCTCGACAAAGACACCAGAAAATATTTGATTGTAGATAGACGCAGAACTGCTAAACCCGAAGAAGGAAATGGCATTTAGGAAAGTTGATGCAAAAGCAGATTTCTCCAAACAGGAGGAAGAAATTCTTTCGTTTTGGGATAAAGAAAAAATCTTTGAAAAAAGTTTGGAATTGCGTAAGGATGCGAAACGGTATGTATTTTTCGAAGGACCTCCGACTGCAAATGCCAAGCCCGGACTTCATCATGCATTAGCGCGTTATTTCAAAGATTTGTTTCCGCGTTACAAAACAATGCAGGGGTTTTTGGTAGAACGAAAAGCGGGATGGGACACGCATGGGTTGCCTGTGGAAATCGCGGTGGAAAAAGAATTGGGAATTTCTACCAAACCGGAAATTGAAAAATATGGCGTAGAAAAGTTCAACGCTAAAGCTTGCCAGAGTGTGTGGGAATACAAGGAAGACTGGGAGAAATTCACCCGTCGAAGCGGATTTTGGCTGGACTTGGAACATCCGTATATCACCTATGATGCGGACTATGTTGAGTCGGTCTGGGCGATTTTGAAGAAGGCATGGGACGATAAACTGATTTATCAGGGGTATCGGGTAGTGCCTCGTTGTCCGCGATGCGGAACAGCATTGTCGAGCCATGAGGTAGCGCAGGGGTATAAAGAAGTTGAAGAGACTTCAGTTTTTCTGAAATTCAAAGTTAAGGGCAAAGACAATACTTATATTTTGGCGTGGACTACTACGCCGTGGACATTGCCCGGGAATGTTGCGTTGGCGATAAATCCCACGATTCAGTATGCGATAATTGAACATACACAGAGCCGAGAAAAGTGGATTGTGTCGATGGCATACGCTAACGCGTTGATGGCTAGCGGTGGGTTTGGTGTTCCGACACTTATAGAAACCAAAGATTTGGTTGGTTTGGAATATGAGCCGTTATTTGATGGGGCAGTTCCGAGGAATGTAGAGAATTACAAAAACGCCTTTAAAGTATACTCGGCAGAGTTTGTGAATACGATGGAGGGTACTGGGGTGGTACATGTCGCGCCTATGTATGGCGAGGACGACTATAATCTTGGTGAAAAAGTCGGTTTGCCTAAATTCCATACGGTTTTGCCGGACGGGACTTTTGGTTCAACGGTAAAACAATGGGCGGGTCATCCCATCATGAGGCAGGGAGGGAAAAATCAAGAATTGAGTCAGGCAATCATTGATTATCTGCGAAATAATCAGTCATTGTTTAGGGAGGAGAAAATTACTCACGATTACCCGTTCTGTTGGAGGTGTGAAACTCCGCTTTTGTATTACGCATCTGAATCGTGGTTTATCGCGATGACTAAGTTGCGCGACAAGATGATTAAGAGTAACCAGAAAATAAACTGGGTGCCCGATTATTTCAAAGAGGGACGATTTGGCGAGTGGCTCCGAGAAATAAAAGATTGGGGGATTTCTCGCGAACGGTATTGGGGAACACCGTTGCCGTTTTGGATGAATACTGATGGCGATAGCTTCTGTGTTGGTTCATTTGAAGAATTGAAGAAGTTAGCGAAAGATTCTAAAAAAGTCGGTGACAATTTTGATCCGCACAAACCGTTTGTTGATGACATTGTTTTAGTGAAAGACGGTAGGGAATATAAGCGAGTTCCCGAAGTTTTGGATGTTTGGTTCGATAGCGGTTCAATGCCTTTTGCGCAGTGGCATTATCCATTTGAAAATAAGGAAAGAATTGATAAAGGACTCGCCTATCCTGCAGATTTTATTAGCGAAGCGGTGGATCAGACTCGGGGTTGGTTTTACACCTTGTTGGCAGTGGCGACGCTGATGGGCAAAGAAGCGCCGTACAAAAATGTGATTTGTCTCGGACACATAATGGACAAGAACGGAAAGAAGATGAGCAAGTCCAAGGGAAATGTGGTGGACCCGTGGAAGATTTTTGATAATTACGGTTCGGATTCATTGCGGTGGTATCTTTACACAATCAATCAGCCCGGTTTGCCGAAGAACTTTGATGAAGAAGGCGTGAAACAAGTTGTGCGCAGATTTATGTTGACGCTTTGGAATACCTATTCGTTTTTTGTGACTTACGCGAATATCGATAAGTTCGAAGCTAGCCGAGACCCAAAAATAGTGCCAAAGAATATTTTGGATCAGTGGATTTGGGCGAGGCGAAATCGATTGGTTGAGCAAGTTTCGAAAGAGTTGGACGATTACAACCCGATGCAGGCATGTCTTGCTATTGAAGCGTTTGTAGATGATTTATCCAATTGGTATGTCAGGAGAAGTCGACGCAGATTTTGGAAAGGCGAAAATGATGCCGACAAACAGATGGCTTATATTGTGTTGTATTCGGTCTTGAAGGATATGACAAAATTGTTGGCGCCGTTTATGCCGTTCTTGGCAGAAACTATGTATTCCAATCTGAAATCAGACGAGGAACCAATCTCGGTTCATCTGGCTGATTGGCCAAAAGCAGGAAAGGTGGACGAAAAGATTTTGGAGCAGATGAAGCTACTTAGGGAGTTAGTTGAAGATGGGCTCAATCAGAGGGAGCAGGCGGGTGTCAAAGTCCGCCAGCCGTTGGCGAAGTTTACGGTAAGTGCGTCGTCGGCTGATTTGCCCGAAGCGATGGAGGAGATTTTGAAAGATGAATTGAATGTAAAAACGATAGAGCGTGGCAAAGAAAATAAATTGGATACCAAACTAACCCCGCAGTTACGGTCGGAAGGACTTGCTAGGGAAATTGTGCGGACGATTCAAATATTACGAAAAGAAGGGGGACTCAATATTACTGACAGAATAAAACTTTCATGGAATTCTGACGCAAAAGAAGTCAAGCAAGCGATGGAAGAATTCGGTGATTACATCAAAGCGGAAGTATTGGCAGATGAAATACTGGGAGGAGACGGGCAGGAGTACGCGATCAATGGCTTTATGGTAAAGTTGAGAGTGGAGAAAAAATGAACAGGTTTCTATCAAACTTAATTTTAGGATTTTTTGTGCTGGCGCTAATGGCGGTGTATGGCTTTGCCAAGCAGCCGACAGTCTACAGCACGCTGATGGGTAAAAGTCAGGTGGCAACACAAGCGGAAGATACTCGGCGCGTAATTTTGCCGAATGGTACGACCATTGCTGTCGAGGTTGCTGCTACCGAAGCGCAGCAGAGCCAAGGCTTGGCAGGAGTAGAGCAATTAGAAAATAACACCGGTATGCTGTTCACATTTGCTCAAGCGGGGGCTCATTCGATGTGGATGCAGGGGATGAAAACCTCAATTGATATGGTTTGGCTGAATGATGAAGGACAGGTGGTGTATCTGGCAAGCAAGGTGCCTGTGCCAACAGAAGGGCAGACCGAGCTCCCGACTTACACAAATGTTGAGCCGGCGAGATATGTGTTGGAGCTGGCGGCGGGGACGGTGGAGTCTACGGATATAAAGGAAGGTTCGAAGCTGATTTTGTCCTAGTTCTTGCCAGAGTTGCCCAGAGGTGTTAGCCTGTAAGCTATGACTTTAGCAGTGATAAAAACAGGTGGGAAACAGTATCTCGTTACCGAGGGCGATACTTTAGATATCGAGACAATAGAGGGAGCGAAAACTCCTTTGAAGTTGGAAGAAGTATTGCTGGTGGATGACGGTAAAACCACGCAGATCGGTACTCCTTTTATAGAGAAAGCATCAGTTGAAGCCGAGGTGGTTACTGAACTCCGCGACAAAAAAGTGATCGTCTTCAAAATGAAACGGCGCAAGCGGTATCGCCGGACTCAAGGACATCGGCAGAACAAACTCCGAATCAAAATAACAAAAATCACCGCTTAGTAGCGGTGATTTTATAGATTCTTGCTGTATGCCGGATGAGGGATGGTGTGGAAGTCCTCGAACGGATAAATTACCACCCAAACCTTCCCGGTAATAAGATGGCGGGCAACTGGTCCCCACATCCGTGAATCAGAACTGTTGTTGCGGTTGTCGCCCATTACAAAATATTCGTCTTTTCCAAGAGTCCGTTTGACATTAGTAGAAGTGGGTACATTGATGTAGGGTTCATTCAAGAGAACTCCATTGGGGAACTTTGGGTTGTAGATAAATACTTGACCGTCTCGGACTTCCACTGTTTCACCAGGGGTAGCGATGATTCGTTTGATGAAGGAAACAGCAATATTCTGCGGCCATTTGAAAACTATTACGTCGCCGCGGTGAGGCGAGCGGAAGCGGTAAGTAACCTGATCGACAATGATATATTCGTTGTTGTGGAAGTTTGGTTCCATCGAGGGACCGGAAACATAAAACGGCTGGATCAGGAAGAAACGAATCATAAACGCCACACCAAGAACAGTCGCGACTGTTTTGAAAACATCATAAATAAACAGCGCAGTTGCGACTACGACCGTTAGCCAAGCACTGCGACGAGGAACTCGCTGGTGTTGGTGAGACGACTTGTGCCCTCCGTCATCGACGGATTCGAACATATCTTCGACCATAAGTTTTCACAAATTCCTTTTCATTATATAGTACAACTTACTTTTGTGGTTATAATTTAGATGTTTCGTTTGGGCTTGTAGCTCAGTTGGTTAGAGCGTTCGGTTCACATCCGAAAGGTCACTGGTTCGAGTCCAGTCAGGCCCACCACGTCGTCGAAATGGCTTCACGCTACGCACGAGCTCGACAAGTTTGCTCGGCTATTGGCGTTCAGCATTTCTCCTCTCCCCAAAATGTTCGCTACGCTGGAACATTTCGGGGACCCCATTTTAGGGCTCCTTGGTTTGCGATTTTGGCTTTGGGACTGGGGAAGGTTGACTTATGGGGGAGAGTCGGATAAGATGCCGACTGTATATTAACGCACCCCGCCATTTTTACTTATCGGTAAAACGACAGAGTAAAATCGTCCACTCCTGCTGATTACTAGATAATTAGCTCAGGACGAAACACTAAAATGGCGAGGGGAGGTATAAAAAGGAGAATTAGGTATGAAGCAGAATATTTCAGTTGAGGCGATGATGGAGGCGGGGATGCATTTTGGGCACCAAACGCATAGGCGTAACCCGAAGATGGACCCGTATATTTTTGATGCCCGCTCGGGTATTCACATTATTGATCTGACCAAATCCATGCCAATGTTGGAAAGAGCGTTGGAGTTTGCGCGGGAAACTGTTTCAGAGGGCAAGCAAGTTTTGTTTGTCGGCACTAAGAAGCAAGCTGGAGGCATTATCAAAGCACACGCAACAGAATGCGGAATGCCGTATGTAGATGAGAGATGGATGGGTGGGCTTTTGACCAACTTCGACACATTGAAGAAAAGATTAAAGTATCTGCGCGAATTGGACGAGAAATATGCCAAAAATGATTTTGGCGATATGACCAAGAAGGAACGGGTGGAATTGGATCGTGTGTACAAATCTTTGAACATCACGATGGGAGGGCTCCGGGATTTGAAGGCTTTGCCGGCTGCAGTGTTTGTGGTTAGTGTTTTGCAGGACGCAATTGCGGTGCGGGAAGCTAAGAAGCTAAAACTCCCTGTCGTTGCTATGGTGGACACCAACGGCGATCCAACATCGGTTACTTATCCGATTCCTTCTAATGATGATGCCAAGAAAGCGATCGATTATGTGGTTAGTCTAATGGCGGAAGCGTGTTCTATTAGCAAGGCTCCGGAAAAGACAGTTGAGAAGAAAAAGGAAGAAACGACTAGCACAGAACCAGAATTAGTCGCTAATATAGAAGAGGGGAATGATGGAAATTAAAGCAGAATTAGTAAAAAAATTAAGAGATTTGACTTCTGCCGGAATGATGGAAGCCAAGCAGGCTTTGATGGAAGCAGGCGGTGATTTTGATAAAGCGGTAGAACTTCTAAAGGCGCGCGGTGCAGCCATTGCCGCTAAAAAGGCAGAACGGATAGCCGCTAACGGTATCGTTGCTTCATATGTTCATATCGGTAGCAAAATTGGCGTGCTGGTGGAAGTAATGGTGGAAACAGATTTTGTCGCTCGCGATGAAAAGTTTGTCACTTTTGCTAAAGATTTAGCAATACACATTGCGGGAATGAATCCAGCCAATCTAGAGGAGCTGATGAGCCAACCTTTTGTCAAAGACCCTAGTATAACGGTGGCTGATTTGCTAAACGAGCAAGTTGCTCACTTCAAGGAAAATATTAAAATTGGCCGATTTGTACGGATGGAATTAGGGGTAGTACCAACATGTTAGATGAACTTAAATCCAAGTTGGATCAGAGTTTGGCAGTGTTTCGCGAAGATTTGAATGGTGTACGCACGGGCAGAGCCGGTGCGGGTTTGGTAGAAAATCTGGTGGCGGATGTTTACGGCAGTAAGATGCCGTTGAAGCAGATTGCGAGTGTGATGGTACCAGACTCCCGCTCTATCGCTATTCAACCGTGGGACAAGGCAAATCTGGCATCAATTGAGAAAGCGATTCGGGAATCTGATTTGGGATTTAATCCTGTAAACGATGGAACGATGGTGCGAATCAATGTCCCTCCGCTTTCAGAAGAGCGCAGAGCTGAGTTGGCAAAGATTGCATCCAGTAAGGCGGAAAATGCTAAGGTGGTTATTCGCAATGTGCGGCGAGAAGTGATGGATAAGATTACCGGGCAAGTAAGAGATAAGCAGATCGGTGAGGACGAACAGAATCGCTTAGAAAAACAGGTGCAGGAAAAAGTTGACGGAGCAATCGCTTCCATTGACGAATTATTCAAACAAAAAGAAGCCGAGATCAAAACAGTCTAAGTTGCTCGGAGTGAAAACCCAGAAATAGGGTTTTCCCTTCCGACGCTCGCTAACGCTCACTGCCTCCCTTTCCAAGAGGAGTTCGCAGTCCGAAGTGAATTCGAGACTGCTCACGGGCAGAATCTAGAATATAGAATTGATGATTCAGAGGGATTTGGGTTGAATCAGATAACTCCGCAACATATTTCGTTTGTGCTGGACGGTAATCGGCGCTGGGCTAAGGCGCAGGGGTTGCCAACATTAGAGGGGCATCTGCGAGGAACGGATGCGGTGTTTAATATTATTCAGTGGTGCAGTGAGGTGGGCGTGAAATATCTGACCACTTATGCTTTTTCGACAGAAAACTGGGATCGGCCGCAGGAGGAATTGAATTATTTGTTTGGGATTGTGTTTGAGCAGGGCATCAAAAAATATTTGCCACAGTTGCTGAAAGATAATGTAAAAGTAAATTTGTTTGGGCGTCTTGATAGATTTCCGGCAAAAATGCAGGCCGTTATTAATGATCTGTTAGCAAAGACGGCGGGGGGCACGGGTTTGATATGGAATGTTTGCATGGATTATGGCGGGCGAGCAGAGATTATCCAGGCGGTAAAGAAAATCGTGGAGGCAGGGGTAGTACCAGAGGAGATTACTGACCAGGCTATTACCAACCAGATGTATTCTGCGGGGGTGCCAGACCCGGATTTGATGATTCGTACTGGCGGGGAACACCGGTTGAGCAACTTCTTGCTATGGCAGCACGCCTATACGGAACTGTATTTCGCCGAGATTTATTTGCCTGCTTTTTCTAAAAAAGATTTTGATGAGGCGTTGGAGTGGTACGCTAATAGGGAACGGAGATACGGGAAATAGAGAATAGAGAATAGAGAATAGAGAATAGAGAATAGAGAATAGAGAATGACTTTTGTTACAGTAATAGTTTTCATTTTGATTTTCAGCCTGCTGGTGCTGGTGCACGAGGCGGGTCATTTTATGGCCGCCAAAAGAGCGGGAGTGAAGGTGGAAGAATTCGGGCTTGGATTGCCACCGCGAATTTGGGGCAAAAGAAAACACGGGACAATTTGGTCATTCAACTGGATTCCATTTGGCGGGTTTGTTCGGCTGAAGGGCGAGGATGGTGAACACGCGCACGATAAAGATTCGATGGCGCACAAAAAAGCCGGTCCAAGACTTTGGATCATTGTCGCGGGAGTGTTGATGAACTTTTTATTGGCGTATGTTTTGTTGATGCTTGGTTTTTGGTTTGGGATGGCGCCACTGGCACTTGATTTAAAAGCATTGGGCGAAGGAGAATATCAATCAAAGGTGATAGTGCTGGATGTGGTAAAGGGTTCCCCGGCAGAAACTGCTGGTATCAAGTCGGGAGATACAATTGTTTCTGTAGGGGGAACACAGATTACTTTAGTTAGCCAGTTACAGAGTATTTTGGCCGCAAAGACTAGTGCCAAAATAATCGTGGAACGGGACGAGAAACCTGTGGCGCTGACAGTCGCAACTAAGGCGGAAGATGGAAAACGAATTATTGGGGTGTTGATAGATGAGGTGGTGGCATCGGTGAAATACACTTGGTGGAAGGTGCCGTATTACGCGCTGTTAGATTTTATTTTGTTAGTGAAGCAAATTGCTGCCGCGTTGGTAGCGTTTGTGGTGCATTTATTTACAACTGCTTCAATTCAGGAATCAGTATCGGGGCCGGTGGGGATTGCTAAAGTTACTAGTGAGGCGGTGAAACTGGGATGGCTCTATACATTACAGTTGGTGGCATTTTTGAGCGTGAACTTGGGGTTGATCAATATTGTTCCGTTCCCGGCACTGGATGGCGGGAGGTTGATATTTATTCTGCTTGAAATGGGAAGGGGCGGGAAGAAGGTCAGCAAAAAAGTTGAGAATGCGATTCACAGTCTCGGATTTATTTTATTGTTAGCACTAATTTTTGCAGTTACTTACCGAGACATCATTCATCTATTCAATCCGGCCTAATTCATGAGATTACTTGAGGGGAAGAAGTTGGCGGATAAAATGACTCGCAGTTTAGCGGGGAAGTTTAGGGGTGTAGGGACACTTGCAGGGGTACTGGTGGGCGATAATTCTGCCTCTATCCTGTATTTAAAGAAGAAGAAGGAGTTGGCGGAGACGCTTGGGGTAAAGTTTGTTTTGCACAAATTGCCCTCTAAGGCGACGCTTAAACAAGTAGTCGGTCTAATTGAGAAATTGAATTGCGACAAAAAGACAGCGGGGATTATTGTTCAACTTCCATTACCGAAACATTTAGATACAGACGCGATTGTGAATATGGTTGAGCCAAAAAAAGATGTTGATGGATTGACGGATGCGAATAATATTTCAGGGGAAGTGTTGCCAGCAACGGCAACGGGAATTTTGAAACTGCTTGCGGAATATAAAATATCGTTAGCGAATAAAAAGATTGTATTGGTTGGATGGACTAGGCTTTTGAATATTCCATTGAGTTTGTATTTTGCAAGAAAAGGGAATCAAGTGGTGGTAATTCAAGAAGGAACGAAGAATTTTGGCGAACTTAAACAAGCCGACATTATTATTACCGCAGTTGGAAAAGCGAATTTAATTAAGGGCAAAGATATCAAAGAAGGAGCAGTAGTGGTGGATGCAGGGATAAGTCGGGCAGGGGGCAAGTTAGTGGGGGACTGCGAGTTTGCTTCGGTCAGTAAAAAGGCGAGTTTTATAACGCCGGTGCCGGGTGGGGTAGGACCGATGACGGTGGTGAGTCTGTTGATAAACCTGAAAACACTGTCTAAAAAGTAGCTCTGGGAGTGGATTTTAGACGGGGTTGACAGGAGAAAGCGTTTCCTTATAATTCATTTGTGCTAGGTCTAGATAGACCTAGTGGGGAGAAGTTTTTATTATGATGGACGTTCAAGAATTGTATTTGTCAAAAGAGGGTTGGACCAAGCTGAAAGAGGAGCTGGCCGATCTTCAACTTCAAAGAGTCGAAGTAACGCAAAAAATCCGCGAAGCGCGGGAGTTTGGTGATTTGTCAGAAAACGCAGAATATCAGGAAGCAAAAACTCGCCAAGCGTTTATTGAAGGACGAATTGAAGAAATTGAAACAACGCTGAAGACAGCGAAGATTATCAATGGCAACGGTAACGGCGGGATCAATGGCGGTGAAGTGACAGTTGGTTCACAAGTGACAGTGAAGTTCAATGGTAAAGAAATTACTTACGACATTACCGGCTCCAATGAAGCTAGTCCTGAAGAAGGGAAGATCTCTAACGAATCGCCGTTGGGCAGAACTCTTATTGGCAGAAGAATTGGTGAAAAAGTGAAACTTGCGACTGGTGAAGGGGAGAGAGAATACCAGATCGTCAAAGTCAGCTAAATTGGGTTGTTTGCGGAGAGGCGGTTCTGCCGTTCGGCAGAGCTGTTTTTGTGTATCCGACCTGATATAATAGTCAGGTTATGGATAGTATCGACCAGATTATTTCATTTAGATTAGAGAAGCTTCGGAAGCTACGGGAGAAGGGTGTTGACCCTTATCCTGCGAAATCTAACCGTACTTTGCGGGTGGATGAATTTGTAGAGAAGTTTGCTACTCTCAAGCGCGGTGGTAAAGCAGTGACGCTGGTAGGCAGGGTGATGGCGTTCCGAGAATTTGGCGGGCTTTCTTTTGGAAGAATAAAAGACGGACACGGGGAAACGCAGATTTTGTTCAAGAAAGATGAAATAGGAGAGAAGGCTTACAAAGATTTAGGGTTGCTGGATATCGGTGACATTGTGCAGGTGCGCGGGAAAGCAATGCTCACTAAAAAAGGCGAAAAAACTTTGCTTGTGAGTACGCTCACAATGTTAGCGAAGAGTTTGCGTCCATTGCCCGAAAAATGGCACGGATTGACGGATCAAGAATCAAGATTCCGCCAAAGATATTTGGATTTGTTATTTAATTCCGAAATTAAAGAAAGATTTATTGTTCGGCACAAATTGGTGCAGACTATCCGCGAATTTTTGTTGAAGAGAGATTATGTCGAAGTAGATACTCCTGCGCTTCAGCCAATGCCCGGAGGCGCTCTCGCAACGCCATTTAAAACGCATTACAACGCGACTAATTCGGATGTGTATCTGCGGATTGCGCCAGAGCTGTATCTGAAGAGATTGATTATCGGGGGATTTGAGCGGGTGTTTGAGTTTGCCCGAGTATTTAGAAACGAAGGGGTTTCTACCCAGCATTTGCAGGATTTCACGATGCTGGAGTTTTATCAGGCGTATGCGACTTATGAAGATTTGATGAAGTTGACGGAAGATATGTTCACAGAAGTTTTGAAAAAAGTTTTCAAGACGACAAAGATAAAGTTTGGTGATAAAAATATCGATTTCAAAACGCCGTGGCCGAGAAAAACTTTTGGCCAACTAATCAAACAATATGCCGATATTGATATCGAAGCGTTCCCGACTGTCGAAAAACTGCAGGCGGAAATAAAGCGCAAGAAAATAAAGATGAATTATTCAGGAAAGGCTGGGAGAGGAAAATTGATTGACGAACTATACAAAGAAAAAGTTCGGGCGAATTTGGTGAACCCGATTTTCTTAATCGATCATCCGCTGGATTTGTCTCCGCTTTCCAAACAAAAAGATAATGACGAGACGAAAGTTCAGCGATTCCAGCTGGTGGTTTGCGGGATGGAAATCGTGAATGCGTTTTCGGAGCTGAATGATCCGATTGATCAGAAGGAGCGGTTCAAGGCGCAGGCGAAAATGAAAAAAGAGGGTGATGCGGAAGCTCACTCGATGGATGATGATTTTGTGAAAGCATTAGAATATGGAATGCCACCGACAGCAGGTTTTGGGATGGGGATTGATAGGCTGGTGGCTATTCTGACTGATGCCGAGTCGGTACGGGAAGCGGTGCTATTTCCATTTGTAAAAGACAAATAATATGTTGGATTTTAAAGCAATCAAAAACAATCAGGACGAATGGGAAGCAGGGCTAAAGCGCAAGGGCGCTAAAGTTAATTTGGATAATCTGATAGAGCTTTCGGGCAAATACAGCGATTTACTGCAAAAAGTAGAAGCTTCGCGGGCAGACAAAAATGCGGCGGCGAAGCATAAGGATGTTGAAGCGGGGAAGAAAATTGGCAAGGAGCTGGAAAAACTGGAAAAAGATTTGGCAAAATTGGAAGCTGAATTGGAGAAAGAATCTGTCGAGATTCCAAATCTGCCTTTGGCGGATGTGCCCGAAGGTGGGGAAGCGGATGGAAAAGTTTTGGGCAAAAACGGCGAAGTTTCAAAAATAAAACATCCCAAAGACCATGTTGAATTAGGCAAGACATTAAACATTATTGATATTGAGCGGGGAGCGAAAGTTTCGGGCGCAAGATTTTACTTTCTGAAGAATCAAGCGGTGCAGTTAGAATTTGCGTTGGTGAATTATGTTTTGGAAATTTTAGGGAAGAAAGGCTTTGATTTTCTGATGGGTCCGCAGTTGCTTTCTGAAAAAGTGATGATGGCGGGCGGATATTTGGGGAAGGCGAAAGATGAAGTTTACAAAACGCAGGACGATTTGTATTTGGCGGGGACATCCGAGCAAATTATTTTGGGATATCATTTGGACGAAATTATTGAAGTGCCGAAGCGGTACGCCAGTTTTTCAACTTGTTTTAGAAGAGAGGCGGGAAGCTACGGCAAAGATGTGAAGGGGATTATTCGCACTCATCAATTCGACAAAGTAGAAATGTTTTCATTTGTTATTCCCGAACAGTCAGAAAAGGAACTTGAATTTTTGGTGAGTGTTCAGGAGGAGATTTTGCAAGGGCTGGAAATCCCGTATCAAAAAATAATGTTGGCGGGAGGGGATTTGAGTATTGCCAGCGCCAAGACGATTGATTTGGAAAGTTGGATTCCATCCCAAGAGAAATATCGGGAAACTCATTCGTGCAGTAACTGCACCGATTGGCAGGCGAGACGAGGAAATATCCGATACAAGGGCAAGGATGGCAAATCGGAATTCGTGCATACACTAAACGGCACAGCTATTGCTATCGGGAGAATCTTGGCAGTATTTTTGGAAAATCATCAGCAGGAAGATGGAAGTGTCAGTATCCCCAAGGCGCTTCAGCCGTATTTAGGATTCAAGGAAATTAAGTAATGGTGAAATTTCTCGAGCGGATTTTGGGGGATCCGAACAAACAGGCAATCAAGAAACTAAAGCCGATCGTTGATCGGGTTAATTTGCTGGAGCCTTCTATTGAGCCATTGTCAGATGAAGAACTAAAGGCAAAAACGGAATATTTTAAGGAACTTCTGGCGGGCGGAAAAACTTTGGATGATATTTTGCCTGAAGCTTTTGCCGTGGTGCGCGAATCAGCCAAGAGAGTTTTGGGCGAACGGCATTTTGATGTTCAGTTGATGGGAGGCGCAGCACTTCACCAAGGAAAAATTGCGGAGATGAGAACGGGTGAAGGAAAAACTTTGGTTGCCACTTTGCCTGTCTATTTGAATGCTTTGAGCGGAAAAGGTGTGCATGTTGTTACCGTAAACGATTACCTGGCTAAGCGTGACTCGGAATGGATGGGTAAGGTTTATGAATTTTTGGGGCTGACCGTGGGTGTGATTACGCACGATACCAGCCCAACGGATAGAAAGATGGCGTATGCGGCTGATATTACTTACGGAACAAACAATGAATTCGGGTTTGATTATTTGCGGGACAATATGGCGGGGCGGAAAGAGGATCAAGTCCAGCGAGGGCTGAACTTTGCCATCGTGGACGAAGTTGACTCTATTTTGGTTGATGAAGCGAGAACTCCTTTGATTATTTCCGCACCCGACGAGGAATCGACCCAGCATTACAAACAATTTGCGGCACTGGTACCGCAACTGCAAAAAGATACCGATTATACGACTGACGATAAAACTAAGTCGGCGATTTTGACGGAAGCGGGAATTGAGAAAATCCAAAAGCTTCTTGGCATTGATGATATTTATGAATCGGGAAATATTTTGCTGGCGCATCACATTGAACAAGCGCTTAGGGCGGAAGCGATGTACAAACGAGATGTTGATTATGTGGTGAAAGAAGGCGAAGTGCTGATTGTTGATGAATTCACCGGCCGGTTGATGCCGGGGAGGAGATATTCCGAAGGTTTGCATCAGGCAATCGAGGCAAAAGAAAATGTGGAAGTAAAACGCGAAAGTAAAACTTTGGCGACAATTACTTTCCAGAATTACTTTAGATTGTTCGACAAATTGGGCGGAATGACCGGTACTGCCAAAACGGAAGAAGAGGAATTTTGGAAAATTTATGGATTGGAAGTAGTGGTGATCCCGACCAATCAGCCGATGGTGAGAGCCGACCTGAATGATTTGATTTACATAAATGAACGGGCGAAGTTTCAGGCGACAGTTAAAGAAATCCAAAGACGGCACGAAACAGGTCAGCCTGTTTTGGTCGGTACTATCGCGATTGAAAAATCGGAACTTCTTTCTGATATGTTGAAAGTGGAGGGTGTACCTCACAATGTTTTGAACGCGAAACATCACGAACGGGAAGCGGAGATTGTAAAAGATGCTGGTCTGAAAGACACGGTAACAATTGCCACGAACATGGCAGGTCGTGGTACCGATATCAAATTGGGTGAAGGGGTAACAGAGCTCGGGGGCTTACATATTATTGGTACCGAAAGGCACGAATCCAGACGGATTGATAATCAGCTTCGTGGACGTGCTGGTCGGCAAGGAGATCCTGGAAGTACGCAATTCTTTGTGTCGCTGGAAGATGATTTGATGCGAATGTTCGGCAGTGAAAAATTGAAGTCGATGATGAAGACACTGAAGATTCCCGAAGACCAGCCGCTTGAACACAGGTGGATTACTTCCAGCATTGAATCGGCGCAGAAGCGCGTGGAAGGGCACAACTTTGATATTCGCAAACGAGTAGTTGAATACGACGATGTGATGAATCGCCACCGCGCAACGATTTATCGTCAGAGACAAGCTATTTTGGATGGAGAGGATTTGAAGGAGACGGTGCAGGGCTATATCTTTGAACAATTGAGATTACTTTCTAATACTTATTCTGCGGATTTGAAAATGTTATTGGAAAATGCGAATAACATTTTCCCGATAGGAAGTTCTTTGCAGAAAGAAGTTGAGGGCGCGGGTAGTCCAGAAAAAATTAGCGAATTATTGATTGAGGAAGCAAAGAAACAATATGAAGGTAAAGAAAAGGAAGCGGGGGGTGAGGATAACTTTCGTCAGGGAGAACGGGCGGTGCTTCTTCGGGTGATGGATATTTTGTGGATGGAACACATCGATGCCATGACAAAAATGCGGGAATCGATTGGTCTGCAGGGTTATGGTCAGCGGGATCCATTGGTGGAATATAAACAGGAAGCATACGCAATGTTCCAAAGGCTTCAGGGTGCGATTGCTTTTGATACTGCGAGGATGATTTATAAGGTGAGGATAGTTCAGCAGGGTAGCGGGTCAGCGGGTCAGCAGGAGGAGATGGAAGAGAAAAAGAATTTGGCATTGAAGGGAGCGGAGGAGCCAACGGGAGATTTTGAAGATGAGAAGAAGGAATTAAGGGAGGCGGCCGCAGCACCAGTCGCTGATGCCACAGTACCAGAGCAAAGCTCGGTACATGGCGTAGCTCCGGTGCACGGTGCAATAAGAGACCCGAAGGAGCATAAGGATAAGGTTGGGAGGAATGATCCGTGTCCTTGTGGTTCGGGTAAAAAATTTAAAAAGTGTTGCGGGAAATAATATGGAGGAGACGAATCAAAGACTGCATGAAGTGGCGATTACGGCGATTGTCGTAAAAGACGGCAAGTATTTGATTACGCGTAGGTCGCCGAACAAAAGAAGATGGCCGGGGATGTGGACGGTGCCTGGCGGACATTTGGAAACAAGTGATTATTTGGATTTGCCGAAAGATACTGAATTTTATTGGTACAACGTGCTGGAGCGGACTTTGCGGAGAGAAGTAAAAGAAGAAGTAGGCATTGATATTGATCACATTGAATATGTGACGAGTTTGGCGACTGTTCATGCGGACGGTGCTCCGTCTTTGGTGATTTCCTGTATCGCGGATTGGGTGGCGGGGGAGGTGACATTGCAGGAAGAGGAAACTGACCGCTATGAATGGGTCAGTTTGGAGGAAGCGAAGGATTATGAGCTTCTGGACGGTATCTATGACGAGCTCGTTATGGCGGAGAAAATGAGGGTTGGGAAGAGGCTGGAGTGGCAAAGATTTTAGGGTATTAGGTCACTTATAGGGCTATTTGTCAAGAAATTATCAGATATGGGCTGGCAGAGTGCCTGAAAAGGAGGATTATCGGCTCTGGAAGCCACTTTTTGCTTGACAAAATGGTTTGACTACATTAGTATGGTCATAAGCAGGCCGAGCGGCCTATCGCACATCGACAAATTGCTAGTTGATAAACCACAATGATATTCACAGGGAAAAGTGGCGAAACAAAAGCAATGATGTGACAATTTACAATCTGTTGAAATAAATATACCAACACGCTGGGGGCGCGCTGGATTTTTATTTGACGGGTTGTAATCTGCTGGATAATTTGCGCTTAGCACTCTGGTGATGCAGAGGTTAAGGTCTGGAAGTTTTTGAACTAATCTTTAAGGGCTTCAATTTAAGGACCGACACCTTCTCTTCACTGGAGTGCTAAGCGGGAGGCATTCCGCAAGCGTTCCAACAATCCGAAATGTTATACGGTGAGGAACTATTGTCACGTTGGTCTTGCTAACCAGCGATAGTGGCAAAGGGCGGAGAGCCCAATGTCACACCAGCTTGCATCGGGAGGTGCAAAATGGCAAAGCATATATGGGCTCTCAAGGCCCTCGTAATTGTTTTTGTTTTAATCATCGTCGCCTCGTGCGGCGGTGGCGGCGGTGGGTCGGTAACGGCCCCTGCTATTACAACGCCAGAAGTCGCGACCACAGTCGCGAACGCTACACAACCTTATGCCAGTGGCAGTCATATACAAACCCGGATTTATTCCGGCGTGGATGATACTGCCCCGATACCAAACGGTACGGTCATCGCCCTTGCTGAGGGAGAAGCAAAGACTTTCTGCGCTTCATCCTACGGAAAGGTACTTCAGCCGAGTCTTCCTGTTGGGTATTTAGAGGAAGAGCTCACTATGATCCCCGGCATGAAATTCGTAGTGGCCTTTAAGGGCCTCGACGAAGGGAACATGGGGATCACTGGGGAAATGACATTTAGCACTAGCTTGATAGTTATTTCTTCAGAAGATCTTCCTCGCGGAGGAAGATATGAGTTATCTTTCCGAGCAATGATTGCCCCCGCTGACTTACTGTCCTTTATCAACGGGAGAATCTTGGCTCAACGAGAGCAACAAGAATTAACCGGAGATACTGGAGGAAACGGCGGCGGCAACAACGATGGATGGCTTTGGGGCGGGCTAGGCCTACTTGTAGGTTTGGCGATATGCCCTACGGATGCTGCAGGGATAACCCTGACCAGATCCGAGGGCGAAGTTGTCCCTCCTCCAACGATTACATTGGCGATCTCCGGTCCGGCGGAAGCCGAGGCTGGCGATCAAGTAGTCATTCAGGTTGTCTCCAATTGCCCGGAGGGCTGGGAAGCCAGCTGGGCGGGTGGAGGAAGCGAATCGGGAAACGGCAACGGATCTTTCGGGATTACGATGCCGGCGCACGATTTGGTTGTTACCGTTAATGATGGGTGTGGGAATTCAAAAGCCCATATCGTTCATCTGACGGTAAACCCGCCACCGGCCAACAAGCCGCCAGTAGCGATTCTGACAGCTAACCCGACTAGTGGCGATGCTCCGCTGACCGTTCATGTGGACGGGAGCGGATCCTATGATTCCGATGGGACTATCGTAGAGTACAAATGGTACTTCTACGGTGGCGGCGGGACTGCTACTGTTGGTGGAATAACCATGGACCATGCGTATGACACGCCTGGGACATATTCCATCTGGCTCCGCGTCACGGATGATGACGGAGCAACAGCGATGTCGGCCATGGGAGTTACAGTTACTGTCAATGCGCCGCCAGTCGATCAATACGATGGTGCTACGGCGTCTATCACGCCGCAGAACCCAGTGCTCAACTCGGTAACAGGCGACGAACAACAGTTCGTCGTTAGGATCTACGCCAGCGACGGGCTTACTCAACTGCCGATTCCCAGCGGCGCAACAGTCGTTTGGGATAGCAGTGTTCCTGGTTCAATCCATCCGGATACGGGGTACTTCTACTCTGTATTGAGTGGAACAGGGACAATCGACATAAGAGCTGTCATCGCTTGGGCTGGTCATGAATTGATCGGCGAAACGACAGTTCAAGTCAACTAGCAAGTAAAGCACCTTTCGTGGTGGGGGCGCCTTCCAAGGCGCCCCCACCACCAACAAACTTTCCTTTCATTCTTCCTACCTCTCTGCTTCGTCTTCGACATTTCCCCCCAGAGTGTTGAGGTACGGGCAGAGGGGTAGGGGGAAGGAAAAAATTAACAAGAGACGAGAGAGTAGAGACGAGAGAATAATAATCGCTCGTTACTCATAACTCGTAGTTCGAAACTATATATAATTTCTGGGAGGTAAGGAAATGAGTTTTCTCAAAACACTGGGGACGGGGATATACTACAGGATTCGCAGAATCAAAAAAGCGCTAAGAAATTGGCGCAAGTTTGGTGTGATTATATTCGGATCAATGTTCGTAGCTGCTAACTTATTTGGCGTACAGATGGCTGACGCGCAGGGTTCTTTCCATGTGGCACTCGCGCCTACAAACAGCGCGATTACTCTTGGCCAATCCAAATTGTTCACCGCGCAATCTTTCAATGGTGTCACCAATGTGACCAGCGCGACTACTTTTGCTTGGACTGCCAGTAAGGGTGGACAGACGGTTGCTCAATCAAATGGCACCACCTGGAACTTCACTCCAGCAGAAGTTGGCGTTTACACGATGAATGTTCGCGGTACTCACAGCAGTGGCGATATTGCTTTTGCGGATACGCCAGGGACTCTCACTGTAACCGCTTCTCCAATACCTCCAGACCCAGAAATTCATTTGACCGCCTCTTTATATCCAACTGCTACTAACCCAATTACTTTGGGTCAGTCTAAGCTTTATACTGCCCAAGCTTTCAACGGTGTCACCAATGTGACATCTAGCTCAACTTTTGCTTGGACTGCCAGTAAGGGTGGACAGACGGTTGCTCAATCAAATGGCACCACCTGGAACTTCACTCCAGCAGAAGTTGGTACTTATACACTCAACACACGCGCGACTTACAGCGGCGTGATGGCATTTGCTGATACTCCAGCCACTTTGGTGGTTCAGTCAGTAACACCGCCGGCTGAATATTGTAGCGCGGTGAACATCACCGACAGCAATATCAGCATGACAAAGAACGAAAGTCGTTATATCGCTTACACCGCCACGACCAACTTGGGTCATGCCGTGAATGCGAGCGACTTGAATTGGTTTATTTCCGGTGGTTCGTTCAACAGTGCAAGCACTACTTACACTGCTACTCAAACGGGTGACTTTACTATTACTCTTAGCTGTCGGACCAACGCGAGCATAGTTGATTCAGCCGGCATTCATGTGTCAGGCGGAACAACTGATGAATACATTGTCCGCACGGACATTTCTGCCGACCGCAACTCTATCTACATCTACGAGCAGACCAATTTGAGAACTCAAGCATGGAGCAATCTTGGTCGGGCAATTCCCGATGCTACTTATCGCTGGGAAAAGCTTAGCGGCGTAGGATACTTGGCGGGTGACATTTACAGCCAATACGGCGCAAGATTCGTTGCCGATGGTCAAACCGGACAAGCTTTTGTTCGCGTAACCGCGACCTGGAAGGGCGTATCAGTCAGCAACACAATGGGAATCGTGGTCTCTAATTACTACAACCCAATTCCAAACGATTACTTCATTGACGGCTCTATCCAAGCCTCCGCGCAAGATAACAAACCTATCTGTGAGGATTCAGTGATTGTTTACACTGTTCGCTTGACTAATCGTTACAACACAGTGAACAACACAACTTTGACGATGACTATTCCACAGGCTCTGACTATTCTTTCTGCTTCGTCTTACAGCAATCATCCATACTTCTCTGGTCAGACTGTTACTTGGACACCAGGAACTTTGACCACCGGTCAAAGCGTGGTGCTGACAGTGACAGCGATGGTGAAAGATGGGGTTAAGAATGGAACTAACTTGGGTGTGTCGGCATTCGTAAAGGCTTCTGAAAAGCCAAACGGATTCTATATCTCCTCAAATAGTTTGAAAGTCTATTGTGGTGGTATCGTTGGACCGATTGAACCATTGCCAAACACTGGTGCAAACGCTCTTATCTTGAGCATTCTGGCAGTGATCTCTCTGGGTCTGGCTTTCCTGACCTACCGATGGCTGAACCGTGGGATGGTAGCCCAACAAACAATCTAAAGGAATAAGCAGATAATAAACAAAAGAGCCTCGTAAGAGGCTCTTTTGTTATGTCCCGACAGCTTAATTCTAATGGGGTATAATCTAGATATGCCTTTCAACAGAAAAGAGCAGTATGAGTCCATGCGTACGCAGTTTGCGCAGATCCAAGATTATCTGGATAAGGATGCGTTGACTCGCGAGAACGAAGGGTTGGCAACAGAAATGAGCCAGCCGGACTTTTGGAAAGACCAAGCGGCGGCAGCGGCGAAAGGCGCAAAGTTTGAATTGAATAAAAAGATTATCGAAGCTGAAACGGATATTGGTGCAATTTTGGCGCGAGTGGGGGAGGCGATCGGGGATGATGAAGCGAGCTTTGAAGACAAGGGCGTGCAGGGTGATTTGGATAAGGTGCAAGAAACGATTACTTGGCTGGAGGCGCAGACATTATTCAAGGGAACTTACGATGAGAAGAACGCGTATATGATGTTCCATGTCGGGACAGGCGGAGTGGATGCGGCGGACTGGAATCAAATGCTTCTTTCTATGTATTTGCAGTATGCCAAAAGGAAGGGCTGGAAGGCGGAGGTGATGGATGTGACAGAAGGCGGGGAGGCGGGTATCAAGAATGCAACAGTTAGAATTGAAGGGTTCAGGGCTTACGGTTGGCTGAAGTCAGAAGCGGGTGTGCATCGGTTGATTAGGTTGAGCCCTTACAACGCGCAGAATCTGCGTCAGACATCGTTCGCACTGATTGAAGTGTTGCCCGACTTGGGGGATGTGGATGTAAATATAAAAGATGATGATTTGAAAATTGAAACATTCAAGTCTTCAGGGCACGGCGGACAAAGTGTGAATACGACTGACTCGGCGGTGAGGATTACGCACATTCCGACAAATATTGTTGTTTCTATTCAGACACAGCGTAGTCAAACGCAAAACAGGGAAGCGGCAATGAAGATTTTGAAAAATAAGATTTATTTATTAGAAGAAGAAAAGCGGGATACGGAAAATCGGAAGTTGAAGGCGGCTAATGCGTCTGGAGATTTTGGACATCAGATAAGGAGCTATACTCTTCATCCTTACCAGCAGGTAAAAGATCATCGGAGCAATTTTGAAACTTCTCAAACGGACAAAGTACTGAAAGAAGGCGATTTAGATGAGATAATCGGTAGTGTGTTGTTAGCACAACGCGATATTGATAGCGATAATTTGAACGGGAGAAAATGATTTCTTTCGAAAAAGTAACCAAGCATTACGGAGCGCACAAAGTGTTAGACAACATTTGTTTTACCATTCGCCCACAAGAATTTGTGACTTTGGTGGGGCCGTCAGGTGCGGGGAAATCGACACTGATAAAATTATTATTGTGCGAAGAAAAGCCGACTTTTGGTCGGATTACGATTGATGGGAAGGATATCCATCTGCTGAAGGACAAATATATTCCGTACTATCGTCGGCAGATAGGGGTGGTTTTCCAGGACTTCAAATTGCTCCCCAATAAAACAGTGGCAGAAAATGTTGCATTTGCTTTAGAAGTGTCAGGACTCCCTGATGAGGAGATTGAAAAAGAAGTAGCAAAAATCTTGGACTTGGTGGGTTTGAAGGAGCGCGGGGATAGTTTCCCAAAGGAGATGTCGGGAGGCGAGGCACAGCGAATAGCTATTGCGCGAGCGCTGGTGTTTCAACCAAAGTTTTTAATTGCGGATGAGCCAACGGGTAATTTGGATCCGAAAAACGCGCTGGAAATCGCTAAATTATTGCTCAAGATTAACTCGATGGGGACAACAGTGCTATTAGCAACACATAACCGCGATATAGTTGATTTGATAAACAAACGGGTAATCAGTATTGAGGACGGCAAAGTTGTTCGGGATAAACGAAAGGGCAAATACGACACTAATTAGGCTAAAAAATAATGTTTATTTATTGGCATCGAATATTTAAATCGGCTTGGCAGAGTTTCCGCAGAAACGGATGGCTTTCTATTGTGGCGGTGTTTATTATGGCGCAGGCGCTTTTGATAGTTAGTATTTTGGCATCTTTGAATGTAGTAATTGGAACGACAATCAGATCCATCAACGAGAGAATTGATGTGGCAGTGTTCTTCAAAGAAACCGCTCCCGAAGCTGATATTTTGGCGTTGAAGGCTGATGTGGAAAATTGGCAGGATGTGCGGGAAGTGGTTTATGTATCTTCAAAAGATGCATTGAATAAATTTTTGGAAGAAAATCGTAACCGCGAAATAATTCGGAGCGTAATCCCGCAGGAAGAGAATTTCTTGCCAGCGAGTTTGGAAATTAAGGTAACTGATCCATACAAGATTGAGGGGATCGTGGAACAAATACGCAATTCAAAATATTCCGATCAGGTTTCCGAAACGAGCTTGGAGGATAACCAAAAAATTATCGAAAAATTGCGGAACATGAGCAGTTTCATCCAGCGTTCGAGTTTGATTTTGGCGATAGTGCTTCTGATAATCGCGTTGATGATCATTTTCAATACGATCAGGATTACTATTTTTACTCGGCGGCAAGAAATCGAAATTATGAAATTGGTTGGGGCTACCGATTGGTACATTCGTTGGCCGTTTATTATTGAGGGAATGATGTATGGGGTCATTGCGACCGTTCTTACCAGTGTGCTTCTACTCCTGGGGTACGGTTTAATCATCAAACCGATGATGAGCAACTATCTTATTTCCACTTCGGGCAATCCGTTGTTTTCTGCCAGTTTCGTGGTGTTTTTGGTTGGGCTACAGTTGGCGGTGGGGCTGGTGGTCGGAGGAGTGTCGAGCTATTGGGCAACCAAAAAACATCTGACGATATAGATGGACGATAGACTTATGGACTTATAGACAAATAGAGAAGGCTGTCATCCTCGAGGTCGCCACGGCGACCGAAGGATCTAGAAGAATAATTCATAGATTCTTCGTTTCTCTCAGAATGACAAATAAAGAAGGGTTATGAAAATTGGGAAAATTACAAAATTAGTTTTGGCTTTCATTTTGGCGCTAAGCGTTGTATTGCCAGCTAGTGCTGATTTATTGAGTGATAAGACGCAAGAGTTAAGCAAACTGCGCGACCAAATTGCAGCACAGCAAAAACAACTGGATGGTGTACGCCAACGCAAGGCAACACTGCAAAACCAGCTAGATATTTTGGATGGACAAATCAAGTTGAGCGAATTACAGCTTCAGGCATTGTCTGATCAAATTGATACGGTGAATCTGACTATGAGTCAGACTAACGGCGAGTTGGTGTCGGCGGAGATTCAGATTTTTGAAAAGAAAAAGGTTTTACGGGAGGCAATCAAAGAAGCCTATATGAGAAGTCGTTCAGGACTTCTCGAAGTGTTGATTGGTTCATCAAACCTCTCGGATTTTATTAGTCAGATTGAATATATTAGTACGATTGAGGGGCGGATTACGGGGAGTATTAGTGTATTACAGACTTTGAATGAGCAACTGAAGGGGAAAAAGCAGGAGTTGGAGGCGGCAGATAAACAATTGAAAGAATTGCAGTCGTCTAAACAATTGGAACAAAACAGCATGGATGCACAGGCGAATGCGAAGGAAAATATTCTGCACGATACTAATCTGACTGAGGCGGAATATCAGAAGAAGATTGAAGCAGCAATCATCGAACAGCAACGGATGGAGAATGAAATTGCGCGCTTGGCTGCAAGCTCTCGGCGCGGAGTATTAAATGAGGGAAAGTATTCTCTATTGTGGCCAATTTCTTCTCATCTAATTACTGCGGGGTTCCAAGATGCTGATTATCTGAAGCGATTCAAAATTGCTCATAACGCAATTGATATTGGAACACCGCAAGGAACACCGATAAAGGCGCCGGCGGATGCCTATGTTCTGAAAGTAAAGTTTGATGGCAGTACGGCGTATTCATATATAATGCTCGACCATGGTAATGGGATGGTGACTGTCTATGGTCATGTGAGCAGTGTGTCGGTATCCACGGGGCAGTTTGTGCCGGTGGGTACAGTGATCGGAACGACAGGGGGAACGCCGAGGTCAACGGGCTCGGGTTGGCTTACAACAGGGCCTCACTTACACTTTGAAGTTTGGCTCAATGGAGCGGCGAGAAACCCGCTAGCGTATTTAGGCGGGTAAGACGGTAGGGCGTGGTAGAATGTTTGAGGGGTGTGAGTTTTTGTTATGGATAAAAAAGAGAGGAAAGTGCGATACGCGTTGACTGCGGTTGCTGGCATAATTCTATTGCTGGTGGTTTATTTTGCAGGTGTCACGCAAGGATATTACGGGAAAATTACTGCTAATAACTTTGGAGCAGTTTTTAAGAACGAACTTCAGCACAAACAACTTGGCAAAACTGATTTTAGTTTATTCTGGGATGTGGCGGATGATTTGCGTAATAAATATTATGGCGACATCAACGCGCAGGATATGCTGTATGGCAGTATCAAGGGGCTGGTGGCGGCGATTGGCGATCCGTACACTATTTTTGCTGACCCTGCGGAAAACAGCCAATTTTTCGATAATTTAAACGGCAGCTATGAGGGGATCGGGGTAGAGCTGGATGTGGTGGACGGCGCGTTGGTGGTGCTGACGCCTCTGAAGGGCTCACCGGCCGAAGCGGCGGGATTGAAGACCTTGGACGAGATCACGGCAGTGAACGGCAAGTCTGTGGCTGGGATGTCTTTTGCCGAGGTTTTAAGTGCGATAAAAGGACCAGCGGGGACTCAAGTAACTTTGACGGTTAATAGGGCGGGGGTGAATGACCCGTTAGTTTTGAAAGTTACTCGTCAAACAATTAAGCGCGACAGTGTGTCGGTAGAAATTGGCAAAGATAAAATTGCGGTAATAAAAATTACGCGGTTTGCCACCGATACTGATGCGGGGTTCAAGACAGCAGTAAATAAAGTAATTGCGGAAGGGGCAAAAGGCGTAGTTTTGGATTTGCGGAATAATCCGGGCGGATTTTTGGACTCGGGCGTAAAAGTTGCTAATGAATTTTTGAAGAGCGGTTTGATTGTGGAAGAGCGAACGAAGAACGGAGAAAAGACTTCGTATTCAGCGGATGGGAGCGGAGTACTGGCGGACATTCTGGTTGTGGTATTGGTAAATGGCGGAAGTGCCAGCGCGGCGGAAATTGTTGCGGGTGCATTGCAAGATAACGGCAGAGCGAAGATTGTTGGTGAACAAACTTATGGCAAAGGAAGCGTGCAAGAAGTGGAGGAGTTTCCGGATGGTTCAGCGCTTCGAGTGACGGTCGGCAAATGGTACACGCCGAAAGGCACTTCCATCAGTGATTCCGGCATTACGCCTGATAAGAAGGTTGCGCTTACTGGCAAAGAAACTACTGATGTACAGCTGACGGCGGCTAAAAATCTTTTGGCGGGCAAGTAATTTCCAGATATAGTAGATGTGAGATGGAAATATTACTGCTAAAAGATGTGCGCGGGGTAGGGCGCAAGGGTGAGGTCAAAAGAGTGGCGGACGGATATGCCAGGAACTTCTTGTTGGCTTTGGGTTTGGCGAAAGCCGCTACGGGTGGGGTAAAGACTTCGTGGGAGCAGGAGCAAGCCCAGAAGGCGCAGAAAGTCGAAAGTCAGGCGGAGGTGCTGGATGCACAAGTTAGCGCATTAGCGGGTCAGCAGGTGAGGATCGGAGCGAAAGCGAATCCTGCTGGAGGATTGTTCGCTTCTATTAATGAGGAACAAATCGTGCGGGCGGTCAAAGACCAGCTGGGAATTAGTTTGAGTGAAGATTTGTTGGTGATAATGGAACCAATCAAACATATTGGTGGGCATATTGTGAAATATCAAGTGTCACCGGAAAAAGCGGCAGAGTTTAATGTGATAGTTGATGGACAAGAATAAAGTATCGATGGATGAAATTGTAAATGTTGCCAAACGGCGCGGATTTATTTATCCGAGTTCTGAAATCTATGGTGGGTTTGCAAATGCGTGGGATTACGGTCCATACGGAGTACTACTCAAAAATAATGTCAAACAAGCGTGGTGGCAGGATGTTGTAATGAAGCGGTCGGATATTGTCGGCTTGGATAGTTCAATTTTGATGAACCCCAAGGTCTGGGAGGCAAGCGGACATTTGGAGAATTTTACCGATCCGTTGGTCGAGTGTAAGAAGTGTCATCAACGGTTCAAGGCGGACGACATCAAGGGCAAAGAGTGCCCGGTCTGTAAAGGGGAGCTGACGGAAGCTCAACAGTTCAATATGATGTTCAAGACTCACGCGGGACCGATGGAGGAGTCAGCGAGCGAGGTTTATCTGCGTCCCGAAACAGCGCAGGGGATATTTGTAGATTTCAAAACGATTCTTGATACTACTCGGAACAAGTTGCCGTTTGGGGTGGCGCAGATTGGGAAATCTTTCCGCAATGAAATTACTCCAGGGAATTTTACTTTTAGAACGAGAGAGTTTGAACAATTTGAAATTGAATATTTTGTGAAGAGTGCGCTGGAAGCGAAGAAAGCTTTTGATGAATGGGTGAAGGTGAGATTTGAATGGTACAAGAGTTTGGGAATAAACGGGGATAATTTGCGTTTGCGTGAACATGATAAAAAAGATTTGGCGCATTACGCGGTGGAAGTGACGGATATTGAATACAATTTTCCGTTTGGATTTAGTGAACTTGAAGGAATTGCCAATAGGGGGAATTATGATTTGACCCAACACGAAAAGTTTTCGGGTGTCGATTTGAAATATTTTGAAGAAGAAACCAAACAGAAGATTTTGCCGTTTGTAGTGGAGCCGTCAGGCGGTGTCGATAGGGCGGTGTTGGCATTTCTTCTTGATGCATACGATAGCGAAAAAGTGGAGGGAGAAGAGAGAATTGTTCTTAGGTTTAGTCCGCGGTTGGCGCCTATTAAAGCGGCGATTTTCCCATTGATAAAGAAAGAGCCGTTGATATTGAAGGCGAAGGAGATTTATCACCAGCTCAAAGAAAAACATTTCGTTGAATATGATGAGAGCGGAACGATTGGGCGCAGATATCGTCGGCAAGATGAAATTGGGACGCCGATTTGTATTACGGTAGATTTCGATTCTTTAGAGGATAACGCTGTTACGGTGCGCGATCGCGATACTATGAAACAGGAACGGGTACCGATCAATGATGTTGAAGAGTTCTTGGCAAAGAAGATTGGGGTATAATCGGGGTATGGGAGAGGATAAGCCGAAAATTGGAGTTGGATTTGGGGTGATGATGTTGAGAAACGGGCAAGTTTTGTTGGGCAGAAGACATGATGATCCCGAAAAGGCGGATAGTTTGTTGAACGGGGCGGGGAAGTGGACAATGCCCGGAGGCAAGCTTCATTTTGGCGAAAGTTTTGAAGAAGGCGCAAAAAGGGAAGTGTTGGAAGAAACAGGTATCACCCTAAACAGCGCGGAAGTTTTGTGTGTGAATAATGATATTGTCGAGACTGCTCATTTTGTGACGATTGGTCTTTTGTCTGAAGATTTTGTGGGCGAAGCGCAAGTAATGGAGCCCGATGAAATTACAGAATGGAAATGGCTTGATTTCGATAATTTGCCGTCGCCAATGTATTTTCCGAGCGAAAAAGTGCTCAATAACTACAAGCAAAAATTGTTTTATATAGAAAAGTAGCTTCACACTCTAGATAGTTTTTTCTTGACCTAGAGCGAGTTTTGGGTTGCTTTTTTCTCTGTTTTGCTGTAATTTGCTCTGGAAGAGAGTCAAGCTGTGCTTGGCTTGGTTTCTACCTTGAGAACTAAATTCAATACTGTAAGGGGGTGAATTATGCACCAACAGGCTGCTAATTACATTCTTCGTGAAGAAGTCGGTGCGATCGCCACTGAAGGGCACTTCGTTTATCCTAATGGGCAGCACGGCAGGCTTTGTAAAGTCGACATAAGTCGGCTGTATCCGCACACCGAGAAAACATCCAGGCTGTGCCTGGCAATTGCCCAGGACTTTCTGAACGATGATGTTGGGGTGGTCGTTGCTCCGGCAACTGGCGGGATTGTCCTATCGCAGTGGGTGGGCTACCACCTCTCGATGATTCTCCGGCGAGAGGTACCTAGCGTCTACGCCGAGAAAGAGGGAAATGTTTTCCTCATCAAGCACGATTACGACAAGATCGTGGCGGGGAAGAGGGTCTTGGTGCTGGACGAGGTCCTCAATGTCGAGGGTCCGGCGAAGAAACTCGTCGAAGCCGTTCGTAATCTCGGTGGCAATGTCGTCGGTGTCGGCGCTCTCTGCAATCGCGGAGGGATCACGCCAAGAGATTCGGCGGTTCCAAAGGTCTTTGCCCTTGTCGACCTCAAGTTCGAGGCGTGGGGCAAGGGAGAGTGTCCGATGTGTGCCGAAGGCATACCCATCGAGAAGGGTAGCGGCTACTAGTAGCAGGCATGGACACTTCCGGGGATGCAACTTGATTGGACGAAGGCGGTTCCTCCGTGGAGCCGCCTTTTTTATTGACCCAGAGCGGATTTTGGCGTATAGTACCAGTATCTCGGAAATGTATTGTGTACCTTGACCTTGAGGGAGGTGAAGAGGTGTTAAGACTCGGAATGCTATTCTCGAGGGCTTTTAGACCAATATCGCCCAGCCCGGCATTGTTAAGTCGGGCGCAGAGTGTGTTTCTAGAATACGGGCAATACTTTGCCAGCTTTGTTCTCTTACTCATTCTCGATGCGATAAATGTCGGGAAGCTGGGAGCGGTTCTAGGTGTCCTTGAAGAGCATCTAGATACTTTGGCGCATCTGGATGTGAACATCAGAGGGCGCGAGCAAGAGGACATGGACAGAACTCTTCTGGTGTTTGAGCGGATTAACAAAGAAATTCTCAACAGGGAGGTGAAGCAATGAGAATCCCCAAAGAGTTGATCAAGAAGGTTCTCGATCCAAAGCTGAACAAGAAGCAGCTGAAACGGGTTCTGGCCGTGATTGACAATTATGGGGAACATTTAGAAGTCGGAGTTCTAAATGTTGTTCATTTTGGAATCGCGCTCGGGAAGGTGGAGAAGGTTCTCGTGATCCTCGAGAAGTACTTCAAGACCAACCTCGAGAAGATAGACCTGAATAGGCGGGGGCGAACTGTCGATTTCGATGGTCTCGAAACCGACAAGGTGTTCGCCCAGATCTACAAAGAACTCCTTGGTTGATAACCCGACCCGAAGTTCTATACTGACAAGGTTCGCACAGTTACCCTTGTCAGATTCTCCCCAAAACTGTGCTTTTTTTATTTGATTAGACAAACTTAAGAGCCCCGCGTGAAGCGAGGCTCTTGTTTGGGTTCAAATGAAGGTGCTTAGGCGACTTTCAGGAGGCGAGGGAAGAGGCGCATGTAGGCCAAGTTTCCGCGCTTGGTCTCAATAGCCTCTCTGGCCTCTTCTCTTCTCGCTTTCGATAGGTGCGGGTAGTCTTTTTCTTGCCCGTATCTCCGAGCGGAAATGAAGCGGTCGTCGTGGTATGCGCAGAAGTTGCACGTCATATCGATATTCTCGGGTCTTATTCCGATGAGCAGCAGCAGATGGAAAAGTAATTTCCCAAAAGCGATGTAGACTTTGCTGCTGTCGGGATGCGGTTCCCACAGAGTATCTACTGGGAGACTCGGGTGTCTGTCTGTGGCCAGCGAAAACAGTCGGTCGAAGCCTCTTCTGCCAAACTCGTAGCAGAAATCAAAGCTTCCATCCTTCTTGATCCCACTGATAGAAGGGCCGATTGCAATGTGGATGTCCTTTGCCTCTCCACAGTATTGGAGAAGGACTTTTTCCATAATCCCACCGTCGCATTTGCTTTTCTCGGTCTCTTCGTCTTTGTGATACCCAAAGAGGGTATCAATGGAGAAGTGGACTGCGCCACCTTTTCCATCTTTGAGATTTCGGATAAGCCCGATACCACAGTCGCGGACGCGGCTAACGACGACAAGCTGACTCAAGACGCCGTCTGATAGCTCTCCGTAAGAGACAACGATTGCGTCTCCTTGAGTGACTATGACTTGGCTGCCTTTGGTAACTGCGGGGTGCCAAGGCACGATTACTGGGTCGTAGTGTGCGTTTATCCCGATGTGGTTGATGGGGACGGATTTGAAGTGATTGTTCTTGGAGTAGTAGATCGTCAGATCGGGCTCTTTGAACATTCCCAACAAGATGCCGTCGTAGTTGGGGTCAGCGCCAGGTTCTCCGGGGTTCTTTAGCCCGACTGTAGACTTGCCGATAAACCCCGCCTCCATTCCTTTTTGTGTGAATACAGAATCACGGGGGTAGAACGTCTGGTATCCCGGAATGCTCATGACAGGATCTCCTTTTCAAGATTACAGTACGAATGCGGAATACCTGCTATGGTAGCGGATTTTTTGTGATTGGTCAATTTATTCGAAAATCACATCGAGCCGGTGTGGATAAACCAGGTATTGGATAGGGGAGCGGCAAAAAAAGTTAGCCTTGGGAGCGAATAACAAATCTTTTATGTCGAAAGTGTTGTTGGATAAAATATAAGTGGTGTACAATAAAACCATTGTGGATGTAAGTGGGGATAAGTGGAGGGGAAAGTGGATAACTTATTTATTGGTGAGTATAAGCATCAGTTAGACGACAAAGGGAGACTTGCCATTCCTTCCAAGTTTCGCAGTCATTTGAAAAAAGGTGCAGTTGTAACGAAAGGACTCGACGGATGTTTGTTTCTTTACACGCCGGACGAGTGGAGCAAAGTGGCAGCGAAACTAACGCAAATGCCATTTTCTCAAGGTAATGCGCGCGCATTTGCACGATTGATGTTGGCGGGCGCGATGGCGGTTGATCTTGATTCGCAAGGCCGCATCAATTTACCAAAATATTTAATGCAATATGCAGGGTTGAAAGGTATTTCGATAATTGCAGGGCTTATGAACCGACTGGAATTCTGGAACGAAAAGAAATGGGAAGACTACAAGAAAAAAACTGAAAAAGAATCAGAAAAAATGGCAGAAGAACTCTTTGTCTAGAGAATAGAGATTAGGGAGTAGAGAGTAGAGACGAGAGAATAAATTTGAGAGTAATCCATCGCCGGCAACTTGACACAATTAGTTATCTAGTCATTATCCGCAAACTTTTCACCTCCTAAAAAAGTTAGCGTCCAATTTTTTACCCAACCCCCTTGGGTTCACAATTCGACAAACCTCCCATACCAAGTTGCCGGCGAAATTGAAAACTAATTAATAAATAGTATGTCCAGATTCCAACATACTCCGGTGTTGCTCGAGGAAGTTATAAAATTCCTTGATCCGCAGCCGGGGGAAATCTTTGTAGATGCAACCGTTGGACTGGGGGGCCACGCGCAGGCGCTAATTGAACGCCTAGGCCCAGATGGAAAATTGATTGCAATTGATCAAGATGAACAGGCCTTACGCATCACGCACGAAAACCTTAGCCGTTTCGAAAAACGAATTATTCTGGTCCGCGGTAATTTCCGTGATCTTATTCAATTGGTTCAAGCAGACAATGGACCCAGAAGTGTTGATGGATTACTTTTCGACCTCGGTGTCTCATCTCTTCAACTAGAGAATGGACAGCGGGGCTTTTCGTTTTTACACAATGCCCCTTTAGATATGAGAATGGACACGACCGACGGCGGGAAAACTGCAGCCGATATCGTGAATCATGCCAACTTCAATGAATTGGTGAAGATTCTGAAAGAATACGGCGAAGAGCCGAAAGCAGAAATAATTGCCAAAAGAATCATTGAAGCTCGCCGCAGAGAGCCGATTACCACAACGGGACAACTGGTAGAAATAATCGGCGGATATTTAGGCGGAAGGATTCATCCTGCGACACGAGTGTTTCAAGCTCTGCGAATTGCTGCCAACGAAGAATTGCAAAGTTTGCAGGAAGCTTTGCCTCAAGCGGTTGAACTGCTGGCGCCGGGCGGAAGATTGGCGATTATCTCATTTCATTCATTAGAAGATAGAATCGTTAAAAACTTCTTAAAACTTCAGACCACTGGGGGGAGAATCAAGCTCCTCTCCAAGAAGGCCATCGCGCCTTCTTGGCCGGAGCGAAAACGCAACCCACGTGCTCGTAGTGCGAAACTGCGGGTCGCAATGAAGATTTAGAAATGAAAAAAAGATTCAGCTACAAATTGCCCCAAATCAATTTAGTCCGTCGGTTCAATTTGCAACCGAAGTCGGCTACTTATTTGATGATTGGGTTATTCTTTCTGATAGGCGGCATTTATTTTGTGGTTGTGAATGTGGTATCTAATAAAGGAACTGAATTGCGTCTGCTGGAAGTTTCTAATAAAGATATGGAAGCGGAAAACCAGCGTTTGGAAGTGGAAGCGGCGCGATTGAAATCTTTGCAGGTGATTGATGAGGGAGCGAGTGGGAAGGTAGAAGTAGGAGATCCCGATAAGACTACGACCAGCCCCACTACCAATACTGTTACCGAGGGGAATACTCAAAAGCTAATTGTGGTAGTGCCTAAACTTGTGCCATCGCAGCATTATACCTATCTTCCCAGCTATAGCGCGCTCGCCCAACGCTAAACAGACTTCAGTCGATAGACTTATAGACGAATAGACAATAGAGGAATAGCCCTCTTTTTTTATTTCTCATCAGTCCATTAGTCCATGTGTCTATTGGTCAATCGTCTATAATGGGGAGGTATGTTGGATAGAGCCACATCGTTGCAATTCGAACAACGGTTCCGAATTGGGGTGATCGCTTCCGTCTTTGGGCTGGCGTTTTTTTCGTTGATTTCAATGTTATTTCAGCGACAGGTTATTCAGTATCGTCATTATTCAGAGATGGCGCAGCAGCAGCATATCAATAGCCAGGTAGTGCCAGCGCAGCGGGGCAAGATATTAGTGGAGGACAGTGATAGTGAATTGTATCCGCTTGGAACTAATGTGACTTTGTTTGCGCTGACTGTCGTTCCTGCACAGATTAAAAGGCCGGAACTGGTTGCCAGCAAACTGATGCCGTTTTTGTCGGGTGCAGGGATTGAGGAAAGCGATTTGATTACAAAGCTTTCTTCAAAATCAAAATACTTGCCGCCTCTAAAAAGGAAGATAGAAGAAAAAGAAGCGCAGGCAATTGCCGATTTGGATTTGACTGGTGTTTATCTGACGCCGGAGTTGTATCGTTATTATCCCGAAACAACAATGGCAGCGCAGGCGCTGGGATTTGTTAACCGCGACGGAAAAGGGCAATACGGCGTGGAGGGTTATTTGGATAAACAGCTTGGAGGCAAGGCGGGACTTCTCGAAGCGGAGCAAGATGTTTTTGGTCAGCAGATTGCGCTGGGCAAAAGGCAAAATGTTGACCCTGAAAACGGTTTGGATGTTGTGCTGACGCTTGATAGAGCAATTCAATATCAGGTGGAAAAGGCGCTGAAGGAAGCGGTAGAAACACATAAGGCGGACAAGGGGAGCGTGATAGTGATGGACCCAAAAACAGGAAAAATTCTTGCGATGGCGCAGTATCCCAACTTTGATCCGAACAATTACAATACATCGGAACTGGAATTGTTTAATAATATGAATACTTCGCAGGTGTACGAGCCGGGCTCGGTATTCAAGGTAATCACAATGGCGGCGGGGATTGATGCCGGAGTGGTGGCGCCCAGCACGACCTATACCGATCCGGGTGAGGTGAAAATTAGCGACAGAACAATCAAAAACTCGGATAAAGTTTCGCACGGAGTTCAGACAATGACGCAGGTGCTGGAAAAATCTCTGAACACAGGTGCGATTTTTGTAGTGCAGAAATTAGGGAAAACAGCGTTCCGTAAATATTTGGAACAATTTGGTTTCCTTGCGCCGACTGGTGTGGAAATAGCGGGGGAGGTGGCGGCTCAAGTAAAAACGCTTAGAAATTGGGGTGATGTTGATTTGGCGACAATGTCGTTTGGGCAAGGAATTGCAGTGACGCCAATTCAGATGCTTGCTGCAGTCGGCGCAATTGCGAATGACGGTAAATTGTTGCAGCCGCATATTGTGGACAGGATTTTGTATCCATCGGGCGCGGTTAGCATCGGGCCGGATGTGAAAGGACAGGCGATTTCCGCGCAGACTGCACAATTACTTTCAGCGATGATGGTGGGAGTGGTGGAACGTGGTCACGGTACAAAAGCAGGAGTAAAAGGATATTACATTGCAGGAAAAACGGGAACTGCGCAGATTCCTAATCCTAAGAGTGGGGGATACATCGCGGAGGGAGTTGGCTCGACCATTGGTACTTTTGTAGGATTTGGGCCAGTAGAAAATCCCAAATTCGTGATGATTACCAGAATTGACCGGCCGAAAGATGTTGTTTATGCGGAAAGTTCAGCGGCGCCGTTGTTTGGTAAAATTGCGAAGTTTTTGCTCGACTATTGGAGGATTCCACCTACGCGGTAGCATTATTTTTCTCTTTTTTCTTTTCGTCATTCTGGCTTGACCAGAATCTTATAGTATCTTTTTATGTTTTGTTTCAAGGGTCTGCGCGACCCTTGTACCGCGGTTACTTTGTCTTGCCAAAGTAACCAAAGCGCTTGCCCACGTCGTCGGAACTATCAATTGGCAAAAATCATCTTTCCGCTAATGGTCGAAACTCGGTCGTAGCCACTCCCTCAAACATCTCCCCGCGGCGATGATTTTACTCAATTGATTACGTTCCTCCTCCTATGGCATGAAGACAGAAGGGAAAAGGCGACAATGGCGGATAGAACAGGGGTGGCTAACTATTTATTGTCTGGGGGCGGTTTTTTGCGTATTATAGGAGAGTGAAAAAGTTCATACTCAATCTGTTTGGGTGGTTGGCGGGTCAGATTGCCCGTAAGTATCAGGTGAAGATAGTTGCCGTCACCGGAAGCGTGGGTAAGACCACTACCAAGGAGGCGGTGTTTGCCGTGCTGAAGCAAGCGTATCTAGTCCAGCGTAGTTTGTACAACGCCAACACCGAGTGGGGAATTACAGCGTCTGTAATCGACCCTGGATTTGAGCCATCGTTTACTGAATCGGGAAAAGCGCGGATAAGTTTGACGCAACTTGTCTCTTTGAAATTTAAGGGACTATGGAAATTAATAACGAAGCAAAATTATCCCGCCGTGCTGGTTTTGGAAATGGCGGCGGACAGGCCAAATGATATTCGCTGGTTCAACCGCTGGTTTGATTATGATGTGGCGGTAATTACCACGATCGGTGATTCGCATTTGGAGTTTTATAAAAGTCAGGAAGAACTGACAGCGGAAAAATTGTCGCTTACTAAAAAATTGAAACCGCGAGGGCTTGCGGTGATCAATGGCGGATGTGAAAGATGTCAGGGGTTGGTTTTGGCTGATTCACAAAGAAAAGTGACCTTTGGGTGGAACGAGCAAAGTAACTATTGGGCGGAAACGACGGGAGAAAGTAATTATATTTTGCACAGTCCTGCAGATAAATTTGAAGTGAAGTTGCCTGTGGGGCGTCAATTTGTACCGGCGGCGCTGGTTGCCTTTGCGGTGGGAGAGGAGTTTGGACTGACGGCAGAACAAATCAAAAAAGGGCTGGAAGAATTTCAGCCAATCAGTGGTCGTTTCCAAATTCAACACGCTCCTATGTGGACTATTATTGATGACACTTACAATGCCAGTCCTGAATCGATGCGATTGGCGCTGATGAGCTTGAAAGATGTTGCGCGGGGCAGAAAAGTTGCGATTTTGGGTGGTATGAGAGAGCTCGGGAGTGCGACTGAAGAAGGGCACCGACAAGTAGGACAGTGGGCGGCGAAACAAGTTGGTCTACTTATTGTAGTAGGCAAAGATGCCGAGTTGATTGCGGAGGGTGCAATATCGGCTGGGATGTTGCAGGAAAATGTAGTAAAAATTTCGTGGGATGAAAATAATCCCAGTGTTGATTCGGCTATCTCCCAGATTTTGCCCATATTAGAGGAAGGTGATACCGTATTAGTAAAGGCCTCTCGAGCGTTGCATTTGGATCGCTTGGTGGAGAGATTGTCGGCACAAAAGAAGATTTAGTATGTCAGAAACCCTTCTCCAAACAGAACTTTTACGGGTATTCATTATCTCGATGATAGGGTTTTTTGTAGCCCTTCTCGCAACGCCCTTTTGGGCGAATTTTTTATTTAAATACCGTTTTTGGAAAAAGCCAAAAGAGGAAACTTTGTACGGTACTCAAGCGACTGTGTTTCAACAATTGCATGGAGAAAAACATCGGCGGAATATTCCGACAATGGCGGGAATTTTGTATTGGCTGATCGTGATTTTGGTTTCGCTGAAATTCAATCTTACTCGCTCGCAAACTTATTTGCCGTTATTTGCGCTTTTGTCGGTTGGTATTATCGGTGCAATTGACGATTGGTTTAATATTCGCGGAATTGGCGGAGTGAAAGGAATTCGGGCGCGGCACAAAATGCTGTGGCTTTTTGTAGTGGCGGGGCTTGGGGCATGGTGGTTTTTCTATAAGCTTGGTTTCAACGCATTTCATTTTCCCGGAGTCGGAGACTTCATTGTGGGTTGGTGGTATATCCCGATTTTCATTTTTGTGATTCTGGCGGTGGCGAATGCTTTCAATATTACTGATGGACTAGACGGACTTTCGGGTGGTTTGTTTATAATCGCTTTCAGCTCTTACGGCGTATTGGCGCTGGTGAACAATCAAGTGAGTTTGGCGATTTTCTGCGGAACGGTTGTGGGAGTATTGCTGGCTTATCTTTGGTTCAATATCTTCCCTGCCCGATTCTTCGGAGGGGATACTTATGCGCTGGCGTTTGGTGCCACTCTAGGTGTGGTTGCGATGTTGATTAAAGGCGGGGTGGGAATGGCGGTGCTTCCGTTCGTTGCTTTTATTCCAATGATTGAAACTTTTTCCGTTTTGCTTCAGCTGGTATGGCGCAAAGTGTATAAACGCAAACTATTCTTGATTGCGCCATTACATCATCATTTTGAGGCGATTGGTTGGCCGGAGCCGAAAGTGACGATGAGATTTTGGGTGATAGGGGCTGCGCTAGCGACAATCGGAGTCGTAATCGGAATGTTGGGAGCCGTGTAGTTTTTCTTTTTGGTTTTTTTATTCTTTTTCTTTAATTTGTTTTTGTTCTAAACGGGCACATCCCCGTTTAATCGGATGGGTTCTTTTTGCTTGTCCAAAAAGAACCACAAAAAAGACACTCCACTCACAAATATGCTATCCAAAATAGAAAATCACCCTTTCTGGACTATACGCTATACTCCTCGCCTACGGCTCGTCAAACAGACGCTATCCATACCGGCTGATTTTCTAATTGGATAACGCAATTTGCTCGATGGGATGGGGAAGAAAGCGACAATGGCGGAGGAAGACAGGGGTGGGGTATAATTCAAACATGGAACTAAGAGATAAGGTTATTATTATCACGGGGAGTAGCGATGGTATAGGTCGCCAGATAGCTTTGAGGTTGGCTCTGCACCAACCAGTTTTGGCATTGGTGTCTCGAGATGAAGAAAGGTTAGCGGAAGTGAAAGAAGAAGTGGAGAAGGTAGGAGCTAAAAAGGTTCAAATTTATCCTTGCGATATTCGTGATACTAAGCGTTTAGACGAGACAACTCGGCGTATTATTTCAGACTTAGGTGAGGTAGATGTACTTATTAATAATGCGGGGATTTGGCATAAGCGAGGATCTATTGAAGAGTTAGGCGCGGACTTGGTAGATGATGTTATCCAGACTAATTTAATTGGGGCTATTCATTTGACTAGATTGATTTTGCCCTATCTCAAGAAACAGCCAGAGGCGGCAATTATTAATGTTGTGTCTAAGTCTGGGCTGGTAGCGCAAGAAGGACAATCGGTTTATTCGGCTAGCAAATATGGTCTAAGAGGATTTACAGATGTTCTTAAGGAGGATTTGAAAGATTCAAATGTGAAAGTAGCTGGTGTCTATCAAGGAGGAGTCAACACACGACTTTTTGCTAAGGCAGGTGAAGAGGGAGTACCGACAGAAACATTTACGGACCCTGCTGATTTAGCAGATGTAATAGTGTTTATGCTAACTCGGCCTCCTCGGATATGGTTACATGATGTTGAGATAGGACGATGAGTTTAAATTGAGAAAGGAAAGACTAAATTATGAACAAGTGGGTGTGGATAGGAATCATTATCATTGTTCTGCTGGCGATTTTGCGGTTTTGGACGCCAGAGGATACTTGGATATGTCAAAACGGCCAGTGGCTGAAACATGGGAACCCGACGGCGGATATGCCGTCGAGGGTTTGTAAATAAATTTTGTATTGCTGACTGCCGTCAGCTAGGACCGAGCGCCAAATCGCGCTCGACCGATTCCCGCTTTGGCAAGGCATAAGCGGGACAAATCGCCGGCCTGCGGCTTCAGGTCTATTCAATGGCAAAATTGCCTTTCCACTAATGGTCGAAACTCGTCGCTTGCCAGCTCCTCAAACATCTCCCCGTGGCGGCAATTTTGCTCATTTCAGTACGACCTTACGCCGAAAGGCCGAGAGAAAAACAAAGGGCAGGCTCCAATGGCGGATAGAGGAGGGGGGAAATCTTGACTGGGAGCGGGTTTTCTGCTACCTTGGGGGTGTAGACGATTGTGCCTACCCAACCCTGAGGAGGCGGTTCACCCGCAAGCTCCGGAAACCGGAGAGCCTCGCAGATAGTTGGTTTGAAAAGGAGACTTCAATGGATAAGAAGTCAATTACTGCGGCTCAAATCAAGCAAATTGTGGGCTTTGTTCGCGATGTTGTCTCAACGCTTGGTTTGGGATTCTCTCAAGTGCAGGCGTTCATCAGTGATGCCAATCAGGTGGCTAAGTTCAAGGAGGGAATCAAAAACCTTCTGCAGGAAATGATTGCTTCCAATCCGTTTGCTAAGGAGCGGGTCAAGCAGGCTTGGTTCTATCCAAAGAACTGGAAGTCCAAGAGCATAAGTGAGCAACTGGTCAAGCTCACCGACCTTTTCCAGAGTATCGACTTATCGCAGGTCGAAGCTTTGATGGATAAGGTGATTGTGCAGAAGCTCGCTGATGGCGTCGTCATCCTCCCCAAGCTCTCGTTCTTGGCTAAACTGTGGAGTATACCTGATCCCTATGGGGAAGGTTATGGTTTTGTCTGCGAGAAGCTATTCGGGCGCATTGCCGTTAGCCGTGCTTTCTACAACTACCGAGCTGGGCAAATGGATGCGAAGCATATTCGTATCCATCAAGAAGTTCGCAACTTGCTGGAAAAGTTGGAAGCGGAGACTCCGGGTGATGTTCTCGTCTTGCCCTTCGACTTCGGGGGGTTATATGCGGGATGGAGCCCGCGAGCTGCTCGGTGGGAAGCACTGAACAATAGTCAGCTTCCGCTGATTACGGCTCAAGTCGCTTGCCTTTTGCTGACTATGCCGGATCGACTTACCACTTGGGAGCAACTCTTTATTGACTGCTCTGGCGATGAATGGGACTGGCTCGCTGTCGGCTGCTGGGCGGATTGCCCGTGCTTCGACTTCCGCAGCGGCGAGCTTTTGTTCGACGACGGGGGCGCTGGCTACGCCGGTGGCCGCGATGGGTCGGCGGTGGCTTTTCTCGGAGTGTAGCGACTTGGGGATTGGTCATTGCAACTTTTGAACATTGCGTTTGCTTTTCAGAGCGGCGGGTGGAAACACCCGCCGCTTTTTGCTGTAAAATACTTATGAAAGTAGGCAGTGAGATTAAGTTTACGGACTTAGTCCGCCGAAATTGTGTCACAAGCACTGGCTAGAGTTCGGTAAAAATATTTTGCCGAAGAATGCCAACTTGAGAATTAGACACTCCTTGCCTCTCGCAAGTTTGAGGGTAAAACCCCCGTATAAAATACAGCGAAGCTATGATTTTAGCTCGCAGTGGTGCGGATAGTGTAGAGGCAATGCTGGAACGCTGACGGCAACTGGGCGAATTGCCCGTACTTCAACTTCAACAACGGCGAGCTTAAGTTCGACAACAGGGACGCTGACTACGCCAATGACAACTATGGGTCGGCGGTGGCTTTTCTCGGAGTTGCTAATTTTCTAAACTGCGTATCCATCCGCCTAGCATACGGCCAATCTCTTGCAGAATCGTTTCGAGTGCGAGATATCGTTTTTGATCAAGAGAGTTGATGTCGAATGATAGGCGGATTAGCAGTTTCAAAATATCCAGTTCGGCATTACTGGCAGTTAGATAAGTTCGTCTTGCACTTTTTTCTGTTCTGGTGGCTATAGTAACGGAATATAGCAAGTCGAGTGTCTTGGTTTGAATGATTTGACCGAGAGAATACTTCTCGGACTTGGGGAACTTTTGTACAGTGTCATGAAGAAGTCGGTAAAATTCATACAATTTCAGAACAATCGGGATTTCTCCAAATCCGTCCGGGGGGGGGGGTTAGTGGGAAAGTTATTTTCCATAACGGCGTTTTCTCCGAAATAATTTCATTAGAGAATTTATTTTTGGCTTGGGCTGAATTTCGCAAAGGCAAACGAAATAAACCGGATGTCCAAGCGTTCGAGCTTCATCTTGAAGATAACATATTCGCTCTTCGCGAGGATTTGGTGAGTGGCAATTATCGGCACGGTGACTATCATCAATTTCGTATTTCTGACCCCAAACCTCGAGTGATTAGTAAGGCATCTGTTCGGGATAGATTATTACATCGTGCTATTCATCGGGTTTTATATCCGATTTTTGATAAGACTTTTATCTTCGATAGTTATTCTTGTCGAGATAACAAAGGTACTCATCGGGCATTTTGGCGTTTGGCACAAATGACTCGCAAAATCTCTGAAAATTACACTCGACCTTGTTATGCTTTGAAATGCGACATTCGAAAATTCTTCGACAGCATTGATCATCAAATATTATTCGGTCTGTTGGAAGACCGCATAGCGGACGAAAAGTTGCTGAAGTTGCTTCGAGATATTATCGGGAGTTTTGAACATTCTCCAGGCAAGGGAATGCCTTTGGGTAATCTGACCTCTCAACTTTTCGCCAATATTTATATGGATCCGCTAGATAAGTTTGTAAAACACCAGCTCAAAGCCAAATATTATTTGCGTTATGCGGATGATTTTATTTTCTTGTCAGATAATCCAGACGAGCTAATGGGTTATTTAGTCGAGGCGAATCATTTTTTGAAAACTAAACTGAAACTCAATATTCACCCAAACAAAATTTATCTTAGAAAACTGAAATGGGGAATTGATTATGTCGGCTATGTGGTTTTGCCACATTACAATCTGCCGAGGAGAAGAACGGTCGAAAGAATCAAGAAAAAACTGAAGAGCAGTTTGGCAATGGGTGATTTTGAGTCGGTTGCTGGGGCTATGCCGTCATATCTTGGCTACTTGGGTCATGCTAATGCTTATAAACTTCAGAAAAGTTTGTTGCGTAAAATAAATGAGGGGAATAATGTTGCCAAATATTGAACGGCCGTTCATCTAATGGCGGGAAGGAAGTATTTTTTGCTCATTACTCACAACTCATTACCCATAACTCATGTGAGGGAGATTTCTTGGCCGAGGGTAGGCAGGAGGGTTTTGTTTTGGAGTTGGCGGCGAACTTTGTTCGACAAAACCGTACGGGCTTCGTCTTCGCCATGAGTGAGAATAATCGTTGGTTTAGTAGTGAATCCGGCAAGCCATCCAACAAGACCTTTTTGGTCGGCGTGAGCGGAGAAGGAATTGATTGATTTGATTTGCGCTCGTACAACGCGAACTTGATCCATAATGCGGACGCGAGTAGCGCCTTCAATTAGTTTTCGTCCTAGCGTCCCTTTGGTACAGAAGCCGACAAATACAACTTGGTCGTCAGGATTTCCTAGATGATGAATAAGATGATGCTGGACTCGTCCGCCGTCAGCCATACCCGAACCGGCAATAATTACTGCCGGTCCTTCTATGTCGTTTATGGTTTTGGATTCTTGAACGGTTGGAGTTTGTTTGAAATTGGGAAAACTAAATAAATCTTTATCAACTTTTAGATATTTCTGAAAAGTTTCATCAAAAGATTTGGTGTATTTTTTGTAAATGTCAGTAATTTTGATGGCGAGGGGACTGTCTAAAATAACGGGAATTTGGGGCATCTGATTGGTGTTGCGGAAAAGATTGAATGTATAAAGCAAATCCTGCGTTCGTTCGAGCGCAAAAGAGGGGATTATCAATTTGGCATGGCGTTTGTGGGCATGGCGAATTGCCGCCAGCAGCTTTTTCTCTCGATTATTTGCTGGTTCGTGTAAGCGGTCGCCGTAGGTTGATTCACAGACCACATAGTCAGCTTGAGAAATTAGAGTGGGGTCACGCATAATCGGAACAGGACTGTTTCCCAAATCTCCCGAAAAAACTAACTTTTTCCCTGCCGTCCAGATTTCAACAATTGATGAACCTAAAATGTGTCCCGCGTCTTGCAAGCAAATTTTGACGCCGTTAGCGGTGAAAGGTTTGTTGTAATTGTATGTTTCAAAAAGTTTTAGCGCGGAAACAACATCTTTGGTGGAAAATAGTGTTTCAATTTGTTTGAGAGTGGCACCGTGTTCCTGAATGTGGGCGGCGTCAGTCAAAATCGCTTCGGCCAAATCGCGAGTGGCAGGAGTGGAAAATATTTTCCCTCGGAATCCCTGTCGGTAGAGTTTTGGGATTAGTCCGCAGTGGTCGAGATGCGCGTGGGTAAGAATAAGAAAATTAATTTTCTTTGGGTCATAGGGAAATGGCTGATAGTTGTATTTGTCAGCTTCGCGTCCGCCTTGGAATAGACCGCAATCGACTAAAAATTTAGAAGCGTCGGTTGAGACCAGATAGCTGGAGCCTGTAACCATGCCGGTCGCGCCGATGAATTTTATGGAGGTTGCCATAGATACAGTATAGATGAATAGAGAGTAGAGAGTAGAGAGTAGGGGTGGCTTCGAGGTATAATGGGCATGAACAATATTTGTATAACTTATGTATATGAAAAAGATATTTTTTGCTGTTGGTGCGGTTTTGGTGCTGGGGCTTTCAGCTACGGCGGCGGTAGCGGCTCCAACCTTTTTGGCGCCGGAAGATGGTTCGGTCACTATAAATCAACCGCTAGGCGATGATTTGTATGCCGCGGGTAGCAATGTGATTATCAATAAACCAATCCAAGGCGATTTGATTGCTACGGGTGGCACGATAGATGTGGATGCAAATGTTAGCGGCGATGTTCTGGTTTTTGGAGGGACAGTAATTATTCGCGGTAATGTGGGAGATGATGTGCGGATAGCTGGAGGACAGGTAAGTATTTATGGAGCTGTAGGTGATGATTTGTTGATTGGCGGAGGAACTGTTTCTTTGGGTAGTGCCGCAGTGATTAAGGGTGATGTTCTTGTCGGTGCGGGGAATCTAACATTAGATGGAAAAGTTTTGGGCAGTGCCAGAGTGGCAGCGGACACAGTTGCTCTCAAAGGTACAATATCCGGAAACGCAGAGGTGCGGGCAGGGGACAGTTTGACTATGAGCGAAAAGGCAAGAGTTGGCGGTACACTGAAATATTGGGCGGAAACAGAAAATTCTGATTTTGCCAAAAACGCTGGCAAGGTAGAGTTTCACAAAGCAATTTCAAAACATATGAGCAAGTTGGGTGTTATAGGCGCGTTTGCCGGAATGGCATTGTTTGTAACATTCTGGAAACTGTTGGGACTGCTGATTATGGGAGCGGTGCTGATACTGCTGTTTCCGAAATATATGCCAAAAGTTGCGGGTGATATCAGAAAGAATCACTGGACAACGCTTGGGTATGGGCTTTTGGCAATGGTGTTGGTCCCATTAGCGATGGTAGTGTTGGCAGTGACTGTGGTAGGAATTCCATTGGCGATTTTGCTAGGAATTATCTATGCGCTGGTGTTGGTAGCCGGTACAGTGAATGGTTCGTATTACATCGGTCAGTTGTTGGTGCGTAATGACAAAACGGCGTGGGCGCAACTGGGCGGTATGCTTGTAGGCACACTGATTTTTGGGTTGCTGGCATTCATCCCAGTGGTTGGCTGGATAGCCGGTTTATGGATTATGCTGCTGGGATTGGGCGGGGTAATAGCTGAACAATGGAAATTGGTGAAATCATATCGGTAGCTAATCAAAAATAAATGAACAAGAAAATATGGATGATTTTTGGGGTTTTGGCGGTGATCGTGGCAGGTGTGGTGTTTTTTCAGCGCCAGACTGCTGACATTTTGGTAAGCATGCCAAAGGCCAACGCTAAAATAACTAGTCCACTTACGATTAACGGAGAGGCGGTGGGCAACTGGTATTTTGAGGCAGTTTTCCCGATTAGACTTTGGACGGATGATAATTTGTTGATCGCGCAAACTAGTGGGCAGGCACAGGAAGATTGGATGACGAGCAAAAAAGTGCCGTTCAATGCCGAATTGACTTTCCCCGCGCAGCCAGCTGGTACAAAGGGTAAGTTGGTTTTCCAAAAGGACAATCCATCGGGGTTGCCCCAAAATGACAAATCATATTCTATAAGTGTTAAATTCTAACGGGATGAAATATCTAGCAGTAATTATGGGTGTTCTAGCGGTTGGTGGTGTTGGGAGCTGGCTGACCAGTCGGGGATTGGATTGGTACAATCAATCGAATATCCCAAGCTTCGCTCCGGGTGGAAGTGTAATTGGGACCGTCTGGACGATTATCTATATACTGTCGGCTATCGCGATAATCTTGTGGTTAAGTCAGAAAAAACGGGGTGCGAATTATTATCGGGTAGTCTGGTGGTTTGTGGTCAATGGTGTCCTAAATGCTTTCTGGAGCTATCTATTCTTTTTCAATCATCAAGTCAGTTTGGCAATTGCGGAGATGGTAGTACTTGAGGCTTCGGTACTAGTGTTGATTTGGTTGATGTGGAAGAGAGCGCGGTTATCGGCAATATTGTTGATTCCGTATGCAGTTTGGGTGGTGTTTGCGACTTATTTGGCATATAGTTTCTTGGTACTAAATAAATAACGACATGAAATATTTGTATTGGGTAATTGGGATAGTGTTGTTGGCAGGAGTGTTGTATTGGGCGTACAAAACGCCGACTAAGGTTGTGCCGGTGAGCGAAACTGAAACCGTTTATGTCTTTATGACGAGGATGACTCAGACTGATATGGAATATGTACCAGTGGAGCGGGAAGTTGCAAAAACAAATGTGATGGAAGATTTGATAAAAGAAGCTTTGACGGAACTAGTTAAGGGCCCGACAGCAGAGGAAAAGGCGGGTGGACTTTCGGTTTCCTTCAATGCTGGAACAATAGTGAATTATGTCAAAATTGAAGGGGAGACACTGACGGTTGATTTCAACGAGATTTTCGATTTTCAAATGGGAGGCTCGGCTCGGGTGACTTCTATTTCACAAGGTCTTCTGCGGACTATTGAGCAATTTCCGTTAGATGGGGTTACGGGAATCCAATTTACTGTGAATAACGGCGAGCGGGCTGCGGTGTTGGAACCATAGTCTGGGAGCCGATTTTTGAGCAGACCTACCCTTGAATTGGAGGGGGTTTTCTGGTAAGCTCACCGCAAGCAGAAGAGACTCATAAATGGAAAGATTTAGGGGATTAGAACAGGCACCAACTCAAATAATAGAAGACGAGAAGAATCTCGCCTCGGGTTTTGAGGAATCTTCTGATACGGGTGGGAACGGGAAGAAATCGGAAGTGCCAGTATTGGAATATCCGCAAAGAAGCTCCGAAGAGTATAAAATTGCTGACGAGAATAAAAAGATGGAGAGTGTTTTGGAGTTTTACTCGAGCATAATAAAAGACAGCCCTTTATTAACCGCTATCCAGGAGAAGGAGTATGTCCAGATGTTCCAGCAGGGCAACCTGGCAGAGAAAGAACTAGCTCAAAAGATATTAATTGAATCCAATTTGGGATGGGTCATAAAAGTGGCTCGTTCTTATGTTCGACCGGATGCTCCCTTAGAGGATTTGATCCAAGAGGGGATAATGGGGCTGGTTTATGCGGCGGGAAAATTTGATGAAGAAAGAGGTTGCCGGTTCTTGACCTTTGCTACGGATTTAATTAGAAATAGAATTTTGGACTATCTCACAAATAGAGCCGATATAGTTAGAAAGCCCGAGCATATAGTGGGCAAGATTGGTCAATTCAAAAAAGCAGATGAAAAGCTAGGGAGGGAACTCGGTCGGGATCCAAATGATCAAGAATTGGCTGATTATTTGGGGGTAGAAAAAGAAAAAGTTCAGGGGTTAAAATTATGGTCTGCGCTGGTTGATTTTTCCTATACTATTCCGGTTGAGGAAGGGGGGCAGAGTTTACCAAAGATAGCATTGATTGAGGATCAGAACAGTGGAAAAGAGGAGAAAGTTTTGATAATGCGTAAAAGTCTTGAAGAGATTTATGCAGTTGCTGGGTTAACCAAAAGAGAAAGGGAACTCCTGGTTTCTTATTACAATGCTAAGGATAGAAAAAATTCAAATACATATGAAGAGATAGGCAGGCAACATGGTTTGAGAAAGGGGGGAGTTACCCAAACGATAGTAAGGGCAAGAAGAAAGATAAGAATTTGTTTGGCGAAGCACCCTGAGTGGGCAGATGCTATCAATGAGCTGGGGAACGAGTAGGAAAATTGGAGATACGAAAAAGAGGTGGCCTTGCGGCCACCTCTTTCAAGGTGCGGAGGTTAGAGGGGGAGCGGGGATGTCAGCTTATCCTTTTGCTTATGGGTTCGCCGACCAAGTACGGCGGCTGCCCACTTCGGTGGTTTCAGGACATCTAGGCCTGGTCTATAGAATCTCATACCTAGATCAAGTGGGCTATTCATGGTTAGCAGTATCCGCTGGCCTTTGGGACCAGGCATGAACTTTTCCAGGTATCCCAGGTCAGTGGATATCGCGTTAAACACCAAGATAGAGTCCGCTCTTACATCCACATTTTGGGGTGAGGTAGCCGTAGAAACGACCACTCTGCTATACCCGCGATCCGTAATGCCGATTTTTAAATAATCGGCGGTTACTTTCTGGCCGCAGAGGACCAGTATTTGTTGGCCGGCCAGTTGGGGGATTAGCTCCCACAACTTTTGGCACTTCGGATGTAACCTTTCGCTTTTCAGCTCACGGACCATGTTCTGGAAGCGAGGACTTCCGCCCAAACGGCTGGCTGCGTCAGTCGTATCGCTATACAGAATCTTTTCGGAATATGCCAGCGCGGCTGGCGTACCTTCGCCGATCGCGTATCGGCAAAAGTTCCAGACTCTCCTATATTCGGCAACAAGACTGCGCCGAGTCCGGAAGTCTGGATGTTTTACATGGCGCTTGATTAGCGCCTCGACATCTTCGATGTCCGAGTTAGTCATCGGCGGGAACTCGGGATTCACGATTATCTCGCACTGCTGGAGTTGGAAACTGATACTCCCCAGCAGCACTTTGCCATCTTCCCAGAACTTGGTTAGCCAACCAAGTTCCAAACTAAATACTGCATCGAAAGACATGTTCCGCCTCCTTCAGGTGGGATACAATACGATGATGGTAAGACTGCAAAAAGATGCATTTATCCTAGCAAATATCAGATTAGAAGTCAAGATTATCAGGTCTGGGAGCGCATTTTTTGAGCTTTTTCAACCAAAAGGGGACGGGGGAGCCTTTGGGATATAATAAGGAGGTGGCACGAAAATGGAAAGGCAAAAATTTGGCAATTTTGGGCCTCGGACGCGAAGGTTTTGATTTGGTGAAATTTTTGCTTAATTTAGGCGCAAAAGTGACGGTGTTGGACTCCGCCAGCGGGCAAAAACTGGGTTCTAGGTATCAAGACGCCAAAAAACTTGGCGCCGAATTTCGATTGGGCCCAAATTATCTAAATGGACTATCAGATTTCGATATAGTGTTTCGAAGCCCAGGGATCCCCTTGCAGTTAAAAGAATTTCGGGTGGCGAAGAAAAAGGGTGTTGAAATAAGCAGTACGACTCGCCTATTTTTTGAACTTTGTCCGGCGCACATTGTTGGCGTCACTGGAACTAAAGGAAAGTCCACGACGGCGAGTCTTACGCATCATTTGCTCGGAGGAAGCAAACGGCGGGTGTATTTGGCGGGAAATATTGGCCATTCCCCTATTCCTTTATTAAAAAAGTTAAGAAGGTCTGATTGGGTGGTGCTGGAGTTGTCCAGTTTTCAGCTCGAGGATTTGAATGAGAGTCCTGAAATTTCGATATTGCTCAACGTTGTGTCGGAGCACTTGGATAGGCACAAAACTTTTTCTAAATATCTTTTGGCTAAACAAAATATTTACAAACACCAGAAGAAAAAAAATATTTTGGTGGCATCCAGAGATTATCCAGCAACTCGGGCGGCTATTCAGCAGGCAAAGGGTAGAGTCTACCCTATCTCCACCAAGCAAATTTTGAAAAAGGGTGTGTACTTGGCGGGAGACGAAATTATTTACCGAAACGAAAAAGGACGCCGACAGGTAGTCGCTCCGGTATCATCCATGAAACTTAGGGGCGAACATATGTGGCAAAATGTATTGCCGGCAGTTGCGGCGGCGATAGTTGCAGGTACACCAGTGAAGCGGATTGGTGGACGACTGAAGTCTTTTAAGGGGCTACATCACCGACTGGAGATTGTTCGAACGATTGGCAAAACTATTTTTGTGAATGATTCTTTGGGGACTACACCAGAGGCTGCTGCGGCAGCTGCATTGGCATTTTCGGAAATGCCAAAAGCGATGATTATTGGTGGAGTGGCGAAGGGCGGAGATGTAAAACAACTAGCAAGAACGATTGCTAAATCAAATGTGGAGTTGGTAGTGCTGATTGGGCAGTCGGCAACTAAATTTAAAAATGTTTTCAAAAAATTTGCGCCGTATGTTCCAGTAAAAACCATTATCAAGTTTGATGATGCGGTAAAACGAGCCTATGCGGCGGTGAAAAAAGGTGGAGCGGTTATTTTGGCGCCGGCTTGTGCTAGTTTCGATATGTTCAAAGACGCTTATGATAGAGGAGAACAATTTAGTAAGATAGTTAGGAAGTTGTGAGAAATTATCACAGACAAGATTATTATTTGGCGATTACCACCATAATATTGGTGATTTTCGGGTTGGTAATGGTTTCTTCCGCATCAGTGGTGCAATCGTTCGAGGCGACTGGCTCGAATAACTACTATTTCTTCCGACAGGCAGGATTTGCTCTGGCAGGTGTCTTTTTGTGGTGGTTCTTCTCAAAACTTGATTATCATTGGTGGAAACGGGCGGCTGGTCCACTGCTTATTGCCGCGGGTGTTTTGTTGGTTCTGGTACTGATTCCGGGGGTTGGTGTCGAAGCGGGTGGCGCGCGAAGATGGATTCTAATAGGCGGATTTACTCTGCAGGCCAGTGAGCTTGCAAAATTCGCAATGATAATTTATTTGGCATATTGGTTCGAGCGAAAAGGTAACCGAATTACAGATTTTTATAATACTTTTTTGCCGTTTGTAATACTGATCGGCGCAACTTTTTTGTTAGTGATGCAGGAACCAGATATGGGGACTGCCGTGTCTTTGGCGCTGATTACAGGCTCTATGTATATGGTAGCGGGTGCAAGTTGGGGACAAATAGCGACACTATTTGGCGGAGGGATCGGTGCGGTTTTGGTCATGATCAAATTGGCGCCGTATCGGTTGAGTCGGTTCTTAACCTTCTTAAACCCTAATGCCGATCCGCTTGGTTCTGGTTACCACATCAATCAAGCACTACTCGCTATTGGTTCTGGTGGACTATTTGGGCTGGGGTATGGGCGGAGCAGACAAAAATATAATTTCTTACCGGAAGCGTCTTCGGACTCAATTTTTGCCGTTATCGGTGAGGAGCTGGGGATGATCGGTTGTTTGGCGCTGATTGCTGGGTTCGCGATTGTAATTTGGAGGGGACTCTTGATTGCCCGAAGAGCGCCAGATATGTTCGGACGATTGCTTGCGATGGGGATTACTGGGTGGATCGGATTTCAAGCAGTACTTAATATGGGAGCGCTAGTGGGGCTATTTCCACTGACGGGGATTCCCCTGCCGTTTATAAGCCTTGGAGGCACCTCGTTAGTGATGGTGCTGGCTGCTTCTGGTATACTCCTGAATATCTCTAAACAGACCATAATCACGCACAAAGATGAAAGTATTATTGGCGGGTGGGGGGACTGGCGGTCACATTTTGCCAACTCTGGCGGTCGCCGACTCCCTTAAAACCAGATTACCTGGAGTAGAACTCCTGTATATCGGCTCAAAAAGAGCTGAAGATAGGCGATTGGTAGAGGCAGCGGGGATTCAATTCAAAGGAATTCACGCGGGGAAACTTCGGCGATATCCGTCTTGGGAGAATTTTTTGGATGTTTTCAGGTTCTGGTTTGGAATTTGGGAGTCGGGGAGAATTCTGAAGAAGTTTCGTCCGCAGATTGTTTTTGCTAAGGGCGGTTATGTATCATTGCCGGTAGTGATTGCGGCAAAACATTTGGGTATTCCGGTTGTGTTGCATGAATCGGACAGTCATTTAGGGTTGGCAAATAAAATGGCATTGAAATCGGCAACAAAGCTTGCGGTAGCTTGGCCAATCCAAAATTATTGGCAAAATGAACCTAAATTGGGCAAATATGCGGACAAGTTTGTATATACTGGTTTGCCGATGACGCCGGAATTTATAAATTGGAAAGAGGACAAATTATTTGAAAATAATTTACCAATAATTTTATTTACTGGTGGTTCGCAGGGTGCGCATGCAATCAATGAAATGGTTTGGGAGATTTTATCCCAATTACTCCGCCGATTTAATGTGGCGCATCAAGTGGGCAAATTGGATTTTGAAACGGCGAAGTGTCGGAAAGATAATTTGGCTCCCGAAATACAAAATAATTATTTACCGTTTGAGTTTGATAGAAATATTTTTCTTTCAGCGTTACATTCGGCTGACTTGGTTGTTTCCCGTTCGGGTTCTTTTGTGTTTGAGCTGGCTGTGTTGAGTAAGCCTTCGGTACTAATCCCCTTGCCGGGTTCAGCAAATGACCACCAAATGAAAAATGCGCAGTGGATGGTGAATAATGGCGCAGCGGTGGCTTTGTCGGAAGAGTTCGGTGCTGCCAAGCTATTGGGAACGATTGATAATTTGATGAATGACGAGAGCAAAAGATTAGCAATGTCGGATACAATGAAAACATTAGGCGAACAATCGAAGACAGCGGCGGACACAATTGCTAAGCTAATTATTGATGAAGCGAAAAAAGAGTAAGAAAACTAATAGAATTTGGATAAATCTTGCTCAAGCGGGGTTATTTCTTGTTCTGGTTGTTTTGATAATGAACTGGGGTTATTTTGCTAAGCAAGTATCGGCTTGGTGGATTTATGATGTACTGGATCAAAATTCGACCGAAGATGTGGCGCTGGATGTTATAAGCGGTCAGGCAGATAGATTAGCAATCCCCGATTTGGGGTTGAATGTTCCACTGGTGTATGTAGACTCAACTGACGAGGTGACTTTTCAGAGAGGCTTAGAAAGCGAAGTGGTGCATTATCCAAGTACGGCGTTGCCGGGTGAATTGGGGAATGCGTATTATTTCGGACATTCATCCGATTACGCATTCAAAAAAGGAAATTTCAAAACAGTATTTGCGATATTGCCTAAAATAGAAATTGGCGCCAAAGTTTATGCTACTAATGCATCGGGAAAACAATTTGTCTATACAGTGACAGAGAAAAAGATTGTTGGTCCACAGGATGTGAGTGTGTTGTCGCAGGGCGGTAAAACGGAGAAGATTTTGACTTTGCAAACCTCTTGGCCACTCGGGACGGCTCTAAAACGCTATGTAGTAATCTGCGAGATACAGAATCAGGTATAATAGGCGGGTGGGAAAGTCTAAAAGCTACTTTTTAGTCGGAATCGGGGGTATCGGGATGCAGGCGGTTGCCCGCCTTTTGAAAGGGCTTGGGCACAGGGTTGCAGGGAGCGATATAGGGGATTTTGAGGCAAGGCCTGATCTAGAAGAGGTCGGCATTGTCGTACACATTGGTCACGACGCCAGCCATATTACAAAAGAAATTGATGAGTTAATTTATTCAGCAGCAATCCCGGATACCAATGTGGAAATTCAGCAGGCGAAGAAGCTTGGTCTCCCCGTCCGGCGAAGATTAGAAGTGGTAGGAGAAGTAATGAAAGAAAAGCAGGGCGTTGCGATTAGTGGTACGCACGGCAAAACCACTACCACTACAATGCTCACATTGATTTTGCAGGCAGCGGGGCGCAACCCTACTTCGCTGATTGGCGCGGAGGTGAAAAATTTGAAATCCAATTTTGTTATGGGCAGTGGACCAGTGATGGTAGTGGAGGCGTGCGAATATGACCGAAGTTTTATGGATTTGCGTCCAAAAATTATCGCGCTTACTAATATAGAAGCTGATCACTTGGATTATTACAAAGACTTGGAAGATATTAAGTCGGCGTTTGTGGACTTTGTAAAATTATTGCCGAAAGACGGGGTGGTAATTGCTAACGGTGATGATGTGAATATTCGGGAAGTTGTGGAACGCGCTCACCCACCGAAAGTAGTTTGGGCGGGGTTGGGAGAAAACAATGATATTCAGGCGAAAGATTTGGAATTTGTGGAAGGCCGACTGTATTTTTCGGTAAACGGTTCAAGACTCCATTTGCAGGTACCGGGGAGACACAATGTGGCGGATGCGGTAATGAGTTGGGCGATAGCGCGGGAATTAGGGGTTGATGATGCCACCGTAAAGCACACCTTGCAGGATGAATTTCGTGGGGCGGCGAGAAGATTTGAAATTATCGGTACAACGAAAGGCATTACCTTCTTGGATGATTACGCTCATCATCCGACTGAAGTTCACGCTTTGTTGGAAGGGGCGAGGCAGTATTTTCAGGGCAGGAGATTGATAGTGGTTTTTCACCCGCATCAGTTTAGTCGGACTAGGATTTTGCTGGATGATTTTGCAAAAAGTTTTCATGATGCTGACATGGTGGTGGTGGCGCCGATTTACGCGGTGCGCGATAGCGAAGAAGACAAAAAATCGATTAGTAGCGAACGGTTAGTGGAAGCGATAAATGCGGTGAGTAATAACGCAAAATTTGCGGGGGATTTTCCGGCAATTAAAGATTTTATGCTAAAGACTGTAAAACCGGGTGATGTGGTAATCACACTGGGCGCCGGACAGGCTAATGTATTTGGCAGGGAACTATTGGAAGAATTAAGAAACCAGAAGTGAAACTGCGGTGGGGGTGGAAAATCGGAGCTAAGCGTACTGCGCGGATAAACGGCGCAGAACCTTTGATGGAAAATGAAGCAGTGCGGCGACGGTTTGAATATCGCAAACAATTACAGCGCAGCACAAAAAAAGAAACAACGGGGAGGAGACTCCGAGTTTTCCAATTACGCGGTGGGGGTTGGCAAAAATGGCTGGTAGTACCTCTTCTTGTCGGGGTAATTTATTTTGTTTTTGGAAGTAAATTTTTTTTGTTGGATGAATTGAAAATTACAGGCAATCACCTCTCCACCCAACAGCAAATTCAGGATTTGCTGTTTCCCAAGGGATTTACCAGAGTAAATGCAGTGACTTGGCCGGAGGGAATGGCAAGGACAAAATTGTTGAGCAAGATCCCTCAAATTAGCGAGGTGAGCTTTGGCAAAAATTTAATCAACAATTTATTGACCATAGAAATAACAGAACATCAGACTTCGGTGGTGTGGCAGACGGCGGGAGAAAAGTTTTTGGTGAATCGTTACGGAGTGGTTTATGACAAAGCGGAGGACAACACTCCATTGATTTTGATTGAGGATTTGAAAAATGTGCCGGTGAGCTTGAATCAAAAAGTAGTTGCACCGGACTTTATTGAATTCGTTACCAGCTTCGTTGCGAATCTACCGCGCAAGACTAATATTTCGATTACTCGGATTACAATTCCTGAAACTACTTTTGAGGTGGAAATGTACACCAATCAAAAGTGGCGGATAATTTTGGATACCACTCGCCCGCCGGATGAACAGCTAAACGCGTTGGTTAGGGTTTTGCGGGAAATGGCGGATAATCCGCCTAAAGACTATGTAGACCTACGAATACCAAACAAGGTGTTCTATAAATAGGCAAAAACCCCAGCTTCGACTAGGGTCTTGCAATGAACAGAAAGAACGAGGACTACTTGGTTTTGGTTTTTTTGGGTGACGGAGGCTCTAGCTTATCCGAGCATTTGTCCAGAAGCGCTTGAGCCCCTTTGATCCATGCTCGAAGACTTCTTCTGTCTCTAGGACTTAGGGAGTCAGATTTGTCCCGCGTCGCAGTACCTTTCTTTTTCCGCTCCTGTGTCATTTCCCTCTCCCGAAGTGGATTTTACCGAGGGCATCATATACCCTACTCTCGGCGGGGGGAAGAGGTGGTATGATTATGGGTGCTTTTGGGGGTGAGTTATGGGTGATGGGTTGCGAGTAATGAACAGGGACTAGAGACTATGAGGCAGGCGCTTTATCGTAAATATCGACCGAAAACACTGTCCGAAGTCGCGGGACAGGATTATGTAAAAATTACTCTCGGCAATCAATTAGCCGCAGGCCAAGTTGGTCATGCATATTTATTTACGGGGCCAAAAGGTACGGGAAAAACAACAGTAGCAAGAATACTTGCTAAGAGTGTGAATTGTTTAGAGCCCAAAAAAGGTGAGCCGTGCGGCAAATGTGCGATGTGTGAGGCGTTCGATAACGAACAGATGTTTGATGTAATAGAAATTGACGCGGCATCCAATAATAGCGTGGAAAATGTTCGTGATTTGATCGCAAAAATAAATTTGGTCCCGACTATTGGGAAATACAAAATTTACATTTTAGATGAAGCTCATCAGCTAAGTAAATCCGCGAGCAATGCGTTGTTGAAGACCCTAGAGGAACCACCGGCTCACGCGATTTTTGTGTTGGCCACTACCGAGTCGGAAAAACTGTTGCCGACCATAATTTCTCGTTGTCAGCGTTTTGATTTTCGCTATGTGCCAACGGATGAAGTTGTAAAATATCTTGGTCAGATAGCAAAGGCAGAGAAAATTAAGATATCATCGGACGGGTTGGAATTTATAGCGGGGCATAGTGGGGGCGGAGTGCGAGACGCGGTAGGGCTGCTTGAGCAAGCATCTTTTATTGAGGGCGAGATCACTCAAGCCACACTAACTGACTGGCTGGGTCTGGTTGATTGGCAAACGATTTATGAAATGACGGAGTGGCTGGTAAAGAATAATTCAAAAGAAATTTTGGCAAAAATTGATGATCTGTATCACAGCGGCTGTGATTTGAACCGATTGACCGCATCGTGGGTTGCTATGTGGCGGCAAATATTAGCGGTTAAGCTTGGTAATGGTGGGAGACTGCCAATAGCCAAAGATCAAGTTAGTCAGTTGACCTTGCTTTCGAAAGAATTATCGGTTCAGAAAATTTTGACGACATTACAGGAATTGATGTGGGCTGGTCGTGAAATGAAAGGCGCGTTAGTGCCACAAGTTCCTTTGGAGGTAGCGGTGGTAAAACTAACCCAGTCAACGGAAGAGTCGGTTGTGTCCAAAAATGAGCAAGAGCCACCGGAACCTCCAAGCTCGGCTTCTATAGGCGAGGAATCGCCTGTCGCTGCTTCTGACGAGGCTCCTAAAGAGCGGGTGAGCCAACAGACTGGCATTACCTCGGACGAGTTGGGTATTATCTGGCCCAAGGTGTTAGATCTGGTTCGTTCCTCAAGTCAAACTTTGGCTGCCACTCTCGCTCGCGCGCAGGTTGGGGTTGATGCGGGAGCAGTGGTGGTAAAATTTACGAGTAGGTTTCACAAGGAGAAGTTGGAGCAAAGGGAAAGCTACGGATTGCTTAAGGGTGCGTTTCAGGAGCTGGGATGTGATGCAAAGATTATTTGTGCGATTGAAGTTCCTCCCGCAGAAGAACCAGTCGATGCCCAAAATATTAGTGAAGTGTTTGGAGGAACAGTCTAGACCAATACAAAATACAAAATCAGCAAATCAGCAAATAAAAATATTTTATAAGATTCTGGACAAGCCAGAATGACGACATTTCCACTCGTCACTCGCGACTCGTAACTCGTTACTTATTCTTAATTTTTAATTACTCGTATGAGTCAGGAACTTCCACCACAAAATTTGGATGCTGAAAAATCGCTTCTCGGAGCATTGCTTTTGGATAAAGATTTGATTGTGCGGGTAGCGGATACGCTTCGACCGGAAGATTTTTACGATGAACGCCATGGCTTAGTGTATTCTGCGATTTTAGAATTATACGAAGACCGTGAACCGGTGGATTTGGTAACGGTAACAGAAAAACTTTCCGGCAAAAATAAGTTGGAACAAGTCGGCGGCGCGACAAAGCTAGCGGCGCTGACAGCCAGTTCGCCCAGTACGGCGCATGCGGCACAATATGCGGAAATTATTGCCAACAAAGCAACACTTCGAAGACTAATCAGCGCTTCGGCAACGATTGGTGAGTTGGGGTTGGCTTCGGATTTGAAATTGGATGACGCGCTGGACAGGGCGGAGCAAACTTTATTTAAAGTTTCACGGAAACATCTAAAAAATACTTTTACGCTAGTGAAAGATGTTTTGAGTGAAACTTTCGAGCGAATTGATAATTTGCACGAAAATCGGGGACAGCTCCGAGGCATTCCGACTGGTTTTTCCGATTTAGACAATATGTTGGCGGGACTTCAGGGTTCGGATTTGGTTATAATTGCTGCGCGTCCTAGTATGGGAAAAACTTCGCTGGCGCTGAACATCGCGTTGAATGCGGCGCGCGATGGTCATTTTGCGGTTGGATTATTTAGTTTGGAAATGTCAAAGGAGCAATTGATAGATAGGTTGCTGTCCACCCAATCCGGTATTGATGCGTGGAGACTTAGAACCGGGAACTTGGCTCCGGAAGATTTCGATAAATTATCCGAAGCGATGGGCAAATTGGCAGAGATTCCGATTTTTATTGACGATTCCGGATTTTTGACCGTGATGGAGATTAGAACTAAGGCTCGGAGACTTAAAACCGAGCATGGATTGGATTTGCTGGTGATTGACCACATTCAGTTGATGGGAGGTTCGCGGACTTACGAAGGAAGAGTACAGGAAATTTCTGAAATTTCCCGATCGATGAAAGCTTTGGCGAAAGAATTGGAGATTCCTATTATCGCAGTGTCACAGTTGTCTCGCGCGGTAGAACAACGGCCAAAGAAAATTCCGCAACTCTCGGATTTGCGGGAATCAGGTTCTATTGAACAGGATGCTGATGTGGTGCTGTTTGTTTATCGTGAAGAATATTATGAGCCAGATACTGAACGGAAAAACATCGCCGATATCTACATCGCTAAGCATCGAAATGGTCCTACGGGCAAAGTGGAGTTGTATTTTGATCCCAACAGGATGACTTTCCGAGATTTGGAACGCAGGCATCTAGAGGAGCCGGAGGAAATGTTGGCAGAGGTTCCTGTGTAGGCTTTTGAGAAAGGAATGACTGGGCAAGGTATAATAGGGGGGTGGATAGAAGGCATTGGTTAGTTGAGTTTTTTAGGTGGGATGCGAGAACGATTCTGGCGGCGTCTTTGGGTTTGGTAATTTTGATTGGTTTGGCGTGGGCGGCCACGGATTTGAATTTGATAGCGGCATTTGATTTTGGCGGAGCAAGTTTGACAGACAAAGCAGCGGGGATGATTCAAGTAAAAGGCAGTTTGTCCACTTATCCAAAACAATCTGGTACTCTAACTTACGGTTGGGTAACTCCCGGGATCAGTGAATTTTCTGACAAAACAGTAAGTGATTTGATGAAACGAGACTACAACACTGGTTCGTCAGGTTCGATATTCCGCGTAACGGGATTAGAACAAGGCAATTACAGCTTCAGGGCTACCGTTGGTTCGTCCAGTAATGCGTTGTCTACGCGAATGGCAATCGGGGATACAGCAACTTCGGTGACAGTTCCCGCTGGTACTTGGCAAACAGCAATTTTATCAACGGTAGTTGATACCGCAAGTGTGGATCTAGTTTTTGGGAGTGCTAACAACGGAGTTGATTCGTGGGGAATTTGTGGGCTGTCGATTTATTCAATTACGGGAGGCGTGGCACAGCCTACTTTTGCAGTTGCGACTACACCAGTTCAGCAAACTATCAGCGCAGGCAATACGGTTGTCTTTACGATTGGAGTTACGCCGGTGGATAATTATGCTAGTTCAGTTGGGGCACAAATCGGCGCGTTGGTAGCGGGAATGACGGCAGAGTTTGTACCGGCTCAATTGAGTACACTCCCTGGCACGATGAGCTTGACTATCTATACAACCGAGAAAGTACCATCAGCTAATTATTCTTTGTTAGTAACGGTTACGGGTAGTGATGTAAATCGGACCAAGCGGACAGTGCCAGTTAGTTTGAATATTACAGCGTCTAATGAACCAACTGTTGACGGTGAAATGCCGGTTTTGCCTTTGAGGACTGCCCAAGAGGTGAAATCAGATTTTAACAAACTGGATGAGTTTGTGGCGGAAGAGCAGGCAAGGGTGATTGACCGCAACAATTTTCTTGAGATGAAAGGGGTAAGCGACGCACTGTCGAGTATACCTACTTATGAGGGTATGCCCGAGCCAAAAACGACCACCGAGTCGATTTTACAGAAACTGGTCACCACGGGTATAATTAGCTCAACTACTGATAGTGCTCCTGCGGTGCAGGAATCGCCTAAGCCGATTGGGTTCTGGCAAGGGCTGTGGCAAAGTATCTTTAAGTCAGCAACATAAGATGCAACTAGTGAACGATGAACTTGTTAGGGCATTTAAGGCCGAAGCGAAGCGGCAGGAGAATTTTACTAATTCTTTTTGGCGTCAGTTGGCGGTGATTCTGGTTGCGATTGGGATTATTAATATAGTGGGGCCAAAAATTATTTTCTGGCAAACTAATATTTCGGCTGACTGGGGCGGTATCTTTTCGGGTCAGGACAAATAGAAAACAGCCGGCTGGGGGATGTCCGACAGACCGTTTTTTGATGTGCTAAACTAAACCTATGTCAAAACGAGCAAGAGAGCGTAAAGCTAAAAAGTTAGAAGAGCAGAAAGTGGTGCGTGCCGAGATGCGTGAGCGTTATAAGGCACAGAATGCCAAATTGCGATGGTGGGTAGGCCGAAGCGGGCTAATGTTGGCTGGGTTGGCGGCAGTAGCGGTGGTAGTGATAGGCTCGGTTTGGGGATTTCAAAAAGTTAAGTCGTCGCTTGTAGTCAGCGGTCCGTTTGGTACAATCAGTCGCACAGAACTGGCTAATAATAAGTTTGCTCTGCTTGAGACCAGTGCGGGCAATATCAAGATAGAACTAAATGCCAAGGAAACACCTAAGACGGTGGCAAACTTCGTGTTGCTTGCAAAGAAGAATTTCTTTGATGGAATCGCATTTCATCGGGTGATGAAAGATTTTATGATTCAAACCGGTGATCCAAACTCCAAAGATGATGACCCTAGCAATGATGGGACAGGCGGGCCGGGGTATCAATTCAATGATGAAAAAATTGTCGGCGAATATACTCGCGGAACAGTAGCGATGGCAAACGCGGGTGCCAATACCAACGGCAGTCAGTTTTTCATTATGCATAAGGACAATACATCCCTGCCGAAAAGTTATGTGATTTTTGGGAAAGTAGTTGAGGGGATGGATGTGGTAGACAAAATTGCTACAATGCCAGTTGAAGATAACGGACAAGGTGAAATTAGTCGGCTGAAAGAAAAAGTTACGATTAGTAAAGTAGTATTGAGCAACCAATAATATGGTATTCGATAAAGCAAAAAGAATGTGGCAGCTGCAGTCCAAAGCGCGTGCGATTCAGCGGGAGCTGAAGGGAATGCAGTTTGAAGGTTCGGAATTGGGCGGCAAAGTACGAGTGATAGTGGATGGGGAACAGAAGATACAGCTGATAGATATCGCGGAAGAATTGCTGGTTCCGAGCGAAAAAATGGCGGTAGAAAAGTTTATCCGACAAGCGGCTAATTCGGCAATTACTAAAGCTCAACAGGCGTCAGCACAAAAAATGAAGGGTGTGGCGGGAGATTTGGGGCTAAATATCTAACTTATGCAGAGTTTGCCGAAATCTATTGAGCGGTTGATCAACGCAATAAGTCAGTTGCCGGGAATTGGGCCAAAGACAGCTTCGCGGCTGGCTTTTTATTTAGTTAGGAACAACACAGTCGATACCAAAAGCTTGGGTGAAGCATTTTTGAATTTGAAAGAGGACATTGTTTATTGTTCTATTTGTCACAACATTGCTGATCAGGATCCGTGCAAAATTTGTGATGACAAAACTCGTGATCAATCAATCTTGGCGGTTGTGGAAGAACCATTGGATGTTATCGCACTGGAACGAGCAGGGTTTGCAGGTTTGTATCATGTGCTAGGGGGGAGAATAAGCCCACTGGATGGGATTGGTCCAGCAGAATTGCAAATAGAAAGTCTCGTAGAGCGTCTCTCTGCAAATCCCGATATAAAGGAGGTGGTTATAGCCACCAACCCCAATGTAGAAGGCGAGGCGACTGCAGCTTATCTGATAAAAACACTTTCTGGAAGCGGGAAAAAGCTTTCAAGAATCGCACGGGGGCTCCCGATGGGTGCTGATTTGGAATATGCCGATGATTTGACGCTGGTAAGGGCGCTGGAAGGAAGAAACGAGGTCGGCGAGGTGATAAAATCAGAATGATGGGTAATAAATTACCGTTTCTACTGCAGGGACTATTCGTAGTATTCCTGTGGTCGGCGTCAAAGATTGTAATGAAAATCGGATTGGAAGAAATCCCGCCGTATTTTTTTGCTGGTTTATTACAATTATTAGTTTTTGTTCTTTTATTGATTTACACATGGTGGCAAAGAAAGAAATATTCATTCAAGCTTTCGGCGAAAGATAAATATGTAGCGGTTTTGTCAGGAATTGTGGGTGATGGCGCGGCGATTTTATTTTCAATGATCGGTTTGCAGTATGTGACGGGTGCTACTGCAGGTTTGATTGCGGCTACTAGTATTATTTTTGCTCTATTGATGGCGGGAATTCTGCTTAGGGAAAAACCGCGCTTGGAACAGTATTTTGGTATTGCGGTGCTGGTTGCTGGTGTTGGAGTGTTTTTGGGTAATCAAGTCTTGGGCGGAACATTGTTGGGAGTTGGGATATTGCTTGTGGCGGAAGCGGCGTATGCGTTTCATGCCGCAACAAATAGGATGATTTCAAAAACTCACAAGCAGGATATAAGTTTGCCATTAGCTCTACTTGGCAGCGGAGTGGGTGCGCTGATTTTGGTTCCTGTCGGATTACTAATGAATGGTGTGCCTAGGGTAGTGTGGGATAGCAGATTGATTTTGGGGATTTTGGCGGTGGCGCTGATATTTGTGTTCGGAGAACTAATTTGGAATGGTCTACTGGATAAGCTGCAGGTTTTCGAGCTTTCGATTTTGAGCAACACGATGATAATCCAAGTGGCAATACTTTCGGTCATCTTTTTGAATGAAACAATAACTACGAATAATATTATGGGCGGGTTATTGGTTTTGCTGGGTGCGGTGGTAGTGGACGGGCGGATGATATTTCCACACGCTTTTGGGCTAAAGTTAGCGTAAATAATCTCGGAGGGAAAAGACCAGAAAAAGGTCTTTTCCCTTCCGACGCTCCGACAAGTCGGAGCTGCCTCCCTTTTTCTAGGAGTTCGCAGTCCGAAGTAAATTCGAGACTGCTCACGGATTAGGATAGAATAAGATTAGAAAGTTGAAAGATGCTAAAAATATTCAATACATTAGGGAGGAAACTGCAGGAGTTTAAACCGATCAAAAAGGGTGCGGTTTCGATGTATTCCTGTGGACCGACTGTTTACAAGTCAGCGCACATTGGGAATCTGCGGGCGTATTTGGCATCAGATATTTTACGGAGAGTTTTGGAATACAACGGGTACAAAGTGAAACAGGTAATAAATATCACAGATGTAGGACATCTGACATCAGACGCAGATACAGGTGAAGATAAAGTAGAAAAGGAAGCGAAGAAAGAACACAAAAAGGCATCTGAAATCACAAAATTTTATGCCGACCAGTTTGTGAAAGATATCAAGACGCTGAATATTGAATTGCCTGTGAAATTTGCGTGGGCGAGCAAATATATAAAAGAACAAATCGATTTAATTAAGAAATTAGAGAAAAAAGGTTACGTCTATGTAACGGAAGACGGAGTTTATTTTGATACGGCGAAATTTAAAGGCTACGGGAAGCTAGGGAAAGTTAGCACTGGCGTGGCACGAGTAGCCCATAGCAAAGAAAAGAAACGAGAAACTGATTTCGCTTTGTGGAAATTCTCGGGCAATGAAAAACGACAGCAGGAGTGGAAATCTCCGTGGGGAGTCGGTTTCCCGGGATGGCATATTGAATGTTCGGCAATTTCCACGAAAGAATTGGGACAGCCGTTTGATATTCATACAGGCGGAATTGATCATGTGCTAATTCATCACAATGATGAAATTGCGCAAAGCGAAGCAGCTTATGGCAAGCCGTTGGCAAATTATTGGGTACACAATGATTTTCTGCAGATGAATGATAAAAAGATGGCGAAAAGCACCGGCAATTTTTACACTTTGTCGGATTTGATAAAACAAGGCATTGATCCGATGGTATTTCGGTATTTTGTTATTTCGGGACAATATCGGCAGAAATTGAACTTTTCTAAGTCAGCACTTGAAGGTGCGCAGAATTCTTTGAATAAATTGCGAGCGGTGTTTGATGAAAAAACTCGTGGCGGGAAGATTTCACAAACGCACAAGCAAAAGTTTTTGGCTGGTCTTAATGATGATTTGAATATGCCGAAAGCGTTGGTAGTAGTTTGGGATTTGGTGAAATCTAAAAAATCTTTTGCGGACAAACAAACTACTCTGCTCAATTTTGATAAAGTTTTGGGATTAGGGTTGAAAGACTATAAGCCATCTGCTATTCCAGCGGAGGTGAAAAAGTTAGTTGCAGAGCGTGAAAAAGCTCGTAAAACAAAAGACTGGAAAAAAGCCGACCAAATCAGAGAAAAGATAGCTAAACTCGGCTTTACGGTGGAGGATACCTCCAAGGGGCCCAGGATTGGCTAGTTATCCCCATCGTTTGAGCTAGGCAAGGGGTATTCAGGTATATAATCAGAGTATGGAGGAAGGGAGATACAATTATGCGCGAGATGGGTTTGTCTATCTCTTGAGTTACGCTACGCTGCTGATTAGCAGTGTAGGTTTGAACTTTTTGTTGAAGGCGATTGTTGCTAAATTTATTCCCGACTCGCTGCAAACCGTTACCACGGCTTTACCCGATGAAGTGCTCATCGGTTTTATGGCGGCGGCGCTGATTAGTTTCCCAATTTTTGTTTATCTTAATTTTACCGCTAATAGATTACTGAAGAGCGGAAAGATGAAACCGGAGTCCGGAGTTCGGAACTGGTTGTTGTATATCACTATGGTGGCGGTTATTCTCATTATCATCTGGCAGATAATTCAGCTATTCATGGGGTTCTTCAACGGCGTGTTAGTAATGCAATTTATTATCGATACACTAATTACTTTGGCGATTGCTTTTGCGGTATTGGGTTATCAATGGTGGCATCTTCGGACATTTGGCGGCCACAAAGAGCCTAGTGTTGGTTTGGGATTCAGAATTTTTGAGTGGATAGTGTTTGTTGTTATGGCTGGAGCGGTGATCAGCAGCTTCTTCATCATCGGTAGTCCGGCAACTCGGCGGGCAACAAATTTGGACAATACTAGAGTGCAGAGATTGTCGGAAATTCAGGGGGCCATCCAAAACTACTATGGGTTTAAGGGCGGGGCTGGTCATCTGGCGCTCCCAGTAAATCTTGATCAACTGGTTGCCGACGCAAACACCTATATTCCTCCCGATGGTTTGATTGACCCTGTCACCAAACAAAGATTTGAATACAGGGTAATGGGTCCTAGAATCTACGAGTTGTGTGCTACTTTCGAAACGGTGTTTTCAGCTACTAGCAATAATAAAACTTCTGTCACTCCTGTAACTGAACCGGCTAGTTCGACTCAACGGTTTTATCACGGAATTGGGAGGCAATGCTTTCCCTTGAATGTAAACTAGCGTTTGGCGTTTAGTTTTTTATTTTTCTTTTGTCATGCTTGAGTGAAACGAAGCATCTATAATGATGTTTCTTTTTTTATTTTTCTTTTCAAGGGTCTGCGCGACCCTTGGCGGCGGGACCGAGCGCCGAATCGCGCTCGACCGATTGTCGCTTTGTCTTGGCAAAGCGACGGAAACCGCTTGCCCACGTCGTCGGAACTATCAATTGGCAAAAATCATCTTTCCGCTAATGGTCGAAACTCGGTCGGTCGCCGCGGCGACCTCCTTCAAACATCTCCCCGCGGTGATGATTTTACTCAATTGATTACGTTCTTCCTCCTATGGCGGGGGAAGACTTCATTCTAGATTCTAAATTCTAGATTCTAGATTCCAGATTCTATCCTTGGGCTCCAATGGCGGAGGGAGAGGCGATGATTTCTCTTGCTCTTGATTTACCCCCCCAATCACTTAGAATGGGGGCGATTTGGCATCTTGAAATGTCGGTAAGGTAATCTCTGAAGAAAACATCCCTAAAGGAGGGAAAAGCTCGATGAAACGGTTCTTCTTTCTGATTCTTCTGGTGTTGCTCCTTGTGAGTTGCGGCGGCGGCGGAAGACCGGGGATAGACAATACAACTCCTTTCTCCCCCGACGGTTAATCCACCCTACTTAAGTTATGTGGAGATCAGCCCTCCGCTTGTTGCGATTCCGGCTGGCGGTACATGTCAGTTCCATGCACGGGCCTTCGACGACGAGGGTAACCCTATGTATGGAATGTACGGAGGAGAAGAGTTGCGGTACTGCTTTGCAAAAGCAGACGAGCTCAAAGGAAGCATCAATTCTGTAACTGGGTTGCTCACAGTGGCTGAAGATTGTCCACCGGGACGCTACGATGATGCGATACATGTAGTCGCATACATCCCAAGTGGCCGAAATACTCCTACTGTTTATGCGGATGTGGTGGTTGTTGCGGAGTCACCGTAGACACAACTTTTGCATTCAGTACCTTTACGATTACGATTAGCCCAGCGCGGGAACGCGCTGGGCTTTTTGCTATCTCTCACTAGGTCACTAGGGAACTAGGTCACTTGTTCTTCGTTACTTCTTTCTTTTTGGGGCGAAGACGAAGATATAGAGGATTTCTAGTAGACCCAACGTATTGATGATTAAAAGGAAAATATACCACCACATTTGATCTGCTCGGGCGGATTTCCACAGAGCAACAGCCTTCCAAGGAAGTGTCCATGCAACTGCTAACCAAATGACCCAAGTATTGTCGATGAGAAATTGTGTCATGATCTCTTGATTAATAATTTATATAGATATATTTATTTTAGATCCTTCCCCCGAAAAATCGGGGTCAGGATGACGCTGGAGCGTCACTTATTACCTTGTTTGAACCAGATGAAAGACATCAGAATAGGAAGACCACCGGCAACGGATACGCCAATCATCGGGATGTAAAAATTGAGCGGAGTTGGCATAAGCGGAGAGAGTAAAAACAGAACACCGCCGATAGCAAAAGTATAGGCGCCGAGACGGTGAGTTTTTTGCCAGTTTGTTTCGTTATCCAGTGTCCAGGGTGTGCGAATGCCCATAAAGAAGTTGGATTTCACTTGTGTTAGATAATTACCAATAAACAAGAATAGTACACCGACTGATATTGGAATGATTTTATCAATCGCTATTGGGTTGCTAGTGATGGCAGCGTAGGTGGTCAGCCCGTACATAAAAGCGAAGAACACCATCATAAAGTTGCGAATCATTTGGTAGAAACCCCATGATTCAATAAAGTGCTGACGACGTGGTTCGATGTGAGGTAGCAGCAAAAATAGTAGATACATTCCGAGCATCATACCAGGGAACATCAGTACATGCCCAAGGGGTGTGGTCCAGCCGTCAATTTGTCCGCTGATTCCCCAATGAGACGGAACTTTGGCGGGAAGCAGAGGATACACCCAAATTGCTGCGGCAATTACCATTAAGATGAGCAGTATTGAAAGCCATTCGGTTTTGAATGTGAACTTAATTTTTTGCATTATTTAAACCCTTCCAAAAAATTATTGATTATATCGTAGAACACAGTAGTGTTTAGTGAATAAAGAATGTTTTGTCCCTGTTTTTCAGAGGTGATTAGGTTGGCGGATTTCAGGGTGTTCAAGTGGTGCGAAAGGGAGGGACCAGAGATAGGGAAGTAGATGCCTAATTCGCTCGGAGTCAAATCCCGCTTCCGCAATTTTTTCAGAATCTCTCGGCGGATAGGATCTGATAGAGCCTTAAATGCTAGCGATACTCCACTCATGGTAATTAGATGTTTAGAGAACTATCTAAATACTAACAAGGTCGGGGAGGGGCGTCAAGGGGATTTACAAAAAGTGATTTTGCGGTAACCTATTTATCATGAAGATCGTCAGCCAACTGATTGACTTTCAAACCGCTCAAACTCTGGATTTTATTGATATTACAGATTCAATACAGGGGAAGATTGCCGAAAGTGATATTGAGAAGGGTTTGGTCAATATTCAAAGTCTGCATACAACTCTGGCGGTGGTGGTGAACGAATCAGAACCACTGCTGATTTCGGATATGAAAAAACTGCTGGAGGAATCAGCGCCCCAATCTAGAAAATATGCGCATGATGATTTTACGGTACGTACGGTGAATATGTGCGAGGACGAATGTGCTAATGGTCACGCTCACAACAAAGCTTTGCATTTGCCGACTTCGGTGATGCTGAATATAGTTGAAGGAAAACTGCAGTTGGGGCAGTGGCAGAGGGTGTTTGCGATAGAATTGGATAGGCCTCGCGACCGGCAAGTCGCTTTACAGATTATTGGGGTATAATTCAGGTGTTATTCCCGGATCGTCTAACGGCAGGACACAAGGTTTTGGTCCTTGGAATCGGGGTTCGATTCCCTGTCCGGGAGCCATGAGACAAATTTTAATGTGGGAGTCCCGTGATTCGTTCTGCTGTACAGCAGAACCGCCCCAGACCCGAAGGGTCCCCATCGGGGCCAATTTGGATACGGAAAAAGGCGGGCCATAAGGCCCGCCTTTTTGATGTTGTAAGGTTCAGAGACCAAAGCAGTACATGAGTCCATCGTTGCTGATGATATATACTACTCCGTCTCCAACTGCCGGGAGTGTGTCCACTGGTCCGCCAGTAGTGTACTCCCATTTCACCGACTTGTCTGGGTTGAGAGCGTAAATGTTACCATTGTAACTGGCGACATAGACGGTTCCATTAATGTCGGCGGTAATGAAATTACCGCCATACATCGTCCCGGATGGGAACTCCCAGTTGACGCTACCGTCTACTCGGCTTAGTGAGTAGATCTTGTCTTCATCGGCAAGGTTGCTGGTGTAGATAGCGGTATCAGTGATGACCGGGGAAGCCATTAGAAACTCACCCAGTAGGGGGCTCTGCCACTTCAACTGACCATCGGGGTGGAGAGCATAGACATAACCATCGTAGCTCGCTACATAGATGGTGCCTTCTTCGTCGATAGAAGCAGAAGCAAAGATGCCCGCGCCAGTGGCAAAGTGCCATTTCTCGGTGCCATCAGGGTTGATGGCGTAGAGGTTCTTGTCGAAACTTCCCACGAAGATAGTTCCATCTTCCCCGATGGCGGGGGAACCATAGACCGTATTTCCGGTTGGGAAAGTCCAGACAATACTGCCGTCGCTTGGATGAAAAGCGTAAACATTCCAGTCCAAGCTTCCGGCATAGATCGTCCCATCCTTTGGCGAGATGGCAGGTGAACTGAAGATCCCTGCCACATCACTTATGGTTGGGGAAGTCCATCTTAGACTTCCGTCGAAACTAGAGAATGCGTAGATTTGATTGTCTGCGCACCCTAGATAGACGTCGCCGTCATTACCGATGGCACAGGTGCTTTGGGTTTGCACAGATAGATTTATCGGTACAGTCCATCGCTCACTGCCGCTATCGTTCACGGCGAAGAGATTGTTGTGGACAGCGTAGATTCCATTCGGTCCAATCGTCACCCCGGCATACATCATTGCTCCACTGCTGACGGGGTAAGTCCACTTGACGGCATTGGTCTGGGGGCCGGCAAATGCTCCTCTACAAGTGTTCTTGGGGTTCCCGCCATACTTTGGCCAGGAACTTTGTGCTAACCCTGCTGTTTTACCCGTAAAATCCATCCCGACTGCATCGTCGTTCGTTATGGACAGGTGAACGGGCGCGGGGGAGAACCAATGTCCTTCCATTTCCGCGGAGAGGATGTAATCTCCCGTAGGGATGAAAGAGAAGGCGTAGCTCCCGTCTGCCGTCGTTACGATGGTACTGTTTTTGGGCATCAGTTTGACTAATGCCCCTGAAAGCCCGAGGCCAACGGAATCTTTTATCATCCCGCTGATGCTAAACAATGGTGGGAGGTTGGGCATTGCTACCTCCGCTTCCGTACCGTCAGCATCGTCTCCGAATGCAGTCACTTTGTATCGCACATCGGATGTGGCAAAGTGTTCGTCGGTGACTCCACTGATGTCGTCGATGTAGCCATACTCCGTTTCCAACTCTGTTCCCATAATTCGGTTGGCAGACCAATTGGGGCTGCCGAGATCCGAATTGGGACGAAAGTTGGTCTCCCAATCAACAGTTGTCCCATTCCACTTTCCTCGCCAGACTCGGAATCCTTCCAAATGGACTCCGAAATTCATCGCAATGGCGGTAACATCGGCGATGTTGATTGTAGGATCGTTATCGCCGTTGACGAAGATGGTTTCCGCATGGCTGTTACATTCTTGACCATAGTATATCGCCAGCGGCGTGATGTCGCTGATGTCAATACTGCCATCGTTGTTGTAGTCGCCCTTGAGGGCGATCGACGACCAAGTCAACATAGATTTTTCTTCGGGGCCGTTGCCCACGGCAACCAAGCTGGTTACCGTTACAAATGCGGTTGGTGGGGCCGACACACTTCTTGTTGCCAGTTGTTTGGACAGCTCTTCGTTCAGTGCTGTCCAAATTTGTTCGTTGACGCCTTGCGGCGCAACGATGACAGGTTTGCCTAGTCCTTTTAGGACAGGAGTGGGATGGCCGCAACCAGTGATTGCGACTACCAGCAGTACAGAGATAAAAATAATATGTCGCATGGTTTGCGACCTCCTTCTAGTTTTCAATGAGCTCCCGAGGCTTCCCCCGAGGCAGGTTCAATATAGCAAAAAAGTGGCTCTAGGTCAATAATTTTCAGCTTATGGTGCGCCCGAAAAATCGGGCTGTTTGGGGCAAAAAAGTTTGTGGTGGGCGAGGATTTTGTTCGCTCTATGGTTTATGGAGACTTATCCCCATTGAAGTAATATTGACCCTATAAAATAAAGAGCTGATAATTAGGTTGTTATAACAGCTAAGTTCATGGGGACCCAAAAAATGGCAGGAAAGAAAAAGAAGAAGGCCAAGGCCAAGAAGAAATAGGTTAATTCCTATTTCGTTTGGAATTATAAATAAACAAGACGACTCGATTTATCGGGTCGTTTTGTTGTTTGGTATAATAGGAATATGCCCAGTAGAGAAATTTAGAACGTCTTGGGCGAATGCTATGTTCTCTGCTGGATAAACAAAATCGTAATAACTATCAGATAAAATTATAAACTGGATAATGCCCAAGTCGGGCAAGAGAATATAGCTTCTAAATTCTTCTACTGGGTATGAAAAATAATTTATTAGCTCTACAGAATTTTTTGCTGACGGCGGGCACATTGTTCGCGGGATACAATGTTTTCAGGGTAATCGAGAGATATCTTAGTATTGATGGTTTGTGGACTGTGTATAAAATGCCGAGTGGTTTGGTCAACCCATTACTTACTCCTTGCTTCTGGGGATTTGTAGTTTTTATTATTGCGTGTATATGGTCAATTGCTCTGCGTATTAATTACAGCAAGGCGAGCCAATACAAATTGGTTTGGCTGATTGCGGTAGGCGCAGTTTTCGCCTGGGGGAATTACGGTTACGAATTAGGACGGCTGTACCACAATCAAGTATGTAATCTAGGATGCGCGCCCGGATACTTTGGTATTCCCCAATTTACAAGTTGTGTGGTGGGGGCGACTATCTTTACTTTGGCACTGATTACGGCGGTGAAGTTGCGCAAAAGTAATTAGTGGGAGCGAATTATTGGCAAGAGGGGTGCTTTGACAAAAGCTAAATTTTTTGGTATAATGGAAGTAAGTCTGGGGGACGAAACCAAAAACAAAATGTCACATAGTCACTGTTTCAGATTAGTTCAAAGAAAAAACCGCCGCCGTTCAGGTACGGCGGTATTAGTGTTCCCGGGGTTGATTCCGACTTACTCTAACCTCGACGGAGAGGCGAGATTGTTTTCGCAGTTCGGTGATGTATTGGAATTTCACTATCCCGAAAAGAATATAAAAATTCAAGATTTGTATCATGATGTGACAGACACCATCAGGGAACTTCAGTACAAAAAAATAATTTTACTAGGAATGTCGTTCGGTGGAACAATAGCATATTTACTAACACGCTATTGGCGTAAACATAGAATAGATGTTGGGTTATCTGCATTTGTAGCGGCATCCACTCCTTTCCAGCCAGAAAATCTTACGCCTCGTTCACAATTTGAATTAGACTTGGGCGCGACATTAGATGCGTACGCTAGGAAGGTGATGATAGCCGTAGTAAGAATGCTGAAATTTGTTTGGAGATTTAGTTTTGGTCTTGCTCATTTCTATGCCAAAGACAGTTCGGTCCAAGAAACAATCAACGGAATCCGAATGGGCTATATTTTACGACAGGACTGGGTGGTTAAGCGCAGATTCCTGCAGGTTCCGGCATTGCTTCTAAATACCAAAGATAGTGTTACTGATCCGTTCGTTTTGCGAGAGAACGAATTGGACTTTTTGGAAATCTTTCCTCACGGAAAAGTGATGCGGGTGTTGACTCGTCATGCTGAAATCAAAGGGGTGGCGCCGGTGGTTTATCGGCAGGTGACACAGTTTCTTCGGGAAGCTCTATAAATTCTTAAAATAGGCTTGATTTGAACTTGAAAAAATAGGGGTAAAATCGCCTTGAAAAGGGCGGTTTTTTCAGATATAGTGAAAGGGCTAGAAGTGAAGAAAAAATGGGATGAAATTTGAGGAAGAAATCACCGACAACGAGGCAGAAGAAATTGAAGCGGAAACAAAAGAAATGAAAAGCTACCATCGGCCAAAAGCGCCCGGTTTGTTGCTGACTATTTTTGGTGCGATTATTGTGATTTTGGTTGGTGGGTTGGCTTCATATTATTACTACACTTTCCAAAGCCAAGGAACGGTTGGTGAGAAAAAATTGAAGCAAGTTTGGAGTGATACGGTGAACGAAAGCAATTTGTTGCTGACCAAATTCAATAGCATTGATACTTTTGATAAATTGGGCGACACCAGCAGTGGCCAATCGCTAACACAGTTGATAAATGCTACAAATCAAACTGTTCGTGATGGTTTGTATGACATTGGGTCGCAGACCGGGCTCAATATCAAAGCCAGCACGGCAGCCAGTAAGCTAACTAGTTTTCTAGAGGATTACAGTGCGATGCTTTTGGAATTGAAACGGATTGCGGGACGAGTGGCGGATGTCAGCGACAAAAAAGAATTGGATACACTGAAAGCCGATGGTGAACAGGCATCCAAGTCGTATGACGAGTTATTGTTGGTGGGGAACAGTCTGGTCCAAACAAAACTGCCGCGAGCTATCTTTGATATTCCAAGCGATGTGGAGGTGCTTTTGGGCAAGAAGATAGATGAGGGTGGTACGCAAACCGAACAGCAAACTGCGGCTCAACAGGCGGCGGAACAGGTAGTAAGCCAGTTTGTGCAGGCATGGCAGAGTCGAGACGCAGATGGAATGACGGCAAGATTGACTAAGGGTGCTAAAGCAGATTTCAGCCCGGGGATTGTGGAAGAATCATCGGATGTCACAGGTTTTAGAATTACAAAGACTACTGTGCCGGAAGATTTGAGCAAAGTGACCATTGTAGGTGAATTGGATAAACAAACACCTGATAAGAAAAAAGTTACTGAAAATTGGCAATTTGTTCTGGTGAAAAGCGGAGACAAGTGGTTGATAGACAGTTGGGCGAAACAATAAAAAGTAGAAATGATAGAACGCAAAATGGGGAGTGGCGCTATTGAAGCGTATTGAGTAGTTGATACAAAATAGTTATTCTTGGTGGATATGAAAGAAGACGGAAGTAATATTGGTAAAGTAAATTTGCGGTCGATTGACGTTGAAATGCGGCAGTCGTATTTGGATTACGCAATGAGCGTAATTGTTTCCCGCGCTTTGCCCGATGTTCGTGATGGGATGAAACCGGTTCACCGCCGTATTTTGTTTGCGATGGGGGAATCAGGGCTTCGGCACAATGTAAAATACCGCAAAAGCGCTGAAGTTGTTGGTGGTGTCATAGCGTTTTACCACCCGCATGGTGATGTGGCTGTTTATGACACTCTGGTGCGTCTAGCGCAGCCATGGAGTATGAGATACCCATTGGTAGATGGTCAGGGTAACTTTGGTTCGGTGGATGGAGACGGCGCGGCGGCAATGCGTTATACCGAATCTAGAATGACGGCCATTGCCGAAGAAGTGTTGGCTGATTTGGATAAAGATACAGTCGATTTTCACGATAACTATTCCAATACCAAAAAAGAGCCGGATGTGCTGCCCAGTAAGATTCCGCAACTGCTTTTGAACGGCACGATGGGTATCGCGGTTGGTATGGCGACGAATATTCCGCCACACAACTTGGGCGAGATGATGAATGCGATTACATATTTGATAGACGAACCGGAGGCAGATGTTGATAAATTGATGGAATTTATTCCGGGTCCGGATTTTCCAACTGGCGGTCTTATTTTTAATCCGAAAGATATTAGAGAAGCTTATGCTACCGGTCATGGAAAAGTGGTAATGCGGGCGGTGGCGGAAATTATTGAAAATGGCAATGCGCATCAAATTATTATTTCCGAATTGCCGTATCAGGTGAACAAGGCGGAATTGGTGACGAAGATTGCCGAGTTGGTGAAGCTGAAAAAATTAGTCGGCATTGCAGATCTTAGGGATGAATCAGATCGTGACGGAATTCGCGTGGCAGTAGATTTGCGCAAAGATGCGTATCCTAAGAAAATTTTGAATCAGTTGTTCAAGATGACGCCCCTGCAGTCCACTTTTCATGTGAACTTACTGGCGCTTGAAAATGGCATTCAGCCGAAAGTTTTCACGCTGAAAGAAGCGCTGATTGAATTTTTGAATCACAGGCGGGTAGTGGTTCGACGCCGTACCCAATTTGAATTAACCAAAGCAGAAGAGCGGGCGCATATTTTGGAAGGTTTGAAAATCGCGTTAGATAATCTTGATGCGGTAATTTCAACAATCAAAAAATCTGCCACCAAAGAAGAGGCGCACGCCAACTTAATGAAGAAGTTTAAGCTGACTGAAGTTCAGGCGTCAGCAATTTTGGAAATGAGATTGTCCGCATTGGCGGGCTTGGAACGGAAGAAAGTGGAAGATGAATACATTGAAAAGAAGAAATTGATTGCGGAATTGAAGAGTATTTTGAAAGATCCGAAGAGAATTGACGACATCATCAGAAAAGAATGTGTTGAGATGAAAGAAAGATACGGCGACAAGCGCCGGACACAGATGAGCGGGAAAACAGTCGGCGACTTTACGGATATGGATTTGATTCCGAACGAAGAAGTGGTGGTGACAATGTCGGTGGGCAATTACATCAAACGCCAAGCAATTAGCGAATACCGTACGCAAAGAAGGGGTGGTAAGGGTGTAATCGGTATGACCACCAAAGAGGAAGATCAAATTAGTACCATTCAGGTTGCAAAAAATCATGATGATATTCTGTTCTTCACCAATCGGGGACGAGTTTTCCGTCAAAAAGTATTTGAAATTCCACAAGCTTCTAGAATTGCGCGTGGTACAGCGGCGGTGAATGTAATTCAATTAGCGCCTGATGAAAAGGTGACTGCGCTCCTCGCAATGCCTGAAAAAGTATGGGCAGGTGATTTTGTAATGATTACAAAACAAGGTGTTATCAAAAAAACAATTACTTCCGCGTATGCAAATATTCGAAGCAATGGCCTGATTGCTATCAAATTAGACGAAGGCGACGAATTGAAATGGGTGCGCAAGAGTCAGTCTGGCGATGAAGTAATGATTGTCACGCAAGACGGTCAGTCAATTAAATTCAAAGAAAGTGATGCTCGTCCACTTGGCCGTTCTACTCGAGGGGTTAGAGCTATTAAACTTCGTAAAGGTGATGAAGTAATCGGCGCGGATGTAGCAAAGCAGGGGATTCCTTCCGCATTGTTTGTGGTGTCCGCTAATGGTTTGGGCAAACAAACATTGTTGTCGCAATACACTTTGCAACATCGGGGCGGTGTTGGAATTAAAACAATGCAGGTGACCGCGAAAACGGGCAAGGTAATTGGTGCCAAGTTGGTGGAAAGAACATTGAAAGCGGATGTTATTATGACTTCTACTGATGGTCAGATTATTCGTTTGCCGTTAAAGAGTGTTCCGACATTGGGTCGGGCAACGCAGGGTGTACGGCTGATGCGAATGAAGAATGCGACCGATAAAGTAGCATCATTTACAGTTTTGTTTATGGAAGAAGTGGATGGTAAATTGAGTAATCCGAATGAAGAATTATCAGAACAAGAATTGGCAAAGTTGCCGAAGATAGATATTAGTGAAGCGGAGATAGTAGAGGAAGTCTCGGAAGAAATTGAGGAGAAACCAGTTGCAAAGACCAAGCCAGTCGAGGTAAAACAGACTAAGCCGATAAAAGCGGTCAAGCAAGTGGTGAAAGCGGTGAAGAAGTCTATCGTAAAACAGGTAGTTAAGAAATCTCCTCCCGTTTTCAAGAAAAAAGTTTTGTCTCCTGTGCGGGCAGGCAAAAAGAATGTCAAACGTTCTCCACTGGTTGCGAAATCCGCTCCTAAAAAAGCAGGGTTTACTGTTCGTAAGTTAACTAAAAAAGCAACCGGTAAAGCAACTCCAAGATTGAAAATTAAAAAAGCGCAGCCAAAAGGATTTGTAAGAAGGAAATTGAGGTAAAAATATGAATATTTTACATTTTTTCAATTGGACTTATTATTTCGACAGCAATCTGTCGATGATGTTTTTGGGTTGGGGATACTGGATAATTCTCGCTCTGTTGGTATTGATGATACTCGCAGGGCAGATTGTTCCTAGGCGAACTAAAAAACTGCAGTTTCTTCAACGGCAGTTAGTTTTGCGTTCAGCCGCAGTTGCTAATGTTGTCGGTTGGTTAGGACTTTTATGGTTAGTTTTCCGCTACGAGGGGATTAAGTATTTCTCTTGGCGGTTGTGGGCGGCACTGCTGGTGCTTTATGTTTTGATCCAAATCGGACTGATGATTAAGTATGCCAAATTCGATTTTCCTGCCAAGCGGGCGAGTAAAGTGTCTGGGCAGGAAAAAGACAAGTATCTAAAAAGATATTTGAAGAAATGATTTTCAGTAAATAGAAAAGATCGAGGGGGCGCCAGTGCGGCGCCCCCTTTTTTGGTAAACCCGTTTTTTTGTCTCGCTTAAGGCAAATGCCGAGCGAGACCTAATAATACACGAAAGAACGAACCTACTCGTCTCGCTTCTTGCAGTCAGCCAGGGTGGCTATGCTGCTAGCGAGACCTCACATCTTTTGCAGACAGTAGCGGATGGGTTCGGTAGTCCTTGAACCGTGCTACCGGCTGTCTTAGGCCTAGTGGCCTGGCCGCGCGTCGTGATCACATTGTGTTGTGACGAGAAGAAAATTGCGATAGTGCAAGCATAAGGTGCCATCATCTCCTTTCCCTTTTGATAGGGGTAAGATAATTGGAATGTATCAGAGCGGGGTAGGGCTGTCAATAATTATTTGGCGGTGGGAGCGGATAATCTGGGCTTGTAGGAGAAGGAGCGGGGAGAGATGCTTGACGCGAGTTGACCGCTCCTTTATAGTGGGCAGTATCCGCGTTGTTATATTGGCTAACCAACAGATATGGCTAAGACGAAAGTCTCCGATGGGGCAACTCCCAAAGGCGCAAAGACAGCCTTCGCAAAATACCTCGACGATGCCGGGGACGGTTTGAAAATCTACCAAATGGGAGATTTGGTGGCAGGCGAGGTGACAGCGATGACCAAGAATCGCATTTGGGTGGACATTGATGATGGCCGTTTTGTTGGAATCATTAGCAATAAAGAATTAGCCGAGGAAGGAATCTCGGCGCCTGATTATAAAATAGGCGATAGGGTGACTGCTTCGGTTCTGATGCCTGAAAACGATGAAGGCTTTATGATTTTGAGTCTTCGCGATGCTTTGGAAAATCAAGGCTGGGATGCATTGCAGGAACGGATGGGTAAAGATGAAGTATTTGATGTAAAAGTGGTGGAAGCAAACCGCGGTGGTTTGATTGTGGAGGCGGACGGCTTGAGAGGGTTTTTGCCAGTATCGCAATTGGCTCCAGAACATTACCCACGCGTAGGCAATGACAAAGATGAGATTTTGAGCAGATTGTCTAAGTTTGAAGGACAGAATTTGCAGGTGAAAGTGCTCGATTTGGATAAAAGTACCAGCAAACTTATTTTCTCCGAGAAGGTTGCGCGCAAAGGTGAGTTTGATGAACTAGTTTCCGATATCAAAGTGGATGACATTTTGGAAGGAACGGTTAGCGGAGTCGTTGATTTTGGAATTTTTGTTTCTCTGGGCAAATTAGAAGGGTTGGTTCACATTTCTGAAATTAGCTGGGGCAAGGTGGATCATCCGGGTAATTTCGCCAAAGTAGGAGATACGGTAAAAGTGCAAGTGATTGCGATTGATGCGGATAAAATTTCTCTTTCAATGAAACGGTTGGAATCCAACCCATGGCTTACTACTATTCAGAATTTCCGAGTGGGACAAACGGTGGAGGGAAAAGTTACGCAGATTATGCCGTTTGGCGTATTTGTTGAGGTGGAAGGCGGAGTGGATGGCTTGATTCACATCTCCGAGCTATCCCATGAGCATGTGCTTGATCCAAGTACAATTGTGAAGTCGGGCGACAAACTAAAGCTGAAAATTATTGATCTGGGAGCGGAAAGTCACCGTTTGGGGTTGAGCTTGAAAGAACTGCAGAAACCAACTGTGGTGAAGAAGGAAGAACCAGCCAGCACGGATGATTTGAAGAGTTTGGGTTTGACACCGGCAGTAATTAGAAAACTGAATGCGGTCGGAATTGAAAATAAAGCCGGTTTGGCGGGCAAAACTAAGGAAGAATTGGTAGCACTGCCTGGCATCGGCGCAACTACAGCAGCCAAAATTATTGCGATTATGGAAAAGCAATAATAATACTTCGAAAGAAGATTTCGAGGTAAAATAAAATTGCATGGCTGCTAGCAACATTTTTAGCAGTCATTTTTTATAACTTATGGAAGAAAAGAAAAAAATAGTTTTACCAGCGATTATGACCGTCAATGAATTGGCGAGCTCTTTTAGTGTGCCAGTGACGGTGGTAATCAAACAGCTATTATCTAACGGTGTGTTGGCAACTATTAATGACAATATCGATTTTGAGACTGCGGCTATCGTAGCGGACGATTTAGGTTACGAAGTGTCACAAAGTGAATCTCTCGCGGATACGGGAACAATTGCAGAAAAACAGGTTGAGGTTGGCGAGCCTAGAGCGCCCATTGTGACGGTAATGGGGCATGTTGATCACGGAAAAACTTCCTTGCTGGACTATATTCGCAAGACCAAGATTACCGAAAAAGAATCGGGTGGAATTACCCAGCATATTGGAGCGTATCAGGCGGAATTCAAGGGCAGAAAGATTACTTTCTTAGATACGCCAGGGCACGAAGCATTTTCCGCGATTAGAGCGCAGGGAGCTAAAGTGACGGATGTGGTTATTTTGGTGGTAGCGGCAGATGAAGGAATAAAACCACAAACTATTGAAGCGATTGAGCTGGCGAGAGCGGCAAATGTGCCGATTGTGACAGCAATTACCAAAATTGACCGACCGGAAGCAAATATTATGCGAGTGGAACAGGAATTGGCTGCGCACAATATCGTAACGGAAAAATGGGGCGGAAAAGATGTAATTATTGGTGTTTCCGCAAAATCCGGTGAAGGAGTGGATGAATTATTAGATTTAGTTTTACTAACTGCTGATTTACAGGAATTAAAAGCGCAAAAACAAGTGTCTGCGTCAGGTTTTGTAATTGAAACAAAGCACGACCCCAAAGTTGGCTACACAGCAACATTATTAGTACACAACGGAACATTGAAGATTGGTGATGCGTTTGTGGTTGGAATTCAGGCAGGCAAAGTGAAATCGATGGAAGATTATTTGGGCAAACGGGTGAAAGAAGCTGGTCCATCAATGCCGGTAAGGGTGACGGGATTTGGTGCAGTGCCAAATGCAGGTGAGTTTTTTGAAGTAGTGGAAAGCGAAAAAGCAGCGCGGGAAATTTCACTTTCTAAATCAAAACAAGCTACGGCGCGCAGAATTTCTGTCACATCATCCGATTTGTCCAAACTAACCGCGCAGATTCGCGCATCGCGTTCATCGCAAATTGCGGTGGTATTGAAGGCGGATATGCAAGGCTCACTAGAGGCAATAAAAAACCAGTTGGCAAAAATCCGCACTGATAAAGGAGAAATCAAGATCATTGCCGAAGGTATCGGAAACATTAGCGAATCAGATGTTTTGGGCGCAGTAGGAGAAAAAGCGGTGGTAGTCGGTTTTAAGGTTGATGTATCACCATCTGCTGCCAGTATGGCGAAGAAAGATAAAATTCAAATTTTGACTTACGACATTATTTATAATTTGACTGATGATCTGACAAAAATATTATTAGAATCGATTGAACCGGAAAAAATAGAAACCCAAGTGGGTAGAGCGACAGTGCTGAAAATTTTCCGTGATGATAGACATGAAAAAATTATCGGCATGAAAGTGGTGTCGGGGCGGATTACAGTTGGTAACATGGTGAAATTTACTCGTGGAGAGGAAGAAATTGGTGAAGGTACGGTAAAACTGATTAAACATTTGACTGAAGATGTATCGGAAGCGACACCGGGAACAGATTTCGGTTTTCTAGTGGCAACTACGGCTAAAGTTCAGCCTGATGATGTGGCGGAATTTGTAAAAGTCGATTATAAAAAGGCAAAGTTGGTATAACACAACTCGGAGGGACAAGACCAGAAAAAGGTCTTTTCCCTTCCGACGCTCCGACAAGTCGGAGCTGCCTCCCTTTTCCAGGGAGTTCGCAATCCGAATTTAATTCGGATTGCTCACAGATTAGGAGTCTATGGATAAGAATTTAAGGAAAGAGCGGTTGGGGTCTGTAGTTCACGCGGCGGTGGCGGAATTTTTTGTTGAACACAATCGCGATTGGGGGATTGATGCGTTGCCTCTCGTGGAGCAGGTGTTTGTATCGGCAGATTTGCATCATATTGAAATTTGGGTGAGCTTATCTCCGTGGAAAAAAGATAAAGCTCAACATCAGTTTGAGGTGGTGCAGAAACATCTGGGCGCACTGAAGAAAGAGTTGGCGGGGAAGATAGAATTGCGCCGGTTCCCCGAACTCGTACTGAAATTGTCCGATCCAGAACAAACTTTCCGAATTTTGGATATATTTGGTACGCTTAGGAGCCGTGGAGAACTTGGCTCAACAAATCAGAACGAAACTACAGGCAGCGAAGAGGATTCTGCTAACGACTCACGCTAGCCCTGACGGTGACGCATTAGGCAGCATGTTAGGGCTGTATGCTGTTTTGGTTAGCCAATGGGGGAAGCAGGTAACGGTGGCAGCCGGCGGAGATTCTCCGGGAACTTTTTCGTATTCATTTTTGCCGTATTTTTTTAAAGTGCAGGATAGTTTCGAACCGCAGGATTACGACACGGTAGTCATATTGGACTGTGATGGATGGGTGCGGACGGGTTGGTTTGAGGATAACGAATTGAATATTGCCTGGCCTGATGAGCTGATTGTTATTGATCATCATCAAGCAGGTGAGTCAGTCCCGGGGCTTATTTATGCGAATACCGAAACATCATCCACTTCCGAAATGGTGTATGGATTATTGCGGAGTTGGGATGCAGGCATCACTAAAGAAATCGCAACCTGTCTCCTTACTGGCATCAGCTTTGATACTGGTTCATTCCAGCACCCCAACACTTCTCGGGTCACACTTGAAATTGCCGCTGATTTAGTTACGAAGGGAGGGGATTTGGCTTCAATTGCCCAGCATTTGTATGTTGGGAAAAGTGTGGAGAGATTGAAGTTGTGGGGGATTGTGCTTCAGAGAATGCGTTATGATGACGAATTGAAAGCGACTATTTCCGTAATTACCAATGAAGATTTGGCGGCAACCGGTACTACCAAAGAAGATGCGGAAGGATTAGTGAATCTTATTAATACTGTGCCGGATTTGAAGTTTTCATTGCTGTTGTCAGAAACTCCCGAAGGCGGCGTGAAAGGCAGTTTCCGTACACAAGATGACAATATGGATGTAAATCGGCTGGCGCGGTTGATGGGGGGCGGTGGGCACAAACAAGCGGCAGGTTTTTCCCTTTCCGCAAAATTAAAAAACAGCGACGAGCGCTGGAGTGTGGATTAGGTTTTTTATTGTTTTCTTTTTCTTTTTTGTCATTCCTGCGGAGGCAGGGATCCATTTTCTTTTTGTTTATTTTTTCAAGGGTCTGCGCGACCCTTGTACCGCGGTTACTTTCCGCTTGAGGAAAGTAACCAAAGTCGCTCCCCACTCACAAATTCATTTTCCAAAAAAGCAAAATATAACCTTTCTGGACTATACGCTATACTCGCTACGCTCAAACAACGCTATCCATACCGGTCAATTTTGCTATTGGAAATATGAATTTGCTCAATGGGTATCGGGGAGGGGAAAGCTTGACTGGGAGCGGGTTTTCTGGTATCCTGCGGGTGTAAGGTGGACCCTGTGATTTTTAGGGAAATACCCCACCAGTACCTTGAAGACTAGCCGACACAAGTTAGCCTATAAGGTATTAGTAAAAGGAGACTGGGATGACTATCCTAGCCGCCATTGATGTTGTGATGAAGTTGCTCGGGGCTCTCATCACTGCTAAGCCCAACGAGAGTGAAGACTACGCTCGGGTCAATGAACTGCTAAAGCAGCTCAAGACTCTGGGCGAAGAAGCTCTTGGCAGACTGCTTCAGCGGATGAACTACATCCGTGAGTTGCTGTCCCGCAGTACACTTCCCACCCTAGACGACTTGAAGACATTTCTAAACCAAGTCATTCAGGTCATCGACTGCGATGCCCAGCCATTCATTCCTGATGGCTGGAAGGTGCAAGAGCACCAAAAGGGTGGCAAGCTCGAATGGAATCCCGAGAAGATTCAGCTTTATCTTTCGGATGGGCAAAAGGACGGCAAGTATATTGAGGGCAATAAGCTTCGCAAGGAGCTGAAGGGCAAGAAGGTTCTAAATGCCTGCGTTCTCGATTGGCTTTTGGCTCATCCCGAGTTTATCCCAGAAGAATGGAAGAGTAAGTATATTTTTTTCTGGGGTACCATCTATCGCATCTCGGGCGGCGACCTGTATGTCCGTTGCCTCTGCTGGCTCGGTGACAGGTGGCACTGGCGCTACGCTTGGCTCGACGACGATTGGTACGACAGCCGCCCTGCTGCTGTTCTCGCAAGTTAGTCTTTGGGACTTGGGATCTTGGGTCTTCGGATCCTTTACCCTTGGTCCTTTGGCCGCGCTCTCCGGAGTGCGGCCTCTTTTTATGTTTCAAATTTGGTAAACTATCCGTGGAACTAGGCGAATATGCCAGAGATTACGGTTTCTGGCTGCCGAACCCAGTATCCATACAATGAGAGTATTCCTGATTAAGATTTGGAATAGAGGGTTGTATGTAGAAACTTCAAAAAATGAAGATACTTGGTGTGAGATGTTCTGACATTATAGATGTCGAATAAAATACAATCCTAAGACTTCTGCTCCAAAAGCGGAATCAAGGGGTGGTGCTTACGGATAATATCTCGCACGAATCGCAACTCGGACGGCAACCTGTATGTCCGTTACCTCAACTGGAACGGTGACAGGTGGAACTGGAACTACAATTGGCTCGACAACGATTGGAACGACAACAACCCTGCTGCTGTTCTCGCTACTATCCTCATTTCTCTCCCGACTTTTCGGGAGAGTTTTGTCTATTGAGTTGTCCATTCCAACCACCGAGCATTTTGCCTATTTCATCTAGTTGAACCGAAACGGAACCGTATTTCTTGTTATCTAGAGATTTGGTTTCCCATAAGACCATTAGAAGAATTTTGAGGGTATCAGTTTTGCGGATTGCTAGTCTGACATAAGGAGACTTTTCTGTTCGGCTAAGGAAGCTGGCTTGAGCAACAGCTTCAATAATTTCTACAAATAAATTGTCTACTCTCTGTCCGATGGAGTAGCGATGGAGTTTAGGTAGGATTTGGTAATAGCTATACCATAGGAGGTACGCCTGTTTTAGGCGTTGAAGTAACGGAAGCAACTCTCTCTCTCTCGGTGTGGTATCTTTGTTCGTCATATGAAAATAGCTAAAGGTTATTATGAACATATTATCTCACTCGACAATCTTCTTGAGGCGTGGCGGGAATTTGTGGTGGGAAAACGGAATCGAAAGGATGTTCAGGAGTTCGAGAGAGATTTGATGTCTAATATTATCCAATTGCATCGAGATTTGGAATTAGGCAATTATCAACATTCGGATTATCAGCCATTCAAGATTACCGATCCTAAGCCACGCAACATTCATAAAGCGAGCGTACGAGATAGACTACTTCATAGGGCGATTTATAGAATCTTATATCCGATTTTTGATAAGACTTTTATTTTTGATAGTTATTCTTGTCGAGATAATAAAGGTACTCATCGGGCATTTTGGCGTTTGGCACAAATGACTCGCAAAATCTCTGAAAACTACACTCGACCTTGCTATGCTTTGAAGTGCGACATCCGAAAATTCTTCGACAGCATTGATCACGAGGTGCTAATGGGGTTATTGCGAGCTCGTATTGTCGATGAGCGATTATTGAAATTGCTGGAGAGTATTATTGATAGTTTTTGTTTGGGTCTGGATTCCCGCCTGCGCGGGAATGACAAAGAAGGACGCGGGAATGACGGAGAAGGCAAGGGAATGCCTTTGGGTAATCTGACCTCCCAACTTTTCGCCAATATTTATATGGACCCGCTAGATAAGTTTGTGAAACACCAGCTCAAAGCCAAATATTATTTGCGTTATGCGGATGATTTTATTTTCTTGTCGGATAATCCAGACGAGCTAATGGGTTATTTGGTTGAGGCAAATCGTTTTTTGAAAACTAAACTGAAACTCAATATTCACCCAAACAAAATTTATCTTAGAAAACTGAAATGGGGGATTGATTATGTCGGCTATGTGGTTTTGCCACATTACAATCTGCCGAGGAGAAGAACGGTCGAGAGAATCAAGAAAAAACTGAAGAGCAATTTGGCGATGGGCGATTTTGAGTCGGTGGCTAGAGCTATGCCGTCGTATCTTGGTTATTTAGGACACGCTAATACTTATAAGCTCCAGAAAAGTTTGTTGGGCAAAATCGCAGATGCTAAAGCGTGAAAATAGAAAAAGCCCTGGAAAGGCTACCAGAACTTATCACTATTCGTCTATAAGTCTATCGGTCTATTTGTCTAGCCAAGGGTTTTGAGGGCGGCGGAAGCGGCATTCGTCTCTGCTTCTCTTTTGCTTTTCCCTTCGCCCTTGGCAATCAATTTGTCGTCAACATAAACACCGACGACAAAATTACGGTCATGGTCGGGCCCTGACACTTCTTCGGTATTGTAGTGAGGGGTGACACCATGTTTTTCCTGAATGATTTCTTGAAAACGGCTTTTGGCATCAATGTGCCCTTCTTCGGCAATGATTGGTTCCAAATGATGGAGTAGAAATTTATCGATGAATTTTTTTACCGCAGGAAGTCCCAAATCTAAAAACAGAGCACCGATAAAAGCTTCGGCTGCATTACTGATGATTATTGATTTGGCTTTCCCTTCGTTGCGAAGTTCTCCCTTGCTCATCCGAAGATGTTCTTCAAATTTAAGTTCTTTGCCAACTTCGCTTAGAGTATTTCTGCGAACGAGAGCGGCACGAAGATTGGTTAGTTCTCCTTCCGCCTTTTCGGGAAACTTATCGTATAAAAATTGAGTGACTAATAGTTCCACGACGGCGTCTCCCAAAAATTCCAGCCGTTCGTTATGATTTTCTACATCAGTGTGCTCGTTAAGATATGAGCGATGAGTAAAAGCCTGCTCGTAAAGTGCAGGATTCTTGAACTTGAGACCGATCTTTTTCTGGAGAGAATCTAAATTATTCATTCGTCCAAATCCTTTCGTGTTAACGACGAGTCGCTATTGCTTCTCGTCTTTTGGGCCTCAAGGATTTCTCCTCTCCCCAAGCCAAACACTTCGTTGGTTTGCCTTGGGGGCCCCTAATGGGAGTTAGCGAGGGCTTTTTTCGTCAGTTTCCGGGTTGTATTTGGTGGAGTTGCGAAATACGGTGCCGAGTACGCCGTTTACGAACTTGCTGGAGTTTTCACCGCCAAAAGCTTTTGCCAATTCTACTGCTTCGTTGATGGCCGCTTTAGGCGGAACTTCGTCGTCAAATAATAATTCAAAGATTGCCAAACGCAAAATTGCGAGGTCAACTTGGGCGATTTGTGGAATTGGCCATTCGGGGGCGGAGATAGTGATTACTTCGTCGATTTGTTCGAGATGTTTTTTCAGACCTTCGACAAGTTTGTGAATGAAGGTGAGATTGTTTTCTTCGAACTCGTGTTTTTCCAGATGGCGCTTAATAATTTCGGTCAAATCAGAAGCATCACGCTGCTGAAGTTCGTAGAGCGCCTGCATTATTAGAATTCGGGCGAAATGTCTGTTGGATGCCATACCTACAATTTACCAGACGGAGAAAGAAAAAACTATTTGTCGTCCTTGTATTCTTCACCAGTTCTAGCGGGAGTCTGAATAATTTTTTTAGTACTGCTTGGTTTAGCTTCAGCCTTCTTGGCTCGTCTGGCAGCTTTGTCTGCTTTAATCTTTTCAGCTCTCTTCTTTTTTGCTTCAGCAGTTTCTTTATCTTTTTCAGCTTTTGCCTGCAGTTTCAAAGCTTGAGCAATTTTCTTGTCAGCTTTAGTATTCAAAACTTTTTTATCTCCGTAGTAACCGCATTCAGGACATGCCATATGAGTTGGCTTTTTCGTTTTGCACTTAGGGCAAGTATTCAAAGTAGGCATCGTTGGATGCCAGTGAGCCCGACGGGTCTTACTGCGGACTTTGCTGATTTTCTTTTTTGGTTCGGCGGCCATCGTGTCTAGGGTTAGAGAATAGAGAGTAGAGAATAGAGAATAAGGCGTGGAGCTTAGGATATAGGATAAGAAAAAATACTCTCATCTCTACGCTCTCGTCTCTAAATCTACAAGGGGCATTATAGGGGATTGAGAGCGGCTTGACAAGGGGGAGGCTTGTGGCTAAAATGCCCTATGTATATCAGGTAAGCTGAAATGCTTTGTTAGTACTCCGTTTAGTTCGCACCGGTCGCAGGAATCAGCCGAAATACCGTCTGGTGGCTGCCGAACAGGGCGAAAAATTAGATGGCAAGGTGGTCGAGATTCTCGGTCACTATGAGCCAGCGGCAGAATTAAAGCCGTTCATTTTTGATAAGGAAAAGGTGCAGGGTTGGCTCTCAAAGGGGGCTATGCCTTCAAATACGGTTGCTAAACTGCTAAACGGGCAGGGTTTTGACCTGCCAGTTCATTTGCATGCAGAGGCTAAGCCAAAGAAGAAGGCACAGGCCAAGCTCGATGCCGCTAACAAGCCAGTTGAAGCTCCTAAGCCAGCTGAATCGGTTTCTGCCGAAGAGGCGACTCCAAGTGAGCCAGAGGTGATAGTTGAAGCGCCTGTGGAAGCCGTTGTGGAAGAAACTGCTCCTGTAGCGGAGGAGGTTGCTCCAGTTGCAGAGGAAGTCTCTGCAGAAGTTCCAGCCGAAGAGGCATCAGAAGAGAATAAGGAAGTTTAATAGTCATATAGTTAACCAACAGGAGAGTTATGGAACGCGATCAGGAATTTGTGGAGTATGTGGTTAAAGCTATCGTCGACAATCCAGACAAAGTTGTTGTCAAACGGAGTGTTGATGAAATGGGTGTTTTGCTCGAACTGGGCGTTGACCCAGCTGACATGGGCAAAATTATCGGTAAAGAAGGCCGTACAGCAAAGGCAGTTCGTACACTGCTTAGAGTATTGGGTGCGCAGAATCACTCCAGAGTCAACTTAAAGATTATGGAACCAGAAGGTGGCACTGGTGGCAATCGTCACATTGATTTGCCGGAAGATAAGGAAGAAAAGATAGATATGCCGGAAACCACAACCAAAGACGATTTGAAAGAAATTGCAGAGGAATAAAAACTTTTGAGGGACTAATAAAAAATTAAAGGCCCCGAGGAATCGGGGCTTTTGATAAGATAGGATTATGAAGTTTACGGTTATTACAATTTTTCCGCAGCTGATTGAGGATTATTTCAAAGAAGGGATTTTGTCTAGGGCGAGGAAGTTGAAACAAGTTCAACTCAAGACAATTACACCTCGCAAGTTTGCAAAGGATCGTCATCAAACGGTTGATGATATGCCGTATGGCGGGGGAGCGGGATTAGTGATGAAAATGGATCCATTGGTTAAAGCGATTAAATTTGCGACCAAAACGAATCGCAAGAGAAGAATTATTTTGTTGGATCCAAGAGGAAAGCGGTTTGTTCAGAAGGAAGCGAAAAGATTATCAGGTTACGAAGAATTGATTTTTATTTGTGGAAGATATGAAGGAGTGGACGAAAGAATTAAATATTATATTGACGAGAAGTTATCAATCGGGGATTTCGTGCTGATGGGAGGAGAATTAGGCGCGTTGACGGTGATGGAAGCGGTAGCGAGATTGTTGCCAAATGTTTTGCATCATCCTGAATCGGCGAAGTACGAAAGTTTTTCAGACGGAAAAACATTAGAACATCCGCAATACACTCGCCCAGAAGTATTTGAAGGACATAAAGTCCCGCCAGTATTACTATCAGGGAACCATAAGAAGATAGAGGATTGGAGAAGAAAAAGCTCAAAATAGTATCGAAACTGAAGCCGGCGGGAGACCAACCGGAGGCGATTTCGGCGTTGGTGGAGGGTTTGCGTAAGGGGTATCAGCATCAGACGCTATTGGGGGTGACGGGTTCGGGGAAGACTTTTACGATGGCGAATGTCATTGAGAAAATTCAGAAACCAACGATTGTTATTGCGCATAACAAAACTTTAGCTGCGCAGTTGGCGAGTGAGTTTCGCGAGTACTTTCCAGACAACGCGGTACATTATTTTGTATCGTATTACGACTACTATCAGCCGGAAGCGTATATTCCGCAGACGGATACTTACATCGCCAAAGATGCATCAATAAATGATGAGATTGATAGGCTTCGCAATGCGGCAACAGAAGCGTTGCTAACGCGTAAAGATGTAATTATCGTGGCGTCGGTTTCGTGTATCTATGGTTTAGGCAATCCAGAGGTTTATCAGAATTTGAGTATCGAGTTGAAAGTGAACAAGAGCTACAAGCGGGATAAACTGCTCCTACAACTCACAAATATCCAGTATCAAAGAAATGATATTAATTTTATTCGCAGTACTTTTCGGGTGCGAGGTGAGGTTTTGGAAGTTTTTCCGTCTTATTCAGAAGATGCGGCGTATCGGCTGGAATTTTTTGGCGATAAGCTGACCAAAATCAGAAAAATGGATTATTTGACGGGTGAAGTTCTGGAAGAGTTGAAAGAATTGATTATTTTCCCTGCCAAACATTTCGTCACACCGCAGGAAAAATTGAAGGGCGCAATTGAATCAATTCGCACTGAATTGAAAGAGCGATTGAAAGTCTTAAATTCAAAAAGCAAATTATTGGAAGCACAGCGTTTGGAACAAAGAACGAATTACGATATCGAAATGCTCCAAACGATAGGATATGTTTCGGGAATTGAAAACTATTCTAGATTTTTGGATGGTCGGGAGGCGGGAAGCCCTCCGGCGACACTACTCCATTATTTTCCTGACGATTTCATGATGTTTATAGATGAATCGCATATGACCGTCCCCCAGATTCGAGGGATGTATAACGGGGACAGGGCGCGGAAAGAAATGCTAGTGGAGCATGGATTTAGGTTGCCTAGCGCCTATGACAACCGCCCCCTAACAGATAGAGAATTCAACAAACTAATCGACAAAGTAATTTATGTTTCCGCTACTCCAGGGCAGGAAGAACTAAGCAACAGCAAACAAGTGGTGGAACAAATTGTCCGTCCGACTGGTTTGATTGATCCTGAAGTGGAAGTTCGTCCGATTGACGGACAAATTGATGACTTGATGGAGGAAATCCAGAAAAATGTAGCAAAAAAACAGAGAGTACTGGTGACAACGCTGACTAAGAAGATGTCGGAAGACCTGACTACTTTTTTGCAGGAAGCGGGAATAAAAGTGCAGTATCTGCATTCGGATGTGGAAACTTTGGAACGCATTGATATTCTACGGGATTTGCGATTGGGTAAATATGATGTGCTGGTTGGGATTAATCTTCTTCGTGAAGGGTTAGATTTGCCAGAAGTTTCTTTGGTTGCAATTTTGGATGCGGACAAAGAAGGGTTTTTACGCTCTGATACCGCACTGATTCAAACATTTGGTCGGGCGGCGCGGCACTTGGAGGGAAAAGTAATTATGTATGCCGACCACATTACTGGCTCGATGCAAAGAGCAATGGACGAGTCTTCCCGCAGACGGGAAAAACAGGTTGAATTTAATAAGGAGCATAAGATTACGCCAAAGTCGATTATCAAAGAAGTGAAAGATATTCATAAGCAAAAGTACGAAGATGTTCCGGAGGAACAAGAACTGAATAAGTTTAGAAAGAAAGCAAACGAAGAAGAAATCGATACGGTTATTCGCCAGATGGAGAGCGAGATGGATTTGTCAGCGCAAAATATGGAGTTTGAAAAAGCCGCGGAACTCCGCGACCGAATCGAGTTTTTGCATCAGCAAAAATAAATTATTTGGTTCTGGAAGTGCGGGAAAGATTGCCCCACTCTTTGAGGACGATGTAGAGCACTGAAGTGACAGGAACTGCCAGCAAAATACCTAGTATGCCCATCAGTTTGGCGCCGATCAGCAAAACAATAATGATAGTAACGGGGTGCAGACCAACAGTGCGCTGCATTACTTTGGGAACGAGCAGTTTGTTTTCCAATTCCTGCACCAAGATATAGAAACCAGTAACTATCAATGCCATTGTTGGGCTGATGCTCAAGGCAATAAGGATAGCTGGGATAGCAGAAACAATAGGACCGATTATCGGGATGATTTCTAACACTCCAGCCAATAACGCCAAAGTAAGAGCGTAAGGAACGCCAATGATCACTAGCCCGATATAAACCAGGAGACCAACAATAATACCCAACAAAAGCTGTCCTCTAAGCCATGCGCCCAGACCACTTCCAACCTTATTGGCGATATTTACGATCTGGTTTTTTTGCTTTACCGGGAGTAGGGCAACAAAGAATTTTTTGATGCCATTTTCGTCAAGAAGTAGATAAAGATTCAATACAAAGACGGTTAGGACAGCGGTGAAGCCACTGATGAATCCTTTGGTGGTATTGAAGATGTTACTGGTAAAGCTATTGAGGAAATTGGATACTGCGTTCAGACTGGACTGTGAATCGTTGATGAGGTGATTCTGAATCCCGAACTCGCGCAGATTATTAATGAAGTTGTTGAAATAAGAAAAATAATTCGGCAGCTGGTCAGCCAATTGTCGAAGCTGGGTGATGGCTGGCGGCAAAATGAAGTAAACCAGCGCGCCAAAGAAGGCGATGATAACCAAATACATTATTAGAATAGTCAGAACTCGTGGAATTCTACCTTTTGCCATCCGATCGATGGTGGGGGACAGAGCGGAAGCTACAATAAGAGAAGCGAAAACGATGGCGATTACATCGCGGATGATAAATAAAAACCACAGGCCCAAGAGGACCGCTAAAATTTTGAAAATCGAATTAATGGAAATGTCGAATGGCATAAATTAGATTTTATTGGGAGGGACTTGCAATGTTCCCGTGGTAACGCCGTTGATAATGAAGTTGAGCGTTATTTCGCTGGAAGCAATAAGTTTTGTGCGATCCAATATGGTTAGTATAACGGGGTGAGATACAGCTTGGGTAAACGCGGCATCAGGGTTGTCTTCAGGGGTGGCGCGCTGGTAGCTTATATCAATTACGGTGCCTTGTCGACGGATTGACAGCGGTTGGAGCCGATAACCAGCGTTGAGGTTGGTGATGGTATAACCAAAGGCTACCTGTTTGTCCCAGTTGACCACGACAGTATCGCTGGGTTTACAAATACTGCTAAGCTCCGCCGCATTGGTAAACAGATAGGCAGTACCGAGTTCTTTGTTGGTCGGCTTGAGCTGATCAAGAGTCTTCACGATAAAGGGTAAATTGAACCCCGCTCGGTAACCGCGATAATTCGCAACCCCCAGCATCGCTATGGCGATTATCAATACGATTACAATGCCCCAAAAGCTACTTACAAAAGGTTTTGGTTTCATAGGGTAGACCGAATACATATATTATATGTATTCTGAAAAAGATATGGAAGTTGCAACTGATATCCGACAAATTAGTATTGGCGATCAGGAATATCCGCAAACTTTGCGGGAAATCGCTGATCCGCCTGCAATTTTGTATGTTCGGGGCAATTTGGATTGGGGAGAATCAGAAGTAGTGGCGGTAGTAGGAACGCGTAAGCCAACTGCCTACGGCACCCAAATTACTAATCAATTAGTAGAAGCGATCGCAAGAAACTGTGTAATAGTTTCAGGACTTGCTTACGGAATTGATGCGGAAGCACACAAAGCGGCAGTGAAAGTAAAAGGGATTACGGTGGCAGTGTTGGGGTCGGGAGTTGATGATGCGTCCATTTATCCGCCCGAACATAGGGGGTTAGCACGGGAAATTTTGAAAAATGGTGGGGCATTGATTTCGGAATACCCACCGTTAGCGGAACCCCTTCGCTATCATTTCCCCCAACGAAATCGGATTATTGCGGGATTGAGTCAAAAAATTGTAGTAATTGAGGCGGGTGAAGGAAGTGGGGCGCTAATTACCGCCAAATTGGGGCTGGATTACAATAGGGAAGTTTTGGCAGTGCCAGGACCAGTCACTAGCCCAATGTCGATGGGGCCTAATAGTTTAATTGCGGAAGGTGCAAAACCGGTGCTGTGCCCGAGTGATGTGGTGGAAATTAATGTTCAAAAAATACAGACCGATTTGACGGAAGTTGAACAAATCGTTTATAACACTCTTGTGCCAGGCAGCAGAACGGCGGATGAAATAACTCAAATGACTGGGTTGACAGCCGCCGAAGTGAATACCACTATTACGCTATTGGAAATGAAGGGTGTAATAATGAACACTGGCGCGGGCGGTTTTAGTATCAAATGAAAAATAATTTAGTTATTGTAGAATCTCCAACAAAGGCAAAGACCATTGCTAAGATTTTGGGTACAGGGTATCGGGTGGAAGCATCATATGGTCATGTTCGGGATTTGCCGAAATCAAAACTCGGAGTGGATGTAGATAATAATTTTGAACCGGAATATATTATTCCCACTGCCAGTCGCAAGACGGTGACTAAGCTGAAAGGATTGGCGGAAAAGGCTGAAACGATCTATCTTGCCACTGACGAAGACCGCGAAGGAGAAGCGATCGGTTGGCATATTCAGGCGATTTTGAAAGAACCCGAAAGTAAAATCAAACGGGTGGCGTTTCATGAAATTACGCCCGAGGCAGTGAAAGAAGCATTTGAGCACGCGCGTCAAATTGATTTGCATTTAGTTGATGCCCAACAAGCACGGCGGATATTAGATAGATTGGTGGGTTACAAATTGAGTCCTCTGCTTTGGAGAAAAATATTTCGGAGACTTTCTGCCGGTCGGGTGCAATCAGTAGCGCTAAGAATATTAGTAGAAAGAGAGCGGGAAATTGAAGCTTTCAAACCGACGGAATATTGGACTATTGAAACTAATTTTGAAACTACCAGCAAAGATAAACTTACGGCGGCGGTTACAAAAGAAAACGGCAAGGAGCCAGTTCTCGCAAGTCAGGTTGACGCGGATAGAATTGTAAAAATTGTTGAAGGCGCTGGGGAGCACAAAATTATTGATATCAAAGAAGAAGAGCGAGAGCGCCATCCTGCTGCTCCATTTACCACTTCTACGCTTCAACAGCAGGCGGGTGTTCAACTGGGATTTGGGGTGAAAAAGACAATGACTGTTGCTCAACAGTTGTACGAAGGTGTTGATGTTGACGGTAGTGGGCCTGTTGGTCTGATTACTTACATGCGTACTGACTCCACTAATCTTGCAATGTCAGCAGTGATGTCAGCGCGGGGAGTGATTGAACAGATGTTTGGTAAGGAATATTTGCCAGAGAAGCCGAAGTTTTACAAAACTAAATCTCGCGGTGCGCAGGAAGCTCATGAAGCAATTCGTCCTGCTAATCCTAAATTGACACCGGAACAAGTGAAGGGAAGATTGAGCGAAGAACAATTCAAATTGTATAAATTGATTTGGCAAAGAATGATTGCCTGCCAAATGAATTCAGCGCGTATTCGCACGCAGGATGTGGTAATCAAATCCGACACAGTTGAAAGCAAGGCAAGCGGAGCAACTATTATTTTCTTAGGGTTTGCGAAAGTTTTTGATAAATGGCCGTTCCAAGAAACAGTTTTGCCGAAAGTTTCGGCCGATGAATTGCTGAAACTTCTGAATGTTGCTCCCACTCAGCATTTTACGGAACCTCCAGCGCGATACACTGAAGCAGCACTAGTAAAACAGATGGAAAAGATGGGCATTGGTCGTCCAAGTACCTACGCTCCGACAATTGTCACTTTGGGTGTGCGCGGTTACATCAAAAATGTAAAGAAAGCTTTGGTTCCGCAGGAAGTGGGGATGATGGTCAATGATTTTTTGGTGGAACATTTTCCGAATATTGTTGATTACAATTTTACTGCACGCATGGAAGATGATTTGGATGAAGTTGCTGAAGGTAAAAAAGAGTGGGTGCCTGTGATTAGAGATTTTTATGAACCGTTTATTAAACAAATTAATTTAAAGGATAAAGAAGTGGTTAAACAAACTGTGGAAGACGAGAAAACCGACAAAGTGTGCGTAAAGTGCGGTTCTCCGATGATTATTAAGGTTGGACGATTTGGAAAATTTATGGCTTGTTCCGGTTTCCCAAAATGTAAATATACGGAAGCTTTAAATGGAGAGGGTCAGAGTGCTGTTGAGATGACTGACAAAAAATGCGAGAAATGCGGTGCGCCGATGGTGAAGAAAACAGGGAAGTTTGGTCCGTTCTACGGCTGCAGTAATTATCCTGAATGTAAATTTGTGGAGAATATCAACACTCCAACAATTAAGATGGCTTGTCCGAAGTGTAAGGAAGGCGAAGTTGTAGTTCGCAGAACTAAGAGAGGAAAGATATTTTATGGATGTAGTCAGTATCCGAAATGTGATTTTGCTGCGTGGGATGAGCCAGTAGCGGAGCCTTGTCCAACCTGCGGGAAGCTTATGACGAAGCCGGTCAAAAAAGGGTACCCCGTCTGTACCGAATGCGGATACGAGGAGAAAAGCTAAAAAGTTGTGAGTAATGAGTATCGGGTAATGAGTGGCGAATAAAAGCCTGTAGGGCTTCTTACACCCATAACCCTTCACTCATAACGCATAACTCTCTCGGGGGGTTGATGGGAGGGGAGATTTTGGGTATAATTCACCCGTAAATAACCCGAGGGCAATGGGAAAGAAGAGGGCGAAGAAAAAATTAAGTTGGGCTCGGTGGTGGATACGCGGTTATTGGACTGTGCTAATTTTGGCAGGAGTTGCACTTGTCTTGCAGTTCGCCAGCGCGGACACAGGAGCGGTTGCTTCAACTACTTCGATGACTTTCAATGAGTATGTTTGCATAGTGGCTGGTTACGCGTACGGCGTGATTACGGCGCTGGCAGTTCTGATGATTATTGTTGCTGGCGTAACTTACGCTACTTCAATGGGTGGCAGCGGTGGTAAAGACGGGTTGGGCGGAATCAGCACTGCTAAGGAAATGATTGTTGCAGCGCTAACTGGTTTATTGTTGCTTGGGATGAGCTCGTTTTTCGTTGGGAGCTGCGGAGTTCCGGGAGGAGGCTTTTTCCAAACTTTATTTAGCAGATACTTTTCCAGACCTCTTGTGATTAATTCCAGCATTGATACCAACGGTTCTTTGCCGGGTTCTGCCACCAACGATGTTGGTATTAGTAGATGATAAAGATGAGGGGGCTTAGGTAGGAGCGGTAGGTTTGTAATTTATGAAAGACTACATTGAGGTTCGCGGGGCGCGGGAACACAATCTTAAAAACATTAGTGTCAAAATCCCCAAGAACCGGCTAGTTACTATTACCGGTATGTCAGGTTCGGGCAAAAGCTCGTTGGCTTTTGATACGATTTATGCCGAAGGACATCGCCGGTATGTCGAAAGCTTATCCGCTTATGCGCGGCAGTTTTTGGGACTGACTAACAAGCCTGATGTAGATAGTATTGAAGGACTTTCTCCTGCAATTTCGATTGATCAAAAGTCTTCTTCCTCAAATCCGCGCTCTACGGTTGGAACAATTACAGAGATTTATGATTATTTGCGTTTGCTTTACGCGCGGGTTGGTGTGCCACATTGTCCGAAATGCGGACGAGCAGTGGTAAGGCAGAGTATCGACCAGATTTTGTCGCATATTTTAGGACTCAAATTGAAAAATGCCGTAATTTTGGCGCCAGTTATTTCCGATAGAAAAGGTGAATACAAACAAGATTTGGCGGATTTGAAAAAGAGTGGATATGTTCGTGTGCGAGTGGACGGCAGTATTTATGAATTGGATGAAAAAATAGATTTAGATAAAAACAAGAAACACACAATCGAGGCGGTAATTGACAGATTAGATTTGACAGATGCCAGTCAAGACACCAGAACGCGGTTAGCGGATTCAGTGGAAACAGCTCTGCGTTTGGGGCAGGGAAAATTGAAAGTTTCTGACGGAGAAAAAGATTGGTTCTTTTCTGAAAGTTTGGCGTGTCCAAAATGTGACATCAGTATTCCCGAATTTGAGCCGAGACATTTTTCGTTTAATAGTCCGCATGGCGCTTGTCCAAAATGTACGGGGCTAGGGGTAACAATGGAACTCGATTCAGAACTTTTGATGCCCAATAAAAAATTGAGTATTACCGAAGGAGCAATTCGTCCATGGGGTGCGCATATGGTAAGCGGAGGAGGATGGAATAATCGAATTCTGGAAGCGGTAGCGCGCAGATTTAAATTTGATATCAATGTTCCGGTTGAAAAATTGAGTAAGGAAGCGATGAAGATTATTTTGTATGGCAGCGGAGACGAAGAAGTAGTGGTGAAGTACCAGACTCCTCACGGAAAGACAAATGAATATGTGGTGAAGTTTGAGGGAGTAACCCCGAACTTGATGCGCCGATACAAAGAGACTGATTCTGACTTTATTCGGGCGGAAATTGAACAATATATGACAAGCAAAGTTTGTCCCGAGTGCCACGGTAGTCGGTTGAAACCGGAAGTGCTGGCGGTAACGGTGGGGGATAAATCGATTGTTGATGTATCGACATTGCCGATTCATGGTGCGGCGGATTTTTTTGAAAATCTCAAATTATCGACACAGGATAAATTGATTGTGAAGCAAGTTTTGAAAGAAGTTTCCGAACGACTCGGGTTTTTGCACAATGTGGGGTTGGATTATCTGACGCTTGATCGTTCGGCAAATACGCTATCTGGCGGAGAAGCGCAAAGAATTCGCTTAGCTACTCAAATCGGTTCAGGGCTCTCGGGTGTGATTTACATATTGGATGAGCCTTCGATTGGTTTGCATCAGCACGACAATCGCCGACTGATCCAAACTTTGATGGGGCTAAGAGATTTGGGCAATACAGTTTTGGTAGTGGAGCATGATGAGGAAACTATTCGCTCAAGTGATTGGGTGATTGATGTGGGGCCTTATGCTGGCAAACAAGGCGGTGAATTGGTGGCGGAGGGTACGCCTGAACAAATTGCTAAAAACAAGCGTTCTTTGACCGGTCAGTATTTAGCGGGAACGAAGAGAATTGATGTGCCGAAAAAGCGCAGAATACCAAATGGGAAGTGGTTGGAAATAAAAGGAGCGTCCGAATTTAATCTAAAAAATCTTGATGTAAAACTGCCGTTGCAAACATTTGTGTGTGTAACGGGACTTTCTGGTTCGGGGAAATCCACACTGGTAAACGAGATTTTGGCAAAGCGATTGGCGCATGATTTTTATGGTGCGCATGAACAGGCGGGAGCGCACAAGTCGATAGAAGGAATTAGTTATTTGGATAAAGTAATCAGCATTGACCAATCGCCAATCGGCAGAAGTCCGCGAAGCAATCCCGCAACTTACACAGGATTGTTTACTTACATTCGGGATTTGTTTACTCAACTTCCTGAATCGAAGATGCGCGGTTTCAAACAGGGCAGATTTTCTTTTAATGTAAAAGGTGGTCGTTGTGAAAACTGTCGTGGAGATGGGGTGAATAAAATTGAAATGCATTTCCTGCCTGATGTTTATGTTCCTTGCGAAGTTTGTGAAGGAAGACGCTACAATCAAGAAACTTTATCAATTCATTACAAAGGAAAAAACATTGCAGATGTTTTGGATTTGACGGTGGATGATGCGGCAGAGTTTTTTGCTAATATTCCACCGATAAAAAACAAGTTGGATACTTTACAGGAAGTAGGTCTTGGGTATATCAAACTTGGACAACCCGCTACCCAACTTTCTGGCGGCGAAGCGCAACGCGTGAAATTAGCTACCGAACTTTCTCGCCGAGCTACAGGTAAAACTTTATATATTCTGGACGAGCCGACAACTGGTTTACATTTTGAAGACACTAAAAAACTTTTGGAAGTACTCCACAGATTAGTCAATAAAGGAAATTCGGTAGTAGTTATTGAACACAATCTGGATGTAATCAAAACAGCAGACTGGATTATCGATTTAGGACCTGAAGGCGGAGATAAGGGCGGTGAGATTGTGGCAGAAGGCACTCCTGAACAAGTGGCGAAGATAAAGAAGTCTTATACGGGACAATATCTGGTGAAGGTCCTGAAATAATTGACTGAAGAGATAGGAACAGGTAATAAGAGAGTGCAGTTCTTGCTCTTTCGTTGTGACTCTCGGTTACAAAGTGCAAGACTGAGCACTTGTGGATTTTTCCTTTTTCTTCCCTCGTTGTGGGTTACCACAAGGGAAAAGCGCTTGGATTCCGTTCGGCGCGTGGCTAGTGCCGTGTGCGTTTCACAAATGCTTCTTTCGAGAGTCACCAAACCCCTCGCCCTTTCCAGTTCTCCCGATGTATAGAGGCTTCTCTAGGACGGAGAGTCTGGAAAGGGCTGTATTTAAAAAGATGGCAATCAATTCAAAACTAGTTCTAAAAAGCGCTCCGACTCGCCCCGGAGTGTATTTGATGAAGGATAAAACCAAAAAAGTAATTTATGTAGGCAAAGCAAAAAATATTAAAAAAAGATTGGCGAGTTATTTTTCTAAGCAGGGCAAGTCGCCAAAAACAATTGCGCTGATGGAGAGAGTCCATAAAATTGAGACTATTGCGGTGACGAGTGAAACAGAGGCATTCTTGCTTGAAAATGAATTGATAAAAAAATATCGTCCGCAATTCAATATCATAATGCGGGACGACAAAAACTATTTATATATTCGAATTACTGTAAACGAAGAATTCCCGCGTATTTTATTAGCGAGACAGGTAGCTAGGGATGGGGCAAAATATTTTGGGCCGTATGCGGTTTCGGGACAGGTCTATGAAGGGTTAAGACTAATCAAGCGGATATTCCCCTTGTGTAGCGCTACCCAATCAATCACTACGGCTGGCTTGAAAAAGGGACAAAATCGAGCCTGTTTAAATTATCACCTGAAAATTTGTCCGGGAGTCTGTGTCGGCAAAGTGAAGTCAAAAGATTATCACAAAACTATAGAGCAAGTGATGCGGTTTTTGCACGGTAACTATGATTCAGTTATCAAACAGCTTAGAGAGCAGATGCGGGAACTATCCGCAAATAGGGAATATGAACGAGCAGCGCGAATTCGCGATGGTTTGAAAGCGATCGAAGCAATCAATGAAAGACAAAGCGTGGTAAAAACCAATTTATCCGTTAGTGAGGATGCAATTGGTGTGGCCAGGTCTCTTAATAAAGCTATGGTGATCCTTTTGCAGATTCGGTCGGGCAAATTGCTAAATCAACAGCAATACGCAGTTGATACAAAATACGAAACAGAGGTTCCTGAAATTTTAGAGGGATTTTTGCGGGATTATTACGAAGGAGCGGCTGATTTGCCAAAAACTATCTTGTTGCCGGAGGCGGTTGAAAGCACAAAGAGTTTTGAAAAATGGTTGAAAGATAAAACTGGAAAAAGAATTGAACTAATTGCTCCGACAAAAGGGAGACAGAGATCAATTGTTCGGTTGGCGGAATCAAATGCGCAAATGAAATTCAATCAAATCTCCGGAAGATGGAAGTTGGAAAAATTAGTTTCCACCGAAGGAGTGGAAGGGCTAAGGAATATTTTGAAATTGAAAAAACTTGAACGGGTTGAAGCATATGATATCTCTAACCTTCAAGGGACGGATTCGGTGGGCGCGATGGTGGTGTGGGAAAAAGGACAATTAGATAAAAAACAATATCGCCGTTTCAAAATAAAAACCGTTATTGGCCCCAATGATTTTGCGAGTCTAGCTGAAGTTTTGCAGAGGAGATTTGCGCATCAAAAGGGAGATGATAAATTCGCGAGTTTGCCGGATGTAGTGCTGATTGACGGAGGGAAAGGGCAGGTGAGTACAATTACAAAAGCGCTGAAGAAGTATAAAGTTGCAATCATTGGAATTGCGAAAGGAAGCCACAGTCGGACGAAAGCAAAAGACGATTTGGTTTTGCCAAGCGGGAAAATAGAAATTTTACCCGATAATTCACCAACCAAAATTTTATTACAGAATATTCGCGACGAAGTTCACCGTTTTGCGATTGCTTATCACACCAGTCTCCGCAAAAAACGAACAACGACTTCGGGGATAGAAAAAGTTTCTGGTGTTGGGGCGGTAACGCGCAAAAAACTAATCAAGGCGTTCGGTTCAATGGCGGCAGTCAAAAGAGCAAACGCATCAGAAATTGCCCGAATAATCGGGGCGGAACGGGCATTACGCATTAAGCGAGATTTAGGCTAGATAGCTATGCGGTGGCTGTCGCTGTCGAAATGTTGGGTAGAAAATTCAAACAAGTGAGCTTCTTTTGTGAGAGCAGTAAAGCGATGAACGCTGTTGGGTTTCAGAATTATCGCCCCATTTTCACCAAGTTCAAAGCTTTCTTTAATAATCGGCGGATTATGTTTGGCATCTTTTAGAGTGGTCAGTTCTACTCTCAATCGGCCATGTGTTACATAAAAAGTTTCAGTTTTGAGTTTGTGATAATGTAAACTGCAGTGTTTGCCTTTTTTCACGATTAATAATTTTCCGCAATACAGTTTGTCATTGTGAACCCATCGTTCTTCGCCCCAAACTTTTGGGACGATTTTGATGGGTTCGTTGCGGCGTAAACCATTTTTCTTTGGCATAACAACATTGTACTACTCGGTTGCGTTAGGGAGGGTTTACGGGATAACATAGGAGCATGAACGACCAAGCGATAAAGACAGCAGGGGTAATTGCCGGCATTGTCGTGGTGCTGGGGATTTTAGCGATTGGGGCACAGTACTGGTCAAGTATAAGTGGGGGAGCGAGCGCGCAGGTGATTGATCCGGGTCAGCTGCCTAATAGTTTGCAGGTTTCCAAAGAAGATTACATAACGCTACAGTCACTTTTGGATCGTTATGCTTCGGTTAGTGATTTGGCCACAAAAAACCAAATTATGCAGGATTTTCGAGTTATTTTCGACGGTTTGTCGCAATAAGTCAGTTTCAATTGGGGGCTATTCCGCCATAGGAGCGGATTTTTTGAGTTATCCACATTAGTCTAAAAAGTCTATTGACCGTTGACAAATAAAGCGTTGTATGATATAATCAAAGTAAATGAGGGGGTTGAGGAGAAACCCAATGGAGGAAAACAACCACAATCAGGAGGACCCCGGTTCTGTCATCAAGTCAATTATGGTGGAGCAGGAGGAAAAGACCCGCGAAGCGTTGGATCCTTTGATGGTAGTAATCAGCGCTGTCAACTCGCTTAAGGATCGTGAGCGGGAAGTTTTGCTTGGACGATTTGGGTTAGAAGACGGTAACAAGATGACTTTGGAAGCGGTCGGTTCTAAATTTGGCGTTACGCGCGAAAGAGCCCGCCAGATTGAAAATTCCGCTATCAAAAAGCTGACCGAGAAACCGACCAAGGACTTGGCTAAACTTACGAAGATAACAAATAGCTATTTGGTAGAAATGGGTGGGGTAGCATCACTTATTGGATTGGCGGATTACTTTAAGATTGGGAGCGACCAAAGACGGGAAGCAGAATTGAACGCCTTGAAGCTCACGATGGCGCTGGATAGTAATGTTGTTAGTCTTCCCAAAGAAGATAATTTGCGTGTTGGTTGGGCAAAAAAGAATGCGCCAACAGGATTGATAAATAAAGTATTGGTTGAATTAGAAAAAATCTTGGCGGATGCGGGTAAGCCAGCCAAGGAAGAATTTTTGTGGGAAAAACTAACCCAGACCGCGGTTTATGGTGAGAACAGCACGCGGTTGACCCCGAGTATTGTTCACGGGATTTTATTGGTGGGCGCAAAATTAGCGCGGACTGATGTCGGCGATTGGGGGTTGATCTCATGGCCAACGGTAGTGCCAAAAAGAATTCGCGACAAAATATTTCTAATATTACAAAAGGTAGGCAAGCCGATGCACTTCCGCGAGATTGCTGATGCGATTAATCAAACTTTCCCTGGTAAGACGGTTTTGAGCAGAACAGTTCATAATGAATTGATTGGTGATAATCGATTTGTGTTGGTGGGCCGAGGAATTTATGGTTTGAAGGAGCAGGGATATCAGCCGGGAGTAGTTGTGGATGTTATTGTAAAGGTTATGAAGCAGGCGAATCGGCCGCTGACTACGGAAGAAACAATTGATATGGTTTTGAAGGAACGGCAGGTAAAGCGTAATACGGTAATTGCTAATTTGCAGAATAAGAAGTTGTTCAGAAAAGTTGGTAAAGGCAGCTACACTCTGAACGAACAGCCGAAATAATTTAACAATTTTTTGAGGAGTATGTTGGACAGCCCTTCCAGTATTGTGGTGTTGGGATTGCTAACCGTAGGTTGGCTGATTTTTTTTGCGCTGATTATTTGGGTACGCCAAAAGGGGAAAGCAGCCAAACAATTTAGCGCCCCCGAGACTTCTAATGTTCCTATTATTACTACCGCAACTGAAGGCATTTCGAAGCCCATTACCAGCACCGAGGGGGTACTGTTGGCAGTGGAAGTGCCTAAAGACAATGAGATTACGCCTCTGGCTGCCGAATTGATGTTCGCCAGTTTGCATGGAATCTATCGTCCGATTAAGGCAGGGGTGCAGGAGCACATTAGTTTTGAGATGCAGGCGAAAGAAAAATCAATTCGCTTTTTTGTCTGGACTCCGAAACATTTGCAAGGTTATGTTGAGGGACAAATTTACGCGCAGTATCCGGGTGTGACGATTAGCGAATTCAAAGATTATACGGATGTAAATAAACTGGGCAGCAATATGGCAATGGCGTCAACTGACTTGCAGCTCACGAGAGAAGATATTTTCCCGATAAAAAGTTTTGATAGTTTTGAAGTTGATCCGCTTGCGGCTATTACCGCGACATTGAGTAAACTGCAGGGCAAATCACAGATTTGGGTACAGGTTCTAATTCGGCCGGAAAATGACAGCTGGCGTAATCGAGCGATTAGCTATATTACGGCAGTGAAATCGGGGCGCAAAGGTTTTGGTGCGACTTTGGTAAAGAATCTTGGTGGCCTAGCTTCAGATGTATTCAAGACGGCAATGTCGGGAGGTTCGGCTACTGCTCCCGTGCCAACACCGGAAAAGAAAACAGAACTAGCTCCTGGTGTAGAGGATGCGCTCAAGAAAATTGAAGAGAAAAGTACCAAGTTAGGTTTTCAAACGATGATTCGGATTATTGCGGTGGATGAAACTCCACCAGCCGCCCAACAGAAACTTGATTTGGTGGTAGGTTCGTTCAAACAGTTCAATACCACTAATCTAAATGGTTTCACGGCAGTAGCTGAACCGATTCCAGGTGCGCAAATATTGCAACGCTATGTTCAACGAATATTCCCAAAAACTGGGTTTGTGTTGAATGTAACGGAACTTGCCAGTATTTATCACTTGCCAAACAAATCGGTGAGTACTCCTCATTTGGTTTGGGCGGGGGCGAAGAAAGGTGAGCCACCGGCTAATTTGCCGTTGGCGGATGAAACGCCGGCAGAACTTTTGACTAATCTTGGTGTCACTAATTTTAGAGGCAGTCAGGAAAAGTTTGGCATTAAAATAAACGACCGCAGACGACATGTGTATGTAATCGGGAAAAGCGGTACTGGTAAATCTACGCTTTTGCAGAACATGGCGATTGACGACATTACTGAAGATCGAGGTGTGGCAGTCGTTGATCCTCACGGTGAATATGTTGATTATGTTTTGGAAAGAATTCCCGACAGACGAGTTGAGGATGTAATCGTGTTTGACCCGAGTGATAAGGAATTCCCGATTGGTTTTAATATTTTGGAAGTTGAAGACCCGCGCTACAAATTGGTGACGGCGTCTGGTGTGGTCGGTGTATTCAAAAAGATATTCGGTGAATCATGGGGGCCTCGATTAGAATATTGGCTAGCATCAGCTATTTTGGCCCTCTTGGATTACCCGGGCGCAACACTGGTGATGGTTCCCAGGTTATTTGTAGATGATGCTTTCAGGGAAGATGTTATTTCAAAAGTACAAGATCCGATTATTAAAAATCGTTGGATCACCGAGTACAACAAATTAGATCAGCGCCAACGAAACGAAACTATTTCTCCTATCTTGAACAAAGTTGGACAGTTTCTTTCGTCTGATATTATCCGCAATATTGTCGGTCAGCCAAAAAGCTCCATCAATATGCGTAACCTTATGGACGATGGCAGAATTATGCTAGTGAAATTGTCTAAGGGGTTGATTGGTGAAGACAATGCAGCGCTCTTGGGTGCTCTGATTATTACTAAACTGCAGTTAGCAGCAATGAGTCGAGCGGATGCGGCAGAGGGTAGCCGAAAAGATTTCTTCCTGTATGTAGATGAGTTTCAGAACTTTGCTACCGATTCGTTTGCGACTATTTTGTCCGAGGCGAGAAAATACGGTTTGAGTCTGACTATGGCGCACCAGTACACCGCACAGCTCTCTGAAGCGGTCGGTAAGGCGGTCTTCGGCAATGTGGGTACACTTATTGCTTTTAGGGTGGGGAGTGATGATGCGGCGTTTCTGACAAAAGAATTTGCGCCCGTGTTTACCGAACAGGATTTGGTGAACCTGGATGTATTCAACATTTATGTGAAGTTGTCGATTGACGGGCTTACCGCCAACGCATTTTCTGCAGGGACACTTCCTCCAAGCGCAGATAAGAATACTAATAAAGTAAGGGTCATTGAGTTGTCTCGCAAAAAATACTCTGCCAGTGCGGCTACTGTGGAGGAGGGTATTCGTACGCTGCAGACAGGAGCTATCGCTCAACCAACCCAAACAACTCGACCTTCCGGTCAGCCAGTGAGAACTAATGACAGTAGTGGTAATTATAGTGCGCCAATCAGACCCGCAACTAAAATGCCAAATATCACAGGACTGAAAAGTTTGATTTCTAATATCGAACGCAAAAAGCAGGAGAAGTTTGATCCGAAGCAAAGAGAAGAAATTGCAAAGACATTGGAGGAGGATTTGAAGAGTGAGCCAAGTTCATTCAAAGAAGCGCTAGAAAGGGCTCAACAACAGCCAAAAGAAACCGAAATCAAACCCCGCCAAGACGACCAAAATCCTCTATAATAGGAGGGATGGCTACTAAGGCGGTTATTCGCAAGGAGGTGGAGAAATTAAGGGAGGAGCTGAATCATCATGCTCGTCTCTATTATGTGTTGGATAAGCCCGAAATCACTGATGCCGAGTACGACAAGATGTACAGACGGCTAGTGGAGCTGGAAGGGCAGTATCCTGACCTCATAACGCCTGATTCACCGACCCAGCGGGTGGGAGACAAGGTTTCGGGCGATTTTGCCGAAATCAAACACAATCGGCAAAGGTTGAGTTTGGATGATGCTTTTTCAATTGAGGAGGTGGAAGATTTTCAAGCCAAAGCTAAAAAGATTTTGGATGAACATTTTGATTATGTTTGCGAACTCAAGATTGACGGTTTGCAAATGGTGCTGACTTACAAAAAAGGATTGTTAGTGACGGCGGCAACGCGGGGTGACGGTGTCACAGGCGAAGATGTGACACACACAGTAAAAACGGTGCGGGGTATTCCATTAAAACTGCATAGAGCGGTAGATATTATTGTTTCGGGTGAAATTTACATTAGCAAAAAAGATTTTGAAAAAATAAATGAACAGCAAAAGAAATCAGGTGGACAAGCGTATGCCAATCCGCGCAATCTGGCCGCGGGTACAGTAAGACAACTTGATCCCAAAGTTGCATCAGGGCGTTTTTTGCGAAGTTTCGTTTATGACATTGAGGGAGATATTGAGCCAAAGACCCAAGCGGAAGTTTTGGGTGTGTTGGAAGAGCTGGGATTTTCGGTAAACCCCGAACATAAGTTAGTTCACAGTATTGGTGAGGTGGCAGAGTTTATCAAAGGATGGACTAACAAAAGAGATAGTTTGTCGTATGAAGTGGACGGAATAGTGGTGAAAATAAATGAGATGCGTCAGAGGGGAATTTTGGGTACGACTGCTAAATCGCCACGCTGGGCAATTGCGTATAAATTTCCTGCGGAACAAAAGCAAACGAAGATTTTGGATATCATAGTGCAAGTGGGGCGGCAGGGGACATTGACACCGGTAGCGGTGTTGGAGCCAGTAAAATTGGCAGGTAGTACGGTTAGTCGTGCGACTCTTCATAACGAAGATGAGATTCTTAGAAAAGATGTGCGGGTAGGGGATACGGTGGTGGTACAGAAGGCAGGAGATGTTATTCCTGAAGTGGTGGAAGTGGTGAAATCAAAACGGCCAAAAACAACAAAACAATTCAAAATGCCTGATAAATGTCCTATTTGCGGAGGAAGGGTGGTGCGGGTGGAGGGAGAAGCGGCGCACAAATGTGTGAATAAAAATTGTTTCGTGGTGCAGTTACGCAAACTTCAGCACTTTGTTTCCCGAGACGCTTTTGATATTGAAGGACTTGGTGAAAAAATTATTGAACAGCTTTTTAAAGAAGGATTGGTGCGTGATCCTGCAGACTTTTTCACTCTTAAAGAAGGGGATATTGAGCCATTGGAGAGATTTGCGGAAAAGAGCGCGAAAAATGTAGTGCAGGCAATTAGCGAAGCAAAAGAAATTAGTTTAGATAGATTTATTTACGCATTGGGGATTCTTCATGTGGGGGCACAGACAGCGCGGGATGTGGCAAACGCTTTCAATACTTTGGAGGCGGTGAAACACGCATGGAGAGAGGATTGGATTGAAGTTGATGGGGTGGGTCCTAAAGTTGGTGAAAGTATTTTGAATTTCTTTCAAGATGAAAATAACTTAGCGTTGGTTGAGAAGTTGCTGAAAGTTGGCGTGAAAATAAAAGCGCCTGAAAAACCGAAATCGAACAAACTTAACGGAAAAACATATGTTGTGACTGGAACGCTTAGTTCAATGAGTCGGGAAGAAGCGGAAGCAAAAGTCCGTTCAATGGGCGGTAAGGCAAGTGGTTCCGTGTCGGTCAAAACTGATTTTGTAATAGTGGGCGTGAACCCGGGGAGTAAATACAACAAGGCGGTCAAACTGAAGGTAAAAATAATTTCCGAAGAAGATTTTCTGAAGTTGGTGAAGTAATTTGGACAAGAGAAAAGCCCCGGCACTGACGCACGAGGCTTATTCTTTCTACCGATTCCTCCTAGCGGCGGAGTTCCTTATCGTTCACCATGTCCATAAGCATTTTCATAGAAAAATGTTCTGCTTATGGGTGGCGGTTCGATAAGCACGATGGGTCTTGTGAGTTGCTCTTTCGGTGGCAGTGGTGGTGTCGCTGATGTTGCATGCGCAGTTGTTCCTGCCCAGACAGCAAGGCCAATCATCAAGCCTCCGATAAGCAAGCTGGCGACTACTCGCTTGTCCAGTTGCACCATCATTATTCCCCATAGGTTGAATAAGATGCCGACAACTGGTGCTGCCCATATGACATGGACAGTTACTTCTGGCGGTCTATTTTGGTAGAGTAGCCAGAAGAAGAAAGCGAGCACGGCCAGTAGTAATCCTTTAATCGTCCAGTGCTCTCGCCCTGTCCGAACAAAATGGATTACTAGGGTGCATAGAAGACCCCCCGTAACCACAAAAGTTTCGCTAGGAGACATAATCGTAAGGAACCTCCCGTAAGATAGGATATGGGTAGCTTACTCCTAAACGGGAGAAATGTCAAGATTATCAGCTTCCAGAGCGGATTTCTGTATAAAACGCGAAAGGGCAGCACTAGTGGCTGCCCTTAGGTTGCGAGTTTGTATGGCGTAACCCATGTGGCTGGAGCCCATAGGTTGGCGCGGAAAAAAGAACAAGGATGAGGACGGGTTGAGGAATAGTTACCGAGCTCTCTGCTGGGCTATTTGTTCCTCGGTCGCTCTCGTAAACAGCATTTGATTCTGTTGCATGACGACTTCGTATCTGGCCCACTTTGTCTCGGCGGACTCTTCTCCGTCCATGGGTGGTGAGTCGAGTCGTGGCATCAACATTTGTCCAGCTTCGGAAAATAGCTTCTCTAGCTCGGTTTCAGCGAAGCTGACGGATTGGTTAACCGCCAAATACTTCATGCGAGGGGCGTGGAATGCGTCGTAGATTATACTGACGCAGCGCGACAATGTCTGTCTGGGGTCGTTCTTGGAATCCCTATTTTTGATTCCAATTACCAGGCAGTGAAACCGTTCGAGCGCATTGACCAGTTGCTCGCCGCCTTTTTCGTCGACTCCGAGTACGAAGCCGATGGTGCCAGGCCTGTGGTAGGAATGTTCTTTGGGGCCTTTGGTGTAATGTAGTTCACACCCATCTACGCCGCGTAGATTTCCCAGCAGTTCAGTATCTTTAAGAAGCGACATCGTTCCTCCCCTAAATTGTGGTTTCGGTGCAAAATAATCACTCTTAGATTAGAGATTTTCAGGCTGGGTGTCAATTTTTTATCAGGTATAATGGCTTTGTATGGGAAAATTGCCAAAAGAGGATGTGGAGCATATTGCGCTGTTGGCTCGGATTGAGCTAACGGAGGCAGAAAGCCAAAAGTACGCCGAAGAACTGTCGGCAGTTTTGGGTTATGTAAGTGAATTGCAAAAAGTGGATACCAACAAAGTAGACGGGGATTCTTCAATTGGTGGGCAGATTACTGGATTGAATAATGTGACGGACGGTGATTATGTTCGTAAGTCGGAAATTTCGCGGAAAGAATTTTTGGAACAAGCGCCGGCGAGTGAAAAAGGGTACATCAAAGTAAAAAGTGTTTTCAATAGAGAATAGAGCATGGATATACAGGAGGCAAAGAAGATAGATTTGAAGAAGTTTCTTGAGAACGCTAAAGAAGCGGATAAGAAATTTCATTTTTTGTTATCAATTGCAGACAAAGCGGGCAAATTAGGAAAGGGCGATTTAGCGGTGCCATGTTTGATAAAAGACAACATTGCGACAACGGAATATCCCACTACTTGTGCTTCCAAAATGTTAGAGAAGTTTGTTTCGCCGTATGAAGCGACTGTGATTACAAAATTGAAAGAAGCGGGAGCGTGGATTGCGGGAAAGCTTAATTTGGATGAATTCGCGATGGGTTCAAGCACGGAGAATTCTGCTTTTGGAACGACAAAAAACCCAATTGACCCTACTCGAGTCCCCGGTGGTAGTTCAGGTGGTTCTGCTGCTGCGGTAGCGGCTGGGATAGTGCCTTTTGCTCTCGGTAGTGACACAGGTGGCTCAATTCGTCAGCCCGCCAGCTTTTGCGGTGTAGTGGGTTTGATGCCAACTTACGGAAGGGTTAGTCGTTATGGTTTAGTTGCTATGGCAAGTTCGCTGGATAGAATCGGACCGATTACTAATACAGTTGAGGATTCGGCAAAAGTTTTGCAAGTAATTGCAGGAAAAGACGAACATGATTCTACAACGGTAGATATTCCTGTTCCTGATTATTTAGCATTTTTGGATGGTAAAGTTGAAGGAATAAAAATTGGTGTGCCAAAAGAATATTTTGGCGAGGGTGTTGATTCGGAAATTGAAAAGATAGTCAAAAAAGCAATTGAACAATTGGAGCAATTAGGTGCGAAGATTGTAGAAATCAGTTTGCCTCATTCAAAATATGCATTGGCGACATACTATATTGTTCAGCCGGCGGAAACTTCCGCTAATTTGAGCAGATATGATGGAGTTCGCTATGGATTTTCAACTGGTGCTGACGAAAAGAAAGAAGATTTGATTAAAATGTATTTTACGACTCGAGCGCAAGGACTGGGCGCGGAAGTAAAACGGCGAATTATGCTTGGAACTTATACGCTGTCAGCAGGTTTTCGTGATGCGTATTATGACAAAGCTCAAAGAGTGAGGGCGCTTATCAAACAGGATTTTGATGAGACTTTCAAAAAAGTAGATGTAATAATTTCTCCCACCACTCCGACCGTTGCTTTCAAAATTGGTGAACGCTCTGCTGATCCACTCAAGATGTATCAGGCGGATTTGTTGACTACTCCTGCGAGCTTAGCGGGGTTACCTGCAATTTCTATCCCTTGCGGAAAAGTTGATGGGCTTCCTGTTGGGTTACAAATTATGGGAAAACAGTTTGATGAACCAACGATATTAAAAGTGGCGGAGGCATATGAAAGAGTTGCGGGTAATGAGTAATGAGTTGTGGGTAAAGAGATGATTATCTATTTAGTAATAGGGCTAGTTGTGGTGGTGGGATTAGGGATTGGTCTTTTGTGGCTGGTCTCTGGTAAACGACAAATAATTTCAGAAACTGAACAGGCACGGGTGCGGGAGATGTGGGACAATGTTGATTTGCTGATGGCGGATGAGAGAGAAGCATCTTGGGTGAAAGCAGTTTTTGAGGCGGATAAGATTTTGGATTATGTTTTGAATTTGAAAAATGTATCGGGTGCCAATTTGGGAGAGAAATTGAAAAACGGTAAAAGTTTATTTGGGAATGTGCAGGTTGCGTGGGATGCGCACAAATTGCGTAATCAGTTAGCACATGAGGTAGATGTAAAACTTGCTCGTCATGAAGCAGAGAGAGCGATTAGATTTTTTAAAGAGAGCATAAGGCAATTAGGAATATCAGCGTAATGAGTAATGGGTTGTGAGTAATGAGTGATAGTGCGATAGAAAAATACGAAGCAGTGATTGGGTTGGAGATTCATGTTCAGTTGGACACGAAATCCAAAATGTTTTGCCGTTGCGATAACAATTCGGAAAATGCCGAGCCCAATACTAATGTTTGTCCTGTGTGTATGGGTTACCCGGGAGTCTTGCCGGTAACAAATGCGCAGGCGATTGATTGGGGAATCAAAACTGCGATTGCACTTGGTTGTTCGATAAATCCAATGCAGAGATTTGATAGAAAGAATTATTTCTACCCAGATCTTCCGAAGGGTTATCAGATTTCACAGTTTTTTTATCCTGTGGGTGAAAAAGGCAATCTGAAAGTGGATTATTTGGCAGGGGACAGAAAGACGAAAAAAGAATTTGCAGTTGGTATTACCCGAATTCATCTGGAAGAAGATGCGGGCAAATTGGTACATGCAAAAGATGCTACGCTAGTTGACCTAAATCGGTGCGGAACACCGTTGATGGAGATTGTGACAGAACCGGATATCAAATCACCCGAAGAAGCAAAGGCATTTTTGCAGGAATTACAACGGGTAGTCAGACGTCTGGGAGTGTCTCGGGCGGATATGGAGAAAGGACACCTGCGGGTGGATGCGAATGTTTCAGTACGGCCATTAGGGCAGGACGCTTTTGGCACAAAGGTGGAAGTAAAAAATATGAACTCGTTCCGTTTTATGGAACAAGCACTTCAATATGAAATTGGAAGACAGGTGGAACTATTGGAAAAAGGAGAACGAATTGAAATGGAGACTCGCGGGTGGGATGAAAAGTCTACCACAACTATTTCTCAGCGTAGTAAAGAAGGTTCGGTGGACTATCGTTACTTCCCAGAGCCGGATTTGCCTTCTATTTATATAGGAAAAGAAAAGATTGATGAAATTGGCGATGATTTGCCGTTACTTCCGTCTGCATTGCGGTTGAAAGCGGAAGAGTTTGGTTTGCCTTATGACCGCATTATTGAATTACAGGATTTGGGAAAGTTGAGAGAGATAGTTTGTCATATCGAAAACATTGAGGGCGTAAAGGGTTCGGAGGCGCTTGCGAAAGTTGATATTGTGAAATTAGCCAATATGTTAGTCCGTGGAATAGATTTTAAGAACAGCCGTCAGGTGCTGGACTTTTTTGTAGTGGTAGAAGATAAAGGTTTATCATCTACATCCGCAGATAAATTAAGTTTATTGATGAAAGAACATCCTGAAAAACCACTGGCGGAATTAGTCGGTGAATTGAAGTCACTTAGCGAAGAAGACTTAGAAAAAATCGTGAAACAGGTAATTGATGACAATCCTGAAATAGTTGCTAAGGTGAAAGCGGGGGATGAACGGGTAAAAGGCTTCCTGATGGGGCAGATAATGGCTAAAAGTAAGGGTGAGGCAGAACCCGCTCTGGCACAGAATATTTTGAACCGTCTTATTGCCCAGTAGAGAAATTTGGAATATCTGGTCTCTGTATATGCTGTATGCTGATGAGTGTTACCGAATGTTAGTCTAATTTGATGCCAAAAATGCTAAATTAGCTACGCCCAGATAAGAAAAAAGCATATTTCCAAATTCTTCTACCGGGTTGACACTGTAATAAAAGTATGGCATAATGCGACCTAGCAGGGGATACTAAAATTGTTTTTTATGGGTAAGAATAATTCCAATAAGCACGAGAAGATTCGGGTGGAAACACCTAGAGGGCTTGAGGCGCTTGAAAAGATAGATGGTGATTTGGGCAGGGCGGCTGAATCTAGGATAACAAGACGCACGGAAGGGATGTTAGATACAGAGCTTGTTGGTAGTGACGGTATTGATGACTCTAGTTTGCGGAGAGCATTTCATGCGGGGATGAGCGCGGAGGGGCAAGTAAAACCAGCTAGGCGAGAGAGACCGACAGAAGTAACCTCTGGCTCCGTCGTCCGTGATGCGGTCAAGTTAGGAGAAGAAGCGATTGAATTTGGAGGATCCGCAATCGGTCTGACGATTGAAATGATGACTGATCTTAGTGATAACGCTAAATAGGTAATAAATGACAGGTTTGTATTTAGGATTGGGGGTGGTTATCGTATTGGCCGGTATCGGCTGGTTTTGGTTATCACAAAGAAAGTCAAAAAAAGGATCGGATGATGTAAGAAGTCGGGTGAATTTGATGATTGCGGTTCCGCGACCGAAAGAGGAACAACAAGCGCCGGATATCAAGGCGATTATTGCGCCGATGGAAACTATTTTTAGTAATCTGGCGGGGATTGCTGATGCGGTAGGAAATCGGCATCTAACTTTTGAAATTGCTACCGAACAGGAACTAATTAGTTTTTACGCGACTGTCCCTGTAGGTTTGGTAGATTTTTTAGAAAAACAAATTACTTCACAATATCCTGACGCAATCGTGGAGCGGGCGCCATACCCAAACTTTTTCCCGTCAGACGCGAAGATTGCCAGTGCTCAACTAGTGCTTAAAAAGGCAAATTATTTTCCAATTCGTACTTACGCCAATCTGCAGATTGATGGGCTTTCGGCGCTCACTAACGCAATGAGCAAGTTGGCTGATCAAGGGGCAGGAGCGGGGATTCAGATAATGTTTCGACCGATTGAAAGTAAGCAATGGACGAAACAAGCTCACACGGCGGCAAAAAATTTGCAGCAGGGGAAGTCCAGTTCATCAATTGGTGAAGGGGTTATGAAGGGGTTGGGTGATTTGGTGACACCGACAAATAAAGACGGAAAACAGCCAGAAAATAAAGCAATTACTGCCGGGCAGGAGGATGTTGTACGGGCAATCGAAAGTAAGGCCTCAAAATCAGGATTTGAGACGGTGATTCGGTTAGTTACAACCGCGCCTGATGAAAATCAAGCAAGAAGCCATCTAAGAACATTGATTGATAGTTTTTTGCAGTTCAATGCGCCTGAACTGAATGGTTTGACGGTGGCGAAATATCCCGAGATAGAAGTTTTGAAAGATTACATTTTGCGTCAGTTTGGTGACCCGCGAAATTCATTTATTTTTAATACAGAAGAATTAGCGACAGTTTTTCATTTGCCGGGGCTAAAAACAGAGACGCCAAATATTCGTTGGCTGAAAGCGAAGCGTTTGCCCGCTCCTGATAATTTGCCGAAGCAGGGGATTCTCTTAGGGAAAAATGTTTATCGGGGCATGGAAAAGCCAATCAGAATGGAGACCGATGACAGGCGCAGACACATTTATGTAATTGGTAAGACTGGTACAGGTAAAACAACTTGGATGCAAAACATGGCGTTGCAGGATATCAATACAGGCGAAGGTGTTTGTGTAATCGACCCACACGGTGACATGATTGAGTGGCTTTTGCAGAGAATTCCGAAAGAACGGGTTGATGATGTGATTCACTTTTATCCGCCTGATACAGAGAGGCCTTTAGGGCTGAATTTGCTGGAAGCAACAACTCCTGCCGAAAAAGATATGGTAGTTTCGGAAATGATTGCTATCTTTTACAAATTGTTTGATCCGAACAGTGCGGGGATTGTCGGACCGATTTTTGAACACTATATGCGCAATGCGATGCTTCTGTTGTTGGCGGATGAAACAGGAGCCACACTAATTGATATCCCCAGAGTATTTACGGACAAGGCTTTTCGGGAGGCGAAACTCGTCAATGTGACCGATCCGACTGTTTTACGATTCTGGAAAGAAGAATTCGCCCAAGCAGAAAAAAGTAATCAGGTAGGGGAGTTGTTCTCCTATATCATCAGTAAAATTGGACGATTTATCAGTAACGAAATGATGCGCAATATTGTTGGACAAGCGAAAAGTTCGTTCGACATTCGCAACATAATGGATAGCAAAAAGATTTTGCTGGTGAATTTGGCAAAAGGTTTGACTGGCGAAATAAATAGCAACTTGCTTGGGTTTATTATGGTATCCAAGATGCAGATGGCAGCTCTTTCCCGCGCTGATATGGCGGAGAACTCCCGTAATGACTTCTATTTGTATATTGATGAGTTCCAAAATGTGACAACGGAATCGATTGCCACTATTTTGTCGGAAGCAAGAAAATATCGGTTGAATTTGATTATTGCGCACCAATTTGTGGCACAGTTGGATGAAAAGATTCGTGATGCTGTGTTTGGCAATGTCGGCTCGCTGGTTGCTTTTACAATCGGTGCGCCTGACGCTGAAACAATCGGAAAACAATTTGAGCCCGATGTCAGCCAAAACGATTTGATAAATATCGAAAACAGAAATGCTTATGTGAAGCTGATGATTGACGGGATGGTGAGTCGGCCGTTTACTATGCAGGCGCCGCCGCCGATGGGTCAGCCGAATATTAAAATTGGCGAGGCTATCAAACAACTGTCGCGGTTGAAGTTTGGCAAAGACAAACGAATTGTTGAACGGCAGGTGGGTGAACGCATCAAATATACCCGCAATACAAACTTACCCGGAACGGGTTTACAGGGGCCCAATAATCAGGTATAATGCCTCGGTCAGCTAAAAATACAAGTAAAAACGAAAGGAAATAAAAAATGGCAGACAAATCAAAAATCGAGATGGTAAAGCAGCTGCTGGAAACGGCAACCGCTAATTTGGCGTCAGCTAAACAAGTGTTGGCTGATCTGTTGGGTGTGTCTTTTGATGATGTATCGGGCAAGGCAATGAATCTGAAGTCAGAAGGCAATGTTGTTGAGGGTGTGTTTGATGGTCAGTATATGTTGGATCACGATGGTAAGAAATATCCAGTTCCTGCCAACTACGCCAGCAAATCTAAATTGGTGGTAGGGGATGTGCTGAAATTGACTATCCAAGATGACGGTTCATTTATCTTCAAACAAATCGGACCGGTTGATCGCAAGAAACTTTTGGGAACGCTGGTATATGAAAATGATGAATACAAAGTAGTGGCGGGCGGAAAGTCGTTTGCCGTACTACTGGCTTCTGTGACTTACTTCAAACTAACTCCGGGTGACCAAGTGACTATTCTGATACCTGAAGGTAAAGAAGATTCACATTGGGCTGCGATTGAAAATGCAGTGATACAGAGTGATTAGCTCTTGAGGGAAACAAACCCAATTATGAAGATATCGGTATTGATTATTGCCCACAATGAAGCGGGTAATATTCGTGAATGTTTGGAATCAATTCAACGGCAGACACAAAAACCGGATGAAACTATTTTAGTGGCGCATAACTGTACTGATAATACAGTTGAGATTGCGAAAGAGATCCTGAACAAATTTCAGGATGACGGAATAGTATGGCGGATAGTTGAGGAGCATGGTCCCGAAGGGCCTCTGTATGCCCGAATTAGGGGTTTTAGGGAGGCAACGGGTGAAATCATCGCTTGTATTGATGGAGACTCAATTGCGGCTAAAAACTGGCTTCAGAGGCTAATTTCCAGATCTGATAGGAGGAAAAATGTGGCTGTTGGTGGGGGAGTCTGGCTCCGAGGAGGCCTGAGGGCTTTTTTGATGAGTTTGGATTTCTTTTGGTTAAAACCAATTTATGCACCAAATAGATTGAAATATTTTTGGGGAGCAAACTTTTGTATTAGGAAAGATGTTTATGAAAAAGTTGGAGGATTAGTACCGCTAATCAAAATTCGTGAAGAAATATACCAACAGGATTTGAGAAAACAGGAACTAGATCCTTCGGCTACGCTCAGGACGGCGTTCTCTAAGACTAACGAGTGCCGACTAGGCCTTTCATTTGACGCAGAAGACCTGTATTTGAGTCTAATGGTATCAGCAGTCGGCAAAGTGGAGATAGACCCATGGGCGGTAGTGGTGAGTAAAGCTACGGAAACAAATTGGAAAATTCGTACGCGGATTCAGGGAGAAGATAAACAAAAACTAATTACATACATAAAAGAAGGTTCAAATAAGGTCTAGGGGGTACTTCTCTTTACTCCTTATATGATGTCGTACAAGATACAATGTGCGACACTGTCTATTCTGTTGGGGTGGTACTATTTTTGTGTTTGTTTATGTTGTCATTCTGAATGTAATGAAGAATCTATAGTAATAATTTATTTATAGACCCTTCGACTACGCCCAGGATGACGATTATTGATGCGACTCCCCTACTTGGTGTGTTTAGGCGGTTTGACAATTACCGTATTTTTATTTGAAATAATTTTTATACGAAAAGAGCTAGGCGTTGTGTGATATTGCTACCACACGCTGCCTAGCTCGTTGTGATTGTTGTTTCCCCTGCTTACTGAATAACAGGGATAAGGTTCATTTCCAGTGGGACGGTGTGTGTGGGCGCGAGCCTGCGAATCTCCCACTTTCGTAATTGGGGGCTCGTCCCCCTTGGCCGGTTAAAACTGTAAGGGGGACCTTGGCGTTCGGATCTCGCATCATAACCTTTGCGACGGTGCAAAGGAAGGTCGATGCCGAGAAAACTTCGAACCTCATGCTATCCCCCTGCAAGTTTCCTCCCTCGGGGTCGGTCGCTCTAAAGAACAACCAATCCTTCGAGACTTCTTCATTGAGTTCGTTGTATTCTTTCTTCTTCTCACTCCATATGCGAGAAGTCCCAAGCCGAATTGGGATTTCTATCCCTGCAAGGTTGCCATTGAGAATTGCTTTGGCAGCCTTAAAGATTCTCACGGTCTGGAGGATTGTTTCCAAGTGTTCCCCACATCCGCCGAGGACACCAGATGTTTCTGAGAGGTCGAGACCAATCTTCTTGGAGAAGAATGGTATCTCCTCCATCGAGGCCTCGACTTTAAGGAGAGAATTGTCGCTCTTCTTCATCTTGCTGTGTCGTACAAGTGACATAGCAATAACAAGTCCCTCGTAAGCAACGGTCTTAGTCTCATACAGTTTCGGTTCACCTTCCGGTTGGAAGATAACCTCAGCTGTTAGAAACTCAACTATCTTTTCTATCTCCCTCTCCTGCCTAGTCTTCTTGATTGCGTCTGCGTACATTCGGAGTCCCCTTTGAAAATAAGATGTTCAGGTACAGCACATAGGCATCCTTAGGCGGGAGTGCCTTATCACATTCGATACTACTAGATTTTTGGCTCCCAGTCAAGGAAATCAGGCTGTTTGGCTGGAGCCGTTGCCGTTGTGGATCTTGGAGACGATTTTAGTCAGTTCTTCCAGCCAATCACCCGCTAGGTCGGTGTGGTTGAATTTGATATCTTTCTCCCCTATTTGAAGAGTTGGGAGAAGTTTGATGACGGGTTCTAGTACTTTTGGTTTGAGTGGTTGGGTAAATTGAATAGTAATGGAATAAAGCGGCGGCAAATTACTTGGATTGAGGTTGCGGGCAGTGATGGAAGTAATTAGCTGGGTCGCTAACCCTGCAAGTTTCAATATTAATAGTTTCTTGAGATTGACTACTTCGGTCGGCAGTTTGCCATAATTTTCCTCAATTCGTTTAAATTCTTCCGTGAGCGCTGTTTCATTTTCAATAACGCCAAGCGTTTGGTAAATCTTCAGGCGCTGACTTTCCGCATCTACATATTTTACTGGCAGGAATGCGCTGACAGGCAAATCGATTGTCACATCCGATACATCAATCTTTCGCCCGCTTCGCATTTCGTCAACTGCTTTATTGATGAGTTTGGTATAAAGACTTAAACCGATAGCAGTAATGTGTCCATGCTGCTGTTTGGACAGAACTCCACCGGCACCGCGAATCTGCATATCACGCATTGCGATGTTATATCCGCTTCCAAGTTCTGTATTTTCCTGAATAGTTTTCAGGCGTTCCAGAGCACGTTCCGACATTTTGCCCTTGTTGTACATAAAAGTGGCATAAGCTTGGATTTTCCCTCGTCCAATGCGTCCGCGAAGCTGGTGAAGTTGGGATAATCCAAATCTGCCTGCATCATCAACAATCAAAGTATTTACATTGGGGTTGTCGATACCGTTTTCGATAATTGTAGAGGCAATCAAAACATCATATTTATGTGCGTCAAAATCTTGCATTATCTTTGCCAGCATTCGTTCGCCCATTTGACCATGAGCGTGAACGAACTTCACTTCGGGCATCAACTGTTCCAAGCGGTGTTGAACCGTATCAATAGTTTGAACGCGGTTGTGAACGAAATAAACTTGTCCGCTTCGGCGAACTTCCCGCTCAATTACCTCTTTGATGGTATTACTGCCGTATGGAACGACAGTTGTAATAATAGGAAGGCGGTTGGTGGGTGGAGTTTCAATTACGCTAATATCACGGATGCCTGAAAGCGCCAGATTTAGAGTTCTTGGGATTGGGGTGGCGGTAAGCGACAATACATCTACTTCGCTACGCAGAAGCTTCAGTTTTTCTTTGTGTGCCACACCAAAGCGTTGTTCTTCGTCTATAATAATGAGTCCAAGATTTTTGAAACGGATATCTTTAGAAAGTAATCGGTGGGTTCCGATAACGATATTTACTTCACCCAGACGAAGCTGAACGACAACTTTGTCTTGTTCACTTTTTGATTTGAATCGACTTAGAGCGGCTATTTTTACATCAAAAGACTGCAGGCGTTCAACAAAAGTTTTGTAGTGTTGTTCTACCAGAATAGTAGTGGGGGCAAGGATTGCCACCTGATATCCGGATGTAACGGCTTTGAAAGCGGCGCGGATTGCCACTTCTGTTTTTCCGAATCCCACATCAGCAACCAGTAATCTGTCCATCGGTTTATCCTTTTCCATATCGGCAAGGATTTCGTTGATGACAGTTTCTTGGTCGGGAGTTTCTTGATAAATAAAAGAATCGGCAAGAGCTTTTTCCCACAACTCGTCAGAATCAAAACTAATTCCGCTATTCAGTTGGCGTTTCGCATACAAGTCCAGTAATTCTTTGGCAAATTTGTGAGATTCTTTTTTGATGCGGGTCATTACTCGCTTCCAAGATTGACTGGAGAGTCGAGTGAGTTGCGGTTCATGACCATCAACCGAAACATATTTGCTAATCTTGTCTATTTGATCTACGGGAACATAGAGCTTATCCCCTTTTGCGTATTCCAAAATAAGGTATTCGCGTTCAATACCACTAAGATCAATTCGTTGAACATCTAAGAGGCGTCCGATACCGTGATCGTTGTGGACGATATAATCACCGCGTTGAATATCTGCCATAAACATTCGTTGCTGTTTGTGGCTGGTTTTTGTATCAACTTGAGTGACGATAGAAAAAATCTCTTCGTCGGTTAGAATAATTAGTTTCAGAATCGGACTAATTGTGCCAAGTCCTCCAACGGATGTCAGGAGAATTGGATTGTCGCCAACAGCTATATCAGCTTCTTTTAAGATTTGGGTGATTGATTTGGTCTTGTCTGTGGCAATCCCAATTTGCCAACCCTCTTTCAGATATTTTGAGATGTCTCGGGTAAGTCTGTCAATCTGAGAAGCGTAAATTGAAGGCGTCATAAATTCGAAATTCAGCTGTTTGATTTCGTCAGACGCGATGGTTTCTATTTTGACTAATGGAAGACGATCGAGTGCTTGGTTGAGTCCGACTAGTCCGACATTTTCACTTGCCATAAACACTTCATAGAGCGACTGCAGGATATCCTCTGTGTGATCCATTATCACCAAATAATCCTGCTTGTGGTCATCAAGGAATTCAGCAAGGGTGGGAGCAAAGTTCTTAATCTTTAGTGCGGGAATCTCAATCCCCTCCTCAGTTCTTATTTTTTGTCCGCTAACAGGATTGAAATTGTAAATTTGTTCAATTTTGTTTCCATTGAAAGTTATTCGCCATGGATTATCTTGTCCGAGAGCAAAAATATCCACCACCTCTCCCCTACTGGCGACTTCACCAATTTGAAAAACCTTTACTTGTCTTTCAAACCCGAGTGCAACCAAATCTCCGACGAATTGTGTCAAAGATAATTCGTCACCAACAGATATTTTTAAACTGGTGGCAGGAGCGCTTAATGGTTCAATCAAATTACGGCTGGAAAATATTGTGAGAGCTTTGGGATGTGCCATATTTTCCCCAATTTTGATTCGTTGTTGAAAATTGGTGATGAATTCCTGTCGATTGAACGCGTCAGAACGAATCGGCGGATAAATATTGGAATCTATTTTGAGCATGTCTTGCAGGAGTTTTTGGATTTTGAATTCTTCTTGCTCGTTTTTGGTAATAAAGATAATTGGCTTGTTCTGTTCTTTTTGCAAAGCTCCGAGCATCAAAACTCGCCCAAACTGGTTGAGTCCGGTAAGTGTGATGGATTTGATGCCGGCTGTCTTCAGGAGGTTACGGAAAGGCTCTGTGTGAGCGAATTTTTCCAGCAGCAGTCGGTAGAAGGTTTCGTCCACTGTCTTGACGAAAATGAATTATTCTGGTATAATAGGGAGAAAAGTAAATGAAAAATCTGGGCGCATAGGCAGCAGAATCTTGGTCACAATAAGATTTGCGAACAGGATTCTCCCTGCTTATTCCGATCGGTATCCCACCCTTTGAATTTACTTTTAAGGGTCTTGGTAAAAAGCCTCACGGCTGATACCGAAAACTGTGGGGAGAACTACGGCAAAGGGAAGGGTCACTTCTTCCTTTTGCTTATATAAACCTACAGGTCTTCAAGCAACAAATCAACAACTTCGTTGAAAGCGGGTTTCAGCTCGGTCATTTGGGTTTTTGTGAAAGGTTCCAGAACATAATCGGTGACAGAATCGGAAGTAGGTCGGCCGATGCCGATTCTTATTCTGGCGATTGAATCAGTTTTCAAATTCTCAATAACGGATTGCATGCCGTTGTGTCCCCCACTACTGCCGGATTTACGGGAACGAATTGCGCCAAGCGGAAGATCCAAGTCGTCATATACCACTACAATGTTTTCGGTTGGGACACCGAAATACTTGGCTACCTGCGCCACAGCTCTACCTGAATTATTCATAAAACTAGTCGGTTTGGCAATGATTATTCCTTGTCCTTCCGCCAGCTCTGTTTCAGTACGAGTATGTTTTTTAAATTTCAGCTTTAGTTTTTTGACTAGTAAATCAGCAACCATTCGCCCGATATTGTGGCGAGTTGATTCATATTTTTTACTGGGATTACCGAGTCCGATGATTAGTTTCATTTTTAGGATTCTTCTTCGCGGAGATTCTCATTTCTTAGTTCTTCTTCTATGCGCTGGGCTTCTTCAAGTTTTATTCGAGCTTCTTCGGAAATTTCAACAGTGTCTTCAATATTTTCTGTTTTTGAAAACGGCTGCCGATTGTGAAGGTCATTGGCAGTTTTCTCAATTTTCGAAACGGCTCGAACCGGTCGCCGTTCGCGACTAGTTCCAGAAATTCTTTCTATCATATTTACGCGTAGACTTCAGTACCTTCTTTGAGTGATTGATTGACCTTTATGCCAACCACATCACCCTTCTTGGCGGAATCGACTGAAGCGTGCTCGATTTGAATCGATTCGATGGTTTCGGTCTTCTCGTCCTCACCTTTTTTGAAGGTGACTGTGTCTCCGACTTTTAGACCACCGTCCAAATCGATTATGGCAACGCCAATCTTGTCGTAGAAGTGTACGACTTTACCGATTTTTTTACCTGCCATTTTGCCCTCCTAAATGGTTAGGATATGACGGATATATTATACACCAAGGGGAGAATTCCCCTTCAACCCCATTTTTATGTTTGTTTTTTGTTTTCGAACGCAAGCTGGCGTTCAATCCAGCGGTACTTTCTTCTTGGAGAAAGTACCCAAAGCCGTGGCCTGTGTTCGCTCGGTCTGTTTATTGGATAAATCACCTTACCGCTTAAAGGGCAAACTCGTCGCTTGCCAGCTCCTCAAACATGCCCCCGCGACGGTAATTTATCTCAATTCAATACGACCTCGCTCCAATGGCCGGAGGGGAAAGCGACAATGGCGGATGGAAGAAGCTGACGTAATTTGCTCGATGGGATTAAAGACAAAAGGGAATAAAAAAGCCCCCATGACCCTGGGGGTTGAGCCTATTTGCCCCGGCTCGGTTCCAGCTGATGCTGGTAAGGGGTGCTACGAAAGTAGCGGGTCATAGTCCTGTTTCTGGGGATCATACCGGCAAAGGACACCAGTTACGAAACCTTGATAGGTATCGTAGGTACATCGGCCATACCAGAGACCGTTAGCACCGCGGTGCAAGTCGAAATGAATACTACGGCAGTTTTCGTCTTTGTCAAAAACTAAGCTTTCACCGCTAATGTAATGACCTTCGATCGTGCCGCCAGATGGTCCACCTTCCCAGGTTCCACGTAAGAATGTACCAGAATCGTAAAGCTTATGAACTTCGAAGACACACTGGAAGGGCGTTAACGGACTGGGATCCCAGCCAACATAACTGCTGTGTATTCCAAAGAACAGAAAAGTTTCCGTATAGAGATCCAATTTCCACCTCCTTTGCATAGTGCTTGGGGTTCTCTAGAATTTTCAAGGTGGGTACATTATGTTCTGGGCAGGGCTGGAATGTCAAATTGATTACAGACCTCGCTCCAATGGCGGATTGAGAGAGAAAAGGTTGATTGGGATAAGGGTTTTGGGGTATGGTGAGGCGTTAGGTGGATCCTGTAATTTTTAGGAAATACCCCACCAGCACCTTGAGACTTAAGAGATCTAATTTCTAAAGCCCGCGAGGTGTGACATAAAGGAGAGACTGGATGAAAACTCTAGCCGCTCTGAAGGCCCTGATGGCTTACTGTACCAACATGGTGTCTTTGAATGCCGACCAGGAAGGTGGCTTCGCCAAGGCAGGAGAGATATGCAAACAACTCCTCTCTTTAGGCGAAGACGGCTTGGGACGATTACTTCAGCTGATGAACTATGTTAAAGAGCTGACGAAGAGGGAAGATCTTCCTCCCGAAAATGAGTTCAGGAGGTTCCTGGACAACAACTCCACCACAGGTGAGACTATTGATTGCGATGCCGATCCGTTTATCCCGAATGACTGGAATGACTGGAAGGCGGGGAAGCATATCAAGGGCGGAATGCTTAAATCGGATTCGCCAATGATCTTTCTGTATATTTCCCCACACCAGAAGGCTAGTGGACACAGCCATGGCTATACTCTTCTCAAAGGGTTTATGGATGAGCCTGCTTTCCTAACCCTGAATGCCAATGTGTTGGACCATTGGTTTAAGCACCCAGGGCAGATACCGAAGGGCATATATAAAGCTCTCCAGTTGGGTAATAAGATAGTTTTTTGGGGAACGATCTATGTTATGGGCGATGGATCATCTGTTGTCCGCTACCTCTATCTAAGTAGAGTTACCGGTTACCTGGCTTGCAATCACATATATGTCAACTCTTATGTGGTGTCAGATTTCCTGGCTGCTGCCAAGCCAGTAGAGCCATGATATCGTGATCTTTGAGTTAATTGGGCGGGCACTTCGGTGCTCGCCCTTTTCGTTTTGTATTGTTACTCTCTATTTTCTAATCTCTACGCTTTGCCTTTTCTGGCCCGGTGGGATTTGGGGCGGGGGCGGAATTGGATAGGAACGCCCGCGAGAGGCCAGATTTCGCGAAGTTTGTTTTCGAGATAACGAAGATAGGTATAGTGCAGACCTTCAGGGCGGTCGGCTACAAGTTCGATTACTGGAGGATTAGTTGAGATTTGACGGGCAGAATGAATAACGGGAGTGGTGTATTTTCCAAATGGACGACGAGCTGTTGCCGCTTGGAGAACAAGTGAATTTATTTTTTGATCAGAAAGACGAGAGGAACGAAGAACGGCAGTATCAATTATTAATTGTTTTACTTTATCTACTCTCTGACCTGTGAGGGCAGAGATGTAAATTCTTGGCATCCACGAAGCGAAGCGATATTTGCTTTCGAGATATTTGTCGTATTCTGCCGTCACTTTTCCTGTTTTTTCAATCAAATCCCATTTGTTGATAACTAAAATCGGACTTTTGCCGAGTTCTAAAATAATTTCCATAATATGCTGGTCTTGGGCGATAACACCCTCGTCAGCTTCCATTAGAAGTAAGCAAATGTCAGAAGACTGCACGGCGCGAAGCATTCTCAATGCGGCAAATTTTTCGATGCCAACTTCTACTTTTCCTCTTCTGCGAAGTCCTGCGGTATCGATAAACTCGACAATATATTTTTCGAAAGTAGTATTCTCGTTGATAGTGTCGCGGGTAGTTCCCGCTTCTTTACTTACTACGCTTCGTTCTTTGCCAATAAGTTTATTAAATAAAGTTGATTTGCCAACATTGGGACGGCCGAGAATAGCGACTTTGACAATTGGATACTTACTTTTTGGTGGTCGTGCAGGCTTCTTTATTTTATTTAGTTGTTCAACTACTTCATCTAAAACTTCGCCCACACCTTTTCCTGTGGTACCTGCTGTTTCGAAAGTTTGTTTGAAACCGAGACGATAAAAATCCGCCAGAACATCTGCATCAACTTTTTTGTCAGTTTTGTTGATGAGCAGAATAATCGGCTTGTTTTGTTTGCGCGCTAAACGGGCAACTTCTCTGTCGTCTGGATGTATCCCCTCTTTTGCGCTTACTAAAAATAAAATCAAATCGGCAGAACTAAGTGCGACTTTAGTTTGGAGCATTACATTGCGAGTGAGCTCGGATTTGTTGTCTGGCTCGATACCGGCGGTGTCGGCAACCATAAAGGTAGTTTTATTCCAACCGACATCCCCAAAAAGCACATCCCGAGTAGTTCCCGGCTCTTCAGCCAAAATCGCCTGTTTTTCGCCGATTAAGCGATTGAACAGGGTTGATTTGCCGACATTTGGGCGGCCGATGATAGCGACTAAGTGACTCATATCTATATCTTATAACGGTTCTATCCAAGAGTATGCCTTGAGCGCCCAGTCTAACGCCTTTTTGCCCTCTTGGAAACGGTTGGGACTATCAAGTAGTACTACGATGACCTTTTGCCCGCTATCACCTCTTACTGCGGCTACCAGCGACTCACCTGCCTCATCAGTTGTCCCTGTCTTCACGCCGATGACATTCTCAAACTGCCCTAGGAGTTTATTGGTGGTATTGAGTTGATGGACAAATTTTCCACTTACATCCCTCACGGTGGTTTTGGAAGTTTTGACAATATCGGCGAAAGTTTGGTTTTCCATAGCAACACGGGAGAGTTCCGCTAAATCTTTGGCTGTGGAATAGTGTTGAGGGTTGTCGAAACCAACTGAATTGGTGAAATGAGTTTGGGTTAGCCCGAGTTCTGATGCTTTCTGATTCATTAGAGCAACAAATTGGTCAGGAGTGTCTGCGGTGGCGTATGCCAGTGCAGTTGCAGCATCATTTGCTGATTCAATTAGCGCACCCTTCAATAAATTATGAATAGTAATGCGTTCGTTGGAGTATAACGACATTTTGGAGCCTGTGACTTCGACTGCTTCAACTGGAACAGTCGCGATAGTATTCAATTGACTCCCAAATTTATCTAGTGCTACTAAAGCGGTCATGATTTTTGTAAGCGAAGCGATTGGAAGAGATGTATTGGGATTGTTGCTGTATAACACTCGATTACTTTGAGTATCAATAATAATTGATGCTTTGGAATTGAGCTCAATATCTTTGAAACTTAGATTTCTGATTGGCCCGATAAGGGAATTTAGATTTTGGGCGAAATCGGTGGCGGAGTAACTGGTAGAGAAAATATTAAATACGCTCAACAATTGCTGTTGGGCGCCATCCAGTGCGCCAGTGAAAAAGCGCAATACGACTAGGAGTAAAGCGAGATTAGTCATGATGGAGTAATGAGTTATGAGTTACGAGTAATGAGTGAAAGACAGTTTGCAGTAAGTAGTTTGTAGTGAGTAGAAAATGTCGCCGCAGACGACCACCGATATTTGCTGATTTGCAGATTTTTTATTTACTTTTGGCTTTCTTTATAGATAAGCCGAGTTCGTCTAATGTGGCGGAATCAATTTCACGGGGCGAACCCATCATTGGGTCACGGCCTTTGTCGGTCTTTGGGAAAGCGATTACTTCACGAATGTTGGGCTCGTTTTGCAGTAACATCACAAATCTATCAATACCGGGGGCGATTCCACCATGAGGAGGAGCGCCATAACGGAAAGCTTCTAGCATATGACCAAATTTTTCATTTGCCTCTTCTTTGGATAAACCGATAATTTCAAAAATCTTTTGCTGAAGTTCAGGTTGGTGAATACGAATAGACCCGCTGGCAATTTCATAACCGTTCAAAACCATATCGTAAGCTGTGCTGATAACATCTTCTGGATTGCTCCCAAGCATTTCGATTTGATCTTCTTTGGGAGCGGTAAAAGGATGATGTTCGGAAGTGAGCCCATTTCCTGCTTTTGCAAACAACGGGAAATCTACTACAAAACAAAATGCCAACTCATCGGGATCTTGAGGATTTTGACGCAGGTCGGGTTTGTCTGAGCCGTATTTTTCAAGAGCTTCTCTGTGAGTCATTCGGGGCCACGGAGTTTGCAGAATTTTTTTATTCGGATAAAGAGTTTGGATAAGTTCTGTAAAAAGCTGTTCGGTGAGGCCTAAAATTTCTTTTTCTGATGCGAAAGACATCTCCAAATCAAGCTGGGTGAATTCTGGTTGACGATCGCCTCTTGAATCTTCATCCCGCATACATTTAGCTATTTGGTAGTAGCGTTCAAATCCTGCCACCATTAGCAACTGTTTGTATTGCTGGGGACTTTGGGGAAGAGCGTAAAAACTTCCCTGATACTTTCTGCTTGGAACTAAATAGTCGCGAGCACCTTCTGGAGTAGCGGCAGTAATAATCGGGGTTTCTATTTCAACAAATTTGCGTTCATTTAAGAATTCGCGGATAAAACGAATTATTTGGTGACGCATTAATAAATTGTGGTGGATTTTTTCGTGGCGCAAATCTAGATAGCGGTATTTCAAGCGGATTTCTTCATCTACAGCTGATTCACGGTCAATTTCAAATGGCGGAGTAAGCGACTCGTTAATAATTTCTAAATTAGTTGCTTTTATTTCGACAGTACCGGTGACAATCTTGGGGTTGATGTTTCGCTCCCCCCGCTTCACAACTTCACCTGTAACTTTTATTACCGATTCAGGTTTGAGACCGTTGGCTTGTTCTTGGAGCTTAGGATTGTCACCAAAAACGACTTGGACTAATCCAAATCCGTCTCGCAGGTCGATAAAAATAATTTGTCCCATATTCCGCTTACTGTGTACCCATCCAAAGAGGGTGACGGTTTGCCCCACAAGGGTCGGGGTGTCAGCGGTGAGAGTGCGGTTTTGTGACATAGATAGACTAATAGACGATAGACAATGGACTTATAGACGGCAAAAAAGCCTGCGGAAATCTCCCCCAGCATAGCAGAAATCAGGGGGTAGAGAATAGAGAGTAGAGATTAGAGAATAGGGTTATCCTCTGTCATTCTGAGTGAAACGAAGAATCTAGACCGAAGGTCGCTACGCTAGATCCTTCACTGCGTTCAGGATGACAAAAAGGCTACTGGCCGAGCGGTTTGCCGATAATCAGGGCTACCAGAGAGTTGAAGAGGTTTTGGAGTACTAATAGAAGCCCTGGGAACAAAACAACCGCCAGAATAAGCCACAGCCAGTTTCTTTTGATTAGCTTAAACAGGAAAGAAGCGACTGCCAGAATCAATATCAAGGAAATTATCCATTGATACTGTTCGGGGAAAATACCGACAAATCCGTGATAAGCGTCAAACAGCCGTTCAAATATTCCTTTGCCAGCAGCGGCTGCTGCCTCTTTTGCTTGATTGGCGACTATGCCGGTGACGGAGTTTACAATTTGGTTGTCCATTGTAAATTTATTGTACTATTTTTTGGCGAGTTTTTTGAGAGCGAGGATATCTTTCAAATCTTCCTTGAGGTTGCCTGTGCGGGGAGTTTCAAGAATAAAGGCAACATCTTTTAGTTTTGGTGAAGTAATCCAGTATTTGAAAGCATTTAGACCAATAAATCCTTCGCCAATGTTGGCGTGGCGGTCTTTGCGGGAGCCAAGTTCAAATTTGGCGTCGTTTAGGTGAATAAATTGCAGATATTTTAGTCCGATTAGTTTATCGAACTTTGCTAGCAGGTCATCAACATCTTTTTTTGTGCGGACATCAATTCCTGAAGCAAATAGATGGCAGGTGTCTAAAGTGAAGCCGAAACGCTTTTTATTTTTTATTTCTTCCCAAATAAGTCCCAATTCTTCGATTGTGTCGCCGATTCGGTTCCCTGCACCTGCGTCGTTTTCAATAATCAGCGGAATAGCATATTTCTCATCACTTAGTTCGGCTAACCGATTTAGGGTTTGAGTGGCTAGTCTTATTCCTTCTATAGTGCTGTCTTGGTTGCTTCCGCAATGAAAGTTGTAACCAGTAGCTCCGATGGCACAGGCGAGCCGAATCTCTTCTTTCATTTTTTTGAGGCTTACTCGACGCAGAGTATCTTTGTGGCTGGCGGGATTGGGCAGATATGCGGAATGAACCAAAACCTTTTTAACTTTGGATTTCTTCCATGCTTGTTTGAATTTTTCCGCTTCTTTGGTGGTAACAACTGGAGTAGCCCAACTTTGAGGACTTCCTGCAAAAATCTGAATAGCGGTACATTCTAGCGCCTCGGCTTCTTGAAAGGCTTTGTATAGTCCCCCGCTGGTTGATACATGATATCCGAGTAGCATTAGTTGTTGAGGCTTAGTGTCCTATTCCGCGCCACTGTCCCTGTTGTATTAACATTTTTGAATCTGTTGTGCCGTACCACCTTCCATCAGACCCAATAAAAATAATAGCGTCTTCAGGATTAATTCCTTTTGGATATAGAGGTCTGCCATCATGAAATGTAACCTCCCATATTTCGGAGGGTGGTTCAGTATCTATTTCTTGAGTTGTTGCTAATGATTCCGGTGCCCCCCCGTCAGATTCATCACGCAGTAAAAATGGAATTTCAAACATTATAGCTGGACTTTAGTATGCTTCTAGTGTATCAAATAGAGCAGTAATCGCTTGTATAATAAACAAGAGGCGCCATCGTCTAACGGTTAGGACGCAAGATTCTCATTCTTGTAACCGGGGTTCGATTCCCCGTGGCGCTACCACGTCGAAATAAACTCGACTTTACGCTAACACCCTCGACAGGCTCGGGGTTGCTTTTAGGTCTCGTTATTTCTCCTTTCAAAATCACAAACACTTCGTTGGTTTGCGATTTTGGTTGAAAAGAAGCACGGGGGTTCGTGCGTGAGACCGCTCTATAAATTTGTTGGGTTTACCCTAATGCGGCGAACGGCGGGGCCCCATAGCAATGGGGAAACAATTCCCCGTGGCGCCTATTTGCGATTTAGATTTGTATTACAAAAACATCCGCCCTTTTGAGCGGATGTTTTGTTATTAAATCGAGTAAAGGGATTATCCTTTGTAAAGAATTGGCAAACCAGTGCGAGCACTCTCTTTAATCTTGTAACCTGCTGGAACGGCATCAATGGCGTCCGCTTTGGCTTCTTTGCCAAAGTAGTAAATCCACTGTTTGCGTCCACCCTTCAATGTGACGTTCTTAGAGTGCAAGAAATATGTTGAACCCTTCTTGTTCTTGTAGCTGAATGCCATAGAACTCCTTTTAGTTAGCGTTTATAACTACAGAGGTATTGTACAGATATGCTTATCTGGTGTCTAGGAGAAAATCAGATTACAACAGATATGGGGCAAAAAGTAGGCTTTAGGAGCGAAAAATTTTTAGGATAAGGGGCGGCTGGAAGCCGCCCCAGATGTGTTCAAGCAAGAGCCCGCTGTTTTACCGACGAGGTGGTGGACAGCCTTGTAGTCGCCTTTTTTGATATCCCTCCTGGCTCGGAGAGCGTATGACGGCTGTTGGCTTTTGGTCGTTCACGAAGCGGATCTCGTGACCAACTTTTTTGGGATCACCCCCTTCATCCACCAGAATGCTTGCTTTTGTCGCTACGGGCTTCTTAGGGATGATCGCCGATAAATCGGCGAGCTACATAGGATTGCTTTCCCATGCACATCCTCCTTGAACAATAAATTAGACCGAGAGTTTCCCCCCGACCCATTTTTATTCTAATTGGTCTATTCTGATTTTGTCTAGAATAGATTGCGAATGTAAGGATAAAAAATAATCACGCCGATGACTACCGCACCAATGGCGGCGATCAGGGTAATCCCGGCGAGCATATCCTTTGCCATCCGAAATCGCGGTGAGTAATGTTTGCTAACGCCGTCGAGAATGTTTTCTAACACGCTATTGGCGGCTTCGACGGTTAGTACAAAAAGTATCATTATTACTACCGCTACACGCTCCAGCGCTCTCAAATGAAACGCGTAGGCCGCCCACAAAGCGAGGGCGGCAATTACTAATTCGATACAAAAGTTAGGTTGAGTGCGAATCAGATCCCTGATCCCCCGCAGGGCGTTGACTACGCTATGAGCAAATCTTCGCATAACACTTTTACTAACCTCGGCTAATCCGTTCCAGAATTTTATCGTGCTTTTCGAGATACTCTAAAATATCCCTGATTTCCTCTTCTGCCCTAAGGTTGGTTTTGTAATCTGAATCAGCTCGCAGTTCGGCGTGGCGGTTCTGTAAGTTTTGCCCGACCATAATAAGAGGCATCAACATAATCTGAATCATATTGGAAATAAATAACCACAGCACAAAGGCTGGGTAGGGATCAAATCTGTGGTCAACTGGCCCTAGTGTATTCCAGCCGAACCAACCGATAGTCCACGCTACGATCAAAAAGAAAAATCCCATACTCCCAACATGATTTGTAGTCCAAATTGCAATTCTGTCGAGTGTACTAAAGCTTTTGCGGTGCAATTGGTTTGGGTTACGGACTGTGACTTCGGGTGATTTGGATTTTGCCATATTCAAAAATTAACTTGTCTTTATTATACAGCTAGTTGATTGGCTCGAAAGCTTACAGTTTATTCGGTTGTTTTACCGTCGAATTCTTCAGGTTGAGCGATAGCGTCCGCCTTGGTGTGACGAATTGTTCCGTCAATGTGTTCAGCCGGAGAATAAAGCGTGTAGAGTTTTAGCGGTTTGTCGGCGGAAGTATTTATTACATTATGTTCGGCACCTGCGGGAACAATTGCGCCAAAACCGTCTCTTACTTCATGTTCTACGCCATCAATTACAACCTTTCCTTCCCCTTCGTCAAAACGGAAGAACTGATCGATAACAGGATGAACTTCGGAACCGATTTCTTCACCCGGCTGAAGTGTCATCAACACCAGTTGCGTGTGATGCCCTGTGTATAACACTCGGCGGAAGTCGCCGTTGGCGATTGTTTCTTGTTCGAGATTAGTTACAAATCCTTTCATAAGTTCTCCTTGTTTATCGCTGATTATAATTTTTTGTCATTCTGAGTGAAACGAAGAATCTAGACCGAAGGTCGCTACGCTAGATCCTTCACTTCGTTCAGGATGACAAGGGGGGGATTACTCCTTTGTTTTTAAAAATTCGTCTGCTTCTTGTAATGCTCTGACATGGGCGTCCATCAGATCTATATCGTAATGATCGGCAATTCGGATGGTCATAAAAAGAATGTCTGACAGTTCATCTCCAATTTTTTCTTTAGTAGCGAGGTATTCGCTGTCTAATTGGCCGCGATCTGCAAAATAGTATTGCTCATAGCTCATTACTAATCTGGAGAGTTCTCCGACTTGTTTCATTAGTTCCATCATGCCGCCTTCCACACCCCAAGGCTTGCCTTCAATTTTTTCGAAGCGTTTGATAATTTTTCGAGTCAAATCCAGCATTTCTTCCCAAGTCATTTTTCCCATTACTTTTTCTTTTTAAGAATATGAATTACGGCTGGGGTGATGGATGCAATAATAATTCCAATAATAATCCAAGAAATGTAGCTTTCGGCGTTGGGAATTACTCTGGTTAGATAATAGCCGGAAAGAGTAAGCCCAAATGTCCAGAGCGCTCCACCGACAATATTGTAGAGAACAAATGTTTTGTAATTCATTTCGCCAACTCCTGCAACAATTGGAGCGAAAGTGCGAACAACTGGTATGAATCGGGCTAACACGATCGTCATTGGGCCGTATTTGTCATAGAAATCTTTGGCGCGAACCAAATTCTTCTTATGAAACAAAAATGAATCTTCTCGTTTGAATAATTTTGGTCCGACTGTTCTACCGAAAGCATAACCAACATGCACCCCGATTATTGCGGCGACAAAGATAGTAAAAATCAGCCAAGCGATATCAAAATACCCTTGTGAGGCAAGAAGCCCCGCAGTGAATAACAAACTATCGCCGGGGAGAAAGAAGCCGACAAACAATCCTGATTCGGCAAAAATAACTGCGAATATCCCAAGATACCCGATAGTTTTGATTAGTTGAATCAGATTGTCACCGGTCAGCCAATCCATCGGTATTATTATACCTTGTTACCAGTCGAGGAGCTTTTTGAATTCCTCTCCAAAAGATTCGGGAGCTTCTGATGCTGATTTTTCTACTACCGGTTTTTCTGCCGTTACAGGCTTCTCCACTGTTCGCGCTTCTTCTACTACCTCCGTCGGGGCAGAATTTTCTATTGGTCGACGAGAAAATTTTCTCGCTATTGTTTCTTGGGGTCGAGTACCAATAGTTTTTCCTCGTTCTTGAGAATAAGCTTCTGTCAGGTCTTGTTTCTTAGACTGTTCCAAAATTTGCAAGTAATACTCTAGTGTCCCTGCCAGTTTTTTGCGTTCGATGTACTTGCTTAGTTTTTTGATGCCCCAGAACTCGATCTGACGAATGCGCTCTCTGGTTATATTGAATCTTTTACCGATTTCCTCTAATGTTTCAATTCTCCCGTCTCGGTCTCCTAGCCCAAATCGTGACTTCAGTACCTCTACTGATCGGTCGTCTAGCCCACTGTTTTCCAGTATCCCCACAATCTCCCGCTGAATTTTTGAGACAACGGCGGACTGCTCTGGGTTAGCGGTTCTGCGGTCTGCCTGAAAGTCTCCCAACGTGGAATCATCCCCTTTAGTGATTTTCTTTTCAAGCGATACAGTTTTTTGTGCGTGTATTAGTGTCTTGTCAATTTCTTCAACGGGTCTGTTTATTTTTTGGGATAATTCTCTCCTGCTCAATTCTCTACCTGCTTCGTTGGTTGCGTCCTTGATCTCCTTACTCAATTTACTAATTTTTTCCCCCATGTGGACAGGGAGGCGTATGTCTCTTGCCCTGTCGGCAAGACCTCGGGATATAGCTTGTCTAATCCACCAAGTTGCATAAGTAGAAAGTTTGAACCCTCGTCGAAAATCAAATTTTTCAACTGCTCTGATTAACCCCATATTACCTTCCTGGATTAGATCAAGAAAAGGTAGTCCACGATAAAGATACTTTTTGGCAATGGATACCACCAGTCGAAGATTGCAGTTGATCAATGTCTCTTTTGCTGATTCATCGCCCTCTTCATATTTTTTAGCAAAATAGACCTCTTCCTCTTTTTCAAGAAGAGGAAATTTGCTCATCTCAATTAGATACGCTTTGACATCGTCTGATTCCACCACTGCCCAGTGGTCTTCTGCGAGTTGCTTATCTTCTGGATCCGTCTCTTCTTCCCATTGGTCTTTCAGGGGTTTTTCGTTACCTGATTCTATTTTCCCCTGAGGATTCTTGGTGTGCTGCTGGAGGATTTTTCTTTCTACCTTCAAGATCTTCTGCTCTATTGCGGCAGCGAGTCTGTCATCGGCTAGCCGAGAGGCGTCATCTTCCACACTCGGTTTTTTTGACGCTCCTTCTTGTTTATCTTTTCCATCTTTCCCTAAGCGGTCTAGCCAGCCAAAAACATCATCAAGTTCTTCTTGGATGTTTATTGCTTCTCGGGTTTGGGGTTTTTCGATGTTGGCTGCAAAGTTGTTTGAGTCATCGAAGTTTGATTTTGGAAAGAATGATGACTCGGTAGTCTCACCCAAATGTGCTTGGGTGCTTGTTGATGCGTCTTTCTTTTCGATTCGAAACAGCTCGTTCATATTTTTGTTGGGTTTGGGAAGAATTTTGGGCTGTCGGCGGTGTAACCGACAGCCCAAATGCGTTTCGTGGGCTGGTGGAGAGTTAGCAGTCTGGAAGCAACTCCTCGATTTCCTGCCTCGCAGAGTCTACCACCGCTTGGATGTCGTCTAAACGAGCAAGGCATGTTTCTTTGACGCCAGAGAGTTGCTTCTTTCGCTCGGCATCCCTTTCGTCGGAAGCCTTTGCCATGTCGGCGAATGCGCTCCCGGCTTCTTTGGCTTTTTCCTTGGCGTCAGAGAGGTCTCTTTCGGCCTTTTGGATGCCGCTGACGGGGCTTTGTTTGGGGTTCTGCGCCTTCTTGGGTCGCCCCCTCTTCTTCGGTTGCTCGGGTTGGCGTTTGGGTCGTTCAGAAATCACACCAGCATCTCTCTTGGCTTGGTAGTAAGCCTGCGCTACCGAACCTTGGGTCGTTTGGATGCCGGCTTCTTTGGCCTTTGCGGTCAACCATTTCGCAGCGCCACGCTCTTTGGAAATTGCCTCTGACAGGTTAGCGTTGACGAAATCCTTAAGCGTTGTGTTCTTTGGCATGTTGTCACCCCCTTATCGTGAGATCAGAATAGTTCAAAGGACATGTTCGCTTACACCAACGAACTAGACAGCATATCACAGATTTGAATAGGGCTCATTACCAGCTGCCACCACCGCCGCCGCCGGCTCCTCCACCAGAAAATCCACCTCCACCACTAAATCCTCCACTGGAGCTTCTGGGGCTGCTTGATAGTGTAGACGCCATATTGGAAGACAGGGAACTTAGGTGAGTCGCAAAACTATCGATTGAAAAATTACTTCCGGCTGTTGCGATGTACCAAATGGGAATGTAGTTGGTGTGATATTTTTCTTCGTAAATCTTGGCAAATGCTTTCGCCCAAATATGGGTCAAGCCAAATACGATTGCGTAAGGCAGATATTTTTCGAATATATTTTCCTTTTCATAAAAACGCATTCGGTAAGTTTCCGCTTGTTTCATATATAGTTGGAAACCCTTCAGCTGATACAGTGTTTCTGCACCAAGCGGAGAGCGTTTGGACATTAGAATACCAAAGATAATCAAAATCATTCCCGATGACATTAGCGCGGCAAGTATTTCCCAATTTGTTAGTGTTATCCCAATTGGCACACTAGCAAACATCAGCGCAGAACCAAGTCCGATGAAAGTAATTTGCCAACCAGCACCATCGCTATCGAAAAATGATTTTATCTTTTCATATGCGCTCGTACGGATTCCTGTCATTTCGGTATAGAAAGTATCTTTTTGGTCGGAAAGCTTGATGGAAGTACCAACTACAGGATTATTCCCCAACAAGGCTTCTAATAATCTAGTTTCAAATGGTTTTAGTCCTGCAAAATCATCTTTCAGTAAAGTAACCTGCCAATCTTGTCCCATCAAGAATCCTGTTGATTTTATTTCTTCGATTTTCACAAACCCGCGAACTGCTAAATCGATAATAGTCGCACTTACAAATATCGGTTTGAGATTCCCGTAGTTCATCAACAATCCCCCTTCCAGTGGGAGCAGATCTTTGGGTGGGTCATATTCAACCACAATAGGGCCTCTGAAGCGCGGATCTTGCCCATGCCGTCTCCACTCCCGCAAACCGAGCCACAGAGCGTACAGAGGCAATAGAAGCCATAAATAATTACCATACCGTTCCCACCAGCTTGGCTGATAAAGTTTCACTAATCCGTTTGGAAATTCCGCCCAAGTGGTGATGCCAATACTTGGCGGTAAATCATTTGCTGTTACCTGAAAACTTTTGCCATCCTCGCTCCATTTGAATTTGGCAAACTCGTTTGCGGTAATTCCAAATTCTCCCGCATATAACTGAATTTGAGTGTTAGCTTGATTGATCCCATCGGGCAGATGGACTGTCCCCGTAAAATTATTAGTCGGGAGCTCCCAAAAGTTTCCGTTGAGATTTAGGTACAGTGCATCCCCGTTGTCTGACGGAACAACAACATTTTTGATGATATAGGAAATCTGATAAATATTTATTCCTGTAATAGTGGTGTTGGCATCGCCGATTTTCCAAGTGATGTTGTGATTGAATCGGTCGGTAATTGTTTCGAAGTTGTATGGTTTGCCTGTTCCGTTGGTAATAGAAATTAGTTTTATTGGGGTATAGGGCCAAACTTGAGTGGGACGATATAGTTTGGTCGGTAGTATGCGAAAGATGCCGTACTTGTCTGGCAAAGTTCCGCAATCTACTCGCAGAGTTTCGTTTATTTTGGCGGATGAATCGGCGTTGAGTTGGATTTGTGTATCGTAATTGGCTATTACACAATCCGTATCAGGAGTGAACGCAAAAGCAGGGGTTGAGAAACCCAGTGAAACAAACAACGCAAGAAAAGAAAGAATTAGATTACGCAATCTAGTTTAGAATAATGTTTACCGTTGAAGGAAGTTTGCTCCGAATACCATTTAGATCCTGAACGGAATATTGGTTGCCGGAAAGATTAAGAGTTTTTAGATTTTGAAGATTACCTAATTCGTTAGGCAATCCTGTAAGTTTGTTGTTCGATAAGTCGAGAACTTCAAGATTTGTCAGCTGACCAATCTCCGCTGGTACTCCTGTCATCAAATTGTTGCTGGCGTTTAGAACTTTCAGTTTCGTCAGTTGTCTTATTTCCGCCTGAATAGCTCCCGTCAGTTGATTGTTGGAAACATTGAGCTCTTGTAAGTTTGTTTCGCTAAAAACATAAGAAGGAACGCTTTTTAGTCCCTGATTACTCAAATCAAGAGTCGTGGTGCCAGATACCACTGAATTGTTTTGATTCGTGTTGTTGCTTGTCAAATTGATGACCCCCGTCATCTGCATTACAAGCACCCCTGCCAAAATAACCAAAATTACGCCTAAAATCCAAGATATGTTTTTCATACGCTTATAAGAGGTTAATAATCTATCCCTTCTATGGTATCAGTTCTCATTGCCTATTTTGGCTTCTTCTCGAGGATTTGTCTTGCAAGATACTGCTTATTTTTTAGCTTCTCCGGGAGGAAGCTTTCTTGTGTGTATTTCTCGTATCCTTCGCCGTATTTCAGCTCTTTCATCAGCTTTGTCGGTGCGTTTCTGACTTTCAAGGGAATCGGCAGATTACCGTATGTTTTCACATCTTCCATCGCCCCCAAATACGCGTTATAAGAATCTCTGTTCTTTGTACACTTGCATAGATACACCACCCCGTGTGCTAAATTGATTGCGCATTCGGGATAACCGATTGTTTCTACCGCTCGAAAAACTTCGTTGGCAACTACTAGAGCAGTTGGTTGGGCTATTCCGATATCTTCCGAAGCAAAAATTACCATTCGGCGGGCAATAAACTTTGGATCTTCTCCCGCATCCACCATTCGCGCCAAATAATATAACGCCGCGTCTGGTTGGGACGCTCGCATACTTTTTATGAAGGCGCTAATTGTGTTGTAATGTTCATCTCCTTGTTTATCAAAACGCAGAAACTTACTCTGCAAAGTGTTTTTCAAATTATCGATTGTAATTTCGCCGTACAGACTTTGAGCATTTTCCAACATTGTAATCGCCTGTCTGGCGTCACCATTTGCCATACTAATTAGCCAATCTCTTGCTTCTTTATCTAGTTTTATCCCTGTTTGCTCAATAATTTTTGCCATTTCTGTTTCTGACAACTCATTCAAGATAAACACCCGACAGCGTGAAAGAAGCGCTGGAATTACTTCGAAGCTTGGATTCTCTGTTGTTGCACCGATTAGTGTTAGTTCACCTCGTTCGACATACGGCAAAAGAAAATCTTGTTGTGCTTTGTTGAACCGATGAATTTCATCCAAAAACAAAACCTTTGGTTTTTGTTCCGTGGCTTCTCCTACCATTTGCTGATTTGCAGATTTTTTATTTGCTATTATCTTCCTAATATCATCCTTCCCTGCCGATACTGCCGAAAGTTCAGTCAAATCCGCATTCAAGGCGTTGGCGTAAATCTTTGCCAGAGTCGTTTTGCCGACCCCCGGAGGGCCCCACAAAATAAACGAGAACAGGTGCTTCTGCTCGATTGCAATCCGGAGGGGCTTACCTTCCCCAACCAAATGCTCCTGCCCGACAAAATCAGACAAGGAAAGAGGCCTAATTCGAGAGGCAAGAGGTTCCATACCCCTTTATTATATTCTAGTTGGCTTTTGAGAGGGGTTAGGCAATCAGACCGTCAGATACGAGTTTGGATTCAACACCCTCGTCGTTCATAAAATAAACCACCTTCGGCAATTCGCTGGCATCAAAAAACTTATAACCGCTTATCTCTTGACTTGGAGTTGGTTCGCCGATCATGGTAGCTAAATAATAATGACTCGTTTGTAATTTATTATTGGCTGGGTTCACATATTCTATCTGCGTATAGAATTTCAAATCGGCAAGTTCGACTCCCAGCTCTTCCCTCACCTCGCGTCTAAGTGTTTGTTCGTGATCTTCGCCTTCATCAACTTTGCCACCCGGACTCCAATAATACTTAGCTTCATAGCCAGTTACTAAAAGTAATTTCTTGTCTCGGATTATTAGAGCTGCCACTCTATCACGATTCCTGTCCATTTTTACGCTCTCTTTCGTGGGATAAAGTAGATAAACCAAATAAACCAGAGGAGCCAGAGTAAATCTCTCCAGTCTTGAGTAAAAATTCCAGGGATGCCCAGCAGTCCAAGAAATCCTAAAAATCCTAGTGCCCAATTTTTATTCATATTCTAGTTGGCTGGGGCGCATGGATTCGAACCATGGATCATAGGACCAGAACCTATTGCCTTACCACTTGGCTACGCCCCACTAACGCCGAGAGTATAGCGAAATCAGGTTACTTCAACAAGCTGGAGTAGACGGATTCGGTTTGTTTGACCATTTTGTCGGCGGTGAATTTTTGGAGAGCTTGCGGATAGTTGCCGACTAGTTTTCTTTGCAGACGCTTGTCGTTGATTAGATTCAAAATGGCAGCCGAAAGTTTTTTGGGTTGGCGAGGTTCCACCAGAATGCCGTTGAGATTATTGGTAATAATTTCAGGAATACCACCAACTCGACTGGCAACAATCGGAACTTCCGCGCGCATAGCTTCAAGTAATGTAATTCCGAACGCTTCGGAGAGCGAGGGTAAAACAAATAAATTGAAAGTTTTCATTGCCGGCAAAATATTGTCGATTGTTCCCGCAAACACAACTCTATCTTCCACTTTCAATTTCTTTACGAGATTAGTCAGGTCGCGTTTTAGAGGACCCGCGCCAATCAAAACTAATTTTGACTTTGGCCATTTGGCAACAATTCTGGAAAATGCGTGAATTAGTGTCGTTGTATCTTTTGCAGGATTGAACGAACCGACTGTGCCAATTACAATATCCGTTTTTTCTAATCCAAATTTCTGGCGGAATTTTTCAATATCCGCTTCAGCGATTTTCGCTCCTTTGGGATTGATGCCATTGTAAATCATCACGATTTTGTCTGGCTTGGCAATTCTTGCCTCAATCATAAATTTCTTGACCGCGTTGCTCACAGCAATAACTTTATCCGTCCAGCGATCGAGTGCCCGCATTGCTCGAAGATGCCCCCAGTAAAGAAGCGGGTTTCCTAATCTAAATTCCTGTGTGTAGGTGTGTTCGGTGTGAACTTTTTTGATGGGAAGATTTTTCGCTGCCATTCTGCCGACAAGTCCCGCTCGTTGTCCGTGGGTGTGAATAATATCTGGGTCGTATTTCTTCAATATTTTCGTAACGGCATTGATGGCATTCATATCCGCTCTTCCGCTCATTGGAATTTGGAAGACAGGGAATTTGAGTTTCTTAATTTCTGCCACCAATGGCCCCGGCGGACAAATTACGCTGACAACAAATTTGTGGCGGTCGATTCCTTCCAGAAGTGTAAGTAAATGGCGAGGCGCACCAGTCAAAGAACTATCGGCAATAATCTCGAAAATACTTAGTGTCGTCTTGTTCCGCTTCATTTAGACCCCCATTTTATTTATTGCTATTTTGATTCTTGAGATAGATTCGTCTTTGCCGAGTGCGGATAATAATTCCACGGGGCTAGGACTGGCATCACGGCCAGATAACGCAACACGAACTGGCCAGAACAAATCCCCCGGTTGTAATTCATCACCAGCAGTCCCCTCATCCAAAACTTGTTGAAGTTTGGTTTCTGTCCAACTTTTTTCGTCTATCGCCTCCAAAACCTTGAGCGCCGTTTCCAAACCTTTCATTGTTTGTTCTGGGCTGGATTTTTTAAAAATCAGCAGGGGAGTGTCGTACTCTGGTTGGGCGAAAAAGAAGCTGATGAGGTCGGGGATTTCACTTAGGGTTTGAGCGCGGTCCTGGACCAAAGCTAATGCTTTGGTTAGCAGGTCAGCCCTACTTCGCCGAGGCTTCGAAGGGTCTTCGACGGGTTTTTGGCGGGTTAGCGAAGAAACAAAGGGGGTAGCAAGGGCGATGTATTCGTCCAAACTTTTTTGCATCAGATAGTGGTGGTTTAGGTGGTTCAAGTGTTTGACATCAAATACTGCAGCTCCTTTTTGAACACGGGACAAATCGAAAGATTTAATAATTTCATCTAGTGTTAGAAATTCGCGATTTTCAGGGTCAGACCAGCCGAGCTGTACCAAAAAGTTTATTAGCGCTTCGGGCAAATATCCTGCTTGGCGATAGTCGTCAAAATCGACATCACTAAAACGCTTGCTCATTTTGGTGCGGTCAGGATTTAGAATCAGCGGAATATGCGCAAACTTTGGCGGAGTCGCATCCAGCGCTTCATACAACAAAATATGTTTGGGAGTGTTGCTAAGATGATCCTCTCCGCGAATAACATGAGTGATTTTCATTTCGATATCGTCCACTACATTCGCAAAATGGAAAGTAGGCGAACCATCTTTCTTGAATAAGACTAAATCATCAAAATCTTTACTTTCGAATTCGACTTGGCCACGAACAATATCATCAACAACAATTTTTTTATTCTCAACTGGAATTTTGAAATAGACTCCCCCATCAGATTCGTAAATTAGTCCCCTATCGGTCAATTTTTTCAAAGCGGATTGATATGAATTTTCGCGTTTGCTTTGATAGTAAATTTCATCAGCCTCAAGGCCGAGCCATTTTATCCCCGCTAAAATGTTCTCTTCGAAAACTTTTTGGCTTCTTTCTTTGTCTGTATCTTCAAATCGTAAAACGAATACTCCCCCGCTTTTCTTTGCGTATAGATAATTGAAGAGTGCTGTTCTGGCACTCCCGATGTGTAGTGGTCCCGTAGGACTCGGCGCAAATCTGACCCGTACTTTTTCTCCCATACTTATATTTTAGCACGGGAGGTTTATAGTGTCGGATAGGAAAATAGATGCGAAAAAGGGGCGCTTGTGGCGCCCCCTGCAGGAAATTTAACCCTCCTGCGGGTATTAAGTTACAAACTACGCAACGGTCGGACCTTTTCTCCTGGATGAAAAGGCTACAACGAGACCAAGTATGGGATGTGGCGTGTCATCTCCATTTAAGGCAGAGAATTGAATATACCCCTTGGCGGAGCAATAGCAGTGCAAAGCGTACCTCTTGCCAAAAAGGGGGTCAAAAAGCTCATCGCCATAACACCCAACAAAGAGGCTTCGGGATGTTTCTAATCGCTCTGGCATCGTAATCAAAAGACAGAGCATTTGAATAGAAACCAGAGGAAGATTGCCACCTTTCAATATGTCCCACTTAGCAGCTCTGGCACTCCATCCAGCATAAAGATTACCAAAGTTGAATGGTAAAACTAGGACATCTCCAGAGTTACTATCCTCGAGTTGTGTAAGAATATCCCGCACATCTCGATCAATGCGGTAATATTCCCTGTTGTCTTCAGGTGAGGAAGACTTGGGATCAAATCTTACTCTCAACGATTTGAGGCTTGGCGATTTTTCAAGAAACAAATCAACCAAATGGTCGTACCCTTCATATCCATCTTCATAGGGGTTTTCCACGCCGAAAAATTTTCCCAGAAAGGAAATCTTGGGTATAACCGCAATGCCGTCATCAAATCTGTGATCACAGCCGATGTATCGAACTAGATAGTCGACACGTGAGAGATTGATACCCGGAAATTCCTTGGCTAACTTAGCTACTTGTTCATTGACACTTTTTGCTCGCCACCCTTTCGGGTAGTACAGGGTTTGCCTAATCCATTCTGCGGCAAAAGGATTAAGGTCGAGCAATTCATTAAGAAGCTTGGCAACCCCTTCCTTGAAGGCCTTAACCTTACTGGAACTGTCGATGAACTGCTGGGCTTTGAAATCAGGGATACAAAGAGTCCTGATAACTTGAACCACAAAACCAGTGATCTGGGTCAGTTTGCTGGCTTTAATCAGAGATCTCATCTGAGATCCTCCTTTTGTCAATACGACTTCCCACGAGGTGCCGGTTATCCGGACTTGTGTTATACCTCCTTGAGCGTCGTGTTAGGACATTCCTAACGACGTGAACGTACTACTAAAACATCTTCTTTGTCAAAGAATTATATTTTTCTAAAGCAGCTTTTTACTCGGTTAACTCGAGGAGAGTTTGTGGTGGCGGATGGCACGGACGAAGCCGATGGTGGCGGTTTTTATTCTGTCCTTACGCCATGGCTGAGTGAGATAGCGCCAAAGCCACTCTAACCCCCTGTTGCGTACCCATTCGGGCGCTCTTTTGGCGGGAGACGCTTCCACGCCAGAGTTGATGGCAGTGGCACCAGCGATGAAATCTAGTGCGCCTCCGATGCCAATAGCAATAACATCTTGAAGTTTAGGAAGTTCATCACGCATCCAGCGCATTTGTTCTTCGGCTGGAAATGCCAGAAAAATAAATTGAGGTTTGGTTTGTTGGATTGCCCGAATCACATCTTCCTGTGGTTCATAAGGAGGTCCTACCATTACTTCAACAACATTGAGTCGTGGATAAAGTGTTTGCATTACTCGCGCGGCTTTGAGAGCGACACCGGGACCGGCACCGAGTAAAAATATTCTGTAATCGCGTTCGCTGGCGAGTTTGGCAATTTCCCAAACCATATCCGCGCCTGTGAGGCGTTCGGGAATAACATTTAAAGTTTTTGGTGCCAGAACAACTGCCGATAATGTAAAAAATGCTTGGAGAGGTTCTTGAATTTGGCGAAGAATTGGGATTTTTGTCAGTGGAAGTGAAAGATATTTCCCCGCCCACTGCAAACCAACGCCGTCAGCTAGACTTAGACTGGCGTTGTTCAAAATTTCTTTAAATTGCGGATGGGACTGCGCGTGCATTATCATTTCGGGATTGGGAGTGACAATGTAATAATTCTGACGACCACGAACTAAATCAACGATTCGGTGAAGTGCCTGCGGTAATGTCAGGCAGTCGATTTTTACTCCTAGGATTTCGGTGGTTTTTTCCATAAGTGTTTTGTCATTCTGAATGTAATGAAGAATCTATGAAATATTATGTTGTAGACCCTTCGGCCGCCACGGCGACCTCGAGGATGACAGAGAGAGGTAGATCCTGAATCAAGTTCAGGATGGCAGGGGGGAGGTTCAGGATGACGGAGAAAATGGATGCACAATTAGGAGAACGGCCGTTTAGCTAATTGTGTGGGTGTTTTGAGGACCAAAGTTTATCAACAAGGTTTTTGATTTCAGATTGGAAGCGAGGACGGCTAAAGTTTTGCGCATGAGCAGAAATAGCTTCAGGGCTAAACTCCCCTTCCCTACTGATAAAATTCTGAATGGCTTGTTTTAAACTTTCGACAGTTGGCTCGTTGAAAAATAATCCTGTCTTCCCCTCAACTACAGTTTCAAGCAAACCTCCTTTGCCATACGCGATAACTGGCTTTCCCGCTGACATCGCCTCTACTGGTACGATTCCAAAATCTTCTTCACCGGGAAAAATGAGCGCACGAGAGTTGCGGATATATTCAAACTTCCGACTATCATCCATCCAGCCTAAAAATGTAATGTTTTCGTTGCCAAGTTTTTTTAAATCGGCTTCTGCTTCTCCGCTTCCGATAACTACTAACTGCAAATTCAATTCCTTGCACGCCTGAACTGCCAAATCTATCCGCTTGTATTGGCTAAGACGGGAAAGTGCCAGAAAGTAATTTTTGTGTTCGTGACTGACAGTAATTTTGTCCGTATCAACTGGCGGATAGATTACCTGCGAATCTCGACGGTAATATTTTTGGATTCTTTTTTGAACATGCTTGGAGTTAGCGACAAAATAATCCACTCGGGAAACGCCCAAGCGATCCCAGATGCGTAATTTGTGCAGAATATTGATAACGATTCCCTTGGCTGGCCAGAAAAGTTTTTGACCCGCTAAATAGCTGTGCCAAGCATCCCAAACATAGCGCATTGGCGAATTGTTATAACACATGTGAATCGTTTCTGGTTTTGTAAGAATATTTTTGGAAAAAGAGTGACTATTGGAGATAACAATATCAAAATTGTCGAAATTGAAGCTTTCAATCGCGAGAGGATAAAAAGGCAATAAAAATTTAGTAGGGAGCCAGCTCCACTTTTGCAAATATGAAGTAATAATTTTTTTGTTGTAAAAATGAGGGTCGAGTTTTTTGTCGTAAGTTAGGGTGTAGATTGGTGCTTCAGGATAAATCTCGCTGATTGCCAACAATACCCGCTCGGCACCACCAAGAGTTTGTAGGAAATCATGCACAATGGCTATTTTGGGATTTGTCATAGAGATTTGATAACTTCGATTAGTTTTTCGGCAGAAGCTTCCCAAGAATATTGTTTCAATCTTTCAGCGCCTTTCTCTATAAGTTTGGCGCGAAGATCAGGATCTTCTAAAAGTTGAACTAACGCATGACTCATGGCGACTGTGTCAGTTGGCTCGACCAACAAAGCGGAGTCACCTGCCACTTCGGCAACGGCGGGAGTATTGGAGGCAACTAACGGAACGCCATAGTGAAATGCTTCTAGCACTGGAAGACCGAATCCTTCGTAAAGCGAAGGGAATAAAGCAACGCGAGCATGAGCGTATAAATTTGCCAAAACTTTTTCTTCTGCAAATCCGACAAATTGAATTCGATTCGCTAACCCTAACTGACTGGCGAGAGCTTTGGCTTCTCCAGCCTGGTAACCATCGCTTCCGACAAAAATAAGTTGAAGTTTTGGATATTGATTTGCGATAAGCGCAAATGCTTTGACTGCGGTGGTAGGATTTTTGCGTGCTTCAACTCTTCCGACTACTAAAATATAGTCGCCTAAAATATATGGAATTGGAGTGGCGATTGGTAAATTGGGCAATGCATTTGGGATAACGGCAACTTTACTTTCTGACAAACTAAACTTTTTTATTAAATCTTGCTTGGTTTGTTCGCTAACGGTAATGATTTTGCTGGCTGTTTGAACAGCGCGACCAACTGTCAGGAATGAACGCAGGCGGGAAGCCCATGAATAACTTTTTGGAAAATGCAGGAAGGCTAAGTCATGCACCGTAGCCAGACTTTTGGCGGGCAAATTGGCGGGGAGAGTGTTGCTGGGCGACCAGAATAAGTCCAAGTTGTCTTTACCGATGGCGGGGGCGAGACTTCGCCAAGTCCACCAGCGACGAGCCGGCAGTACTCGGTTCTCCACATTAGCAAATCGAGCCCAGCTGGGGGCAAGGGGTTCGGGAGTATACAAAAGGTACTGATTGCCCCTATCCTGCCCAAAAAGCGCCTCGAGGAGCTCTCTGGTGACCCTTTCCACTCCCGTGGGCTGTTTATGAATTAGCGCCGTGGCGTCTATACCTATTCTCATCCCGCTAGAAATCTTAGCTTGATATAACTCATATCTGGTTCATCTTGGTTCAGACTGCCCGTTTTCTAGATTTCTTACGGGACAGGTATCTTATATTTGGCAGTTATCCCCTTCTTCAATTATGATGGTGAAGACTCACTGTAACAACTGGACCCTCCAGATGTACAGTATTCTTCATTGTAGATGATTATGTCCCGCAACAAGAACCTGCCCACCATTATTGCCTACATTATCGCTGACACCATCTTTGTGCTGGTGGCGGCTTGGGCTGTGATGTATGCCACCGGCTATCGAGTGGACTTCCAAGACTGGAGCATCCATAAGACCGGTGTGCTAGCAATTACAACCAAACCCAACGGGGCGGATGTTTACATAAACGATAAAAAGTATGCTCGCAAAACTCCTATCACTTTGCGCAATATGCTACCGGGAGATTACGCGATTAAAATATCGCTGGAGGGATACCGGCCTTTCAATAAAACAATCAAGATAGTTTCTCGCGAAGTGACAGAAGAACACAATTTGGACTTGGTGTTAGAGAATATTGTACCTAAAACTTTGGTGCAGGATGTCGGGAAAATGATTTTGGCGGGTAACGAACCAATTTATTTCAGCAAGCAACGACAGTTTGTGAAATTGGTGAATGAAAAAGTGTGCCACTCAATTTCGACAGGTTGCCGACCAATGTGAAAAGCGTGCTTCAGGCAGCTACGGATATTTATCTTGCAAAGAAATTCGATAGCGGAAACGCCTTGGCGTTGGGAGTAATCGCGAACGGTAGAAAGTGGCTGGTAATTATTGACTTGCAAGAAGGATACCGCGGACAATTATTTGCCTCGCCCCTAAACCAACTGACAGCGGAAAAATTGACTTGGATGGACAATAACAAATTCATCGGGCTAGTGGGATCTTCTATTTATGCAGTCGATTTGGTGCAGAACAAGATAAATCTTTACATAAAAAATGCGCTGGGGGCGGATTACCAAAACAGCAAACTGTATTACGCCGTACGGGGGGCTAACGGCAGTATAAGCCTGATGTGGGATAGTAATCTGTTTGACGAAAAACCAGCCGAACAACTGCTGGCGGGACTTTCTGTTGGAAAAAGTTTTGATGTTGTGTTTATCAACGAAGAACGAATTGTTTTGACTACTGATAATGCGGGAGTAAAAGGATTGTGGCTGGGGGAACTGAAACAACAGGACGGCAAACTTGTTGCTACCTGGACAAAGGTTGCCAGTAATGTGAGTGGTGTTGCATATGAACACCACAATCTGAAGCCGAAATTATTATTTACGAGCGGTAAGGTACTGGGCGATTATGATTTTGTCACTAAACAAACCGAGGTCTTGCATACCTTCGCTCAAAATGTTCAGTTGCTCGCAAAAGTGGAAGAAAGTTTATTCCTAAACACCGATTCAAAACTAACAGTCAGTGACATCGCGGGAGTGAACAACTATGAAATCGGCAACATCGCTGGCGCTAGCGTTCTATTTGGCGATGATTCGCGCAAAGTGTGGATTCTGCGTGGTGGTGAACTAATCGAATGGAAATTGCGTGATACCGGTTCGGGTATCTTTGGTAGTCTCACAAATTGGCCGATGAGTCTCGTTAGTACAATGGCAGGATAGTAGGAGGTTTGGGCAATTCGCTCGCTCCACCAAAATCATCTCCTTTCACCTCGGGCTGACTAATCAGCTCTCCTTGTATTACCAAACGACGAAGATTGGTACCGACTGGTGTGCATGTCATTAGAGTGATGGTTGGCTCGGCAGTCTGCGCCAAAATCTCCACCTGACTGGGCTGGACGACAAAATTTTTATTTACCCGATAGACAAATTTTTTACTTTGATAATAAATATAAACCAAATCGCCTTCGGTTAGTTTGTTGAGGTTGGCAAAAACTTGATTATATTTTCCACCGCTCCACCAGTAATATGAGCTGTGACCGGTTAGAAAAGTATTGCCGTTTTGCCCCGGCATTGCGGTGTCGAAATAATGTCCGACACCATTTTGGATTTCTTCAATAATTGTGGTGTTGTCAGTAGTATTCAAATAAATAATCGGCGCGTCAACATTGATTTTGGGGATTACGATGCTGTCTTGGGCAAATAATGATGTTCGCTGATCAAAAAGAGTGGTGACATTGTTGATGTTGGCGGTGTTGTTATCGACCGCAACTGGCAAATCGTATTTATCCGAATAATTATTGGTCGGTTTGCTCCACAAATAAGACAGCTGGGAATAATAGGTCGGTCCCATTACAATCAGCACGAGAACGGCGAAGAAGAAAACAAATAACCCCAGGAATTTCAAAACTTCCACCCACCACCTGCGCGGTTGATGTTGCGGGTTGGCGACAAACCAGTTAGATTGGGGCTGACTAGGGAGAGTGTACATCTAGATAGACAAATGGACGATAGACTAATGGACAAATAGACAAAACAAGAAACTAGGAGATTTTTTGGGAGAGTTGTTCGTAAGTGAGGGCTCCTGACTCATGGCTGCCATCGGCAAATACCCAAGTTGGGTAGCCTCCGATTTTGGCATCGATGCAGGCTTGGATTTGTTTGTTGGGGTCTTTGGCGTCAGCACATTCAATATAAGTGACATACTGAAAAGCCGTGCCGAACATTGTTTTTTGTTCCTGACAATGAGTGCACCAAGAAGCACCATACATTTTGGCGCCTTTGGCAGTAAGAGCTTTTGCCAAAGCAGTCCATTTGTCTTCGACTTGAACTTGATTTTGATCGTTAGTTGAATTGTTTGAGGGAGTTTTGTGATTAGTTACTGCCAACACAGTAAGAGTTGCGATAATGACTAGCAGAATTAGCCAAGAGATTTTTTTCATACTGTGATTGTAGCATGGTGGCCGAGGAGAGACTCGAACTCTCAAGGGTTGCCCCACACGATTTTGAGTCGTGCGTGTATACCATTCCACCACTCGGCCTTGTCAGAATAAATTATAAAAGAATCGGGAATTTTTTTGTTAAATCTGTCACGCGTTTTTTCGCTTGTGATAGTACTGCTTTATTGGTCGGTTTGTCCAGCACATCATTGATGATAGATGCCACTTCCGCCATCTCCGCTTCTTTCATTCCCCGAGTGGTGATTGATGCCACTCCTAGTCTAATCCCTGACGGATCAAACGGACTACGCAAATCACCTGGCACCATATTTTTGTTGACGATAATCCCCGCCTTCTCCAACGCTTGCTCTGCTTCCAAGCCAGTAATCTTTTTATTGGAAAGATTTATTAGAACCAAGTGGGTATCAGTACCGCCTGTCACCAATTTGAAACCAAACTGAATAAGGTTGGTCGCCAACATCTTTGCGTTAGTGACGATTTGTTTGGCGTATTTTTTGAATTCCGGCTTACTCGCCTCTTCCAGACAAATTGCTTTGGCGGCGGTGATGTTATCGTGAGGGCCGCCTTGAATGCCAGGGAACACCGCTTTATCAATTGGTGAAGCGAGAGTTTTTTTACACATAATTATTGCACCCCTCGGCCCGCGCAGAGTTTTGTGAGTGGTTGTCATTACAATATCGGCGTGCGGGAAAGGTTGCGGGTGAACTCCGCCAGCAATTAGTCCCGCGATATGCGAAATGTCCGCCACTAAATATGCGCCGACTTGTTTGGCGATTTTTGCGAAACGAGCAAAATCAATTGCCCGCGGATAGGCGGTGGCACCACAGACGATAATCTTCGGTTTGAAGATTTTTGCCATTGTTTCAATTTCGTCGTAATTCAAAAGACCAGTGGATGAATCAACACCGTATTGAATGAACTTATACGCTTGTCCCGAAAAATTGACCCGATGCCCGTGGGTTAGGTGCCCGCCATGAGCCAAACTCATTCCCATCACCGAGTCGCCAAAATCCAGCAAAGCGGTATAAATGGCGATATTGGCAGGACTGCCTGAATAGGGCTGGACATTGGCATGTTCCGCCTTGAAGAGCTTCTTGGCGGCCTCAATTGCCTTATTTTCTACCTCATCAATAATGTCATTCCCGCCATAGTAGCGCTTCCCAGGGTAGCCCTCGGAGTATTTGTTCATCAAAACCGAGCCCGCTGCCTCTCTGACAGCTGAACTGGCTATATTTTCAGAGGCAATCAGGGACAGGGTATCCTGCTGACGCTTTGCCTCCGCCTCGATAAGCTGGGGAATCGTTTTCATAGTACTATTGTACCTTATCCAATCTTGTCATTCTCGACCCTCCTTTGTTGTCATTCTGAGTGGAGCGAAGAATCTAAAATATTATAGATCCTTCGGTCGCCTAGGCGACCTCGAGGATGACAGAGGGTAGATCCTGAAATGAATTCAGGATGACGGTAAAAAGGGGCGATTGCGGGGAGGGGCAAAAAAAGCTATACTACGACTGATTTTTCTCTCTTATGGAAATGACTAAATACGCATTTTTGCTGGGGTCCCATCCATTGATGAGCTTCTTGGAAATTTTGAACGTGCTGGATGTGGAGAAAATTCCCAAAGGGCCTTACACCCGCACTGGTGAGGATATTTTGATTATTCCGTTGAAACTGACTGACGCGAAGCTGAATAAACTTCAACAGCTGCTTGGCGGGACGATAAAGATCATTGAAATCGTAGATGAGTTTGACGGAACGATTTTCCAAGTCAGCCGAGTGCTGACACCGGAGACTTTGATTGCCAAGTACTTTGCCCAATCGGAAAGTAAGATTAACTTTGGATTTTCCGTTTATTCCATCAATCATCTGGTGTATTCGGAGATAAACTGGCTTCGCAATTTTGCCTACCAAATAAAACGCCGATTCAAATCGAATTACAGCATTCGGTATGTTGACGAAAAGAACTTTGAACTCTCTTCTGTAATGGTGGTGAACAACAAATTGGTTGAAACTGGTGCGGAAATTGTCATTATCAAGCAGGATAAGAATTTCAAGATTGGACGAACTCGGACGGTGCAGGATTTTCGTAGTTACGCTCATCGAGATATGGAAAAGCCCAGCCCGAACCCGAAGTCAGGGATGCTCCCGCCAAAATTAGCGCAGATTATGCTAAACCTGACACGGGACAATCGGCATAAGCAAATCTTTGACCCGTTTTGTGGAAGCGGGATTATTTTGCAAGAAGCGATTTTGCTGGATTTGGATATTTTAGCTTCGGACATTGATGAAGATGCGGTGAAATCGACTGAAGATAATTTGGCGTGGCTAATCAAAACACATAACGCCGCCGCACCGAAATTGGGGTATGAAAAAATCAAGACATCAAAATTGACCAGCCGAATTAGGTTGGCTGACGCTACTCGGTCGCGTTGGATAAAGGCAAATCAGTCGGATGTTTGTGTGGTGACTGAACCATACTTGGGGCCTCCGCAAAGAGGACCGATACTACTTCACCACGCAAAGAATATCGCTCAAGAGCTGGAGCAACTTTATGTCGGGTTTTTTGAGAATCTAAATAAGAACTACGGAAAGATTGATAAAGTTGGTTTTGTTTTGCCTGTACTGAAAACCAACGAAGGACTTTTGTATATGAATGTGCTGGAGCGCATCAAGGAACTTGGATTCACACCAAAACAATTCCTGCCGGCAGAAGCGGCAAAGAAAGAGGCATTAGCGACCCACCGCGGAGGATTGCTCTACGCCCGTCCAGACGCCTTCGTCCTACGGGAAATCTTCGTGTTCGAGAAAAAATCTTGACGCTCTCCACCAGATACGGTAATCTGTCGTAGTTAGTGTTTAATGTTTTATCGGGGTCCCCGAGGCAAACCAACGAAGTGTTTGGCTTGGGGAGAGGAGAAATCCTTGAACCCCAAAAGGCGAGAAGAGAATACGCCTCGCCGTTAAAGTGAAAGGATTTAGACGAGATGGCCCATGTAAAAGCCGCCGGTACATCTAAAAACCTCAAAGACTCCAAGCCAAAGATGCTCGGGGTCAAGGTGTATGGAAATCAATACGCGAAAGCGGGTGATATTATCGTTCGCCAGCGGGGTCAGAAATATCGCGCGGGTGAAAACACATTGATGGGCAGGGACCATACCGTGTTTGCTAAGGTTGCCGGTAAGGTAGATTTCCAAGTGAAGCGGGTACGCAAAAATGGTGTAGGACACGCAACTGCGACCTACATTAGTGTGGTGACGAAGTAGTATCTAGTATCTAGCATCTAGCGAAGAGAGGCGCCGAAGGGCGTTTTTTGTTTGCTAATTTTTAGACAAGAAAAAACCGCCGTGAGAAAGGGATCGAACCTTTCTCCGGCGGCTGAATGTGCACTTAATCATCTTGTCACCCCTAAATAGCGGCAAGCCAAGACCAGCCCCAAGATGATAATTGTCAGTAGCGATGATGAACAGCCTGGCAAGCCGGTCCAAATTGGCTCCGGTATTGTTGGCTTTACAGTGCCGGGTGGCAGTGGATCGTTTGGCAATTCCTGTTCATTTTTGCCTTTCACTTCGCACCTCGCTCCAACGCTTGCCCTTGATGAGAGCCTCTTCGTATTTCCTAGCCAGTATGTCGGGATTCTCTATAGCCGTAAGAGTAGCGTCAAGCTTCCCTAGCCAAACTGAAATCCACGCAAAGAGTAGGCTGTACAAAACTCTATCGATTGTTTGCGCGGTCGAGTATGTCGGCTGCAACAGCAGCAAGAACCATACTCCGTAAATGGCTAACCCCATCGTCCACACCAATAAATCCTTGGTGATTTGGGATTCCAAAATGTCCCTCATTTCAACCCACCCGCAGAATTCGTCTCGGTTGAAGAGGTATTCCAGCGACAGATAACAGCGTGCCAATAGAAAGCCGATGAACGCCAAAATTGCCGCCGCTAACAACCAAAGCAGATACCAAGACAAATGGCCGTTCCACCATTGGTTCACGGATACCCCGATCATCGCCCAGGCTCGAGTAATGATACCGCCGACAACCCAAGCGACTACGAGGTAGATGGGACCGGAGGCTTCAGCCCACCAGTTAGGAACCAGTAGACCAAAGAGAATGATCACTGCTACAAGAGCGATTAGCCACACCCACGACGGAATTTGTACTGGCAGCCATAAAATGGCTGCCCAGATTAATCCACCTATGGCAAGCCACCCGGTGGATATCCAGAAACGTTTAGCCGACATCGCAACCCCCAAATAATAAATTCGCCCCAATGTCAAAGAGCAGGAGCGTAGAGTCTAGTATCCCTGATTTTCAGCTACCAGTCAACGAAAGGAGAAATTAGAAAATTGGCTGATTCTCATGGATGGGTTCAGGGACGCTATCAATCAATGAAGTAGAGCGGATGACGGCGCCGATGAAGTCGCGGAATAGCGGATGGGGACGATTGGGACGAGACTTGAATTCGGGATGGAATTGCGATGCCACAAACCACGGGTGGTCTCTTAGTTCAATTATTTCTACCAGTTCGTTGCTGGGGGAAACACCCGACAAAGTCATCCCGGCAGATTCAAAATTTTGACGGTAAAGATTGTTGAATTCATAGCGATGGCGATGGCGCTCGGAAATTTCCGAAAGCTGATAGGCAAGTTGAGCGCGAGAATTTGGCCGCAGTATGGCAGGATAAGCGCCCAACCGCATCGTGCCGCCTTTATCCAAAATAGTTTTTTGATATTCCATAATGTGAATAACCGGGTAAGTGGTGTTTTCGTCAAACTCCGTACTATGGGCATCCTGCCAGCCCAAAACATTACGAGCGAACTCAATCACCGCGATTTGCATCCCTAAACACAGACCCAAATACGGAATTTTATTTTCGCGGGTGTACTGGGCGGCTTTGATTTTCCCTTCTATCCCCCGAACTCCAAATCCGCCCGGCACTACATAGCCATCACAACCGCTCATAATTTCGGCAACATTGGCAATAGGGTTGCCCAATTCTTCCGCGTCAATCCATTTTAGATTTACATCTACATTGTGATACCAACCGGCGGCGCGTAATGCTTCAAAAATACAAATGTAAGTGTCTTCCATCGTGGTATATTTTGCGACAATGCCGATGTTGAGTTTGCGTTTGTCTGATTTGATTTTCCCGACTAACTCACGCCATTCCGCCAATTTTGGTTCAGTCGGCGTCAGACCCAACCGTTCTTCAATCACTTTCCCGATGCCGAAGTTTTCCAATGTCAGAGGCACCTCGTAAACGGTGTCAGCGGTTTGGAGAGGGACAACATTAGTTACTGGCAAGTTTGCCGCGCGGGCGATTTTTTCCAATCCCACTTGCGGAATCGGGTGATCAGCGCGACAAAAAATGGCATCTGGAGAGATGCCAATCCCCTGCAATTCGCGGATGCTAAATTGCGCCGGACGGGTTTTTAGCTCTTTAGTGACGCCCAGATAAGGCAGGAAAACTGTGTGACAATACATTACGCTGTTCGGGCCCAAATCATGTCTCATCTCACGAATTGCTTCCAAAAAATGAAATCCTTCATGGTCACCGACCGTCCCTCCAACTTCCACCACCGCAATATCCGCTCCGATTTTTTGGGCACCGTTAATGATGATCTCTTTCACCACATTGGTCAGATGTGGGATTACCTGCACAGTTTTGCCCAAGAAGTCTCCCCTGCGTTCACGGGCAATTACATCACTGTAAATACGACCGGTCATAATAGAAGAATCTTTGGTCAGATTTTCATCAACAAATCTTTCATAGTGTCCTAAATCCAAATCAGTTTCCGCACCATCATCTGTCACAAAAACTTCGCCATGCTCCCCTGGGTTCAGAGTTCCCGCGTCATAGTTGATGTATTGGTCGAGTTTCTGCATAAAAATCTTATATCCGCGCGCTTTTAGGATGTTACCAATAGATGCGGCTGTAATTCCTTTGCCAAGACCCGACAACACGCCCCCTGTTACGAAAATGAATTTTATTGGTTTCAAATCATTCATTTGTTTTCTTTTGTCATTCTGAATGTAATGAAGAATCTATAAGAAAATTATTATTTTAGATCCTTCGATTCGCTCTGCTCGCTCAGGATGACACTGCGTGTCATTTATAGATTCTGGTTAGGTGCGCGGGTATACGGGAAAGGATTTCATAATTGATGGTGCCCGCCCAATCGGCAATGTCGGTGGCGGTGATTTCTTTATTTTGACTGCGACCAATAATAACTACTTCATCACCAACTTTGGCGCGCGGTCTTTTGCTGATGTCCAAAATTATCATATTCATACACACCCGACCGACAAACGGAACAACTGCGCCTTTGAGAAGCGCAAACCCCATATTACTCAAATGTCTTGGAATACCTTCGAAATAACCAACTGGGATAACACCGATAGTCATCGCTGACTTTGCCTGATAATTGCAACCGTATCCAACATAACTTCCTGCGCGAATGCGTTTGACTTGAACCAACTTTGTTTTGTAAGTAAGAGCTGGTTTCAGACGGAAATTGCGAGTTTTTTTACTGCGCTTACACCACAGCTCCACACTCCGCGATGGCCAGATGCCGTAAAGTGAAATACCGATGCGAACACAATTGAATCTGGAATTGGGTACCATAATTGCGGCGGCAGAAGAGGCGATGGAAATAATTGGAATTTTGATATCCAATTTTTCGAGCTTGGCTAGCAATCTTTCAAATGCCAGAACCTGGTCGTTGGTATAGCTCTGGTTTAGTTCTTCCACACTCGCAAGATGCGAATACAATCCCTCTAATTCAAATTGACGAGTTTTGGAAGAAATCAATTTTATAATTCGAATAATTTCGTCAATATTGTTGAAGCCTAGCCGATTGATACCGCTATCCAATTTCACATGAACAATCGCTTTGCGATTAGTGATGTCCGCAATGCGAGCAATCGTGCGATAACTTTCTTCGTTGTAAACACTCAAACCGATTTTGTTGCGAATCAGCGAACCAATACTATCTTTCGGAACGGCACCCAACACTACAATCGGCTGAATAATTCCCTTTTTGCGTAATTCTAACGCTTCATCAGCGGTAATTACTCCTAAATAATCAGCACCTGACCTAATTGATTGTTTCGCAACTTCAAAAAGCCCGTGCCCGTAAGCATTGGCTTTTACAACTGCCATAATTTTTGTTTCCGGTTTTAGGAGGCGCCTAAATTGCTTGATGTTGAAATCAATCGCTTTTAGATCAACCGTAATCCAAGCAAGTGGATTGCTCATGAACCTCCAAAAAATATTTACATAAATAACCTCAACCCCCACATACCCGACCCCCATCAGGCATACCTCCCATATGATACTACAAGAGGGAAGCTTCGCCAGGCGATAGATACGGGAAGCCCCCGGCCGAAGCCGGGGGCGAGAGATTACTTATGGCGTGGTGCAAGCCCTAAGCCGCAGAGCGAGATATAATCTTGCCGATTATACCCAACTCCAGAGCTTTGTGGCTGGAGATTTCCAAGTTCATGGCGAGGTACTCGGAAATCGTGATTCCAAGGCGATCTGCCTCGGATGCGAAAACGGGCGACCACAGCTCATTACGCTTGATCGAAACCGTTATCGCGTCATCGAACCATGCTTCGATCTTGGCTCGCCAAACTTCTTTCGGCAAACCGTCGATAAGCTGGCGAGCAGTGTTGACCTGCCCGGCATATCGCAGGTCGGCGAAAGATGAGGCAACTGTGAAGGTCGCTTCCGGTTGGGCAAACCTGCGTTCGCGTGGGAATGCGGTTACCATCAACTCAAGGGCTGCTCCATGAGCGCGGGAAACCACCCATATTGCCTTTGGCACATTTAGGAGGTTGATCGCAGTCCGGAGTCGCTCCATGTTGCATGTATCGCCGCCGTGGCTGTCAATCACCAAGAGCAGACCGTGCTCTTTGGTAAGTTGAGTAAACTGCCCAATCAAGTGATTGACAACATCTTGCTCGATGCCACCCAAGAGCTGGACCAACATGCCTTCGCTCTTCAAACACTGACTGATTTCTGTGGGGATATTCTTCCAAACATCCCCGTCCACAAATTTGAACATTGATACACCTCGAATAGTGATTACCGGACGGATCAGTCGACTGACGGAGGCTCGAAGCGCAAGTCCCGCCAGATAAGTATGGGGCCGAAGATCCAGTAGAGGATCTCTTGCCGCTTTTGGAAAGCCGGCTCGCTGTGAGGATGAATATCCTCACGATCGAAGGCCTCGACTTCCAGTCGCGCTCCCCTCAACAAGTTTAGCCAGAAGCAGATAGCTTTGACTTTTCCCCGGCGCGCGGTATCGCAGCAGACTATCCGCTTCTTTATGTCCCCATATCTACCGAAGATCTTTACGGCGTGGACGATGTTCTGCGTAGTATTCCATCCCCAATAGGCGTGGTCTGTAATCATATTGGGGGGCAATCGATCGGCCGCATTGCCAGAAGCTTGATCCTCATGGAAGCGAGCTAACAAATACTTGTACATAGTGTCTCCCTCGCTTACGAGGGGGCGTGCGGGGTTAGTGTACCCGCCAGCCAGAATCACTGTCGCAAGATCTCCTTGCCTCTGGTGATCTTTGATTAGCTCCCAGCAGGAATCCAAGTACCGCTTATATCCGCGCATTTCTTTCGGACTACGCAAATCCGGATCATAGAGGCCATAACCCATAACAACAATGCCTGTCGTACGACCAGACATGGACTTTCACCCCCTTAGAGATTTGGATTATTTTGAGTCAAGGTGCCGTACCTAACTGATGGGAGGATAGTCTTTCTCGAGGTTATTGTCAATAAAAATCAGCTCTGGGAGCTGTTGTTTCGGTAGTCCTGTTTTTAGGTGGAAGGGTAAGCAGGTCGCTTGGTTCGTTATGGCGAACCGAGCTTTGCTCGCGACCGTCGAGAGGGAAACACACCCCATTGCCCTCTCGAGAACCTCTTACACATCTAGATTCTGGACGAATTGTGCGTTGTCTTCGATAAATTTTTTGCGAGGAGCGACATCATCACCCATCAAGGTTGAAAACATTTCGTCCGCCATAGTGGCGTCATCAATGGTGACACGGTGAAGAATGCGGACTGTTGGGTCCATAGTGGTTTCCCAAAGTTGGCTGGGATTCATTTCCCCAAGACCTTTGTAGCGTTGGATAGAAACAGTTTTGGTTGATTCGGTTGTTTCTGTTTCGGTCTGGATTCCCTCTTCCGCGGGAATGACGGCGGATTCAGAAGCGGCTTCTTTTTTATCCTTCTTTTTGGAAGCAGCAGCTGCGAGCAATTCTTTTATCATTTCGTCTTTTTGGGTATCGGAATAAACCCAGCGAGTTTCTTTACCGAGTTTCAATTGATACAAAGGTGGTTGACCGATGTAAAGATACCCTTTATCAATAATCGCGCGCATGTAGCGATAGAAGAAAGTCAAAAGCAGTGTGCGGATGTGCGCACCATCAACATCAGCATCAGTCATTATGATGACGCGGTGATAACGAATTTTGTCAGCATCAAACTGTTCAGCAATACCGGCACCCAAAGCAATAATCAAAACTTTGATTTCTTCGGATGACAGCATTCTATCTAACCGTGCTTTTTCTACATTCAAAATTTTTCCGCGCAGAGGCAAAATAGCCTGGAACAGACGATCGCGTCCCTGTTTGGCAGAACCACCTGCGGATTCACCTTCTACGATGAATATTTCAGATTTTGCCGCATCTCGCTCGGAACAATCGGCGAGTTTCCCTGGAAGGGTCATCCCTTCCAGAATCCCCTTTCTTAGCACCGTTTCACGAGCCTGACGGGCTGCTAGACGCGCCCGAGCGGCCAACATGGTCTTACTGATAATCCGCCGAGCTTCGGTGGGATGTTCTTCTAAATAGTTGCCGAAATAATCCGACATCACGGCATCCACCGCAGTGCGTACATTCGTGTTTCCCAATTTCGCTTTTGTTTGTCCTTCAAACTGTGGATTGGCAAGTTTTACAGAAATAACTACGGTCAAACCTTCGCGAACATCTTCACCCGACAATGCATCTTTGGCATCTTTGATAATTCCCGCTTTTTTCGCGTAATTATTTAGTACGCGAGTAAGTGCGGTACGAAATCCGACAACATGAGTTCCGCCTTCGGGATTGTAAATATTGTTGGCAAATGCTTTGAGTGTTTCATTGAAATCTTCGGTGTATTGAATTGCGAGTTCAACCTGAACACCGTTTCGCTCTTTATCTACATAAAAAGGCGGAGCAAATAACGAAGTTTTACTTTTATCCAAATCTTCAACATAAGATTGAACACCTCCTTCAAATTTGAATTCCTGCGATTCGCCTGTGTTTTCATTGGCCACCTTCACCAAAACTCCCTTGGTGAGATATGCCTGCTGTTTCAAATGTTCCAGCACTGTTTTCCAATCGTAGCTTTCGTTTTCTTCAAAAATTGCTTTGTCCGCGTGGAAACTTACTTTTGTTCCATGACCTTTGGCTTTAGAATCGATTAGTTTTACTGGAGTCTTGGCCTTTCCTTGAGAATATTCCTGCGCGTAAGTTTTTCCGCCAATAGTCACTTCCACTCGCATCCAATCAGATAGAGCGTTCACAACAGAAACACCAACACCGTGCAGACCACCAGAAACTTTATAAGCAGAACCACCGAATTTACCTCCCGCGTGAAGTGTAGTAAGCACTGTCTCCAAAGTAGATTTTTTGGTTTGCGGATGTTTTTCTACTGGAATACCACGACCATCATCTGCAATCGTCACTTTTCCACCCTTGTGCAAAATGACATCTACCATCGTCCCGTGACCAGCCATTGCCTCGTCGATAGAGTTGTCCACAACCTCCCAAATCAAATGGTGAAGCCCTTCCACGCTAGTGGAGCCGATATACATACCCGGACGCTTTCTGACGGGCTCTAGACCCTCTAGAACCTGAATGTCTTTAGCGCCGTAGGAACTGGTTTTTTTCTCATTTGGCATAGAGCGTAGAGACGAGAGAGTAGAGATTAGGGGCAAAACACTAATCAACTAGAGGACTAGCTGGGGTAGTTGTTCAGCACTTAAATTGTAGCTGATTTTCAGGGGTAAAACAAGGGAAAATCTAGTCGCGGAGTTGGGCCCCAAACTGGATTTTTACTGCTTCGACAATGCGAGTATGGATATCATCCCGCTCGGCACTGGTAAGGGTTCTGTCTTCCGCTCGAAGTTCAATATGGAAGGCGATTGACCTACCCTTGCTTCCACCTAATTCGAATACATCAAACAGCTCAACTTTGCTCACGAGTTTATCTATTTCCTGAATTGTTTTTTGCATTTCCCCAATTCTCACTTCTGACGCAACAGCAAACGCCATATCCATTTTTATACTTGGGAACTTATTCAACTCAACAAAAGATTTCGCCGAAGTTGAATACGGCAAAGCTTTATCGATTAATAAAGCAAACTCGGCTTGATGTTCGTTGTGAGCTTTGATGTGCCCCAAATAATTTCCATCAACTTTGAATTGCAACCCCGCGTAGCCAATGTATTCTTCCCAAGTTCCTGAAATTCCTAATTCTGAAAGTAATGTGTCCATTACGCCACGAACAACGCGATATGCATCGGAAGTTTTAGCAAGCCCCATCAATTGTTGTTGCTCTGCGGGTAAAACTTGGCCAGTATCCGAAAAAATTGTTCCGATTTCAAATATTTTATAAGTTGGTCTTCCAGCTGGAAGCGCCAGCAGATTAGCGGACAAATCATCTATCAAATAAGTCCACTGTTCGTTCAAAGGATTTAGAATCGCCACTTTCCTATCGGAGTTGAGATTGTCAAAAGGACGGGTGTAGACTTCGGTGAACCCCAGCCGAACTAAAATATCCTTCATCCTTGCTTTGGCAATTTCAATTTCAGGAATTGTAGGGGAGTCGTCGGTAATTTTTGGCATTTGATAGGGGATTTGATCATTTCCAAAAATACGCAGAACTTCTTCCGCAATATCATTCATCCCTACTATGTCCCCTCGGTAGCTTGGAACTTTTATCACCAAATCATTACGACGGATTTCTGTCGGCAAATCTAGGCGCTTCAAAATACCCGCCATCTGCCCAGCTGAAATGGTGATGCCGAGCAGTTTGTTTATTGCATCTGTAGATACTCTAAGCAATGAGAATTCTGAGGGAAGTTTTCCCCTTACATCAATGTTGCCCGCTAGAATCTCACAGTTGGGGCACTCGGTCTGCAGTAGGTTCAGTACCCTTGCTAATGCAGTTTCAAGAGACAGGGGATCCACTCCCCTCTCAAAATGAAATTTTGCGTCAGTGACAATTCCTAATCTTTTGGAAGTCTGTCTTATCGAAACTTTGTCGAAGGAAGCGACTTCGATTACAAGGTCACGAGTCTGATTTCCTACCCCACTTTCCTCTCCCCCGATGATTCCTGCAATTGCAATTGGTTTACTGCTATCTGCAATAACTAAAGTTTTGTTGTCTAATTTTCTTTCAACTTCGTCTAATCCCAATAAAGTTTCACCGTTTTGGGCTAGACGGACTTTCACTTCCCTCTCCCCCACTTTCGAGTAATCAAAAGTATGAATGGGATTTCCCAGCTCCAGCATTACATAATTAGCGATGTCCACGATGTTGTTCACTGGACGCAGACCTGATGAATTTAGTACATCCTGCATCCACTTGGGCGAAGGCTTCACCGTGATGCTTCTAACTACTCGCCCAAGATAGCGGGGACAAAGTTTGCTGTCTTCGACTTTTATTTTCAGCGCGGTCATAGTTTTTGTTTTGGATTCGGTGAATTTGGTATCGATATCTGATTTGAAGTCGATATTCAGAACTGCTGCCAGTTCTCTTGCCATACCAACATAAGACATCAGGTCTGGACGGTTGGAAAGAATTTTGGGTTCGATGATTGTGTCCGCATTTGTTTCCAGGATTTCTTCCACTGGCGTACCTGGAATGGCAGATGCTTTCAGTACTAAAATTCCGTCAGATTTTTCAACAACTCCCAACTCTGTTTCGCTGCAAATCATGCCGAAGGATTTTTCTCCGCGGATTACCGCTTCTTTTATTTCAAGCCCTCCTGGTAGGATCGCACCAACTAAAGCGACGGGAACTTTCTGTCCGACCGCGATATTGCTTGCACCGCAAACAATGTTCAGCGTTTCCGTACCGATATCCACTTTTGTCAGATGAAGTTTGTCGGCGTTGGAGTGATTACGAATTTCCAAGATCTCTCCGACCACTACCTTGGTAAAACTTGCGTTCGTGGTGACGGATTCCACCTCGGTAATGTGCAATTCCATCAGTTCCGCAATTTCTTGCGGAGTTTTCTTGAATTTCAGAAGCTTCTTTAGGTGAGTGTAAGAGAATTTCATTATCTATACCTTTTTTATTGTCATCCTCGAGGTCGCCACGGCGACCGAAGGATCTATAGAATTTATATTTTAGATTCTTCGTTTCACTCAGAATGACATTATTCAAAATTGTTCGAGGAAGTCTAAATTACCAGAAAGGAAGTGGCGGATATCCTTGATGTTGTACTTTAGCATCACCAAGCGGTCAATTCCGCCGCCAAAAGCGAAGCCTGAATATTTTTGCGGATCAATACCGCAATTTTTCAGAACTATCGGATTGACCATTCCGCAACCCATCATTTCAAGCCATTTACCTTGAAACCATGCATCCATCTCAAAACTTGGTTCGGTAAATGGGAAGAAACTAGGACGAAGGCGGATTTTTACTTCCGGCCCGATGATTTCATGCATCATTGTTTGGAGAACTGCTTTCAAATTGGCAACAGTTATTCCTTCATCCACCACCAATCCTTCTATTTGATAAAAAACCGAACCGTGAGTGGCATCCTCCGCTTCGTAGCGGAAAGTGCGCCCCGGCACGATTATCCGCAAAGGTGGTTTATGTTCGAGCATATAACGAATCTGCACTGGGGAAGTATGGGTACGCAAAAGAGTGTTGTCGTCTTTCCCTTCCTGTTGGCGAATCCAAAAAGTATCCCATTGATCACGAGAGGGATGATTGGCTGGGATATTCAGCATATCGAAATTATATTTTTCCAATTCCACTTCCGGCCCAACTGCTACACTAAATCCCAAACCTCTAAACACATCAATCAGTCGATTAGTCATTTGGGTAATTGGATGCAGACGGCCAAGCCCTTGAACAACCCCCGGGATAGTTGGGTCAAAATTTTTCAACTTACTTTCAGTAGGAGCTTGTTTTAGTTGTTCCAGAAGCTCGGTAATTTCTAACTTCACTTGATTGCCCAAGCTTCCCATCTCAACCTTTTCTTCCAAAGGCAGAGAGGCAATTTCGCGCAACAGTAAGCTTAGTTCGGCTTTTCGTCCGAGATATTTTATTCGCAAATCTTCGTATTGTTCGGGTTTGGCCGAACTTATTTCAGACTTTGCAGAATCAAGAATTTTTTGGAATTTTTCGCGCATTAATCGGTTTTTACTAGGTAGAAGGACTCCACGACGAGACCGGTCACAACGATGGCGACCCCGTTCCACCAATTTAGCTTATCTAGAGCTGATAATAACAGAATACTCGACCCCCCGATTCCCAGCAAGGAGGACTGGCGGAGAGTGACGCCAAAGGAGGAGGGAAAAGAAAACCTATACCGCACATAACTGAACAACAAAATTAGCGCACCAACTAAGGTGGCTGTGAAACTTCCGAAAAATAATGTAATCCCAATTGTGCCGGAAGTGGTGGGATCAAAATAAAACAATACCAAAAGCCACGCCGCTAATGTCATTGCGGTCGCAATTCCTACCCCTGGCAAATATCCGTTTCCAAACATAACTCAAGTATATCTGAAATTGGACGATATTTGGGCACAAAAAAGTCCCCCCAATCAGCGGGCCCAAATAATAAAATTTTGGCACGGTTGGGGGGACTAGAAGGGTTCACCTTGCAATCCCGCCCATCCCCAGTTTCTACAGACGAGGAAATTTTCAGCTCCTCTGCAAAAACTGGAGATGGGAATATTTTTTCATCTAAGGTACAAAAACAACTAAATTTTATTTTAGTTTTTGATACGGGACAGTAAGGGAATGCGAGACACCACTGGGGGGAGTGATATCTCGCAGTCCCCTACTCTTCCTGCCAGCAACAAGTGCTGACGCGGACAAGCTCTCGAGTTTTCAAAGTCGCCAATAAATTATCACATTGTAGCACAAGATAGGCACTTTGTCAATACCTTCACAAGAAGCAGACATCTGCTAGAATGCAGATATCTTTAGGTGGGAGGATGTACCTTGCGAACACTGGCTGAAGATTTGCGGTACGCCATACTTGCTTTTGCCGGTATGGTGATTATGTTTGTTGTATTCAAACTCACTGGATTCCCTGACGAGGAACGCAGTGAACTTCCCAGGTAACCAACTTCTTGTTCTTGGAGGTGCCAAATGCACCGGAAATTATTAGGTCAGTTGGCGGCAATAGGGAAATCTATCTGGCTTGGTCTTGTATCGGTTTTGGGTCTCGCCCTAGACGAGGAAGACTAACCTCCATGTACTTTCCGCCTGCCATAATCAATTTCTAATAAGGGTCGCTTCATCTGCGGCCCTTTCGCTTATCCCAGTACTTCTTTGGTGGTTTGAGGGATAACTACAAATCCCTCGAGAGAACCGATAATTCGTTCACCGTAATCTTTTTTGACTAATCTGCTGTCAGCGAGGATGAGAGTTTTGAAATTCATCAACGAAGCGGTGTGGAGAACTTCTTTAAGCTTCATCGTTGTACGAGGGATTGTGTATGTATCAAAACCATTGCTATCTCCTTGCATTACTTTTGCCTGTGGACGACTATTGGGATCGAACGGAATTTTCCCAAGCAAAAGCAAATCAAAGTTGGGCAAATAGATTCGAGCTCGTTCTAACCACCAATAATACGCAACTATCCCCATCTTGCGGTTGGCGCCGACTAATTCGGGCAATCTTTCGAGGGCTTTGGCGGTGTTGGCACTAATAGCAGTGATGCCCGCTTCTGTGAGTGGGTCATAGAGCCAATCGAATAATTCTTCGGTGTCGTAGGCGGAACCTGTCAAAACTAATGAATGAGAATTGTTATTAATGAGTTGGCTGGATAATTTTCCTAAAGCATCGGTGTATTCGTCACCTTCGGGCAAATCTTTAACTAACAATAATTCCAGTGGAGTTGTATCTTTCAAAACCTTTCCGTTTATTTCACCAAATGAAGCATCCCAATAACTGAATCTGTTTTGAATAGAAAGTCCCGCACCCAAAACAGTGCAAGATTTACTTTCTTTCAAAATACGCTCCAGCAATGAGAAATCTGGATGAGCAGAAAGGATATCTAAAAAGAATCGGTTTTCAACCGCGTTGAGGAAATATCTGTAAGCGGGGTTTGTTGATTCCAATGCTTGAAGGTGAGCAATCAGGCGCTCGGTGTGCTCGATTTGCCTTTCGGAGTCTGGCAACTTGGCTTCGGTAATTAGCTTCAGATACTCCGATAAGTCGGCAACAATTTTATTTAGCTGATTACGCAAATCATCTGTCGTATTCACGCCTGTGATTTCAGTGTTGCGGTCAAATACATTGCTTGGAGGATTTTGGATGTACCATGTCACCAACATTCTCCCCAATTCCGCCAGTTTTCCACTGACATCATTTAGTATCTTGAATAAACTGTCAGCCAGCTTCACATCTTTTGGACGAATATGAAGATGCACAAAGTCGCGACGACTGGAAACCAGCGCGTTGAAATAATTTACCGAAAGCGTCCTTGAAGATGAGCGAATCGCAGATTCTTCAACTCCCAGAGGGTCGAGCATTACAATATTGTATTTATCTAAATTCTCCAGCTCCAAACAGGAACTGCCTGTGGCGACAATCAGATCTGCTTTGCTGTGTTCGGGGAGCAGAGATTTTTTGATTTCGGTTGGAGCGAATTTTTGTTCCCACTGGTAGATTTCATCATTTACCAGATACAATTTTGACGGGTCACTCCCCCACTCTTCGCGCCAAATAATAATTTTGGCAATTAACTTTGCTTCGATAGCGGAAAGTGAAGGCATTAGTTTTGCCAGTTCCAACTCGCTTCCTTCACGATAGAAAAATTCTTTTCTGTCCCGCACAGCTATATTTATTTTTTGCGCACGGCCGACTTCCCCCCAATCAATTTCCTTCCAAGCGTTGAAAGGCACTACTAGCACGGCCGGCTTTTTAGCAATGGCGTGAGCAGTTGCTAGTGTTAGTTGGTCAACTGAAAAATGGGTTTCGATGAAATTGACTTTGCCGGTTTCGGCTAGTTTGATTTCAGGCAAAAATTGTTCGGCTTGGTTTAGTCCGTCCACCAAGCTACTTACATGCGGAGTAATGTGCGGAGTGGGAAGTTTTTCGAAAGTCCAATCCAATTTTTCAAACATCCAGCGCCAGTTCCAAGAATCTCCAGGCAAAGTATCCAAAACTTCCTTGCGAGTTCCCGCTTTGAATTCGGCAATTTGTGAAGCTAAAAACTCCATCAAATCAAGCGTCGCCAAAACATCCGCCATTGCACGGTGAGATGGTTGATGTGAAAAATTAAATCGCCAAGACAAGCCCTCCAAGCTATAGCTGGGTTGTTTGGGGAGAATTGTTTGGGCGAGTTCGAGAGTGTCCAGCAAGTCGCCTTTTAGAGCAAGTCCTTTGGCATGCAAAAACTCAACATCAAAACTAATGTTGTGTCCGACAATCGGTAGATCTCGAACAAAAGATTCAACCTTGGGCAATATCTCTTCTAATGTTGGTTGACCGTCCAAGTCTTCATCTTTTATCCCTGTTAGCGCTGTAACGAGTGGACGGAGAGGCAGTTGTTTGGTCGCGACTAAAGTATCGAGGATATCGATAATCTCTCCCTTGTCGTTCAGTTTGACGGCAGACAATTCGATAATATCGTCGCGCTTGGGGTCGACTCCGGTTGACTCAATATCTAAAACAATAAATTCGGTGTATTTCATTACAAGCGGGAGATGACGACTTCTACTTCTTCAGGAGTGAAGCTTACGATCTGAATGTTAGCGGGAACAGAAAACATTGCGGGCGTAATGGTGATTTGGTTCGTACCGGACAGAGTCCCCTTCATATCTAGGTTTAGCTTGATATCGGAGCGCTTTAGTTGGTTGATGGTCTTAGGATCCCCTGAAACCACCACCTGAACGCTGGTTGGGGCAATAGTAGTCACCCCGAAACCTTCGGTTACATTAGCATACTGGGGCACTATGTCCATCTGGCGAGTCCCCTCGCTGGAACCGATGATGACCCGAGCCATGATTATGTTGTCTCCAACCATTTCTACCCCATTAGGCAAATCGACGGCTACTTGTTCGTTGAAACTCTCACGGTGATCACTCAAATTGATAGCGGTTGAGGACAGGAATATTAAACCCTCCAAATTTTTCTGTGGCCCACGAACTTGCGCTAACGGTGGATCAAACACAACTTCCTGCACCCAAAACCCACCTGGTAGTTCTCCCGTGAAAGTAGGTTGAAGCCCAAGATTGCGAACGCTGGCGCCGAGAACGATTTCCACATCAACTTTTATATTTTCTGGCGTTACTCGGAGTGAATGAATGGTTTGGCTGCGAGCATCCTGCACTACTGCTTTTGCGGGTGTAGTGAACGAGGCGCGGTGATTGCTTACATCAACAAACGCTTTGGCTTGAGAGATTTTATCTAGCAGCGAGGGGGCGCCAAAAACTAATACTTGAGACGGGGTTGGGGTCAGCGAACGAATACTATATTTGTCATTGGTGTTTCCTTTAGAAAAAGCGATTACATTTACTGCCTTTGAAGAAATCGGTTCCACCGTTATTTTCAATTCTTGAGGGGTGAAGTTGACTATCCGAATATCTTTGGGGGTTACTTTGGGCTGAATTTTTACGGAATACTCTCCCACGCTGGTGATGTTTGACGCGTCAATAAAAAATTGTAAGGTTTGGTCAGACAATCCGGCGACATTACGCACACTCCCGCTAACAGTTGTTTCCACGACAGTGATCGGTTCGGCAATCGCCAGCGTGTCGGAAAGATTCTCTATGATGAGAGGCGCGGGAATTGTTTTTGTGCGGTCAGCAAATGAGTATATGTTAACCCACACCAAAATGGCGGCGATTAGGACAACCCAGCGCATAATACTCACCGAGCTAAGACGCATTTACATTCGATGATAAACCAATATGTTCTGTAATAGTTTAGAGAGGTCATTCAGCGGAAGATTTTTGTAAGTGTTGTCACTGCACACCACGCTGATATCTCCGGTTGTTCTGTTGGTCAAAACCACAACTGCGTTCAAATCCTTGGCTATTCTTTGGATTGTCGGATCGGTGGGATTGAATAGTACGCGGGCTTTGGGACGCATCAAAGTTGAGCCGGCGGCAACAATTTTGTTACCTTCAATAATTACCGCACCCTTCCCAAAGACGGAACCGTTACCAAAGAAATCTATCAGCAAATCGGAGCGCAGAGGAGAATTCATTTTAGTCCCGTTTTCGATCAATCGCGTAAGAGACTTATCGCGTTTGATGACGAAAAGGGCTGGTTTGTGGGCGCGAGCTAACACCGCTAGCGCTTCAATTATAGTTTTGATTGCGGTTTGCGAATCGGCCGTGCTCACTCGAGGAGTTGAGATCCGAGTGGCGGGCAGATTTATTCTGATATCTGACGATAAAATATGTTTTATTTCAGGGGCGTATAGGGCAGCGATTGCCAGCAGAACGATAATGAGCAAAGCTCCTGTTAGATAAAAGAGCGCCCAGAGCCCAAGGATTCGAGCGATCAACGCGATAATGAGCAATATAAAAATTCTTGGCGCGATGGTGATAAGTTCGGTACGGCGAAGCTTGCGATAGAGCCACCACAGCAGATACGCGACCAAGGCTAGATCAATCAGCCCTATAAGGGAAAACTGGCTAACTAGACCACTCCAAAACAAACCAGCGGTTTCTTGTACTTGCTGGAAACTTGCTCCAATTTGACTAATAAAAATGTCCCACCAATTCATTGTTAGCACTTTTGACTTTCCTATCATACGGTAAAACTCTCATCTGAACAAAAAAGAGGGTCCCGCCTTGCGGCAGGACCCAGACTGTTCCGTTCTGCTATCGTACAGCGACAACATGTAACTTTACTGCATGCAGTGGGGCTTTGGTCTTGCCCCGCAAATGATGGGAAAAGGTACCAATGCTTGCCTCCCAAACTTGAGATGAAGGGGCGAGTAATGGGAAAAAACAGCAAACCTAGAGTGAGAAAAGTTTTGGTAAAGAGCCCTAGATCCGCTGCCGTTGCTTTCATCCTAGCATAAATCGGCGATGTTAGATTGGCTTGGGGGTACGGCGGGCTGTTCGCCAACTATCGTAAATTCTAGCGAATATCCAAACTACTGTAATAGCAACCAAGTTGATTGTGAAATTGATCCACAAATTATTGCTTGGGTACGGAAGAAGTAAATTCAGGCTTACCAAAACAAAACTTTGGGAAATATAAGTAGCAAGGGAATTCCGTCCGGCCGGGAGCAAAAGCCAGCCCACAATTTTTGTGAAAACAGGCTCTAGGCTGCGCACTAGCAAATACAATCCCGCAAACCAAATCAGCGCGACAACCAAATGACCTGGAGCCAGCGTCCATTTATCAAACCATTGAGTAAGCCATCCTCCTTCGTAGCCGTAAAAATGTTTCACCCACAAATTAGTAACTAAAATAATAAATGCTCCTGCAACGACTGACCAACGAAGCCACCGTTGAGCAAGCTGGGTGAGACCTCCCCAGAGTTTTTCCCAATCGCTGAAATAATATCCGCCGGTTAGACCAATAAAGAACAATACCTGCCACGCCAAAAAGGGATTGTGCCCTCGCATCAGCCAAATAGTAAGGGAAGTGGCGATTACTAGCCAAGCCTGCTTTTTTGACATCAGCCAAAGTGCCAACGGCGCAAAAATCATATACATCGTGTAGTAAGGTAGGAAGTCAGTCCAGCCGTAGCTGTATTGAAAAGTAAGAGACCGCCAAAGAAGCTGAAGAAATGGCAGATGTTCGGCTCCCGCCTTAATGCCGGGCTGATTGGGCAGCCAAATAGCTAACGCCGTAAATAGTAGAGTAAGCCCCACAGACCAGCCGTAGAGCACCAACGCGCGAAGCCAGAGGCGCTTCCAAGCCAACATAAAGTTATTTGCTCGCACTTCCCTCCCCCGCAAAAATCCGACTAAAATTCCTGATTCAATAAAAAATCCATCAGCGGCTGAAGCCCAAAGCAAACCCTTGCCGGTAAACACCTCAAAAAGCGCCGGGAAGCGGTAAATGTGGTCAATCAGAATAACCCAAAGAAAGTATCCGCGCAGTAAATCTAGAGTAATAATGCGGCGACTGGGAGATGAAGTCATAAACATATATTAGCACGACAGAATTTATCTATTTAGGTATTGCAAAAAGCCCAGCTCCAGTTTTTTAGACTGGAGCCGAGCTTATTTGTCGAAAAGAGCAAGTTGGGGAGGTCTTCCGCGGGGTCCACGAATTTGTAGTTTTCCGAGCCGATAGAGATTGGCCGATGGAACCAACCAGCGACAAGTCCCTTCAATCGGACACTGACTACAGGTGTTGAGATAGTTCTCAATGTTCTGCTTTGTCCAACTAATTTCTTTGGGGACTACTGTAATCACCCGAGAATCTTCATCCCTAGGGACGATACTCTTGTTACCCGGGTGGCATCGACAGGCGATGCTCGACAAGAACCATGTCGCATCACAGAGTTCGGTTGGATCAACCTTCCGCTCTCGACAGTAGCGTTGAGTCAGTTCCCTAGCAGCAGCGAACATCTTCTCCGTTCGGAAGTTATAGTTGTCCGGTGCGTTAGACGCGGTGATCAACCCATTTGCGATAATAATCCTCATCGCATGAAAGTCGATCGGAATCGGCATCGATATAGGAGCTACCAACTTTGCCCTCACGAGATAGAAGGCTAACATACTTACCATCTTCTCTCGGAACCCACGGAAACCATGGGGATATTCTGGGTTGAATTCCCCTGCTGGTTGACAGATGAGACGCTTGCAGAGCGTTTCATAGTCAGCATCAGCAAAGAGTGCTCTCGTGTCACCACCCCAGAACTGATGCAGTTTGGTGAAGTTGTCGACCCATTGTCGGCAAGACTCCTCAATGTGGTTTAGCCGCCGCTTCAAGAGTTCTTCAGCCAGCAACGCCTTGGTTCGGCTAGGCTGGCGAGCGACCAACTCGGGATCGAAGAGCCTTGGCTGGTCGTCGTGAAGCTTTACCAAACTGTTAAACGCAGTGTAGCTTTGAATGCTACCCTTCATATAACAGCAAACTGCTAACGAGAAATTAGATTCTGCTTTCCCCCCAATTTTGAGAGTATGGGGCAGAGTATTACTGTCATAGACGGCAGTAGCGATACTGTAGGGATACGCGGGGCGGCGAAGAGCCGCGATTAGCGCATCAAAGACTTGGTATGCCCGTTTCCAGTGGGTAACCAACTTAACTTCCCCGTTGCCGTTAGCCACGGCTTTCACCTCCTAAAAATATTCTGGTTGTTCAGGTACCAGTTCTTTAGTGTATGGATTGAGGGGCTTCGGGTCAAATCTGACCGAAAAGCTTGAGGTTAGTACACCCCGAGGGAGATGAGTTCTTCTTCTAGCTGTTCGGGACTTTGGAAATGTATCCCCTTCATCCCAAACTTTCGAGCGCCTTCAACATTTTCTAATTGGTCATCAACAAAAACACACTCTTTGGGAGCGACTCCAAGTTTGTTGCACACATAACGATAAATTCTCTCGTCCGGTTTGATAAAACCTACTTCCCACGACCAGACCATTACATCAAACCAAATGGACATATGAAAAAGTTTTTTGCGAACTTCAGACCATTTCTTGCCCGTGTTGGAGAGAATAGCAAGTTTATATTTATTTTTTAGCCTTTTTACATGTTCCCATGTTCCCGTGATAGGTTTTATTTTCATTGACCTTCTTTCCAACACAGATGCTTCAACGGGAATTTTAAATTTCTTGACAATGTGTTCAAACAATTGTCTTTCTGTCATTTCTCCCAAATCCACTTTGTTGAAAAGCGGTTTGTAGTATGCACGAACAGCAGAACAGTCCAATTTATATTCATCCGCCAATTCAGATATCAGAGGATGGAGTGTCCTTTTGGCTAATACACCGCTAACATCAAAAATTACCGCCTTGATCCGCATGAAGAAATTTTATTTCCACAAGGCGGTAATGTCAATCTATTGAGAAAGACTGCTTTGTGAATTACGGCAGATTAGTTTTTATATCTTAGGCCTTGCTGACGATAATCATCGCACGGACATTGCTGGTGATTGTTTTGTGGTCTCCAGTCGGATAGTCCCGCATTGCGGCATAGAGTGTCTCGTAAGTGTAGCGATAGTTTCTACCATTGCGCGTCCCCGGATCATTAGTAGTGAACATTCCCGCTTTGTCGTCATATCCAATGACCACCAAAAAGTGCCGTTCCGGCCCTGCGCCCGTAAAGTTTGGGTTATGCAAAGCTTGCCCATTCATCGGCATCAAGAGAATATGATTCGCCGCTAATTCGGTTTTGATATCCGTCATCGTAACATTGTACTTTACGGTACCTTTTGTGGTTCCGGTATAACTTTGGAATAGTTTCAGAGTGTCTGCGGCGGAAGAATCAACATAAGTGCCAAACATGCTTTCCGCCAGTTTTGAAAGAGTAAGAAGATCCGCAAGAGCATTTTCCGTGGAGCCAATCGATTCGCCGTTCATCCATTTCGCCCCAATCAATACAGCGGCTTCTTCGCAATCGTTTTGCTGACGATCATCGCTCCATTGCCCCGTGGGCGCTTGGGAAGTAAACGGAACATTAGCAATGATGAACTTGTTTGGCAGACCATCCGACTGCGTTTGGGCTGTATTGGCAACTGTTGAATTCTCTACTCGATCGGGAGGCGTTGAGCCGGCATTATTTTGTGGAGCAACTCCTATGGCTAAGCGAGCACCATACCAAACCAGACCAATCAAAATTGGTATTCCGATTATGCCGTAAATAAGATTTGGGGTTTTTCTAGCCATAGTCGTAAACTAAATTGTTTGAATTGTTGAGATTATTTGGGAAACAAGATTATCTACATTGAGAGAAGTCCGTTCGGTATCACAGGCAGTTTTTTGTGGGTCGTCATAGTTGGCGCATTGAACAGAGCGCAAAGCAAACTCCACCTCTACCGTTTTATCTATCTTGGGCATAGCAACGGAATAATCGTAAGCGGTGTACACACTACCGGCCGCTCCATCGGTTTGAGCACTAACACAATAGGACAAGCCATCGATAACAAATGGTTCGACTGAACATGTTGAGGTACCAGACACCAATGTAACTGATGGCGGCCAAGTTTGCGCTGTAATGTAGGTAGTAGCAAGAGGGTCTGGATATTGGTATGAAATACCTTGTTGGGTATCGGTGATAGTTTGCCAACCGGAAATTTCACACTGTGCTTTGCCGTTCAGACACTTTGATTGCGAGTGTCCACCTTGCCAAACGAAATATCCCGCGACGGCAATTATAACAATGGCCGCAAGAAATAGGACTTTATCTAAAGTAGTCATAGTTAGCGAGCCAAGAACTGGAATGCCTGATATACCAAAAACACCGGCCAGACGAGAGCCTTCAGAAAGCCGAGCACTCCAACTCCAAAACTTGTCGCGGTACTAATGAAATATATTGCCGCTCCGACAAGCCCCAGACCGTAAATAGCACCAGAGGGGTGACCACAATGCTGCATCATTTTATTCTTCATAGGATTACTCCGTGAAAAATTATATTATCTATCCGTAATTTATTATACAGCTTGGTTCGGAAAAGCCCCAGGGGAGAAAGCTTGTCTGGGGGTGGGTTTTGGGTGTATAGTAGCTAACTATGGGAGTAATCGAGGTCAACAACCTAACCAAGTATTACGGGCGCGTAAGGGGGGTGGAAGGCCTTAGTTTTAGCGTTAACGAGGGTGAAATCTTCGGATTTTTGGGCCCCAACGGGGCGGGCAAAACTACCGCCATCAGGCTCATGCTGGATTTTATCCGACCACAAACCGGCAGTATCAGTTTGTTCGGCTTTGACGCCCATCGAGACGCCGCAGCCATTCACCGCTACATCGGTTATGTTTCGAGTGAACCGTTTTTGTATCCGTTCATGCGCGGAAGAGAATTGTTGAATTGGCTCAAAACTTTTCGTGCGCAAACTACGGATGATTTGTCAGTTGCGCGGCTGTGCGAAATTTTGCAGTTCAATCCCAAACACTTTATCAAGAATTATTCCAGTGGCAACCGCAAAAAGCTAGCACTTATTCAGGCACTAATGCATCGACCGCGATTGCTAATCCTAGACGAGCCGACCAACGGGCTTGATCCTATTATCAAACAAGATTTTTACGCTATTTTACGCAGTTTGAGGCAGAGCGGAACAACGATATTTTTCTCTTCTCACGATTTGACGGAAGTTCAGAAAATATGTGACCGCGTGGCTATTGTCAAAGACGGCAGGGTTGTGGCGGTGGAAGAGGTGGCAAGCCTCATCCAAAAAAGTAACCTACTTGTGGAAGTAACTTTCAGCCAGATGCCCGATGAAGTAGCGTTAGCCGGGTTCAAGGTCGTTGAGCGCAACGGACAATCAATAAAGTTGCAGATGGGGCGGACGGAAATCAATGCCGCGCTAGCTCAACTGAATAACCATCCGATAACCAACATCACCATCTCTCAACCGACTTTGGAGGACATATTCTTAACTTGGTACCGATAATGAACTGGCCGATTTTCTGGCAAACCCTAAAAAGCTACTGGCTAACCATCCTCTTCTACTGCGGTGGCTTGTTCTTGTATAGTATGTTTTTGACATTTATTTTCCCAGTTGCTCGCGACTTGGGAACGAATTACACCGAGATTTTTAACAAAATACCCGAACAAATTAAGCAGGCGATGGGTGGAGCAAACTTTTTGACTAACGGGCTGACCTTCGAAGGATTCTTGTCGTTGGAACATCTTAAATTTTTCTGGGTAATCGCTGTTGCCGCTTTTATTGTTGGGTTTGCTTCGCGGGCAATTGCGGGAGAAGTGGAACAGGGCACAATCGCTCTTCTGTTGTCCCAACCGGTTACCCGCACGCAAATATTTTTCAGCAAATTCGCTGTTGGAGTAATAGGAATAGTGGCATTGACCGCAGCAACCATCGGAGGGATCCTCTGGCAGGCTCATCGATTGGACATTGCAGTCGCGCCGATTGAGGGATACTGGTTGTTCCTTAGTGTGGCTATTTTATTTTTTATTAGTATTCTCGCGGTGGCGATGATGTTCTCCACCATGGTGGCGGAACGGGGGCGAGCTACACTACTGCCGCTTATGTTTGTAATCGTTTCTTTCGCGATAGATTTATTTGCTAAATTGAATGCGGATTGGGAAGACTTGAAATGGCTTTCGATATTCCATTATTACGGAACGCCGGATTCGATTATCACTAACGCAAGTATTGATGATCTAAACCTTTGGGTATTTGGCGGGATTATTGTGGTAACAACTATTATTGGGTTGGTAACTTTCAACCGGCGAGATATCGCCGTGTAGTATAGGAAATCCAGTTTAGCGGGATTCTACAGAACTTGGTTCGGGAAAAGTCCCTGGGTGGCGTTGACCATTGTATCCGTCCACTGTTCGGCGTTCTGCTCTCTAGACTTGTCAGTAGCCCAAGCAACGCATGGAAGGGCTAGGACATTGCCTTTGTAGTTGTTCGGAGTGCCGTTGTCTTCTTCGAACGCATAACCGCCAATCTTGCCGGATTGTGCTAAATCTAAAACTAACTGGTGGTTGTAAGTGCGACTGAAGCTTACGAAAATAGCTGAATTGTTTATACTGTTCAGCAAATCATCGGTGAGAGTTTGGATGCTCTCTTCGTTTTTTGCCATGGCGGAAAATATTACATCGCACGAGGACATCAATTCTGGCAGTTCAACAAATTTGAATCTTTCGTCTCGCGATTTTCTTGACCAATAGACAACTTCCATACCTATGCCGGAGCAAAGTTCGGCGTATCTTTTCCCAATGTTGCCAAGCCCAACAATTCCTGCTCTTTTTCCTTTCAACTCAATGCCTCGGTGTCTTATGTAGTTCTGCTGGTAGTTATCCTGAATTACCAGCGGCATTTTGCGAGCCACTGCCAGTGTCACCATTAGGGCGAATTCGGTTACAGCCTCGGTGCAGTAATTACGAACATTGGTAACGGGGATATTTTTTGTTTTGGCGTATTTCGCATCTATCCAAGAAAAAGAAGTGGTCAAACCACAAATCGCTTTTAGGTTGGGAATTGCGTCAATTTCTTCTTTGTTGAATTTCCAATCAACAAAGTCGGGGTCTAGTCCTACTATTTTCTCTTCGCTGTCCTGCAGCTCGGGAATCGAAGAGAGGTTTTGGGTTTGAGATACATAAAACACAGGGGCAGCGGAGTTCAGACGAGTTTTTTGTTCGTCTGTGAAATACTTCTTCCCCTCTGGTGAAAGAATAATTATTTTCATCTAATCGATTAGCGACTGTTCTTTTAGTCTTGGCAAAACTTCGTGTTCGAAGATTGAGCCGACTTTGATATCTGCGGGAATTTCAGAAGTAATCCAACGGATTTCCTCGACCTCGCTGTTTGGCCTTGGTTCGCCGTCCCAGTTTTTCACTGTGAAAACATCCATCCTTACCCTTTTGCCGTCCATACCAGCGGCTTCGGCGTAAAACACACCGAATTCCTCTAAGTTATCTTCAATCACATCAATCGCGAATTCTTCTTGAAGTTCTCTCACTAAAGCTTGTTTTGGAGTTTCTCCTTCTTCAATCGAACCACCCGGAGCGATAAAAAATTCCTTACCAAAAGATCTCTCGACTAAAAGTTTATTGTCGCGGATGATAATTCCGCCTGATTTATGGATGTCGAAGTTGTCCATATTAGTTAGTCTTAGCTACTGGCCATCATATTATTGAGAGCCTCTAAGACTTGAGGGAGCTCGAGCCACCCTTCATGCCCGCTTAGATGGCCACCATTGGGTACTATCACCAGTTCGGCATCTAACTTATCTTTTATTAGGTTTGCGTTTTCCATCGGTACAGACGGATCATTGTCGCCATGAATTACTACAATCTTCAAATTGTAAGATTTTATTTTTTCAAAGTTGAACGGGTCATTCAAAAATCTATCGACTTTATCTTTTCCTATCGGAATTACTGGTCCCGCAACAAACACGAGCCCAGCCACACCATGAATGTTATCCGCAGATTCTAAATAGCGTAAAATTGCGGGTACTCCCAAACTGTGCCCTACTAGATAAATTTCGTCTTGGGCGCCTTGTTCCACTTGTCTTGCAATTTCTTTCCCCCATTCTTCTGGCGAAGGATTCCATGGATTAGGCATTGGAAGCGCGCAGGCATAAATATCCTGCTTATCTAACTCAGCCATTAGCCATGGCCGCCAACCTCCATTGGGGCTACCTTCGTAACCGTGGATTATGAATACTTTTTTCATCTTTAGAATTTTCTGGCAGGCCTGGAGGGAATCGGACCCCCGCCTTCGGTTTTGGAGACCGACGAGCTACCACTACACTACAGGCCTTTGTATCAACAGGGATATTTTACCATAAACCCCGCTACTGGAGCGGGGTTTTTTATTTATTTAGTTTCTTTGTGTTCGGTGGTCTTTTTGCAGATACGGCAGAATTTCTTTCTGACCAACCTATCCGGTGTATTGGTCGGATTCTTGCGAGTAGAATAGACGCCCTGCTTACATACAGTACACATCAGTTTGATGATGGGGCGTTTTACCTTCTTGGTGATTTTAGCTTTTGCTGGCATATTATGCTTTTTTAATTTGTAGGAAGTCTAATTCAACTGGAGTCTCGCGACCAAAGATGCTGACCAGCACCTTGATTTTCCCTTTTTCTTCGTCAATTTCATTAACTGAACCATCGTAGTTTTTGAACGGGCCGTCTTTGATGTGTACCAAATCGCCGATATTTACATCAATCTTATACTTTGGTTCTTCCACATCCATCCGCTTGAAGATACCCTTCAATTCAAAGTCGGAAACAGGAACAGGGACTGTACCAGAACCGATGAATCCTGTTACATTTGGCGTGTTGCGAACAACATACCAAGAATCTTCCGTCACTTTCATATTGACCAACACATAACCGGGGAACATTTTCTTTTCCACGATTTTGCGTTTGCCGTTCTTGATTTCAATTTGATTTTCTTTCGGGACCAAAACATCAAAAATTTTGTCTTGCATATCGAGCGAAGAAATTCTTTGCTTTAAACTATCAGACACAGCATCTTCATAGCCGGAATAAGTGTGTAAAACATACCACTGCCCCGGCCATTCCTTAGAAAGAGAAGCTGCTGTATCGGCAACTGGAGTCGGCTCTTCGTCGGTCTTTTCTTCAATTTCTTCCTCAATTTCATCAGCTGGTAATGCAGCTTGCTCAACCGATTCTTCAATTTCAGCTAATTCACCCTTGCCCTCTTCTTCTTCAACCTCGGCTTCAGCTAAAGACTCTTCCACGGTTTCTGGAGTGTCTTCTGCCTCTACGGGTGTCTGTTGGTCGTCTGATTGTGGTAAGTTGTCGTTTTCTTCCATTTGCTTTATTTATTTGTGAATCATTCCGAAGCTTTAGCGAAGGATGACGTCCATTATTATTGAGTTACTGGGGTAGCTGTAACATCACCGAGGCTAGTGCTGGCTGTCGGCGTATTCTTTTCAGCCAAGATAGTCAGCCACTTGATTCCGGTAGTCAAACCGTAGTCAGCCAATGCTACATAAACCATAAACAAAATTGACACACCTAACACTATCAAAGTCAGATTGATAGCAGCTTGGCGAGTCGGCCAAGTGACCTTGGCTAATTCAACCCGAGCTTCGTGGAAAAATTTTAGAATACCCTTCATATGTTGCGATTATTAGGTGGAGGTAAGAGCAGTGAGCTTGTTTCGACTTGTCGAAATGGGCTTTGCCCACGAGCGTTGAGGGAGGGAAATACCTCGTCCTTCCCTCAAGAGCTTAACGCTTGGAGAACTGTGGAGCGCGACGAGCGCGTTTGAGACCAAACTTTTTGCGTTCCTTTACGCGAGCATCACGAGTAAGTAATCCTGCTTTTTTCAGTGCTGTCTTTAGATTAGCATCAAACTCCACTAAAGCCCGAGCAATTCCGTGACGCACGGCATCTGCTTGAGCTGCCATACCGCCTCCGTGGACATGTGCAGAAACATCAAAATCTTTTTGCATCCCAACAGTAGTCAATGGCGAGAGAGCAATTTCAACTAAATCTTTAGGACTGAAATAATGACTGCCGACTTGGTCGTTGATTACCACAATTTTGCCGTCACCCTTGTAAAGACGGACTTGAGCAGAAGCGGTCTTGCGACGACCGACTGCGTAGAAATATTTACCAGAAAGTTTTAGTGTTGGTTCCATACTATTTATAATTTAACCTCTACTGGGTTTTGACCGCCGTGAGGATGTGTTTCGCCAGTGTAAATCTTTAGTCTCTCAAGCATTCTGTTGTGGAGTTTATTCTTTGGGAGCATCCCCGCAATGGCGTGACGAACAACTTCGGTAGGATTTTTGCCCGCCAGAATTTCTGCGGCAGTTTTGGTATTCAAACCACCAGGATAAGTGGTGTGAGTAGTGTAAATCTTTTTCGCCAATTTATTGCCGGTCAGTTTTACTAATTCGGCATTGATAATAATAACATTCGTCCTGGCCTCCACCGCCCGATTGAAACTAGCTTGATCTTTACCCATCAGAAGCTTGGCGATTTTCACTGCCAAACGGCCAACCACCTGATCCTTGGCATCAGCCACGAACCAGCGTTCGGGGAGTTTTTGACTCGGCATATGATCAGTAGCTTTTTTTAACATTAGACAAATTCAATTACGGATGTAGGAGCGGCATCACCAACCCGAGTGCCTTTGCGGACAACCCGAACATATCCGCCAGTTCGCTCTTGGTAGCGGGGAGCCAAAACTTTGATTAGCTTTTTTACTACAATCTGATTATTATACAAATCTTTCATCAATCTTTGCTTGGCGTTGAGGTCGCCTTTTTTGGCGGTAGTAATAAGTCGTTCGATTTTTGGTCTCAAACTTTTGGCTTTTGCTGAAGTTGTCACAATGCGTTCGTGCAGAATAAGTGAAGTTAGCAAATTACGCATCAACGCGGTACGCTGACGTTTTACTCTCCCCAACTTTCTGCCTTTTACCAAGTGACGCATAGAGAATAATTAAGAATGAAGAATTATGGAAGATTATTCGGGACGGTTGAATATAATTCCGAGCTCGCCGAGCTTATCAGTGATTTCGTCTAATGCTTTGGCGCCCAATCCCTTCATTTCACCAAGCTTTTCCGCACCGATCTCTAATATTTCGCTTACTTTCTTGATACCGTTATTTATCAGCGCGTTAGTAGTGCGAACTGAAAGACTAATTTCGTCTATGTTGAAGTCTTTGGCACTAACTTCATCCGACTCGGCCTCCGGTTCACCAACCGGCAAGTTTTCCAAATCAACACCGAATATGCTCAACTGACGCGCAAGCAATAGAGCGCTTTGGCGCAGAGCTTCTTCGGGTGTAATAGTGCCATCGGTCAATACATTCAGAGTTAGTTTGTCGTAGTTTAGCGTTTCACCGACACGAGTTGGCTCAACATTGAACATTACTTTTACAACTGGTGAAAACGCAGCATCAACCGCAATTGTACCGATGGAAAAACTTTTCTCGTCCATTGCTTCGCTCGGTACATATCCCCTCCCCTTGCCTATCTGAATTTCTAGATCCAGAGCGCTTTTTTCAGATACGGTCGCGATGTATTGCTCGGGGTTTACCAGAGTCATGTTACTTGGAATATCTAAATCACCGGCGGTAACTTCACCTGTTTTGGTTGATTTGAATTTCAGCGTTGTAGAGCCTCCTTCATGGACGATGAAGTGCAGTTTTTTGAGATTCAGAATTACTTCAACTGCGTCTTCCTTAACTCCTGGAATGGGAGAAAATTCGTGATCGATGCCCGCGATTTTCACCGCGATAACGGCCGCGCCCGAAAGAGAACTCAAAAGCATTCTCCGCAAAGAGTTCCCCAGCGTAGTGCCATAACCCGGATAACACGGTTCGATAACAAACACCGCGCGGTTAGGAGCCTTTTCTTCGATTTTTATACTCGGTATGTTTATGTCTTCAGTCATAATATTCCCTCTCCCCAAAATTATTATCTTGAATAGAATTCAACGATTATTTTTTCACTAAATGGGACTTCAATTTCGTCACGAGTAGGTAAATTGGTGATCTGAATAGTCAGCTTGCTATTGTCCACCTTCAGCCATGAGGTTGGCTGATTGCCTTTGGCAGTTTCTTGAAGTGTGGTTTTTTGAGTGGAACTTTTGCCGCTGAAATTTACCTCGTCGCCTGGGCGAATTTGGAATGATGGCACATCAACCGCTTTGCCATTAACACTCAAATGTCCGTGAGAAACTAATTGGCGAGCGGAACGATGAGAATCAGTCCAGCCTGCCCGATAGACTACATTGTCCAAACGGCGTTCCAGCTCCACTAATAGTTCAATGTCGGTCGAACCTTTTTGCTGACTAGCTGCCGTGTAATAATGTCTTAATTGTTTTTCGGTAAGATTATAAAAAACTCGAGCTTTTTGCTTTTCACGAAGTTGCTGACCGTAAGCGGTCAACTTCGCAAAGCCAGCCCTTTTGCCGTGCATACCAGGAGGTTGTTTGCGGTGTAACTTCACATACCGCGCGGCAGTAGAACGATCGCCAGCCATAGCGAAATCTTCGCCTAGCCGTCTGATCTTCTTCATTTTTGGTCCTATAGAAGTAGACATGTTATTTATACTCTGCGAGATTTACGCGGACGCGGTCCGTTATGCGGAATTGGGGTTATATCTTTGATTGAAACAATATCTAAACCTCCTTGGGCGACTGACCGAATTGCGGCTTCCCGCCCCGTGCCAACACCTTGTACGAAGATGTGGGCTTTCTGCATTCCCATAGCTACTCCCTTGGCTACCGCCGAAGCGGAAGCACGCGAGCCAGCATAGGAAGTTGATTTCTTAGAGCCTTTGAACCCTTCGCGTCCAGCAGAGCTGGAGGAAAGTACATTACCTTCCAAATCGGTTACTGTAACGAGGGTATTATTGAAAGTGGACTTGATGTAAACTTTGCCCTCGGTAACAACCCGTTTGACCTTCTTCTTTTTGGCCTTGGTTGTTTTTCCGGCAATTTTAGCAGCGTAGGCCTGCTTCTTTTGCTCGGCCTTCCGCCCTTTTTCAGCTTTCTTCTGTAATCTTTTCTTTCTGGACATAGTTTAGGTCTTATCCCCTGTCTTCTTACGACCGCTACCCATCGTTACTCGTTTGCCTCGCTTGGTGCGAGCATTGGTGCGAGTACGCTGACCGCGAACCGGAAGTTTTTTGATATGGCGGAGACCGCGATATGACCCCAGATCTTTCAATCGTTTGATATTCATTGCAATTTCTCTGCGCAGGTCGCCTTCAACCAGCAATTCTTTTTCAATCAACGCCCGCAGACGATTTTCTTCATCGGGAGTAAGATTCTTGACCTTGGTCGCGGCATCAATGTTGGTTTGTTTCAGGATTTGAGCACTCAAACTTCTGCCAAGACCGTAAATTCCAGTCAGAGCGATATCAATTCGCTTGTCATTGTTCAAGTTGATTCCGGCAATTCTGACTACCATATTTATCCTTGGCGTTGTTTATGCTTTTTTGTTGAACAAATCACGCGTACCACGCCCTTGCGTTTGATGACGCGGCAGTTTTTGCACATTGGTTTTACTGAAGGCCTAACTTTCATGTCGTCTAAATTCTTTCGCGTTAACGGAAAGTCGCATCCGCTTCTTTCCTTTTGGGGCTCAAGAATTTCTCCTCTCCCCAAGCCAAACACTTCGTTGGTTTGCCTCGGGGGCCCCGATAGAATATTAATTACTTATGTCTATAAGTGATTCTTCCTTTTTCGATATCGTAAGGGCTCATTTCGATTCTAACTTTGTCGCCCGGCGCGATTTTGATGTAGTTCATCCGCATCTTGCCGGAAATGTGAGCCAAAATAACATGACCATTGTCCAGCTCTACTCTGAAACTGGCATTGGGCAGGGCTTCTTTGACGACCCCGTCCAGCTCAATAACTTGTTTTTCGAAGGTGTTCATAGGAGATGGTAAGGGCTTACCCTACACTTCCACAGCCGTTCTTGGGGGAAGACTTGGTGCCCTGATAACCAGTTGGAACCTAACAGATAAGGCGGGAAAATTTACTTTGGTATTATTGAATTTTTTTGAGCCCTAGTCAAGCATTTTATTGAGAGCGGCCGGCAATTAGCTCGTCCAGGGGGGTAAGAACCTCGGCTCCCGTGGGGGTTATGAGGATAGAGTGTTCAAAGTGGGCAGCCACTCTCCCGTCAGCTGTTTCGATAGTCCAGCCGTCAGAAAGTTCATTGGTTTCTTCCGCCCCCAGGCCCGCGATAGGTTCAAGTGCCAGCACCAGACCTGATTTCAGGGCCATTCCTTTAGAACCGGGGTCGAAGTTGGGGATCATCGGGTCCAGATGCAGTTCCCGCCCGACTCCATGACCTACCAGCTGGCGGAAAATGGTTAGTCCCCTGCCCCGAAGGATTTGCTCGATGGCCTTTGAGATGTCCTGAACATGATTGCCCTCCCTGGCTGCATCTGTGCCCGCCAACAGGGCGGTATAGGTGCCGTCGAGTAAGCGGTGGGCTTCCGGAGCAATATTTCCCACCGGCAGGGTTATGGCGGCGTCAGTGTGCCACCCGCGGTAGTACATCCCCATATCTATAGCCAAAATATCACCTTCTTTCAGGACATAGTCAGTGGGGATGCCGTGAACAACTACTTGGTTTACCGATAGGCACAAAGATGACGGGTATCCTTTATACCCCTTGAAGGACGGGAGCCCGCCCGATTGGCTGAATAAACTGTCTGCCAATTTTTCCAAGTCCAGTAAATTGACGCCAGCACGAACTTGTTCTTTCAAAGCTTTAAAGATAGTCATCAATCGACGACCGCTTTCTTTTAGATCAGCAATGTCTTCTGTGCTTAGCATTGAGGAAGAATTTTATTAATTGTGGTTTCTACTTGTTTTATAGTGCCGTCACCGTTCACAGTAATTAGACGATTAGATTTTTTGTAACTGGTCAGCAATATTTTTGCTTGGGCTTCAAAAACTTTGATACGACCGCTAAGTGCTTTTGGATCTTTATCATCCGCACGGTGTTCAATATTTGCTCGCTTCAATAAACGCGCTTTGGCAACTGCAATTGGAAGTTTGATATAAATCATAACGACAGGACGCCCCGCGTCATTCAATAATTTATCTAAAAATTTCATATGCGCGGCACTGCGGGGATATCCATCAAATACCACTCGCTGATTGCGAGGGACTTTGGACATAAACTTTTTTGCCAAACCGTTAACGATGTCAGCTGGGACTAATTTTCCTTGTGCCATTATTTTTTTCACTATTTTCCCGTCTGCCGATTTCGATACGGATAATTTACGCAATAAAGCACCCATATTAAGATGCTGGGCGTGTAGCTTCTTTACTAAATAAATGGCCTGCGTACTTTTTCCTGAACCCGGACCGCCGTAGAGAATAATATCTTTTCTAGATGGTGTCATACCGCTTCATAATTAGTTGGGCGCGAAGCTGACGCATTAGTTCGAGCGCAACTGACACCACGATAAGCAGTCCTGTACCACCAAGAGTGAGCGTTTGAATGTGAGTTAGCCCCTGGACAATGTTAGGGAGCACCGCGATAAGCCCAAGGAAAATGGCGCCGGCCAATGTAATGCGATTGGTAACATAACTTAGGAAATCAATAGTCTGACGACCGGGACGAATGCCGGGAATAAATCCTCCGGATTTCTGGATATTTTCCGCAACCTGATCGGGTTTGAAAATAACCCAAGTATAAAAATAGGTAAAGAACACCACTAAAACAAAATACAACCCGCCGTATATCCATTTGTCATTGAAAGCGGTTTGTAACCACTTTGCCGCTTCCGCCAACCAAACAGTCCGAGCGTTAGCAAAGAATGAAGCAATGAGCCCGGGGAATAGTAATAAAGAAATAGCAAAGATGATTGGAATTACCCCTGCTTGGTTGACTCGCAAAGGCAAATGATTGGTCTGACCACTATAAAGACGGTTCCCGCCTCCGCGGCCGGCATAGGCAATCGGAATATTACGCTGACCTTCGGTAATGTAGACTACCAGAAAAACTGTAGCGACAGCCAATACCGCAAACACCAGAATTTCCATTAGTTTGCTTGTATCAAACAGCGCTATTGTGCTAGTTAGTCCCTGGGGGAGACTAGCCAAAATACCGACAAAAATGATTATAGAAACACCGTTGCCGATACCATGCTCGGAAATCAGTTCACCCAGCCACATCAGGAGGACTGTCCCACCAGTGACAATCAGCATAATCCCCAACATTTTTAGCATAGTAATGTCGCCCAAAATGTTGACATCGGACCGTTGAAGTAAGGCAATCATCCCGTAAGCCTGAATCAAACCAAGAGGGATTGTTAGCCAACGAGTGTATTGGTTAATTTTTCTCCGACCGTATTCACCTTCTTTTTGCAAAGCTTCAACCGCGGGCAATGCCATCCCCATCAGCTGCATAATAATTGAAGCATTGATGAAGGGCGCGACACCCATCATTGCGATAGAAAACCGGTTCAGCGAACCTCCCGAAAAGAGATCTATCAACCCCAAATATTGATTGCTGGAAAAAACTTGTTGGAGAGCATCCAGATTTACTCCCGGCATTGGAGTGTGGGTAATAATGCGAACAATCAAAACGATCACTAGTGTCCAAAATATCCGCATCCGCAAATCGCGGTGTTTGAATATCTGTCTGATTGAATCGAACATGTTCGTCATTATTTGAGAATTTCTACTGTTCCACCCTGCTCTTCGATTTTAGCGCGGGCGCCGGCAGAAATAAAATGAACCTGTACTTGGTATGCACCAGTAATGGCGCCTTCGCCTAAAATCTTTACTTTAGTATCAGACATAATCGTACCCGCTTCAACAAGTTGTCTGGCGTCCAATTTATTTTCTTTAGCATACCTCGGCACATCTTTCAGATTGATTTTGATTTCGCTAAATTTGCGCTGGGAGTGAAATCCTCTGCGCTTAGCCAACCTTCTAATCAGCGGAGTCTGACCGCCTTCAAAGTAGGCCGGAATATTACCGCCCGTTCTGGCTTTCTGACCGTTGTTCCCCCGCCCGGCAGTAGAACCGCCACCGGCTGATGAACCACGACCAATCCGCTTGCGAGCGGGTTGCTTGGTGATCCCTACGATTTCATGCATAGCATCCATAATAGTTTACCGATTACTTAGTATCTTCCGCTTCCTGCTTGGCAGGTTTTTGAGGTTTAGATTTTCCGCGGTTTGCCAGAATATCAGCCGACGGACGAATGTCATCCAGCGCCTGAATAGTTGCCACCACATTACTGATTTTATTAGATGAACCCATAACTTTTGCGACGGCGTCTTTGATCCCAGCCAGTTCCAGAACAATCCGAACAGCACCACCGGCAATAAGTCCTGTACCGGACTTGGCCGGCTTGATCAAAACTGTGGCGCTCTTGTGACTGGCTTGTACCCGATAAGGCAAAGTACCGTGAACCATATGAATAGTTTTGACATCTTTCTTTGCTTCGTTGACTGCTTTGGCAACGGCAGTGGTAACATCATTAGCTTTCCCCAAGCCATATGCCACGCGATTAATTTTATCGCCCAAAACTACCAGCGCTCTGAAACGCATTCTTTTGCCACCTTTTACCACACGGGTAACGCGATTGATCTCCAGCACCCGTTCCTGGAATTCTGATGGAGCGGCTTCCCGACGACCGCCGGGGCGGCGTTGCCCGCCGCGATCACCCCTGCCGCGACCCTGATTGTGAGATTGAGGTCTTTCCATAATTTAGAATATTAGTCCGCCTTCACGAGCACCGTCAGCCAAAGCCTTTATTTGCCCATGATATTTATAACCGCGACGGTCAAACGCTACTTTCGTCACTTTCTTTTCTATTGCTACCTTCGCCAATGCCTGCCCCACTTGAGTGGCGCGCTCTATTGGAGTTTTGCCCTTCATTTTTAAACTGGAGACAGAGGCCAGTACTTTTCCGCCAGATTCGACTACTTGAGCATAAATGTATTTGTTACTCCTGTTGACCACTAATCGAGGACGAGTAGCATGAACGCCAACCTTAACACGAGTCCGATTGGTGCGAAGTTGGCGACGGCGACTAGTTTTGATAGTTTCTTTTGACATAATAAAAATTTCTAGGCGGCAGTTTTACCCGAACCAGTCGCGGCGGTCTTACCGGCCTTGCGGCGAATAACTTCATCAATATATTTGATACCTTTGCCTTTGTACGGTTCTGGTTTTTTGTGGGAGCGAATAACAGCTGCCATTTGTCCGACTATTTGTTTATTTATTCCGGTGATGAATACCTGATTTTTTTCTACCCGAACTTCAACACCGTCTAAAATCGGCACTTCTACTTGGTGCGAAAGACCAATATTCAAAACAACTACATTACCTTTAACTTCTGCGCGATAACCCACGCCGTTAATTTCCAATGTTTTAGCAAATCCTTCGGTGACACCAATTACCGCGTTGTTCAGAAGCGAGCGAACTAACCCGTGAAGTGCGCGGGTTGGTTTTTCGTCATTGGCTCTCTTCACCAATAGCTCATCACCTTCTTGGGTAACGGTAATAACTGTAGGAATAACAACAGTAAGCTCTCCTTTGGGGCCTTTTACTTTTGCTTCACCATCCGTTATTGCAACGGTTACCTGGGAAGAAATCTTAACTGGTAGTTTTCCAATCTTTGACATATCTTTACCAAATCTTAAATAGAACTTCACCTCCCAAGCCCTTGTCTCGAGCCTGCTGATCAGTCATCAAACCTTGAGAAGTAGATATAACTGAAGTGCCGACTCCGCTCAAAACTTTGTGCAGTCTTCCGGATGCGCTATAAATGCGCTGACCGGGGTGGCTCACCCGCTTTACACCTTGAATAATCGGCATACCGTTGGGAGCGTATTTCATCACCATAGCGATTTGTTGAAATTTAGATTTTGCGTCTGGCGCCATAACTTTGACATCCCGAAGATAACCTTCCGCTTCCAAAAGATTGGCAATCGCCAATCGCAATTTGGAATGGGGCACGGTAACAGTTTCCTTGCGAACGGCTACTGCGTTGCGCAGGGTGGTGATGAAATCAGCAATTGGATCGGTCATAGTCATAATAAAATTCTAAATATTACCAGCTAGCTTTTTTTATACCAGGTAGTTGTCCATTACGGCTAAGCTCTCTGAAACAAATTCGGCAGATACCGAAATCACGCATATACCCGTGTGGGCGTCCGCAAATCGAACACCGACGGTTTAGCCGAGTGGAAAACTTTGGTTTCTTATTCGCGCTATTAATTAATGCTTTTCGTGCCATATCGTCTAAATCCTTTTATTTATTCTCTCCTTGGAATGGGAAACCTAGTGCCTTCAATAATGCCTTGGTCTGCACTTTGTTTCTGCCAGTAGTAACAATAGTTACCTGCAAACTTAATATCTTCTCAACATTTTCAAATACTACCTCGGGAAAAGCGATATGTTCTCTAATCCCAAGATTGAACCCGCCGTGGTTATCAAAACCTTTGTCTGGTAATCCTTGAAAGTCGCGGACTCGCGGTAAGGTGATATTCACCAGTTTATCAAGAAAATCGTACATTCTATCTCCTCTAAGAGTTACCATCACTCCGATTTCGGCGTTTTCGCGCAGTTTGAAACCAGCGATAGATTTCTTGGCCTTGGTTACAACTGGCTTCTGACCGGTAATCTTTTTAAGCTCTTCTCTTACCACTTCAATCAGTTTTGGCTCAAGCACAGCCTTGCCGGCAGAAACATGAACAACCACTTTCTGTACTTTTGGCACAGCTGAAATCGATTTGAGTCCAAGCTCTTTCTGCAACTGCGGAACTAATTTTTGATACTTACTTTTTAACATAAGAAATAATTGCCTGACATTTTTTACATACTCTTTCTCTTTTTCCGCTGACTACTTTGTGTCCGACTCTAACCGGTTTGTGGCAGTTCGCGCAAATAAGCATAACTTTAGAAACTGGAATTGGCAGAATTTTTTCAGTGATGCCACCCGGCTGACCGGCGCGGGAAGATTTTTTAAGATGACGCTTGACCACATTCAAACCTTCAATTTTAACCTGACCTGTTGAAGGGCTAACTGCAACCACTACTCCGGATTTACCGCGGTCGCGTCCTTTGATAACCAAAACTTGATCAGCTTTTTTAATATCCATTAGAGTACCTCGGGTGCTAAGGAGATTATTTTCATAAAGTTCTTATCACGAAGTTCGCGAGCAACCGGTCCAAAAACACGAGTCCCGCGAGGCTGCTTCTGGGCGTCAACAATAACTACGGCATTGTCATCAAACCGGACATAGCTTCCATCACTCCGACGAATTGCTTTCTTGGTACGAACAATCACCGCTCGCACGACATCCTTTTTCTTAACAACACCTGTTGGAGAAGCTACTTTGACTGCGCAGACAACAATGTCACCTACGCCGGCATAACGCCGACGGGAACCGCCAAGTACCTTGAAACAACGAACCGCTTTCGCGCCAGTGTTGTCAGCTACTTTCAAATTGGTTCCTTCTTGAATCATAGAGTGCCTCTCGAGAGGGCAACCAAGAGGTTTTCCTCTCGACGCTCGTCAGCAAAGCTGAGTTTTGGTGAACCAAAACCAAGCTCACTGCTCTCCCTTCCTTTAAATATAGTAATTGTTCTCATATTACAAATCTGCTGATGTTATTTGATTCTTACCCGGCATAATCTGAATAACTTCCCAATGTTTTGTCTTACTCAACGGTCTGGTTTCACCAATCGATACCAAGTCGCCGACTTTGACTTTGTTCTCGGCATCGTGGACAGCAAAACGCTTAGTCACCCGAACCCGTTTTTTGTAAAGCGGATGAGCGACATAAGTGTCCACCTTCACAATGACGGTTTGTTCACCGGCACGGGAAATGGTTACGCCAATTTTTTGTTGTCTAATTTTCTCCATGAGAGATTGCCTCCAAAATAATTTTTTCATTGAGAACCGTTTCCATTTGAGCAATTGAGTGGCGGGCTTTACGCAATTCCTGATGATTCTTGAGTTTGCCGATAGTTAGTTGGTTGCGCAAATCCTGCAATTTTAATTGAATCTCGGCCAAATCTTTTTTCAGTTTGGTGATATCCAGCTTGCGATATTCAGAAATAGTTGTTTTTTCCTTAGCCATATTAAACCTTAGTAACAAATTTAGTCTTGATAGGAAGTTTGTGGCCAGCCAAAGTCATTGCCCGAGCCGCTACTTCCTTTGGAACACCATCCATTTCAAACATTACTGTTCCCGGTTTGACGGTAGCAACATAGTGACTCACCGCGCCTTTTCCTCCGCCCATACGGGTTTCGTTAGGAGTGGATGTGACAGCTTGGTGAGGGAAAATTCGAATCCAAACCTTTCCTTCGCGTTTAATAAAGTGAGTAATAGCACGACGAGCGGCTTCGATTTGGCGAGAGGTTAGCCAGCTGGCTTCCAACGCCTTCAGCCCGTATTTGCCGAAACTGACGACATTACCACGGGTAGCAACGCCACCTCGCTTGCCTCTTTGCTGTTTACGAAATTTAACTTTTCTTGGAACTAACATAATTATTTATTCTCGTTATTCTCCGTGACTTCCTGTGGTAATACCCACACCTTTACTCCGATTGTGCCGTAAGTGGTAAAGGCTGTCCGAAAAGCGTAATCAATAAAATACTTAATTGTGTGAAGTGGAACTTTGCCAAAACCGAATACTTCTCTGCGGGCAATTTCTGCACCATTCAAACGACCAGCAATTACAATGCGGATACCTTGAACCTGAGCTTGTTTTGCCGCTTCAACCGATTGTTTGATGGCACGACGGAAAGGAATTCTTTTTTCAATCTGTTCAACGATATTACCAGCAATCACCGCCGCCGAACTTTCAGGATTCGGTACTTCTTGAATTGTGATATTGATAGTGCTACCTACCGCCAGTGGTTTGAGAATCTTTTTCAAATCTTCCACGCCTGCTCCACCTCGGCCGATAATCATTCCAGGGCGTGAAGTCCAAATAATTAGATTGATTTCGTTTCCTACCCTTTCAATTTCTAAATCGGCAATGGCTCTTTTGAATTTGGTATTAGTGGCCATCCGAATTTTATAATCTTCCAAAAGAAGTCTGGGATAATTTTTAGTATCCAGCCAACGGGACTTCCAGGCGGAAGTGACACCGAGTCTAAATAAATGTGGATGAATCTTTTGTCCCATGAGATTTACTTATTGGTAGTACGACGAGTTATAATCTTTTTTAATCCTTGAGAAAATTTTGGTTTGGGTAATGTAGCCTTTGGTTGAGTGGTCGTCTTTTCGCCAGTAGTTTCGGTTGTTGGTGCCGACGGAGAAACAGGAGTAGAGGAAGGCTTTACAATTGGTTTTTTCACCAGACTTGGTTTGATTTCTTCCAGGGTAATGCTCATGTGGCTGCTGCGCTTCAAAAGCGGATCGGCAGAACCGTGAGAACGGAACCAATATCGTTTCATTGTTGGACCAGTATCGACTGTCAGAGTTTTTATCCGCAAATTATCTTCCTTCAAGTTATAGTTATTAGTTGCGTTAGCGGAAGCGGAATGAAGTAGTTTGTAAATTAGCTTAGCTGTCTTGCTGGAATGATATTTCAAATGGATTAGCGCATCAGGCACCGGCATCTTACGCAAAGCCACCACCATTGGTTGGACTTTTTTTGGACTAATCCGGATGAATTTTGCCGTTGCACTTACTTCCATATGATTTATAGATTTAGATCCCTCGTCGACCTAGCGGTCTCGCTCGGGATGACGCTGTTGCGTCACTTTTTCTTACCACCTTTTTTACCGCCTTTACTGGCTGGTTTAGCTGAAGATTTAGCAGCGGGAGCGGCGACTGGAGCGGGAGCAGATGTAGCAGACTTAGCCTGTTCTTTCGCCATCTTACCGCCGTGGCTTCTAAACTTGCGGGTAGGAGAAAATTCGCCCAACTTATGACCAATCATCCCTTCTTGAATATAAATTTGGACATGTTCTTTGCCATTGTGAACACCGATGGTCAATCCAATCATTTCTGGAGCAATAGCACAACTGCGTGACCATGTTTTGATAACTGCCTTACTATTAGTGTCTTTGGCAACCATCACCTTTTTCATTAGGCGTTCGTCAATGTAAGGACCTTTTTTGCTTGAACGTGACATATTATTTCTTCCTCTTCTTAGGGCGAGCTTTAACAATAAACTTGTTACTAAATTTCTTGGGGTTGCGGGTCTTGTAGCCAAGTGCCGGTTTGCCAGTGCGAGTTTTTGGCTTCTTCAAACCGATTGAAGTATTTCCTTCACCACCACCATGAGGGTGATCAACTGGGTTCTTTGCTTTACCTCTGGTTGTTGGGCGATGCCCCATATGACGGGTCCGACCTGCTTTTGAAATTCTAACATTCATATGGTCGGGATTTGATAATACTCCAATGCTGGCAAATCCTATTTCTGGTACTCGATGAATTTCGCCTGACGGCATTTTTAGCAATGCGAATCCCGCATCAAAGCCCATCAAAGTAATGGATGATCCTGCGGAACGGGCGATTTGACCGCCATGCCCTGGTACCATTTCAACATTATGGATTGCTGTACCAGCAGGAATATTTTTGAGTTGCAGACGATTACCAAGTTTAACTTTGGTGTTTGCGCCAGAAACTACTTTATCCCCTACCTTCAGTCCTTCAGGAGCCAGAATATAGGATTGGGTTCCATCAGCAAAGATAATGTGAGCAATAAAGGATGTTCTGTTTGGATCGTATTGAATGCTTTGAACAGTGGCTGGAATTTCAAATTTCTGCTGTTTGAGGTCAACTGTTCTAAAGGAGCGCTTTGCTCCGCCTCCGCGACCGGTCATTGTTTTTACACCGCGATTGTTTCTGACATCCGTACGAGTACGGCCCTTCATCAGACTTTTAACTGGACCGGCATTTTTGGTCAGCACTTCCCTATACAGGATGTACTGCATTTTGCGCTGAGCGGAAGTGACTGGTTTTAGTGTTCTGACTGCCATTATTTATTCTCCTCAAATAGAGCAATGCGGTCGCCTTTCTTTAGCGTGACTATCGCTTTCCTGCGGGCAGAGCGCGCTCCTGTTTGCCGACGGAATTTCTTTAGTTTGCCGGCCAAGTTAATCATATTTACATCAGTGACTTTTACTTTAAATAATTCTTCTACCGCTGTGGCAACTTGATATTTGTTGGCGGTAGGAATAACCAAAAAGGTATATTTATTCACCGTCCCTTGGGCGATACTTTTTTCAGAAATAATTGGACGTTTGATAATAGCCATCTAGACTCCTAATTTCTTTTTTAAATCAGCGTAAGCATCGTTCAGAAAAACAATTCGGCGAGCGGACATAACCTCTAAAGCGCTCAATCTGTTTGGAGCAATTACTTTTACTCCTGCAATATTTTGTAGAGCTTGGGGAGGGATAGAAGTAATGATCAGAGCTGGAGCAATGGCAATGGCATCCGACAACTGCTGAACCGCTGATTTGGTTTTTGTGGTGTTGATATCAAAATTTACAATCCCAACTTTACCGAATTTGATTTTCAAACGCAGTGCGCCAAGTAATGCTTGTCGACGCAAATTGGTAGTCAACTTCTGTTGATAATTTTTGGATTTGAGTGGCCCAAAAGTAATGCCGCCGCCTTTCCATAAGGGGCTTCGGATTGAACCAACCCTAGCACGGCCGGTACCTTTTTGACGCCATGGTTTTTTGCCTCCACCTGAAACTTCGCCTCTGCGTTTTGTATTGGCGTTGGAGTGGTGCTGGTTTGCCTGCAGAGCCAATGCCACCTCACGAAGAATCTGCGGATGCACAACTACATCTTTCATTTCATCGCTAGATACCGCCTGCCAAGTAGTGACAGTTGGATCAATTTTAGTAGTGGTTGATTTAGTTGCGTGTTCCATCGTGTGTGATAGTGACCAATTGTTTATTCGCACCAGGGATGTTACCTGAAACTGCTATGAGATTATTTTCTTTATCCAAAGCTACGACTTCCAGATTTTTGACTGTAATTTGAGTGGAGCCCATATGTCCGCTCATGCGACGACCTTTGATAACACGGGCGATTCCCATAGGACCAAGAGAACCTGGTTGACGGTGATGGTCGTGACCATGCCCCATTGGACCGCAAGCAAAGTTGTGTCGCTTTACTGTACCAGCAAAACCTTTACCCTTGCTCACTCCCGTCACCTCTACTTTGTCGCCAATGGTAAAAATATCCACGCTGACACTGTCGCCAACTTTATATTCGCCTTCAGGAAAACGAAATTCTTTCGCTTTCATTTGACGAGTGTCCTTGGCTCTTGTTTTGATTGATGCCAATTGCAACGCAAAATAGCCATCTTTTTCAGCCGTTTTAATCTGCTTGATGACATTGGGAAGGGCTTGCAAGATGGTCACAGCCTGAACTTTGCCGTCTTTGGCAACGCTTTGCCCCATCATTATTTTTTTGGCGATCAATCCTTTCATATAAATCCTTCTTCTGGTCCCATTAGACGGGACGCGGAAGTAATAAACAGAGTCTAGAGAGTAGAGATGAGAGAATAGAGATTGGCTCTACACTCTCGTCTCTCTTCTCTAGAGCTTCTACATTTTTACGTCGATGCTGACACCGGCCGGCAGGCTCAAGTTAGTGAGCGCGTCGATAGTCTTTGGGGTCGGATCAACAATTTCAATCAACCGGCGATGGATTCTCATCTCAAACTGGTCGCGAGAATCTTTGTGAACAAAAGTAGATTTCAATACAGTATAGATTTTTTTATCGGTAGGCAGGGGAATTGGTCCCAAGACGACTGCACCAGTCCGTTCTGCGGTTTCGATAATCAGTCTGGCTGAACGATCAAGAATCCGATGATCATAGGCTTTGAGACGAATGCGAATTCGTTGCTTATCACTGCGTTGCTCGGATTGCTTCGCGCTTTCCGCCTTGTCTTTTTTCAAACCTGATTGTGTAGGAGCTTTGGCCATAGTTAGTGTGCAAAAAATCTTTTGTTTTAGGCGGCCCCAGAATCTGGAACCGCCTAATTTAATTTTTACTTATCAATCTTGGCAACAACACCTGAAGCAACTGTTCTGCCGCCTTCACGAATGGCGAAACGCAAACCTTCGTCCATAGCGATTGGGGCAATCAGTACAACTTTTACTTTGGCTGTGTCACCCGGCATTACGATTTCAGTCCCTTCACCCAAGATTACTTCACCAGTCACATCCGTGGTGCGGAAGTAGAACTGTGGTTTGTAACCTTTGGAGAATGGGGTGTGGCGTCCGCCTTCTTCTTTGCTCAAGACATAAATCTCGGCTTCGAATTCGGTGTGCGGAGTAATGCTTCCCGGCTTGGCGATAACTTGACCGCGTTCAATTTGTTCGCGCTCAACACCGCGCAAGAGCAAACCAACATTGTCACCGGCCTGACCTTGGTCCAGCAATTTGCGGAACATTTCCACGCCGGTCACAATTGATTTCTGGGTTGCCTTGATACCAATAATTTCAATTTCTTCGTTGATTTTAATAACACCCTGCTCAACACGGCCAGTAGCAACTGTACCGCGTCCCTTGATGGAGAAAACATCTTCAACAGGCATCAAGAAAGGTTTATCAAGGGCGCGAACTGGATCAGGAATGTAAGTGTCCAAAGCATTGACCAAATCCATAATTGGTTTGGCAGCCGCTTCGTCGGTTGGGTTCTCCAACGCTTTCAAAGCTGACCCGCGAATGATTGGGACTTCATCACCTGGGTAACCTTGCTTGGTTAACAAGTCGCGAATTTCCTGTTCGACGAGGTCAATAAGCTCTGGGTCGTCCACCATATCGGTCTTGTTCAAGAAAACAATAATTTGAGGCACACCAACCTGATGAGCCAAAAGAATGTGCTCACGAGTTTGTGGCATTGGACCGTCAGTAGCGGCAACTACCAAAATGGCAGCGTCCATCTGGGCAGCACCAGTAATCATGTTCTTTACGTAGTCAGCGTGGCCCGGACAGTCAACGTGGGCGTAGTGACGCTTTTCTGTTTCATATTCTTGGTGAGATGTTGCAATAGTAATACCACGCGCCTTTTCTTCAGGAGCGTTATCAATTTCATCAAACTTTCTGGCAGTAGCCAAACCTTTGCTGGCCAACACTTGAGTGATAGCCGCAGTTAGGGTGGTTTTACCATGGTCGACGTGACCAATTGTACCGACGTTGACGTGAACCTTGTCTCTCTTGAATGTTTCAGCCATAAATCCCTCTCAAAAACTTCTTATAGATTAGTATAGGTGTAAAAAAGATACTTTTAGAAAATACCTAAATTTGGAGAATAAAGCAAGGGTTTTTTCTGGGAAAATCGCCCATAGGAGGGGCTTCAGATATAAAAGTGGGGCGGCGGGTCTTCCCGCTGCCCCACAAAATGGGCTTCGCCGATCAGTCATACCAGGCTCTCATATCCTTTTTACTTGGCTGGAGCTCTTCCGGCAACATGGCGCGTATCCGCCATGCAAGTCTACGAACCTCTCTCTTGAGAACATCCCTGGGGATGGTTTCTCCTAGATTGGCTCTGTAGCTAATCCGATAAGGAGCCCCGAAGACGATCCTGATTTGGGACGGCCGGGGAAACTTACAGCCCTTCGGCAGGGCTCGGTGACTTCCAACAATGACGGCTGGTACGATGTGGCACCCACTGATAATAGCTGCTTTGACCGCCCCCGATCTACACCGCTCCATTCGGGGAGTATCACTGCGCTTCCCTTCTGGGAACATCATGATGGTTTCCCCATTTTTGAGAAGATCGAGGGTGTACTCGAAGGCTGCCTTGGGGCTGCTTCGATGAAGTGCAACGGCTCCCAGCCCGATAATTACCCAAGCGAGTAGTTTGCTCAAACAGCTCTTCCCTTGGAAGAGTTCTATTTTGGCAATAACCCTGACCCTTCTGGGTATAGATATCCCAACCAATGGCGGATCAAGGTAGCTAATATGATTAGCTACCACCAGTACGCCTCCAGATTTAGGGACTTGAGACAGCCCGACAATCCGAAGCCTAAACCAGATCACTGCGCACACCAACACGATGGTGCGGATGCTCCAGTGAAAGATTATTTGCCACACCGACATAGGTCGGTGTGTCGAGTGTTTGCCTGACGACAACATTGTGGGGGTGCGCCTCCTTTTTGATTTGAAGTGCCCTATAAAAATACCACTCGATTATTAGAAATGCAATCCCAGAGTCTAAAAAGCAGTCCGAAGAATCGGACTGCTTGAAGTTTTGAATATTTTGTGGTGTAGCTTGGGTATAGAAAAGGGGTCGCGGATTGCTCCGCGACCCCTGTGTTGTAGGTAAGGTGCGCTTTGACTAGCTCCTCTAGTCGAGCGAATGAACACCCCTCTCTTCTCCTATGTTGGCATAGAGGGCAATGCGAATGCATCCCGCCATGTGGTGGCCCACCCTTTCGTCTAAATAAAATCTTTCCGAGATCCAGTGGCACTCAAATGAGAAAACAGTAGCTGGGTATGCTCTAGAGAGACTAAGTGCATATCTCCTATTTTCTTCGTCTCTGTAGATAGTACCCAAGAAGATTGTTGGTACATCTTCATAACCGCTGTCTCTCGGGATGAATCTTTGGTCATGGAGCAGGCCCTGGAGTACATTAGCATTAGGAAACATCCGACCAGCCAGTGTTTTCTTGACTTCATCGAGATTGAAACAGAATCCTGGTCGTTTTTGGTCGGGTGGATAGTACAAATCAATCTGAAACGGATTCCACTCCCACTTACCCATCGAGGTGTCGTGGCTCTCAATCCTACCCTTGATATGAAGCCTATCTACAGGGGCGGGAGCCGCACAGTCAATCACCAAACTCGAGCGCTTCTTGGTTCGTTTGGAGGGAAGCATGGGTTTCAGTAATTTGGCGCAAACTGGTTCGAGGGGTTTGCCCTCACGAATAGCTTGCAGGATTGGCTTTGCTTGGACAAAGTATGTTGCGGTGTACTTACCGTCACGGGTTCCTTTTGCGATAGCAAGTAGGGTGCCAATAACCCATTCCGCCCATTCTGATAGCGTAGCGGGGCTAACCGCTTTCTTTTTCCTGAACATAGAACCTCCTTCTGCGGGACTAGCGCAGCCAACCTCGGTTACTCTCCAAAAGGGTAGAGTGTCTAGTTGGTAAAAAACAGAGATTTCGCACTTTCAAACTACTGTTGATTAGGTTATCTGTCAAATAAAATTGCTCTCACATTGATTTTTCAAAAACACCCGCCTTTGAAGCGGATGCTTGAAATTTTGAATATTTTGTGGCGTAATTAGCCTTTTTTGGCGACCAGCTCGGCCTGAATGTTGGCAGGCACCTTCTCATAGTGGTCGAATTCCATTGTAGAGGAGGCACGGCCTTGGGACATCGAGCGGAGGTTGGTGGCATAGCCGAACATTTCGGCCAACGGCACCAGTGCCCGAATCACCTTGGCATTAGCTCTATCCGTCATTCCTTCAATGCGCCCGCGCTTGGAGTTCAAATCTCCCATCACATCACCAGCATATTCTTCAGGGGTGACCGCTTCTACTTTCATAATAGGTTCCAACACAACGGGATTTCCTTTGCGCACACCTTCCTGCAAACACATACTCCCTGCGATTTGAAACGCCATTTCGTTGGAGTCAACTTCATGATACGAACCGTCAATCAAAGTGGCTTTGATATCTACAACAGGATAACCGGCGATAACACCGCGAGTAAGCGAAGATTCCACACCTTTTTGAACTGCGGGAATATATTCACGAGGAATAACACCACCAACGATTTTATTAACAAATTCAAATCCACCAGTCTCAAGAGGCTCAAACTTGATAACCACATGTCCGTATTGTCCGCGACCACCGGTTTGTTTGATGTATTTCGTTTCGTTGACTGCTTCTTGCGTAATGGTTTCGCGATAAGCCACCTGCGGTTTACCGATGTTGGCTTCAACTTTGAACTCGCGTTTCATGCGGTCAACAATAATATCCAAATGAAGCTCACCCATTCCTTCAATAATTGTTTGGCCGGAATCAGTATCGGTGTGCACACGGAAGGTCGGATCTTCTTCGGCTAATTTACCAAGAGCAATGGCCATTTTTTCTTGGTCAGCTTTTGATTTTGGTTCAACCGCAATAGAAATAACAGGCTCGGGGAAAGTAATCGATTCCAAAATAATCGGCTTGTCTCCATCACAAAGGGTGTCACCAGTGGTCACTTCTTTCAGCCCCACCATAGCGCCGATTTCACCTGCAAAAATTTCATCCACTTCTTCGCGGTGATTACTGTGCATCCGCAAAATTCGGCTAACTCTTTCTTTTGTTCCTTTTGTAGCATTAGTCACATACGAACCAGATTTCAATGTTCCTGAATAAACACGGAAATAAATAAGTTTTCCGACAAACGGGTCAGTGGCAATTTTGAAAGCTAGCGAAGAAAATGGTTCAGAGTCACTGGCTTCGCGAATAATTTCTTCACCGGTTTTTGGATCTAATCCTTTAACCGGAGGAATATCCAATGGATTCGGAAGATAATCAACAACCGCGTCCAAAAGTTTTTGAACACCTTTATTTTTCAAAGCGGAACCGCACATTACCGGCACAAATTTGCCGGCAATAACAGCTGCTCGCATTGCTTTTTTTAATTCATCATTGGTAATAGCTTGGTCTGCCAAAAACCGCTCCATTAAAGCGTCTTCGGTTTCAACAATTTTTTCCAGCATTTTGTGTCGATATTCTTTTACCAATTCTTTCATATCGTCTGGAATATCTGTTTCTAAAACATCTTTACCTAAATCATCTTGATAAAAATAAGCTTTTTCGGTAATCAAATCGACTAACCCTTTGTAAGTTTCAGCGGCACCAATAGGAAGCTGAATTGGAACGGCATTAGCGCCTAATCTATCCAAAATAGTTTTGTAGCAAAAATAAAAGTCCGCGCCCATTCGATCCATCTTGTTCACAAAACAGATGCGTGGGACGTGGTACTTGTCCGCCTGACGCCAAACAGTCTCGGATTGTGGTTCCACACCCGCGACACCGTCAAACACCACTACACCGCCGTCTAGTACGCGGAGACTGCGTTCTACTTCAACTGTGAAGTCAACGTGTCCGGGGGTGTCGATAATGTTGATGCGGGAATCGTTCCAGAAACAGGTGGTAGCGGCGGAAGTAATTGTAATTCCGCGTTCCTGTTCCTGTTCCATCCAGTCCATAACCGCCTCGCCTTCATGAACTTCACCAATCTTGTAAGTCTTTCCAGTATAAAAAAGAACTCGTTCTGTAACGGTAGTTTTTCCGGCATCAATATGAGCAATAATGCCGATGTTTCTGGTTTGAGCTAGTGAATATTGTCTTTCTGACATTCCGTTTACATTTATTCTTTGAAAGGGAAAAAGAGCAGTGAGCTTGTTCTGCTGTGAGCAGAATGGGCTTTGCCCACGAGCGTCGAGAGAAAACCGTAGGTGTTCTCTCGAGACTCTCTTTTAGAATCGCGAGAAGTGTGCGAACGCTTGGTTCGCTTCCGCCATGCGGTGTGTTTCTTCCTTTTTCTTCATTGCATCACCGGTACCGTTGTAAGCATCAATCAATTCTTGAGTTAATTTTTCGGCGATTGGTTTGCCTTTGCGAGCACGAGCAACTGTCACCAACCACTTCAAAGCGATAACAATTCTACGGTCAGCACTAACTTCGGTCGGCACCTGCAAGTTAGAACCACCCATACGACGAGCTTTCAACTGAACTGATGGAGCAATATTGTGAATTGCTGTATCAAAAACTTCTACTGGTTCTTTACCCAATTTTTTGGCGGCGGCTTCCAGAGCCGTATAAACCGCTCTTTCGGCGACAGTTTTTTTGCCGTTCACCATTACTTTATTAATAAACCGACCAATCATAACATTGCCGTATTTGCGGTCGGGTTCGTGAAGATTATTAAATTTGGTTTTTCCTCTCGCCATAATTATTTTCCTACTACTTCAGTTTTCTTAGCACCATATTTACTGCGACCTTGTTTGCGATTGGCTACTCCAGCAGTATCTAGCTTGCCTCGTACCACATGATAACGAACACCCGGAAGGTCTTTTACCCTGCCTCCGCGAATCATAACGATAGAGTGCTCCTGCAAGTTATGACCAATGCCGGGAATATAAGCCGTCACTTCCATTCGGTTGGTCAGCCTGACACGAGCAATTTTACGCAAAGCGGAGTTTGGTTTTTTCGGAGTGATAGTAGTCACCTTGGTACAGACACCTCTTTTGAAAGGTGAGCCTTTAGGTAATTTGACCGGCCGATTTTTCAGCGTGTTAAAGCGCCGCATCATTGCGGGCGATTTGCTCTTGTGAGGAGCTGTCTTGCGACCTGATTTGATTAGTTGATTTACTGTTGGCATATGGGGAAGTCTATCTGATATTACTCGGTTTTGTCAATCAGGTTAGAGATTTCACTGTGATATTCGTGGAAACCGGTACCGGCAGGGATCAGTCGCCCAACAATGACATTTTCCTTCAATCCTCTAAGATAATCGACCTTACCGGCTACTGCAGCATCCACCAACACTCGAGTGGTTTCCTGGAAGGATGCGGCAGAAAGGAAGCTTTCGGTATTAAGTGATGCCTTGGTGACACCAAGCAAAAGTTCAGTGGCGATTGGCGGAGTTTTGCCCTTGGCGACCAATTCGGCGGCAAGAACATTGAATTTGAGCCGATCAATTATTTCTCCAACCGTAAGCTCACTATCCCCTTCTTTATCAATACGCACCTTAGAAAACATTTGGCGGACAGTAATTTCGATGTGTTTGTCGCTAATGTTCTGTCCCTGCAAGTTATAAATTTTCTGAATCTCATCAATAATGTAGCGCTGGGTAGCTTCTACACCCTTGAGCTGCATCAAATCTTTCAAATTCAACTGGCCTTCGGTTATTTGCTGACCCCGCTCAACCGTATCGCCGTCATTCACGCGCAGGAATGTTCTTGCTGTCAGCTGGAATTCGTAAGCTTGTTTTTTGGTGTAGGTTAGATAAATCGCGTTGCCTTCGAGATTAATCGTGCCGTTGCTCGGTGATTTTACTTCTTCGTTTTTAGCTATCAGCAAAACATCATTGCGTTTTACTTTAGCGCCGTCTTCCACTTTTACTTCCGCGCCCTTCGGCACCGTAATATGAGCAATGGCGTCTTCATCGCCTTCTAGTCTCAAAATTTTCTTGTTGCCCACTTCCATCACACTAATAACACCCGTAACCGGAGCCATGAGCGCTTCCGTCTTTGGTGTGCGTGATTCAAACAATTCCTCCACTCGAGGCAAACCTTGAGTAATGTCAGCGCTGGAAGCCACACCACCAGTGTGGAAAGTTCTCATTGTAAGCTGGGTACCCGGTTCACCAATACTTTGGGCGGCCATAATTCCCACTGCTTCACCAATGGCGACTAAATGACCACGAGCAAGGTCTTTGCCGTAACATTTTTGACAAATTCCCCACGGAGCTTGGCACCAAATCGGTGAACGAACCACAACCGAATCAATACCGGATTCATCAATCGCTTTCGCCAAGTCTTCGGTAATGTATTCGCCGTTAGGTACAATTACTTTCCCTTCCTTATCTTTAATAGTTTCGGCAGCGTATCGGCCGTCCAAGCGTTTGCTCAATGGGTCGATCAACAAATCTTCGGCACTGCGGTAAAGCCGGAACCCCTGGGTGGCTCCGCAATCTGATTGAGCAACGACTACATCCTGGCAAACATCTACCAAACGGCGGGTCAGATAACCGGCATCAGAAGTACGCAACGCAGTATCAGACAAACCTTTACGAGCACCGTGTGTGGACAAGAAGTATTCCAAAGATTCCAGTCCTTCTTTGTAGTTGGATTTGACCGGCAACTCGATCATGTTACCAATGGCGTTGACTTTGGTTCCGACAATCCCAACCATCTGGTTGAACTGTTCCAAGGAACCTCTGGCGCCGGAATTGATCATCATAGCGGTCGGGTTGAATAACCGGCCACTAACTTGAGTTTTTAGTAAAGCTTCCACTTCTTGTTTGGTCTTTCCCCACAAATTGATAACCAAACGGCGGCGTTCATCAGCGGTAATTAGACCTTCCTTGAATTGTTGCTTGATATTTTCAACTTTGGTATCAGTAGCCGTTACTAAACTTTCTTTTTCGTTAGGAATTTCCAAATCGGCGGCGGAGAAAGTCGCGCCTGAAATAGTAGCGTACTTGAAACCAAGATCTTTGATAGCGTTGACTAATTTGACTGTCCGTTCCTGGGTCTGATTTTTGTAACAATTGATAACAATTTTTTTCAACGACTTCTTGTCGGCAACATCATTGAAGTATTCAAATTCTTCCGGCAAAGCAGCGTTGAAAATCAACCGTCCAAGAGTGGTTTCTTTTATTTCGCCTTTGGCTGGCGCAATGATCGGCGTGTGAAGATTTATCGCACCGTGAGCTAACGCTAACCTTGCTTCATCAATATCGGTAAAGATTTTTTTACGCGCGCCTTCTTTTTCATCTTCTTTCAAAGTCAGGTAGTAGCAACCCAAGATCATGTCTTGGTCGGCCAGCACGATAGGATCACCTGTAGCTGGTTTCAGAAGATTTTTTGTGGATAGCATAATTTCTTCCGCTTCTTTTTGCGCGGGTTCAGAAAGAGGAAGGTGAATTGCCATCTGGTCACCGTCGAAGTCGGCGTTGAAAGCAGTACAAGTCAGCGGATGAAGTTGAATGGCATTGCCTTCCACCAAAATTGGTTTGAACGCCTGAATACCCAAACGGTGAAGAGTTGGCGCGCGATTTAGTAGCACATGATAGTGACCGATAACGGAATCTAGCGCGTCCCAGACTTCGGTGGTTTCCTTTTCCACCATTTTGCCGGCAGTTTTCACATTGTGAACAATGCCTTCGCTCATCAGTTTGGAAATTACAAATGGTTTGAACAATTCCAAAGCGATTGATTTTGGAACACCACATTCGTCCAGCGCCAAATTCGGACCAACTACAATTACCGAACGACCAGAGTAGTCTACGCGTTTACCGAGCAAGTTCTGACGGAAGCGACCTTGTTTTCCTTTCAACATGTCGCTTAGGGATTTCAGTTGGCGTTTGGTGGCGGTAGTGGTGGAAGTTTCGCGGGCAGTAATATCAAACAAAGCATCAACCGCTTCCTGCAACATTCTTTTTTCGTTGCGGGTAATAACTTCCGGCGCACCGATTTCTACCAATTTCTTCAAACGGTTATTACGGTTAATAACCCGACGATACAAATCGTTTAGGTCAGATGTCGCAAATCGGCCACCATCCAACTGCACCATTGGCCGAAGGTCTGGAGGGATAACCGGCAAAACTGTAATAAACATCCAAGACGGATGAAGTTTGGCTTTGAGCATCCCTTCCAAAAGACGCATTCTCTTTTGCAACCGGCGATATTTCTGACCAGCGGCTTCTTTCAGCTGAAGACGCATTTCTTTTATCTCGTCTTCTATATCCATATCTTTCACCAACTGGAATACTGCTTCGGCACCGATGCCGGCTCTAAATACTTGCCCATACTTTAGCGCAAGATTTCGGTATTCGTGTTCAGTAAGAATTTGCTTTAGGCGCAGATCTTTTACTTCAGTCACCGCTGTTTGGTAGGCAGCTTTGAGTTTTTCTAATCTATCAGTAAGCTCCGCGTCGTTCAGACGGTTTTGTTTGTGTTCTGACTTCAGGCGAGTGGTGTGAGTTTTGTATTCCTGTTCCAACTGACCCAGCGCCTGATGACGGGCATCTTCATCAATGTTGGTGAGGATGTAGGCGGCAAAATAAATTACCTGTTCTAAGCGACGTGCTGGAACATTCAATGTCAGACCAAGTCTGGAAGGAGTTCCGCGCAAATACCAAATATGGCTAACCGGCGCAGCTAACTGAATGTGCCCCATCCGTTCACGACGAACAGCAGAGCGAGTTACTTCAACTCCGCATTTATCGCAGGTAATTCCCTTGTAGCGAATTTTTTTGTATTTTCCACAGTAACATTCCCAGTCTTTGGTGGGGCCAAAAATTCTTTCATCAAACAAACCATCTTTCTCCGGACGCAAAGTGCGGTAGTTGATAGTTTCCGGTTTCGTAATCTCACCATGCGACCACTGCAAAATGTGTTCCGGAGAGGCAATGCCAATTCGGACGGCGAGAAAGTCAGTAGATAATGTAGATGGTTCTTTTATCATGATTTTGCCTTATTTCTTGCGGCTGCTTTTGGGCAAATGCTTGCCTGCTTCGCCATGAAGTTCGCCGATCGGTCGTTTTAGCTCGTCTTCGCTGTGTACTACTTCCACATTCAATCCGAGTCCTTGTAGTTCTTTTACAATGACATTGAAAGCTTCCGGAGTTTGTGGCTTTTGGATGGTTTCGCCCTTGATGATCGATTCGTAAGTGCGGGCGCGCCCTTGAACATCGTCTGACTTGATTGTCAGCATTTCTTCCAATGTGTAAGCAGCACCATAACCTTCCAGCGCCCAAACTTCCATTTCACCAAATCGTTGACCTCCAAGCTGTGCTTTTCCTCCTAACGGCTGTTGGGTAACAAGAGCGTACGGTCCGATAGAACGAGCGTGAATCTTGTCGTCTACCATGTGCGCCAATTTCAACATATAAATCACACCAACTGTAGTGGGCTGGCCAAACGCTTCACCGGTACGCCCGTCTGTCAGCTGGATTTTGCCGTTTTCGGGCAAGCTGCCCTTGCGCAATTCTTCAATAATTCCTTGAATATCAATACCTTCAAAAACCGGGTTGACTGCGTTGAACCCTAGTGTGCCGGCAGCCCACCCCAAATGAGTTTCCAAAATCTGACCTAGATTCATACGAGAAATAACGCCGAGCGGATTCAAAATAATGTCTACCGGCGTGCCATCAGGCAAACAAGGCATGTCTTCGCGAGGAACAACTTTGGAGATAACTCCTTTGTTACCATGCCGACCAGCCAACTTGTCACCGACAGAAATTTTGCGCATCTGCGCGATGTTCACATAAATCCGTTTCAAAACACCGACTTCCAATTTGTCGCCCTTACTCGCATCAAATACCTGCACGCCGATAACTTTTCCATAACCACCGTGAGGCATGCGCAAGGAAGTGTCTTTTACATCTTTTACTTTTTCGCCAAAGATAGCCCGCAGCAATCTTTCTTCTGCGGTTAGTTCGGTTTCACCTTTAGGCGTAATCTTACCGACCAAAATATCATTTGAAGTAACGCGCGCACCAATTCGAATAATCCCATCTTCATCCAAATCCGATACAGCTTCTTCACCAACATTCGGGATGTCGCGAGTGGTAATTTCTGGTCCTAGTTTTGTATCGCGAACATCAATTTCTTCACGTTTGATATGAATGGAAGTGAATACATCATCTTTTACCGCGCGATCAGACAAAATAATAGCATCCTGATAGTTGGCGCCAGCCCACGGCATAAAAGCGACAACCAAGTTGCGCCCAAGTGCCAGTTTTCCATTTTTGATTGCCGGACCATCACACAGAGCTTGGCCTTTTTTAACTTTGTCACCTGAATTTACCAACGGAGTTTGGTTGAGGTTGGTTTCGTGGTTACTCCGAATAAATTTGGTCAGGGTGTAAACAATTGGCTTGCGACCGCCTTCGGGGACAAATTCAATCCGGGTACTGTCGGCATATTTCACTGTGCCGTCTTCTGGCGCGGTGATTACCCAGTTTGAGCCAACGGCGGCATCGCCTTCCATACCAGTACCAACAATTGGAACTTGAGGACTAACTAAGGGGACAGCTTGGCGTTGCATGTTGGAACCCATCAGGGCGCGTTTGGCGTCATCATGTTCAACGAAAGGAATCAGAGATGTAGTAACACTCAAAATCTGTTTGGGTGATACATCCATGTAACTTACTTTCCCAATAGAAATCACAGTTGGTTCACCGGCTTGCCGTGCGGCAACCTGCGTACTCAAAACTTGATTTTGATCATTGGTCGGGATATTAGCCTGCGCGATTACCAAATCTTCTTCGACGTGGGCATCAAGATATTCAATTTGAGAAGTTACGAAAGACTTAACTTCAATTTCTTTTAGACCTTCAACGCGAGAAATTTTCTGCGCCAAAGATTCGTCCACAACCGAGCCTGATGGCGCAACAATATTCTTGGTTTTGGGGTCGAGTAAATCTTTGAATAGGGTTTTGCCTACAGCGCTTTTTCCATCATTTGAGACTATTGATGTAATTTTCCGGTAAGGTGTTTCGATAAATCCAAAATCATTTACCCGCGCATAGCTGGCCAAGTGCCCAACCAAACCGATGTTTTGACCTTCAGGAGTTTGAATCGGACAAATACGGCCGTAGTGGCTAGTGTGCACGTCGCGAACTTCAAAACCGGCGCGTTCGCGGGAAAGTCCTCCCGGCCCCATAGCGGATAATCTTCGTTTGTGCTCCAACTCCGCTAGAGGATTAGTTTGGTCCATGAATTGGCTCAACTGCGAAGAACCGAAGAATTCCTGCATGATCGCGGAAATCGGTCGCGCGTTCATCAATTGAGCGGGAGTAAGTGTATTGATATCAGAAACGCTCATTCTGTCTTTTACAATGCGTTCGACACGAAGCAACCCTGTGCGGAATTTGCTTTGCATCAATTCGCCAACCGCTTTCACGCGGCGATTTTTCAAATGATCAACATCATCCTCCAAACCACCATTATTGTTCAATCTGATGATCTCTCTGGTAATGGCGATCAAGTCTTCTTTGGTCAGTACTCTAAATTCCGGCTTGTTTGGTCGTTCAATCTTTAATCTTTTGTTCAATTTATAACGACCGACCGCGCCCAAATCATAACGGCGGAAGTTTTGGAAAGTATTCACAAACAAAGCGCGGGCATTATCAACGGTAGCAAGATCGCCTGGCCGAATTTTTTTGTAAACTTCGAGCAATGCTTGGTCTGTGGATTTGGTTGGGTCTTTGTCGATAGTGTTTTTCAAAAATCCCATTTTTGGGTTGTCGTCCACATCGGCGAATAATTCGATAAGTTCAGCGTCACTACTGATTCCAAAAGCGCGAAGCAAAGTAGTGATGAAAGTTTTGCGCTTCCGGTCTATCTTTACGGAGATTACGCCCTTACCGTTGGTTTCGATTTCCAGCCAGGCGCCGCGTTCCGGAATTATTTTTGCTCCGTATTGGCCGTATTCTAACCCATCTTCGCGAGTAAGGAGTACTCCCGAAGAACGCACCAATTGAGACACGATTACACGCTCAACACCATTGATAATAAAAGTCCCCGAATCGGTCATTACGGGAATATCGCCCAGAAAAACTTCCTGTTCTTTTATTTCACCAGTGTTTTTATTTACCAATCGCAATTTCACCCGCAGGCTCGATTCGAATGTTGCGTAACGCTCGCGAGCTTGAGATTGGGTGTACTTTGGTTCTTCAAAATAATAGTCAACAAAATGAAGCTCCAGATTTTTCCCCGTTAAGTCCTCAATGGGACTAATTTCCGCAAATAATTCTTTCAGTCCTTCGCGAACGAAGTACTCATAAGAACGACTTTGCAGACTATTTAGCTCGGGGAGCGAAGGAACTTTTTTCTTGTCGGTATACCACTTATCTTCGTAATTGTGGTTCTCGGTAATTAAAATGTCCTGGTCTAGGGGATTTTTTGCCATAAAAATACCTGCTCTTTGAATCGAGAGTTGCTCAAAAAGTTATGAATAGAACCAGCTTTTAATGTCAGTACGGATAGCCAAACCATAACTAAAACTCGGGCTATCGTCAATACCTCTCTCGGGTGTTTGTATTATAAACGACACCGTGGGAAGGGCGCAACCCCTTTTTTTGGTGATTTTTAGCTCTGGATTGTGAAGTTGGTTGTTTTGGCCAGTGCTTGGTTGATTTTTGCCGTCACTTCAAAGCTCCCCGCCGGCCATAATTTGTCGCTCCAGAAGCGACCAAATTGGCTACGGGTGAGCGAGAATAATAGGGTGTCACTCCCTCCTACCACAGAGGAGAATGTGTTCACGACGAGATCGGTCTTTATCTGACGAACCGCTATCTGCAAGTCCGTCCCCGTGGGGGCATTGGCGATTTTCACCTGGATATAGATAACTGGAGCAGTTCTCGAAAAACTGGACTTTGTGTTTGCTAGTAGGTTGTCTTCGGTTAGGGTATCGCCAAAAGAGATACTGCTCACCAACCCTTGAATCCGCTGCTTTTCCGCCTCTGCATCGCTAACAATGCTAAAAAATACCGTCTTGGCGAGATTGTTGTCCAGATATACCTCTGTCTTATAGTCCCCCATTGGCCAACTTATCCCCGGTCGTTCAATTTGGGAGCTTAGCCAGCTGGAAGCGGCCTTATAGTCAAAATCCAGCTGGTTACGGGTGTTTGTGCGTTTGCCGGTGAAAGTTTCTGTGGCGATGATCTGATTGGGCAATTTTTGCCAGACTACCCGCACTTGAGTAGTACTTACGGGGTGAGTTACTTCGACTGCCAGATAAATTTTCAAACTGCTGTCCCCGACCTGTTCAAGATTGTTCTCCGGCTCATTGGTGTATTTGATACCGGTCGTTAAACTCACTTGAGAAATAGTCGTTCCCACGTTTGTCGTTGGTTTACCACAACTCGCTCCGCCGAGTATCACCAGAGCAAGGGTAGCCAGCAAAGCGAATCTAGGCGCTTTCATGTTTTTTGCCCCCCATATGAATTAGAACTTCACTTCGGGTGCTTCGCGTTCTTTGATCTCTTCCAGCTCGAATAGTTCGCGCTTTCCGAAATTGAACATGCTAGCGAATAAACTGGTTGGGAACATTTCGCGGCGTGTATTGTAATCACGCACATTGGTGTTGTAGAACCGACGCGAAGACATAATTTTGTTCTCAGTTTCAGCTAATTCCTCCTGTAGGGCCAAGAAATTCTGATTAGCTTTCAAGTCAGGATAATTTTCCGCCACCGCAAACAAACTTTTCAAAGTGGAAGTCAGCGCGTTTTCTGCCACTGCTTTTTGTTTGAAATCACCACTTTCTGCCGCAATCGCATTACTCCGAGCTTGAGTCACTTTTTCGAATAGCTCGCGTTCGTGCGTAGCGTAGCCCTGAACAGTATTCACAAGATTGGGGATCAGGTCATGCCGACGTTTATGCTGAACATCAATATCACTCTCAGCTTCGTTGACTCTGTTCTTCAAGACTACCAGTCCGTTGAACATGCCAATCAGCCAAGCAATCAGCCCCAAGATAGCAATCCATAATATCCACCACATATTTCCTCCTTTGTTTAATAACTAGAGATTAGAGCATAGAGTGTAGAGAGTAAGAGCAGAATTTTTGTAATCTCTCTTCTCTCATCTCTATTCTCTGGCTTCCAGTATACCTGTTTTCTAGTCTCCTTTGAAGAAGACTGATAGATACATAATTTTCTGTAGTTCACTAAGAGTGATTTTGCGAGCCCAAGCATTATCCCACCAACCGTTTTTACGCCAAGCCGAGTCTGCCGCGGAATGATTTATTATTTTTACCGAATCCCCCAAATAACGATTGAAAGTTAGTGACGCGCGCCGTTGATGATACGGAGAAGTCACCAAAATTATTGACTCGACATTATTGTTCATTAAAATGTCACGAGTAAATTTGGCGTTGTCAAAAGTATTGCGAGATTCCTTTTCTACTAAAACTTTGTCTGTCGGGACGCCAAGTTTCACTGCCAACCGTTTCATTGCTTCGGCGTTGGATTCACCGGCATCTCTAGCGGCGCCTGACATAATAATAAGAGGTGCCCATTCTTCTTGAAAAAGTTTCACTCCTTCTTTCACCCGCAAATCAGTCTCTCCCCCGCTGATAACGACTATCGCGTCGGTTTTAGCAAGTTTATCCTGCGGAGACAAATAAAAACCGGTGCCGACAATAAAGCCAGCAACGATTACCAGAATTCCAATTAACCCGATTAGGTATTTCACGGCAATTTCAGTTCCTGACCAACGGTCAAATCATAGGGAGCTGGAATGTTGTTCGCATTTGCCAAATCTTTCCACTCAAGATTCAGGGCGCTTGCAATACTATAAAGTGTATCGCCAGTCTTGACGGTGTATTTATCAGTACTCTTTAGAGTGAAACTGCCTGTGTCGTCAGTGGTTGTGTTGGTCGCTGTATTATCGGTAGCTGTATTGGACACGGTCGGTGAACCGTTCAAGGACGGATTAATAATACCCAGTGGTTTGATAAAAATCGTGGCAATTAGTCCACGAAAAGCAAAGATAAGAAATATCAGCGAGAAGAATAAAGCGTATAAAACGATAACAGAAAATGGGTCTTCGCGAAAACGCTTCTTGACCCGATAGCCATATCTCCTAGTTTGGTGGGAAAGTGCCATATGTTTAGTTTACCATTGGTGGGCGGGGTGGGATTCGAACCCACAAGCCTTGCGGCAAAGGATTTTAAGTCCTTCGTGTATACCGTTCCACCACCCGCCCAATTGGTGGGCACGAGAGGAGTTGAACCTCCACGGGATTGCTCCCACAGCGACCTGAACGCTGCGCGTATGCCAGTTCCGCCACGTGCCCACACCGATTTTTAAAATGGAGACCTGGAGGAGAGTCGAACTCCTGTACGGGGTTTTGCAGACCCCTGCCTAACCGCTCGGCCACCAGGCCATCGTCAGAATGGACTCGACCTTACGCTAACACCTTCGACAGGCTCAGGGTTGCTTTTAGTCTCGTCATTCTTCCTCTCAAAATCACAAACACTCGCTTCGCTCCTTGGTTTGTGATTTTGTGTTTGGGTTTTCAATCTCCGTTTTGTTATTTGTTATTTGGTTATTGGTTATTACGGTGTAGCCGTTGTGGGGTACTCTTTTACTTTATCATCAAGAATTTCAAATTTAATACCCGCTTCTTCAAATATTCGCCGACTTTCAGCGCTTGCCTGATAATCCTGCCGTACCACTACCCGTACAATTCCACTGTTGATAATCATCTTGGCACAGGCATAACATGGCGTCATTGTGCAATATAATGTACCGCCGTCAATAGAGATGCCAAATCGTGCAGCTTGGCAAATTGCATTTTGTTCGGCATGAGAAGTCCGAACACAATGCTTAGTTATACGACCATCTTCATGAACAGTATCCTTGAATTCGTGACCTACTTCATCACAGTGTGGCAATCCTATTGGTGAACCAACATAACCAGTAGAAAGAATCCGTTTATCTTTCGTAATAACTGCGCCGCTTTTTCCGCGATCACAAGTAGCACGGTTGGCTACCGCTTCACAAATTTGAAAAAAATATTCATCCCAGCTCAGTCGCTCGTTCATCTGTGTCCTCCTGCTAATCATTATATCAGGCAGCTTGATTCTCTCTCGCCCAAAACAAAAAACCGAGCATTGCTCGATTTTCTGTTTTCTGGAGCGGGTGAGGAGAGTCGAACTCCCGTCTCTACCTTGGCAAGGTAATGTAATAGCCGTTATACGACACCCGCACTTTTAATTTTCTGGATTGCCATGAAGCGTGCTTTGCACTGCTTCATGGTGCCGAGAGACAGAATCGAACTGTCGACACCACGCTCTTCAGGCGCGTGCTCTACCACTGAGCTACCTCGGCATAACAATACTAATATTATCAATTTTTTCAATGGTGGATCCAAGAGGGATCGAACCTCTGACCTTTCGGATGTAAACCGAACGCTCTAACCAGCTGAGCTATGGATCCAGTTGGTGGGCGAGAGAGGACTCGAACCTCCACGGGTTGCCCCACAGCGCCCTTAACGCTGCGTGTATACCAGTTTCACCACTCGCCCATTGTCATTCTGCTGTACAGCAGAATTCCTCTCAAAATCACAAACAGTCGCTTCGCTTCTTGGTTTATGATTTTGTATTTTAAACTACACTTATTCTTTCTTCGACTTTATGTACCACTGTGCAATGTTTATAAACCTATCCGTTGTAGATGACAAGTTAATCTTATCAGTTACACCTTTTACTTTCTTGTCCACCAGATAGGTATATTTTGGCTGATACAGCAAGATAGCAGGAACAAGATCGGCAAAAGCGGATTGAAATTTCAAATAATATGGAATCGCTTTGTTCAAACTAGCGGCAGTACGGGCTTGTTCCAAATTATTATCAATGTCCTTGTCCACTTCCACCGCCAACGCCAACCCGGGGTCTTTTATTTCACTGCTGTGCCAATAAACATACGGGTCGGAGTTGCCGCCCAAATCCTGTCCGAAGATCAGTACTTCATAAGCGCGCGGACGAATTACATCTTTAATAAGAGTGGCAACATCCAGCGGTTGAAGAATCGCTTCCACGCCAATGCTTTTCCATGTTTGCTGAACTAGTTCTGCTGTTTTACGGGATTTGGCATCATCACGAAAAGCTACTTTCAAACTTAATTTTGTTTTGTTCTTATCCAGAATTCCGTCACCATCAACATCCACCCAGCCGGCTTTTTTCAATAAGTTCGCGGCACGGGCGATATCGAATTCATATTTTTTGATATCGGGATTGTGCCCCCAAAAGCCAGGTAAAATCGGCGAGTCCACTTTTTCAGCATAACCTTGTTCCACTTCATCAATAATTTGCTGCTTGTTGGTGGCGTAGGCTAGTGCTTGTCGAATAGTTTTATCCGCGAGCAGTGGGTTGCTACCAAGTTGATTGAAGAAGATTGCCTTATATTGTGGCAATGCGAATTTGTAGATCGAATCATTGGCGGTTGTGCTAAATACCGGCTCGGTAAACCCACCTGCGCTAACTTGACGGTTGCGGAAAGCAGCATAAAGATTCTCGGCGTTGTCAAAGAAGTAAAAAATAATGCTTTCGATGTATGGTTTGGTACCATAGTAGTCGTCAAACTTGGTGAGTGTAATGGAAGTATTCAAATCGGATGATTGGTATCTGTACGGACCGGTACCAATAATTTTCCCCGAATCATATTGGCTAGCCATATCTTTTATCGCAATATCGGCAAAGATATGTTCGGGGATTATCCCCACGGACAGGTCGGTCAGGAAAAATGCCGAGGGTGCGGGGAGAGTGAACTTGACCGTCAAGTCGTCTAGTTTTTCCACCAAAATTCCGGCAAAGCTGGATTTCAACACACCTGTGTAGTCATTGTTTTGCAGAGTGTTGAAAGTATAAACCACGTCATCAGCGGTAAAATTTTTACCATCATGCCATTTGGCATTGGACTGCAGACGGAAGAGATAAGTTTTCCCACCGTCCAATAAATCCCACCCGGTAGCTAGATTCGGCACTATTTCGCGTCCCGTACCTATTTTAGTAAGACCAGAATAAACAAGCGAAGAAATATCTCGGTCAGCCGCGTTCGTGCCAGAAAGCAGCGGATTGATGTATTTCGGGCTGCCAACCAACCCTTCAATATGCACACCTCCGGCAATTGGTTTGACTTCGCTAACTCCAGCATCAGACAAAGCCAAGATCGCGCCGCCGCCAATAATTACTATGACCAAGCTCGCCAAAATAACTTTTTCGGTAAAAGTAAATTTCTTTTTCAAATGATTCAACCACAAAACCGCCTCACCAAAAAACTTCTGCATTCCTCCAATAGCGGAGATTGCAGCGTGTTTAGTGCGGTCTACTTTCAGTCTTTTGACAATGCGAATTTCTGGCTCTTTTTTCATAAGACCAGTCAGCTCCTATTTAACAAAAAGCATCACGAAAGAGCTGGCGACAAATAAGACAGCTAAAACCACCGTGATGTAATAGAGCATCTGTTCTGGACCCCGGCGGGTGCCGTAGAAAACGCCACTACCTCCGAAAGTCTCCCCCAGAGAGGAGCCCCGTGCCTGTAATAGAACGGCGGCCATCAGTAAGATGCCTATTACTACCTGAAAAATAAAGAAAAAATTACTCCAATCCATAAGATGTAATCCGTAATTAGATCCTTCCTATCCTAGCAAAAAAATCACCCCAAGTAAACTGATTTCCCCTATTCCCCTTTTTGACTTTTTGCCCCCAATCTGCTTACAATTGGGGGGTCTATTATGGCTAAGACCAGAGCAGATTTTGCTGATTTCGATAACCCCGACACCATTATTGGTCGAGGGGTTCGGGTAGAGGGCAGTCTTCAGACTGCTGGCGATATTCAAATTAACGGAGAGTTCAAAGGCAAGCTCCTGACAGAAGCTGATGTTGTCGTAGGCGAACACGCAGTAGTTGATGCCGATATCAACGGACAAAATGTCTATGTATCGGGTGAGGTGAAAGGCGACATCAATGCATTTGAAAAAATCCAAATCTTAGAAACAGGCAAGGTTGACGGCAATGTCACCTCTGCCGCTCTTTCAATTGAATCTGGTGGAATTCTGAAGGGTACCAGCACGATGCACGAGATTGAAGCGGAACGGCCTGAAACCGAGCCGACTTATGAAGTACAGGAAGCTAAGCCCGAGGAGACTTCCGATTCAGATACTTCCGCCTAAAAGCTTATGTATCTACTTCTCGCCAATCCAGAAGCCGGTGGCAAGCGTTTTCAGAAAATAAAACCTCAACTGATTGATTACCTTAATCGAGTCGGGGTAAAGTTTGATTTGGTAGAGCTCACTAATTTGGTGGATGCGGGAGAAGTTATGGAACAGCACATCCAAAACGCTACTCGCGGCGTCATCGCGGTTGGTGGCAACGCAACAGTAAACACTGTTATCAACTCGATGGCAGACGAGGGAATGCCGTTTGGTATTATCCCGATTGGAAAAACTAACTACCTCGCTCACAGTCTTGGGATAAAAGGCTGGCGTAATGCGGTCAAATTGCTGGCTGAGCCAGATAAAAAAGCTCAACGCTTAGGGAAAATCGGCAAACATTATTTTGTTGGGAAAATCGAAATATTGGGAAGCCACAACTTGCTGGCGAAATATTTGCGGGGAGAGGGATTCTTGAAAAAGTTTCTGGGTTCATCCAAGCCCACCTCCCAGCGAACCGCAGGCGTCAATACGACGATCACCTTTGACGATTGTGTAAAGGCAGCCGCCGTTGCGCAAAAAATTACCGTCAAGCTGAATGACGAAAAAGGCGGTAAAAAATTATTGATGGAGATAACTTCTGATGACCCGAAAAACCCGACCCGTCTTTGGATGGATGAAATGGAAATTGAAGGCGACAAAAAAATGCCAGTATTGATGGGCAACGAAACGGTGGCGCACACGCCCGTGGAAATAAAGGGTTGTCCAAAATATATCGAGCTGTTGGTCCCCAAAGCCCCAAGCAAATTGACCAAGAACCATAAGAAATGATAGTTTGAGGATAGCTTGAGTAGACCAACTCCACCACCACGAATCCGCGCTAATCACATGATCCGAGCATCTCGGCTATTTGTGATTGACGCAGAGGGGCAGCCTCATGGTGAAATGTCCCTGCAGGACGCAATGAAGTTGGCGGAAGCGTCCGAAATGGACTTGGTAGAGGTATCTCCCAATGCCAATCCGCCCGTAGCCAAGATTCTGGATTTGGGCAAATACAAGTACGATCTGACCAAGGCTCAACAGCGTCAGCGCAAGCACCATAAGGAGGTGGTAGTCAAAGAAGTCCGACTAGGGCCTACTATTGGCGACCACGATTTAGGGGTAAAAATCAAGCAGGCAGAGAAGTTTTTGGGGCTGGGCTATAAGGTGAAGGCCTCGGTAGTGTTCCGTGGTCGGCAGATGGCCCATATGGAGCTCGGTCATGATGTTTTACAAAAGCTGGTTGACAGATTACGGGACAAAGCTAAAATGGAACAAGCTCCTATCCGGCAAGGTCGGAGCATTCATATTGTCATCGCTCCTGTAAAATAGAGAGTAGAGCGTAGAGAATAGAGCGTAGGAAGAATTACTTTAGTTTTTGCTCCCTGCCCTCGTCTCTAGTCTCTCATCTCTCATCTCTATCTTTCTATGCCAAAAATTAAGACTCACAAGACAGCTGCTAAGAGATTTAGCGTTACCAAAACGGGCAAAATCGCCCGTCGGAAGACTCGTGGTGCCCATAAACTGACTAACAAGACGCCTAACCAAAAACGGAGAAGCGCCCAACCGGCACAGGTAGCTGCTTCTGATGTAAGCAGAATAAGACGAATGATCGGTAAAACTTAATTTGTCATCCTGAGCATAGCGAAGGATCTATAAAATTATGGCACGAATCAAACGGGGAAAAGTAGTTCGCAGACGCCACAAGAAGTTGCTTGAAGCAACTAAGGGTTTTCGAGTACTGCGTCGGACTAACATCAAACGGGCAAAAGAAGCTTTGATAAAAGCATTGTCCTATTCCTACCGTGACCGCAGAAATAAGAAGCGGGAGTTTAGAGCACTCTGGATTAACCGCATCAATTCTGCGTTGTCGAATATGAATATCAAATACAGCAAATTCATTCAGGCAATGACTGCAAAAAAGATTGAATTGGATCGAAAGATTTTAGCTCAACTGGCAGTTCAACATCCTGATGTCTTTGACCGCATCGTAAAAGAAGTGACGAAGTAACACTTTGTCATTCTGACTCCGACTGGTCGGGAGAAGAATCTAAACTATAAAATTAAAAAAACCGAGTAGAGATGCTCGGCTTTTTGTTGTCCAAAAATAATTACAGGAGACAAACCAAATCCCCCGTAGATAACTAAAATTTTCATATCTACAAGCTGATATCTGCTACCAACGGACCTTTGAAAAGTTCTTTGAGGTTGCCAGTGGCAAGCCCCGTAGAAGGAGTTTTGAGCGTGGAGGTGAAGCTGGTGTTCACCGTGCCCGCTTGTTTTTGTACATAAAGAGAATAGCTCTCCCCCTTTGCCGTATCCAGCATAAATGGAGCCTGATAATCTAAGGTAATAATTTTAGTTTCGCCGGGATTTGTTGTTACATAAAACCCAAAGAAAGTTTTTTCGTGAGCAGGTTCGGTCACAATTTTTTCCGCCACATCATAGCCGATAATATTTTTCACCGTCGCACCTTTTGGCAAATACACCCGTACATAATCTTTATTTGTACCATCAGGAGATTTACCGGTGCCAGTGTGAGTGTAGGTCAGGATTAGTTTTTCGGTAATCTTGCCCGTGGAGCTGATATTCACCTGATGCTGAATGGTGTCAGTAATATTTTTACTGCTTTTTACTCCGCCCATATTAGCACGGGCAACCATCAGATAATCTTCCTTTGGCGCAGTTTCTTTCAGCTCTCCCGACCAATTCATTTGGGAAAGAATTTTTTGCAAATCTGCGTTGCGAGTGTAGAGCATAATATTTTTCTTGGTAATTTGTTCCAAGAGTAGCGGGGTCAATTTATTCAAATCATCGCGACTCAAAGACATTATTCTTTGCATCAAAATTGGATTCAGTTCAGAGAGAATCGCTTTGGGGTTACTAGTTTTTTCAACCTTTTGGATTTCGCCATATACCACATCCGCAAAATTATCCGCGGTAATAGTAATGTGTCTTTCCGGTAATTCAATATCCCCAATCACTGTCATGATCGCTGACATAACTTGCGTATTGATAGCGATCACGCCATCAGGCGTCCCGCCGCCGGATTCTTCGTACAAATTAGAAATATATTTTGCGGAGGCAGGGAAGTCAGGGTCAAAGTTTGCGTTAGGGATTACTTTTTCTCCCGTCTGCGAACCTGCTAGTTGCCCATCTATGCGGTAAGTGTCGTCCACAAAGAAATCAGTAATTTTACCGCGCTGAAGTTTGAGCATCGCGTAACTTCCCATAAATCCACCTGTTGGACGAAGCTCTGTGTCGTTCTGATTCAAAATCAAATACGAGCGGGGATTAGGACTACCAAGAGCTCTTGGTAATTGTTTTGCTATTGTGCCCATCATTGCGACTAAATCGTGGAGTGTTGATGCTTTTCCCTGCGCCACAGCAAGCGTCGCAGAATATGCTCCTCCAAGTGCGGATGGCTGAATTGACTGCAACAGATTATCTGCTTTGGCGAGTTTCACCAGTGCCTTATCTAGATTCCCAACACTCCCGGAAAGAATCTGCATGGCTTGAGGCAGAAATTCTTCCGTAGTTTGCGCTTCCTGTATATCGGCAGAATTAGCGGTGTTATCAAAATATTTCATCGCCGGTTCGGCGGTAGCAATCAAAAGTTGTCCGCCTTGGGCAAGATTTAGACCGGCATCAATCAATTTTTGTCCCGCAATAATCTGAAAATGTTCACCTCCCAGCCCTGACATATACAAATTAGTTTGTCCAAGCGACAAGATATCTTTTTGGGCGGAGGCAAATAAATTTTCAGCGGCAATTAGATTTGTTTTTGCTTCTGGTAGGTTTTTCAGTGTAACGGCTTGGGCAGCCGCTTCAACTTTTGCCACACCCCTATTTACCGTCGTAATAGTTTCTTGTTTTATTTGTGTAGCGCCTTGATATAGCACTACCCCGCCGGCATACAGCAAGATTCCGGTTACCATCAAGCCGGCTAATTTCAGCCAAGTCAATCCTGCGTGAGCTACTTCGGCGACAGGTCTCGCCGTAACGGTTGATTCGGCATTTACAAAAGCCAAATCCATAATTTGTCCTTTGGCTGGAGATCTCAAACTAGACTCCGTTTCATCGGGTCTATCCAGTACCGCTGCCGCGTGGCCGTATGACAGCCGTACTTTGGCCTTTGGTTTTACATTGTAATATTTATCCGACATGGTGTGACACTGCTTGTTCTAAAACTAATAAAGTCTTTCTGGCAGTGGTTTCCCAATCAAATTCGCGAGCAATCTTTTTTCCTTTATCAATCATCTCATTCCGCTTGGAAGGATTAGAAAGTAAGTTGCTGATTTCTTTTGCTAGAGCATTGAAATCCGTTGCGTCAATCAGGATACCGGCATCTCCCGCTATTTCGGGCAGAGCGGAATTGTTCGCCGTAATCACAGGACATCCACTCGCAAACGCTTCCAATACCATCAACCCAAATCCTTCATAGAACGAGGGAAAAACGAATACAAAAGCGTGTTGCAGAAAGGCTATTTTTTCTTCTTCGCTTACTCTGCCGGTAAAGATTACTTTTTCTTCTAGCTCGAGCTCTTTGATAATTTGATAAAGTTCACTGTTTAGCCAACTTTTTCCTCCAGAAACCACCAGCTTAATTGTATCACTCTTATCTGTTTGTAATTGGTGGAGTGCGCGGACAATTGTGACCAGATTTTTGCGTGGTTCAACACTCCCAACATAGTAAATATATTGTTCGGGCAATTGCCATTTGTCGCGCATTTGGACAAATACTTTTTCGTCTGCAGGATTGAAATAATCTTTCCCTACTCCTTCATAAATTACTTTTATCTTACTTGGGTCAGCGTGAAGCAAACGCACCATGTCGCGTTTGGTGCTTTTTGATACAGCAATTACAGCATCAGATATTTTCGCTTCATATCCATAGCCCATTTGCCACTGCCAGATTCGGGAATCCAGAGTATAAAACTGGGGGAACAATAAAAAGATAAGGTCGTGAAAAGTGGTCACTTTGGCGCATTTCGGAGACAGCGGAAGAAGCCGAGGTGAAGGCATCCACATAACATCCAATCCACCGCAAACAATATCCGCTTTTGGCCAGTTGAGGGGTTTGAAAAAAGCGTGTAGGAGAAAGGGGACATTCGGCCATTTGAGTTTGCGGATTTCGACATTTGGGCTTTTCAATATTGGGTAAAGGTTCATCAAATCAACCAGATTCTTGTCCTGATCCTTGTACGCCACATAAAACAACACATAAGTATTGTCGTGGTCGATTCGCACTAATTCGCTCAATACAGAAATGGTGTATTGCTCAATACCGGAAATCTTTCCGGTAATAAGTGGCCTCAAATCAACCCCAATCCGTAATGTCTTCTTCTCCTCCATATTTCCTTCTCTCGTCATCCTCTCTTTTTATGTCATTCCCGCGTAGGCGGGAATCCATTTTCTCCCTGTCTTTCACTCATCACTCACAACCCATTACTCTCTACCCCCATCTTATCCAAATGCGATTCAACAAATTCCATAATCTTTTGTTTGAAAACAGACAAATCAAATTGTCTGGCGCGCTCCCGACAAATTTCAGGAGAAAAACTAGTTTGCTCAAATTTACGAATCGCTTCAGTCAATGAATCGACTGATTGCTCTGAAAATAAAATTCCGGTTTGCCCGTCAATTACAGTTTCCAATGCACCGCCATGCGCGTATGCAATAACTGGTTTGCCAGCGGACATTGCTTCCAACGGGACAATTCCAAAATCTTCTTCTTGTGGGAAAATTACCGCCTTACATCCCAAAACTACTTTAGTAGTTTCCAAGTCCGAAATTCTGCCCAAAAATTCGACATTTTCTTTTCCTGAAGCCATTTTTTTCAGCTTTTCCATCTCCGAGCCATCCCCCACTATCTTCAATTTGGCGGGAAGGTTTCTGAATGCTTCCACAACTAAGTCAGTTCGCTTGTAAGGCATTTGGCGACCCAAAACCAAATAGTAATCCCCCGCTTGTGCCTCGCCCGAAAATCTATTGAAATCAACTGGCGGATTTATCACAGTTGAATCCATGTTGTAATATTTGCGAATGCGGCTTTGGGTGTGTCGGGAGTTGGCAATAAAGAAATCTACCCTATCCGCCGCCACTCTATCCCACTCACGCAGATTGTGAATCATTGAAGGAATAAAAAGTTTTGCAATTGGGTCTAAAATCCCAAATTGTTTCGCCTTCAAATATTCGTGATAGTGACTCCAAAAATAACGAGTCGGAGTGTGGCAATAACAAATATGTAAAGTTGAGGGTTGTGTAAGCACACCCTTTGCTTCAGCAGAGGCGGAGGAAATTACCAAATCATATTCGTCCAAATTCAAACTTTCAAACGCTTTTGGACGAAGTGTTGGGAAAAGCTGGTGTTTGAACTTCAACGGCCAGTTTTGTAGGTAAGTCGTAATCACTTTTCGGTTGGCAAGTTCCAGAAAGGCTTCCGCCTTGTAAACAGAGGCAAAAATATCGGCTTGGGGGAAGATATCTGCCAACGCCAAAATCACCCGCTCGGCTCCCCCTCGATCCGTCAGCCAATCCGCCACAATCGCCACTTTTAGTTCTTCTAGCCTTTTTGCCATATAGGTATTATAACACAGGCAAAATCGCTAAAAATCTGCTCTCATTGACAATTTCTGCCCGTTGACCTAGTCTGAACCCAGCACCTTAAAAGGAGGAAAAAAATGATTCTCGGAATAGTTTTTGTGGTCGTGTTGGCACTTTTCCTTTTGGGAGAGGGAGGAATCTGGAAGCAGAAAAAAGAGGATCGAGCATCGGCGATATGTTCAGCTTTATGGATAAGTGCAATATTGTCTTTTTTTTGCGCTTGGTTTATCGCAGGACTTTGCAACTCCAGGCCCGTGAATGAACCTGTCACCGCCAAGAGCTCACTCATAGCAGTACAGGGAGGGCTAGCCAAGAGTGGCAATTTCTCGCTATCGGGAGACATTTTCTATGTTTCCGGTAGTGGGCGTTACGGTGATGAGTCCCAGTTCAGTTACTACATCAAAGACCGAGACGGTGGAATTATGCTGGAGACTGTCCCCCGCTACGCGGACATCAAAGTCTATGAGGACAGCGCTGAACCATATGTCCTGAAGCATTACTTGCATAGGACATATTCTCAAAGACAGCGTTGGGCGTCGTGGCCGTTGCCCCTGCCCTTGGACGTGGGACCTAAACTGATGGACAAATTAGTGCAAGTCGATCTGCATGTTCCGATTGGTTCCATTAAGCCCGACTTCAATGTTCGGGTCTACCAGAACACGGTTGCCCAAACCGCTGATTCATCTCCTTGAATTTCGCACCCAGAAAAAGAGACCCCTTCGGGGTCTCTTTAATTTTCATTTAGTAGCTTCCCTTGCGAGCGAAAACAGCTTTGAAGGTCAGGAACATAATCTTGAAATCGAGCCAGATAGACCAGTGCTCCAGATAATAAACATCCATCTGAACATAGTCGTCAAACCCCGTGTCGCTTCTGCCAGAAACTTGCCACAATCCTGTCACACCGGGCTTGATGAGTAATCGCCGCTTCGCGGCGTCGCCGTACTGCACAACTTCATTGGGAAGAGCAGGACGCGGTCCTACCACACTCATATTGCCGACAAAAACATTGAACAACTGGGGCAATTCATCCAACGAAGTTTTGCGGATGAATTTTCCTACTTTGGTAATGCGCGGGTCATCTTTCATTTTGAACATCGGGCCACTCGCTTCATTTTTCTCTGCGCGTAATTTTTCCAAAAGTTCTTCCGCCTTCGCTCCTCCTAACCCCGGACTCAATTCGCTATACATCGAACGGAATTTGTAAAAAGTAAATAATTTACCAAGCTCCCCAACTCTTTTTTGGGAATAAATTATCGGACCTTTAGAATCGAGTTTGATAGCGATTGCTATCACTAGCATCACAGGAGATAAAACAATAATCCCTAAAATGCTCAAAACAATATCAATAAATCTTTTGACGATTCTCCCCCACCCCGAAAGTGATGTTGGGGCAATTTCAATCAGCGGATATCCTGCAATTGTATCGATAGTAATATGAGAGGTATAAAGACTGGTCAAACTCGGAACATATTGAAGAGTGATTCCGCGGTCTTCGCAGAAACGAACCAGTTTCAACATTTTTTCTTTATCCAGTTCTGCGCCCAAGATTATCCGATTAAGTTGGGTTTGGGCGAACAGATTTTCTTCATCAAAAAATCCGCTGATGCCAAGCAGTTTTTTGCCCGGCCGGCGGGATTTGATATAGTTTCTCAAAACCACCGCAATATTACCCTCGGCAATCAGCCAGACTCCCTCCACACCTGTTCCGTAATACTGCAACCATTGTTTGATGAAGTTGACGAATGCTCTGCCCAACGGAACCATCAAAATACTTAGTCCCCAAAAATAAACAACAATTAGACGAGAGAAGAAAGAAGTTTTTACCAAGAATAATCCGATAATAAACAGCGCCAAAGCGACCGAAGTTGCGGTGATAACTTTCCCAAATAACTCACCCTGCTTGAGCCCACGGAATTTATACAATCCAAAAATAAAAAATACCGCCAGCCACAGAAGTGATAGTTCGGCGGTATATTTCGCGTATTCAGGCAAAGGTTGGATGTAAATAACATCCGTAGCCGTCCAACCAATGCGGATGTAATAGGCAAATAAGAAAGCGCCCCAGACCATCAAAAAGTCCACGGGCAAAAGAAGTATCGTAAATATCTGATTAAATCTTTTCATATCTGAATCATAGCCCCCAAGCGGCTTATTATATGGTGGGCGGTAGAGGATTCGAACCTCTGACATTCACAACGTCAATGTGACGCTCTACCAACTGAGCTAACCGCCCGTATTTTCAACTCCAATAGATTAGCTTTTCTACTGGTATTTGCCAAGTACCTCGAGAATGCGGCCGCGGACAGTTTCCAGCGCGTCCTGAAGTTCCTCAATACCGCGGTTATTGTTAATAATCAAATCCGCTTCTTCTTTCCCCGGCTCGACATATTTATCGTGCATTGGTTGTGCTGAAGTTAGATATTGGTTCAGAGATTCTTCAAATGTTCTATCTCGCGTACCAACATCCCGCTCCAATCTGCGAGCCAGACGAATATCGGATTCAACATCAACGAAAATTGTAAGATCTAACAAATCGCGTACTCGTGGATCAGTCAAAATCAAAATTCCCTCAATAATAATTACTGGCAAAGGCTCGATGTGTTTAGTTTCCGGTTTGCGAGTGTGCTCACCAAAATCATATTGTGGCATTTCAATCGCCTCGCCTCGCTTTAGCGCGGATAGTTGTTCGACAAACAATTCCTCATCTAGGGCTTTTGGTTCGTCGTAGTTAAGTTCTTTCCGCTCCTCTAAAGGGATATCATCGTGGCTTTTGTAGTAGTTGTCATGAGACAAAATCAGAATTTTGGTTGGGTCGGCTTTTTGCAGTTCTTGAGCTACATAAGTTTTGCCCGAGCCGGTACCGCCAGCCACGCCGATAAAAAACGGGGTAATGGTTTTATCCATATACCTATTATGCCATATCTTGGATTCTTTACATCTGGAGCCGAAAAGTGTATGATGTGCCTGCTCTTTGCAAGTGTGTAACTACCCTGTACCGACGGTATAGGGAGGAAAGTCCGGACACCATTTGGGATTTGGAAAGTCGCTAACGGCGACCAGGGGCAACCCTAGGGAAAGTGCCACAGAGACTATACTAGTTCTGCTGTAAAGCAGAATGAAAGGTGAAAAGTTGCGGGATGTGTTGTGTAAAGAATTAGGCCAAACCTAATGATTTGCGCCTCTTGCCACTCGCAAGGTTCCACCGCGAGGTGGAAATTCTGGTAAACCCTTTCCGGTGCAAGTTGGACTGGACTGAATATGCTAACAACATAAATTCCAATTGAGTATATTCAGACCCCAACGCTTGAGTTCTGGAGCAATCCAGAACCTAGATAGATGGTTACTCTACCCGCGTACATTCGCAAGACTGTACAGGGTGAGACAGAATCCGGCTTATAGCTTGCAAAGAGTTTTAAAAAGACCACATTAGTGGTCTTTTTTGATTACAAATAAATTTTATAAACAACTTCTACAAACAACTCACAGAACAACATCTCCCCATTACGCAAAACTCACGATCGTGAGTTTTGGGGAATAATTAGATATTTAGATATGTCGATTAAATAAATGTAGCTACCAGATGTGTTCGCCGACATACAGAGATACATAGCCCTCAACATCATGATAATCAACTAAATCCTCTATCCAGTCCTCGCATTTATATCGACTAATCCAGACACTAAGCTGATGTTGTTTGAAACCCAGCATCTTGATGTGACGACGAAACCTATCACGCAACTTGCGCTCCCCTTCGGGGATATCGAATACCAAAATTCTTATTTTGCCGTCAACGGCCAGTTCTTTTTTAATAATTGGTAGCATTCTAACTGCACCAAGTTGTGTCAGTCGATAATATTTTCCTTTTGGTTCTAATTCTTGCTCGTAAATCAGTCTATCAACAATTTTCTGAACCTGACGAGGATCCAATAATCGCATCCCCTTATATCTAGTGGTCAGAGGGATAGTGAAAAATTCAAACAGACCCGCACCGGTGTGTTTGATAGCACGAATAATAAGACGGCGGACTATATTACGTTGAGTATTTTTTGTTTTTGGCATGTTACTAAAAACGTACGATCGTGAGTTTTGAGGATAGAAAGTTGTGGGTAAAATAAAGACTAGGCGATGGTGATGGTGATGATACCAGTGTAGTTACCTGTCGCCTTGTTCCATAGACCAGTGAGATCAATTGTGGGCGAAAAATAGAATCCCCCCTTACCATAACCCGCAGAAGCTGCGTAGGCTGTTCTGGAAGCGTCTAGAGTGGCACCGGTTTGGCCAGTCATATTTGTTGTGACAGAGGTAAAACCGACATTAAGAACACCTGTCGTGGATGTCCATGTGATATTAGCATGGTCGATAGTGTTTCCTCCATTAGTCATATCAGTACCAGAAACTGATACGGTATAAGCGGAAGCTGTAGAGCGCTTGTCCCAAAAACCAATCTTCTCGCCGGCAGCAAAGACATACTGCTTGGTATTCGTGCCTACAGTGACACTTCCATAGCTCACGCTGGCAGGTGCAGTGCTTACTTCCAAATCATAAGCGGCGGCGGTAGTGAGGGTAGGATAATTATTGCCCACAACAGGAGATACTACACCAGCAGGAGTATCTGTCCCGCCACTATTCTCGATGTAGTAGAGGCGGAAAAAATATTGAGTGTTGGCGGTGGCACCATTATTTTGGATGGTAAATTCAAATTCTGTGGCGGTGCTGGCGGCAGGATCAAAGGTACTGGAGCTAGTGCTACCGCCAGTTTCGTTATGAGTACCGTTGGCGGCAGTAGTGGTAAGAAGACGAGTAGTTATCGAAGTGTCGTCAGTGTCAACGCCGTTGTAGTAGCGCCAAATAACCATTTGACCAACCCCGCCGACATCAGTCGCCGATGAAAAACTATTAGAAGTATCGTATTCCAAATGAAATTTTACATCCGTGCCGGCCGTCGCCCCAGTTTCCGTTACACCAAAGCGTAATTTTAAAGCATTCCCGTCATAGACTATTCGGGTGCTGGCTGGCGCGTGGCTTTCGGTTCCGATAGTGTCTCCTGCTAAAATATCAGTCCCTAAGGTGTCGGCAGGGTCAGTCGTTTGTTCGGCATCACACCAGCGCCATTCGGTTGATTTGGGAGTATATACAGCCAATTTCTTCGCTACCACCACATCAATATACGCAGGAGTATTGCTCTCGGAGGAGAAGTTGCCGGAGATGGTATGAGTGTGAGCGGCAGCTGTGGCGCCAGGAGGAGTGGTGCTGGTGGTGACACCCGTTGTGGCACTGGCGCCAAGAGAGACAACACTAAGGGCATGGGTATGAGTGGCGGAGCCTTGTCCGGTCTGGTAGCCAGTCTGGGCCTCCATAAAAACTTGGTAGAATGCTTCGCCTCCGCCATTGCTAATGATATCCCAGCTGGAGCTGTCAATATTCGGGTCACCATTGAACATAGCTATCATGCCGGCGGGGATAGCGGTGCCGCCGCTGTTGGTAACAGAGCCCAAGACCACTTCTGTATGGAGAGGGGTATCGTCGTTACTGATAGGAGAAGTGCCGGTATAGCTGTGGGTATGGGCGCTGGAGGGGCGCGGATCGGTCCCGGAAGCTACAGCAACGGTGGCGCTGGGGCCGCTGGTGACAATGCTTAGATTAGCATGGGAGTGGGTGTTGGTGCTACTAAAGCCACCAGAAGTAGAATTAAACCTGATCATATAGCCATTTTGACCAGCATAACCGCTAAATCCCGTTCCCACGGCGGCATCAAATATAGCGATGGCGAATTGGGGCAGGGTGGTGGGAATACCGCTATCGCAAGAAATGGGGATGAGATCGCGATAAGCAGGCGAAGGAGTTGCAGTATTCATAGTGAAAGTGGTAAGAGTCGAGTGGGTGTGGATGGTGTTGGAGACAGTAACTCCCGTTCTTGTACGGTTGGCGCCCGTGGAAGACGCAACCACAGCTACGGTGCCTTGGGTGTGAGTATGAGTGGGGGTGGTGGCGGAGCCAAGGGCCGCATTCCCCCGCGGGAAGTAGCCGGCATAGGTAGCGCCTGTGCCAACACCCGCAGTCCAGCCAGTAGGGACACTTCCGCCCAGACCGGTATCCCAGAGCAAAATCATTTTCTCGCCGGTAGCGCGAGCTTTTGGGACATTACCTGTTTCTAACGGGAACAAATGGGAAAAGCCGGCCACTACCGAGACCGTTATGATAATGACTGTAATACGCTGGAAAAGTTTTGTCCGCTTCATTTCTTCTTCCGTTTGCTACTTGTTTTGCTCGTACTCAACCTCGCGGATAGGCGTGGCTGTCCGCTGGTAGTTATGCGTGGATGATACAAAGAAGATTTAAACGATAGTAGATAGCTAACGAGAGATGGCATAGTTTCGGTTTCGGATTTACGGTATAGCTCATCAGATGTCAGTGGACGAATTGGAATCATTAATTTGTCTCCGACATTTAGCGCATAGGGCCAGACCAGCCGGTTGAATCTAACGATTAGTTGGGGCAAAGCGCCTGTTTTTTCGGAAATATGAATAATTGTTTCACCTTTTGCGATAGTATAAACCTCAACTTTGGTGCGGTATTTATTTCTGTCTTTCCAGAAAGCCAATAAACGGTAGACGAGCCATCCAATGACCAAAAGAATGGCTAGGAGTGCGAAGTAAATTCCTCCTATCCAGAAACCGAAAGAATATTTAAAAGTCATGTCTGGCAGAGTTTTCTTGCTTCCATCCGACAAGATTTCATCAATCGACCATGTGTGTAAAACCAGATTTACCCGATAATAGCCCATCAGCGGAGCGTGTTTTGCCCACGTCTTGTCTATAGTTATCGTACTATTAGGCAGAAAAGCTCCATTTGAGTTTTCTACTTGGTGATAAGTTCCAAACAATCCTTTTAGGTTAATATCTAGCGCCGGTTCGATATTTATATTGCTTTCGTTGCGGGCTTGAATATGAAAAATTAATTTCCCATCCTTAATTTCATGAGTGACTTTTTGGAAAGTTAGTTTGCGAACAACCTTCCCCGGCACCGTCACATAAATTCGGGCACCTATACGGATTCTTAGCCCGACTCCGTTGGGTGAGTCGGCTGTTTTTTCATAAATTACAATTGCCCCGCTGTGTTGGCCCGGACTGGCATTGTCGGGAACTGTGAGATTGAAATTAATGTTAGCAGATTTGCCAGCACCGACTTGAATAGTATTAGTAGAAAGCTTAACCCAATTACCCAAATCTTGGTTCTGGGCGGAAGATTCAATCAAAGTAAAACCACCATCGGAAGTGTTGATAGCATCAAGCCCTTCCACGCCAACGATAATAGATTCTTCGCTGTTGTTGTTGATAACTGCCGTGTCGCTTTTAATTTCCCCTGGTTTTAGTGTGTAAACAAACCAGCTCCGCGATGGCTCGGCGGGAGTGGGTTGGGGCATAATACCGATTCCGCCAGCAGCAGAAACTGATTGAACCAGCCAGAAAAATACTGCCAGTCCCCCAACAATAATTAGTCGCCAATTATATTTCATCATTTGCGACGATTAGGTTTAGATTTGGGTATAAGAAGTTCCTGACCAGCCCGCAAACGATACGGTGGGTGCAGACGATTCAGGCGAATAATAGTTTCGATTGTGGTACCAGCAAATTTAGCCACATCTTCAATCGTATCGCCACGGTCTACAATCACTACTTCGGCGGCAATATTTTTTTCAGTGGAAATAATTCCCTGCATCCGCTTGGAGATTTCGTGAGTGTTGCGCCGACTAAAGAAATGAGTAAATGCTTTTGTGATAATATTCCGATGACCCAAAACTTGCTGGAGACGTTCTTGCCACTCGCTCTGTTGCAGTTTGCCAATTGGGATTAGTAGCTTTTCACCAGCTTTGACTTCGTATGGCCAGCGCAAAAGATTAAACTTGGCCAATATCCGAGGATCGGCGCTCATCTTAGAAGCTATTTTGGTAAGTGTGTCGCCAGCTATTACGGTGTAGATGGTAGTTTTGGTTTTTAACCGATTCACAATTAGGTAATACAACCAAACTGAACGCAACAGGTAGGCAACAAACAATGCGATTAGTAGGTAAAGTATCTCGGTCAACGGGAAGACCCAAAAAACATATCGTTTGGTAATCACAATTTCCGGTAGCTGAGTCTTGGTACGATCTTTATTAACCTGCTCCCGAGCGGGAAGATGGAAAGTAAAATCGGCCACAAATCGACCGAAGTAAGGCGCTCTCCGTACCCATGCGCCTTCTAGTGTAGTAGTTTGACCTCGAGCGATGGTCCCATAAGTAGCACCTGTTTGTTCACCAACTTTGCCAAAAAATCCTCTAACTTTAATATCAATTTTGGGGGTAAGTCGAACATTGCCTTGATTATCAAATTTAATTCGGAAAAGTAATTTACGATTATCACCACGCCCCGAAACAACATGATGACCGATTTTTTTAATAAACAAGTCTCTTTTAATGTCGCCGGGGACAATGTTATATACTCCAACTCCAATACGGGTCAGGATTTGAGCACCATTTCCTTTGGTTTGGGCTTCCGGTACGATTTCTTGAGCATAGATTTCTCCTTGATAGTCGCCAACATCAGCATTATCAGGAACCTTGATAGTAAACTTTGCTACCGCCTCACTATGCGCTTTTAGCGTAAACCGATTTTTTTCAAAAGTAATCCAAGTACCAGTGTTGGGTTGTTTGTCGGGAGTGGTTTCAGCGGGCGACAAAGTATAGTCTGGATTAAGAGTTGAGCCACCACCGAAGAGGATGAATGTCTTGGTTTCGTTGGATGTATTTAAAACGGTGATAGCGTCATCCAGCTGTTCGCCTTCCGCCAAAACATAACCATAATAGTTTCGATTTATCCCGCTACCTATGGTGGGGTCGAGGGCGATACCGTCATAGCCAATCTGACCAGCAACCACAACGGGTGCAAGTTGCTGAATAATCGGTAAAATGGCTATCAAAAACAAGCTTAACCTAACAACTGTCCAAATTCTTTTTTTCCCCAACACTTTCATAAACAAACACTGCTCTAATACGGAGTATGCTTTTTTATTCTATTACAAACCCGACTGTAAGTTAAGAAATGGATGCGTTGTTCTTTGGCTGATATTGCCATAACAGAGAAAATTCGTCCGAGTAAATGAGTTTCCACCCCATGGGGTTATTTCCCAGCACATTATTAACCAGATGTTCTCTGGGCAACAGAATAATTTCAGGATGCCACTTGTCAACCATTTCGGTAATGTCTTTCGGGTTAAGAGATAGCAACTTAGTGTAGTCATCAAAGATTCGCAAACCGTTTTGACGCCAAATTGCCATTCTCCCGTCAATAAACAATTTGTATTCAGGCAATTGCCAGATAATATAACCGCCCCAACCATACTCGGTAACAAGTCTCACGTCGGGCGAAAAGTGTTGTTTAATGTAATCCGTTGCTTGAGTGGGGTAGCCAGTAGCTTGACCGTAACTAATAGACGAAGCAAGAGCCGTTCTCAAAACATCAACTCTGTTTAGCCCCCAACCAAATACTAATATCACCAGAATCAACAACAGCCATGTTCGACGAGCTAAATCCCGTAATCCGTGTTCGACTACCGGCCCTAATTGTTCAATCAGCAATGGCAAACTAACCAGAGCGAAAAGGGGCAAATGTCGCCAAGAGGTAACGCCGAAAAAGAAAAATGTGACAGCTAACACTAATTTAGTGAGGTCAAAATTGAACCTATTAATGAATATTAGAACGATTATCAGAACACCCAAAATGACAGCATTGTAACTGCCGGATGATTGCAGAGTGACTGGCAACCATTCGGCAATTCGGTTCAAAATGTCGGACTGACTAAGGGTGTCGTAAATTTCTCGATAAATATGCCAACCGTAAGGATTAATCAGAGTAGCTAATAATCCCCCGCCTATGCCGATAAAGCCTAAGCGAAATAGTTCTTGCCAACTTAGGAGATGTAAATTTTTAGCAGGACGCGGACCAGCCAAAATTCGGCGGAGTGCCTCCCCTACTATAAACATACCAATTACGACAAAACCGCTTAAAAAGCCACCGTGAAAATTGACCCAGACAAAAAACAAAATAGGCAACCAGTACAACAATTTAATCCGCTGGTTTTCTCTCCAAGCAAATAGAATCAACATAGTAATAGCTGTGCCCACCAGCGTCAGCATTTGCGGACGCACACCGATGATGTTCCAACAAACCAACAGAGCGATGACAGACCCCACAATGGCGGATAACGGAGTTTTTCTAAATTGTTGCATGCGAGTCGGTAGCCAGAAGGCTAAAACAATTATTAGTGAAAATAAAATTACCAATGGCCAGAGACCACCAATATGGTAGAGGACATACATAATTCGGTCTGTCATCCATTCATGGGCAATCCAAGGGAAATTTGGCATCGACCAAGAAAAAATATCGGTATGAGGCGGGAAAAGATGAGCCCAAAGATAACGTCCGCTGCCCAAATGCCAGCCTAAATCTGGATCGCCCGGCAGACTAAGTGCGAAAAACAGCAAAAATGACAAAACGATACCTATAAACCACCAATTTCGATTAAAAAAGATTTTATTCATAACGCAGAGCTGTTATTAAAAACGAACAGAATTTCACGATTATTTCTTAGCCAGTGAACGGTCGCCTCATCACTTAGGTCGTAATATGCCCAATCAATTTGGGGAAGAAGATTATAGATGGGATGTTCGTAACGCGCGCCTTCCGCCCCCAACACACTTTGATCAGGAGTGCGTAAAACATATTTAATATTTGGACCGAGAGTAATGTTATCCAAGAATTCGTGCACTTGTTCTCCGCGAACATGCCAGATTGGGTTGGAACTCGAAAATGCCTTAGGCGCTAGAGAATAAACATCAAAATCGGGATAATAAAATTGATAGTGCCTAAGGCCAAAGAAAATATATCGATTGGAGGCAACAATAACTGTATTCTCGGGAGTGAATTTTTCGTGAATTAATTTGGATGTTTCCGCCGATCCCCTATCCATCACCTGAACCGAGGGCAAACCAGCGCTTAAATAATCGTAGGCGTCGGGATTAAGCGTATAAAATTGATAAATCTGGAAAGTTAGTACGGCTATAAAGCTCACCCCAATTACCAAATAGCCATAGATTTTAGAAAATTTAGCTGCCACTTTGGCAATAGAGGCGGTACTTGCTCCAGCAAGAACCAATAATACTGGTGTAATAAATAGAAGGTAGCCGTTATTGGTCAGCCAGACAGTAATCACGAACAATAGACCGGGGATGATGGTTAATGACCAAAACCAGACCCAAGGCCAGCTGATTTTAAGATACTGTTTGGATTCGCGAGTAATAAACGGTATTGCACCCAAACCCAGCAACACCAAGACAGGCAGGAACGCCGAGCGTAATAAAGTAACCGCAAAACTTAAGCGACCAATCATAGCCTTGAAAGTAATGGAGTTAGAAGGGTCGAGTGAAATTAGACTGGTCAACCGCCAATTGAGAGCGAGGTATTGGCCCAATCCCCCCGAGATGATTATCAGTGGGATTGCCCAGAGCAAATTGAGCCCAACCCAGAGTGGCAAAGCCCAGTTGATTTGTCGCCGCCAGTTTTTATAGTGCAGAAAGACAAAAACTATTAGTGGCAGGGTGATAATAGCCGAGAATTGACGAATACCACCCAAAAAGGCGCTGATCACCAATAACCAGACTAGAGTAGTATTGCTAGGATGACGAAAGTGGCGATAAGCTACAAGAATCAAACCAGCAACCACAACTGTTTCAACGATGTAAACTTCAGCAACTAAACCGTGAAACCAAATTGATGAATTGAAAATAAACCAAATACCGGCTAAACAACCAACTAATTCACCAAATGCTTCGCGACCAAGTTGATAAATTAACACAAAACCAACAATTGACGCCACAATCCCTAGAATAATTAATGCAAGATTGGGATCGTGAACAACATAATTTATTAATTTGGCAAGTTCTACATATAAAATGTAGCCTGGTGGGTGGGGTTGGTGTTTAATGAGATCAAAATTATTAATAGCCAAGGCAAACTGAGCTGAATCCCAGTGGTAGAGATAGTGAGCGTGATACATCCAGCGAGTAATGATAATCGTCAGTGCTCCGACTGTCAGGCCGATATACCGCCACCAGTAGTAGTTGAAATTACGCAACTTAACCATTAAGTTTATTGTCGCACAAAATTGACCCCACTTTTATAAGCGGGGTCAATATAATTCGAATAACCTTCTAATTTATAAAAGGTAAAAGATTAAGTACCATCGCTAGCCAGCAATGTTAGCACGAATTTACCCGTATATTCACCAGCAGGAAATACGGCTGGGACAGGCACGGTGAATTTTATACCGTTGATTCTGGCTGCCATTGGTGCGTTGTAGGTTGAGTTGAAAATGTTGCGCAGAGTGCCGATTTCTACGTCGTTGCCTTCGCCAATTCCAATTTTTGTACCATCCCATGTGGCGACATTGCTGATGGTGGCGTTGCCGGGATGGACTTTAATGGTGCTGGCCAAAATTGAGTTAGTGCCACTATTCATATTGCTGGCGTTAACACGAACTGACCAGTAGGAGTTAGCTGCACCGCGTAGGTCACTAACAACATGGTTGCTTAAAACATTATTACCAGTGGCACCACTACCAACTCCAACAGCAGCAAAAGCCAAGGCAATATCACCATTGCTTAACGAAAGAGCACCGGCGGTAACTCCAATGTTGGTATCGATATTATTAGTTAGTCCTGCAAAAACACCTGCTTGCGAATTGAACCACATCAAGCCGACGACCAAAAGAATTAGGCCGCCATAAATTTGTTGTGTTACCTTTGCTTGGACCTTGTGTAATACAAGATCATTACTGTTTTCCATTTTCCCCCTAATGGTACTCTTGTTGTTATTCGACATTTTCATTTTATTTTATTTTTGTTTTGTTGCGCAATAGTTTTTTTTCAAATTCTTTTTTCTGTGTTCTTCAACTGATTACTTTATTTTTTTATTCAATCAGTTTCTTTAGAATTTTCTTTTACTTTAGTTTGCACAAATTATTTTTCTTTTCTATTCAACAACTCTTGATTTGTAATAACTTTCTCAAAAAATGTTGTAAATCATTTTAGCAAGTGAAGGTCAGAGAAGTAAATTTATTTTCAAATTCGATTGGCGTTTTTTGGAAATTTCTAAATACTTTTTATCCTAATTACTTTAGTATATCACAATTATTATAAACTGTCAATACCAACGGTTTCTTGAGATTGATGAGGGTATGCTAAAATCTAGGTATGCCACCTTCGTCCAACAGATTAGCAAAGCAGATAACTAATTGGGCTACTGGCGTTCTATGGGGAGCTTGGGGGCTGGCTTTGGCGTTGGCGGCACGGGGCTTATTTAGCTCCAGCATTCACCGTACGCATGATACAACCCCATATCTGTGGGCAAAAGCAATGTTTGAGATGTGGCAAAGGGGTTGGTGGTGGCCTCAATGGTTGCCACAAGTTTGGGTTGGATTTGGGGCTCCGGTATTTCACTACTATGCTCCGTTGTATTATTGGTGGGTTAGTCTGTTCCAGCTGATGGGGCTAAATGCAATATTGGCCACCAAAGTAGTATTGATTATTAGCTTATTCCTCGGGGCATGGGGAATGTACCGATTAGCCAGACATTGGTTTGGACTGGAAGCCTCACTGCTGGCAAGCGGGTTATTTGTTTGGGCACCATATTATCTGGCGTTGCTGTACACTCGGGGAGCTTTCCCAGAATTTTTTGCTCTAAATCTAGTACCTTGGATTTTGTGGGCACTGGTGACCTACTATCGAAAACCAGCTCGCTGGATATGGATAGTATTGGTACTGGGTTTGGTCGGAGTGATTCTATCGCATACGCTGACTTCTTTTGTGACGGTAGCGGTGGTAATCGCCATGCTGTTTTATCTTTATTATGGCGAGATAAAAAATCGCCGAGCGATTGGCCGAATTGGCCTAGCTGGTTTAGTAGCCTTAGGCCTGACGGCGTTTTATTGGCTGCCAGCACTAGTAGATGCCAAACTAATCAATGCAATTTATCTAACCGTCAGTAAATTTGACTATCACCTTTCTTTCCCTAGTTTAGTCAATCTGATAAATCTGTATCGAGATCGTGAACAAGCTTGGCTGTCGGTTGGGGTGGTTCATTCGGCAACATGGTTAGCCGGATTATTGGTGTACTTTATTGTTCGGCGTCAGCCCTCGGCTAAATTATTAGCTGTCCTACTAACCATCTCGGGGATTTTAATTTTTATGGCACTGCCGATTTCTCAATGGATTTGGCAAACTCTACCCGAACTGGCATATTTCCAATTCCCTACTAGGTTCCTTGGTCCAGCGGCTATTTTTATTGGTCTAATCGGTGGTTGGTTAGTGCAACAAGCACCAACTGAAGCCAAGGCGCGAGCCAAATTGGCTAGTGTGATTTTGCTATTGGTTGTAATGGCCAACCTACCGGTATCATCCAATCTGGTTAGTTGGCTAGAGCACAACACAACCGCCGAAAGCTTAACGATGAATGAGTATGTGGCTCTTAGATTTGCAACTTCATACGCAGGAGCTGTGAACGGCGTGGGATTGTTTGTTGCTGATTCGGGTATTATGCCGTCAGAATATTTACCTAGTGAATATGTAACAAATCCTAAAACTTATGTCGCCAATGACAGCGAGCCACTAATCACTTACGGTATTGATAACGCCGAACAGCGCTTGGTTGATGATAAAACATTGAGTCCGTTGCCACTGTTTGAAACTGTAAGTGGTCAGGCGACCATAAATATTCTGGTGGATAAGCCATGGCAAACTCAAGCCGAGATTGATGCGACCACAAATACAACATTACAGATTAACCGCATGCGTTTCCCATTATGGAAAATTACTCTGGACGGTAAACCGGTTACGACTTATCTGAAAACTGGGGTGTTGGGACAGTTTATGAGCATACCGGTCGGAAAGCACACTTTAGAAGTTAGCTGGAAAAACTCATTAGTTATGATTTGGTCGAGAGTTTTCTCTGGATTATCGGCGCTGGCACTGTTGGTCGTACTGGTTTTCTCTCGGCTAAGAACGAAAAAATCTGCTAAACTGGTTGCGTATGGCAAAAAAGATAAGAAACGCAAAAGCAGATAAGCAGTCGGATATCTCGAAAATCCGCCACTCCGCCAGTCATATCTTGGCGGAAGCGGTTTTGAATCTGTATCCCAAGACTAAACTCGCCATCGGCCCCGCCGTTGAGGATGGATTTTACTATGATTTGGATTTTCCCACTCCTCCCGAGGAGAAGGAGTTGGAAAAGATAGAAGCTGAAGCAAATCGGATAATTTCCGAAGAGCGGACTTTCAAGCGTTCCGAAATGCCGATTGATGAGGCAATTGAACAAGCGAAGGCGGAAAAACAACCTTACAAGACAGAATTGTTGGAAGATTTGAAAGCGCGGGGCGAGAAAATTGTTTCCTTCTATAGCTCGATGTCGGGCGATAAAATTACTTTTACCGATTTGTGCGCTGGTCCACATGTGGATAATACCTCCGAAATTGGCGCGTTTAAAATTACAAAATTAGCCGGTGCCTACTGGCGCGGTGACGAAAAAAATAAACAACTCACTCGCATTTACGGAACTGCCTTTGCGACTAAAGAAGAATTGGACGAATATTTGTTGATGCTGGAAGAAGCAAAGAAACGCGACCATCGCAAACTCGGTCAAGAATTAGATTTGTTTTCACTACACGAAGAAGCTGGTTCGGGTTTGGTGTATTGGCATCCTAAAGGAAGTCGGGTTAGAAAAGTTGTTGAAGATTTTTGGCGGGAAGAACATATTCGCAACGGTTATGAAATTTTGTTCACCCCGCACATAGGAAGAGCGTGGTTGTGGGAAACTTCTGGACATCTTGGGTACTACAACGAAAATATGTACTCCCCAATGGAGATAGATAAGGATGATTATTACATCAAGCCGATGAATTGTCCTTTCCATATTTTGATGTACAAAACCCGCACTCGTTCATATCGGGATTTGCCAATGAGGTGGGCAGAGCTTGGAACAGTTTACCGCTACGAGCGCTCGGGTGTTTTGTATGGATTACTTCGGGTTCGCGGATTTACGCAAGATGACGCGCATATTTTCTGTACGCCTGAACAAATCGAAGATGAGGTTTCGGAAACTTTGCGATTCTCACTTTCAATGTGGAAAGCATTTGGATTTACTGATATCAAGGCATATCTTGCTACTAAGCCCGAAAAAAGTGTTGGTGATTCTGCTGATTGGGATGTTGCGATTGAATCTTTGCGCAAAGCTATAGATAAGGAAGGTTTGCAATATGAAATGGACGAGGGCGGAGGCGCATTTTATGGACCGAAGATTGATTTGAAAATAAAAGATGCTCTGGGGCGGGAATGGCAGATGACCACGATTCAGTTCGATTTCACTCTGCCTGAAAGATTTGATATGACTTTTGTGGATGCCACTGGCAAAGAGCGCCGACCATTTATGGTGCATCGGGCGTTGCTTGGTTCTATTGAAAGATTTTTTGGCGTATTGATTGAACATTACGCTGGAGCATTTCCGGTTTGGCTGGCTCCTGTGCAGGTGAAAGTTCTCCCTATTAGCGAAAAACATTTGGAATATGCGGGGAAGGTTTATCAGGAATTACGCGAAGCGGGTTTGAGGGCAGAACTGGATGAAAGCAACGAATCGGTTGGCAAGAAAATCCGCGAAGCGGAAATAAATAAGATACCTTATATGTTGGTGGTTGGTGATAAGGAAAAAGAAGCTGGCACAGTTGCAGTTCGTAGTCGCGCTAAGGACCCCGCCTGCAACGATGAGCGTAGCACTTCGGGCAGGGATTTGGGCGCGATGGATGTGAAAAAGTTTGTGAAATTAATTCACAATGAGATTAACGCGAAAAGATGACGCGATATAGTTTTTGCGCGTCATCCTGAGCGAGCAAAGCGAGTCGAAGGATCTAAAAATATTATAGATTCTTCGTTTCACTCAGAATGACAAGAAGTTATGAGACTAAGTAGAAAAGATAAGGTTGACAGTCTGGATCGTCATCATGCAGGACGGGATTTAAAATTGCGTAAACGCCAGACTTCCACTACCGATAATCGCAAATCAATTCAGTTAATCTCGAAACTAGGTAAAAAAGTAAAATGACATCCCGAAGGGTGTCATCCTGAGCGTAGCGAAGGATCTATGGATAAAACCTATTATGTCTATATAATGGCAAGCCGATCAGGCGTGCTATATACTGGTGTAACCAGCAACTTGGAACGGAGAGTATACGAACATAAACATGGGATTATAGTCGGTTTTTCCAAAAAGTATCAGACCAACGCATTGGTTTATTACGAGCATACCGGAGACGTTGAATCAGCCATTGTTCGCGAGAAACAAATCAAGGGTTGGCTTCGCGCTAAAAAAGAAAAATTAATTCAAAATATGAACCCAAAATGGAATGATTTATCAGAAAGTTTTATAGATTCTTCACTGCGTTCAGAATGACAAAGAGAGGAGCTTTCAGAATGACAAAAAATATATCACGGCAAAAAGTCATTGCAATAGTGGGGCCGACCGCCTCGGGAAAATCCGCGTGGGCGGTTGATTTGGCAAAAAAATATAACGGTGTAATAATCTCCGCCGATTCCAGACAAGTCTACAAGGGACTGAATGTCGCTACCGCCAAAATAACCAAAACGGAGATGAGTGGCATTCCCCACTATCTTTTGGATGTAGTAAAGCCAACCGAAAGTTTTGATGTGGCAACATATCAAAAACTAGTTTATGAATTGCTGAAAAAGTTGCGAAATAAAAAACTTCCCATCATCGCGGGCGGAACGGGACTGTATGTTCAAGCGGTCACAGACGGTTATGTTTTTCCGACTACAAAGCCAAATTTGAAACTGCGCGCAAAGTTAGAAAAACAACCACTGTCAGAACTTGTCAGCAAACTAAAGAAACTCGCCCCTGACCTGCAGATTGATTTCAAAAATCCTAGACGAGTAATTAGAGCATTGGAAATTTATTCACAAACAGAAAGTCGTCCTGCCAAACATGAAACCCCCTTTGACACATTGAAAATAGGGATTAAATTATCCGTAGCAGAACAGGAAAAACGGATTGCCAAACGAATCCAGCAAATGGATTTTGACGCACTGATTGCAGAAACTAAAAAACTAATCAAAGCAAAGTTTGATTTCGGGAGTAATCCCTTAACCGCCTTTTACTATCGACTAGTTAAAGATTGGTTGGAGAAAAAAATAACTAAGTCGGAACTGATAGAAAAAATGATTCGCGCCGACCGCAAATATGCCAAGCGTCAAATGACTTGGTTCAAAAAAGACCCTCAAATCCATTGGGTAGAAAATCTAACCGACGCCGATCAGCTAGTCCGCCTTTTCCTAAAAAAATAACTTATTCCCCAAAACTCACGATCGTGAGTTTTGCGACTAGTGGCTAGTGGATAATTGTTTGTGGCTATTGTCTATTTGTCTGTCGTCTATTCGTCTAGCTACGGACGGCGAGGCAAAGTAAAATCTTGAATGTAACCAACCTGCAAATATTTTCCGCGCATCATATTCATTTTTATGCGGAATAAGTCTTTTAGTGTGCGAATAGCTTCTTTTCCTGCGCGAACACGGCTATCTGGATCGTTGTACCATTCAATCCCCACCTCCTTGAACGGATATCCAAGTTGCCGAGCAATCACAAAAGCTTCGATATCGAAACCGAATCTTTCCAATCGAACATTGGCAAAAATATTCTTGCCAGCATTGCGTTCAAAAAGTTTGAAACCACATTGGGTGTCCCAAATTCCCGGCACTGCCACAATCCGAATTAGTAAGTTGGAAGCACGGGAAAGTAATTTGCGATGTTGAGCTTGGTGAATATGGATATGAGCACCCTTAATGTGACGAGAACCAAAAACGATTGGGAAAGTATCGACATACGGCCACATCTTCTCGATTTCCTCAATAGGAGTGGCGTTGTCGGCATCCGTAAAGAGCAGATATCTGCCTTTGGCGGACAACATTGCTCTCTTTACCGCTGCTCCCTTGCCCTGATTTTGGATGGCGGTAATCAGTTTCAGCTCTGGCCAGCCCTCCTGAATAATCTTTACGACTGGAACAGTGGTGTCTTTGCTCCCGTCATCAGAAACAATCACCTCATAGGTGTAAGATTGGGCATCCAGATATTTTCTCATCTGGGCGAGAGTTTTTCCGATACGGCGCTCTTCGTTATAGGCTGGAACAATAATTGAAAGCTGAACCTCCCCTACCGCAACGGTTGGTTGAGTTACTGGCTGGCTGGGGGCGATTCCTACTTCCATACCTCTTATTGTACCGTATCCTCCTGACCTGTCATTCCCGCGCAGGCGGGAATCCATTTTCTCCGTCATGCTGAATTTAGTTCAGTATCTTTTTTGTCATTCTGACGCTAGGAAGAATCTATAATATTCTCTTAGATCCTTCCCCCGACAAGTCGGGGTCGAGGATGACAATAAATTGTTACTTCTTGAATATCAGGAATTTGGGAGCGAGGAAGTTCCAAAGGAAAATCAAAACGACTGAAGTAAATTTCACAAGATTCAAATCGAAATGAAATATTAAACTCATCAAATAAACAAATCCATTTGAGATGCCCAAGCCAACCAGACTAACAAAAACAAAAAACGGAAGTTGTGTTTGCCATTTCCCTGTTGTGTCGCCAAAGGTCCAATATTTGTTCATAAAGAAACTGTTGATAACAGCTACAACAAACGCAACTGTGTTGGCTGGCATAATCGGCCACGAATAGTAAACCAAAACATTCAATAGTCCAATATCGATAGCAGTATTCAAACCGCCCACAAGAGCGAACTTTGAGAATTGTCTAACCAGCTTCTCTACTTTCTCCGAATGAACACCAGTATATTTGCTAATCAGTTTGCTTGTCCAAACTATGAGATTGTTTAGCATAATTTTATTTTTGAGCGAGAACAACCAAACTACTCCCCCATGGTAAGCGCCAGTTATGCGACAACCACCAAGCTTCAATTTTGCTGAGCCAGACTAAAATACCAGAGGTGTGAGTCGCCTCGCTGGCTGTTTCGTAGGTGGTTTTTTCCTTTCGACCCATAATGAAACGCACTGCAACAAAAACTGGAAATACAAAAAAGAAAAATGGTGAAAGTAAAACTACTTTGAAACCAACTTGTTCTAATTTCCTTTTTAAGTCAGCCGGATTGTAGCGCCGTTGGTGATGTAAGGCTTTGTCGTGTCCTGTCCACATCCATTGATACGCAGGTACGGTAATAAAAACATATCCGTTTGGTTTGAGAGTGGTGTACCAATTTCGTAAAGCTGAAATATCATCTTGAATATGTTCTAAGACATCAAATGCGGTGAGCAAATCAAATTGAGAATCAAAGGAAAGATTTGTTCCGTCAGTTTGAATCAATTCGTCATAGACATGTTTGTTCCGACAATAGTCGAGTGCTTCGGCGCTAGTATCCAACCCTGTCACCCTCCCCCAGTTTTTGAGCCAGTTGTAATTAATACCCGTACCACAACCAACATCTAAAATATCCAAATTTTGACCCTGAGGAATATGTTTCCCCAGTACCTTTTGCAAAACTTCCCGACGGCCAATATGCCACCAGTAGTTCTGCTCTTCCTGCTCCATCCGACCGTATTCAGATAGCTCCATAAACCTATTATACGGACATAGGGATTTTCGGGTATAATAAACCCGTCGCAGAGCTGATTTTTACCAACCCTGTCGGGGCGTATAGTTGAAAGGTTGTGGCTTGGGGCCGGGGCGTAGCGCAGTTGGTAGCGCGCCGCGTTTGGGACGCGGAGGTCGCACGTTCGAATCGTGTCGCCCCGACCCCAAGCCATCACAAAAATATGCGCGGTCCGACACTTCGGTCGGACAGGTCGTTTTGTCGCCCCGACCAGATACAATAGTCCTATGAGATACACTCAATCTTTCATCAAAACTATTCGGGAAGTTCCCAAGGAAGCGGAGGTAATCAGCCACCAATATCTTCTGCGGGGTGGATTTGTCACGACACTAGCGGCGGGTTTTTACACTTACCTCCCGATGGGATTTCGGGTGTTTCGGAAAATCTACGACATCATCACCGAAGAGCTGAACAAGATAGGTGTCGAAGATATGATAATGCCTGTCGTTCATCCAGCCAGACCGTGGAAAGAAACAAAGAGATTTTTTGAAGTTGGACCCGAATTGTGGAAAATCAAAAACCGTTCGGACGAAGATTTTGTATTGGCAATGACTCACGAGGAAATCGTGACAGACGCCGCCAAAAAAATTATCAATTCATATAAAGATTTGCCGAAGTTGGTCGGTCAAATCCAAACCAAAGTTCGTGATGAAGCGCGAGTACGGGGCGGATTACTGCGTTTGCGCGAATTTACAATGCAAGATGCTTATTCTTTCAACCGAGACGAAAAAGGATTGGATGAAATTTATCTGAAGTTTATTGATGCCTATAAAAATATATTTGAACGGATGGGTGTCAAGACAGTAGTGATTGAATCCGACACGGGCGCAATGGGCGGAAGCGGTGCGCACGAATTTATGATGATTGCGGAATCCGGCGAGGATAAAATTGTCACCGATGGCGAGCGTGCGGTAAATGCGGAGAAATTAGGGATTACTCGGGAAGATGATTTGAAGTCGGTTGATTCCCGTCGCAAGATCGAGGCGTTTTTTGGCGCTGGCAAAAAAGTAGAATTCCTGCGAGGAATTGAAGTTGGAAACATCTTTAAGCTTGGGACGAAATACTCTACCCCCCAGAAACTGATGTATATAGATGAAAACAACGAATCCAAGCCGGTGATTATGGGAAGTTATGGAATCGGTTTGGATAGGTTAGTGGCCGCGATTGTGGAAGCCAGTCATGATGACAAAGGAGTCATTTGGCCAAAAGCAGTCGCCCCGCATCAAGTTCATTTAGTGAGTTTAGGAAACGATCCAATAGTGACAGCGGCGGCTACCAAACTTTATGAAAGTTTAAATTCATCCGGAATTGATGTTTTCTATGATGACCGCGAAGAAGTTAGCGCGGGAGAAAAATTTTCGGATGCGGATTTGATTGGAATCCCCTGCCGAGTGACCATTAGCAACAAAACATTGGCAGAAGATTCTGTCGAAATTAAATTGCGCAACTCTCAAGATGCAAAGCTGGTGAAATTGACAGAAATGACAAAAAAACTGAAGGAAGATTTTTTGTCATCCTGAGCGAAGCGAAGGATCTAAGATATTTTATAGATGCTTCGGTCGCCACGGTGACCTCGAGCATGACAGTAATATGAATATTCCTGCAGACATCGAACAATCAGTTGCCAAAGCCGTAAAAAAATTATGGCCGACTGTTGATGTAAAAATAGATATTGTCACCCCGCCCAACAAAGAATTTGGTGATTATTCCTGCGCCGTAGCTTTGCAATTAGCAAAAGTTGCGGGTGAAAGCCCGACATCAATCGCCGAGAAGATAAAAGACTCTCTCGGGAAAATTGAATACATAGAGGAAGTCACTGTCACCGCCCCCGGTTATGTAAATTTCAAACTGGACTACCCTAAACTTGCCGAAGCTCTGCTCTGCCATGATTCTGGATTCTTGATTCATAATTCAACCCCCCTCAACATCAGCGTTGAACATACTTCGGTCAACCCCAACAAAGCCGCTCACATCGGGCATCTTAGAAATGCTTGTTTGGGAGATGCGCTGGCGCGAATCTTAAGAGGTGTCGGGCACACCGTCGAAGTGCAAAACTACATTGATGATTTGGGCGTACAGGTGGCGGATAGTGTAGTGGCTTTTGAAACTTTTGGCGACGCGCCAGAAGGTTACGAAATTGATAAGTGGCTTTGGAAGATTTATTCCGATATCAATAAAAAATACGAATCAGACCCGAAACTTTTGAAGCGGCGGGAAGAAGTTTTGCATGAGATGGAGCAGGGCGAAAGTGAAACTGCTAAACAGATTGTAAAAGAAATCGTGGAAGCGCAGGGACAAACTTTTGCCCGATTTGGAATTGATTACGACCTGTTGGTGTACGAACACGACATCGTGAACAATCACTTGTGGGATAAATTGTTTGAAATATTAAAGAAAGAAAAGTTAATTATTCAACCTGGCACTGGCGAACATCAGGGCGCATGGGTGGTAAAGTTTGGTGAGTCTGAACGGGAGGATAAGATTTTGGTGAAAAGCGATGGATTACTTACCTACACCGCCAAAGATTTAGCATATGCACTGTGGAAATTTGGAAAAACGGATGAAATGAAAGGATATGAAAAACGGCTCTCCCCTATTAATCAGCATTTCAATATTGTTGATGAACGCCAGAGTTATCCGCAAGCAGTGATAAAACATGTGATTGGAAAACTGGGTTATAAAAAAGAAGCTGAAAACTATCTTCACCTGAAATATGGGGTAGTAAAACTCTCCAATAAGGCGGCGAAAAAAATGGGGGTAGATATTGAGCCTGATAAAAAATCGCAGTCGATGTCGGGGCGCGCCGGAATTGGCGTTATGGTGGATGATTTGGTAGATACAACAACTGCGCAACAGATAAAAGAACACTCCACAGAAAAAGAGGTGGCGGAGAAGATTGCAATCGGCTCGATTCGCTATTATATGTTGAAATCTCGTCCTGAACGGGAAATCGTGTTTGATTTTGACGAAGCGCTGAAAACAGACGGTAACACTGGCGTATATCTGCAATATGCCTACGCCCGCGCCAATAATATTTTGTCTAAGGTTGTCCCTCCGTCCGTCGGGATAACAGACTCTGATTCTCCGAGGGTAAGCAAGGTTCCGAGTCCATCGAGGAAAGGAGATGCCTTGGTATTGAATGAATCAGAAAAGGAGTTGGTAAAGGTGTTGGGCGAGGCAAATCAAAGTGTCCAGCAAGCGGTTGAAAGTGCTGATCCTTCCCTTCTTTGTGATTATGCCTACAGATTAGCGAGCATTTTTGCCGGATTTTATGAAAATAGTCCTGTCCTACAGGCTTCAGACGAAAAAACGAAGAGTTTTCGGCTGGGGCTGGTTTCCTCCTATAAGGAGATCTTAGGAACGACTTTAGATCTGTTGGGTATTCCCATTCTCCCCCGCCTCTAGTGTCATCCTCGAGTCCCGACTTGTCGGAACGAAGGATCTATAATTTTATAGATTCTTCTCTTTACAGATCAGAATGACAGCTTCTTGGTAAGTTCATCGTCTATCGTCCAGCTTCACTCTTGACATAACCTGATTACTGTGCTATACTAAGAGAAAGTTAGTTGCCCTACAGGCAGAAAGCCCAAAAACAAAAATGAAAAACAAGATTAGTAACCTTTTACAGGTTCAGGCAGAAATCAGCCGACAAGCCTTAGTGCTTGGCACGGTTTTGTTTTTCGCTGGTGTGATGTCAATCGCAACAATCAAAGTTAGTAGTGCGGCTACCGGTGATACCAATATGCTGCAAAATGTTGAGGGTGGGGCTATGGCATTTGATAATGTTCCTAATAATGTCAACTTTGGAGCTACTTCTCTGGGGGAGGTAAATGCAAATGTTAGTACTGGTAGCAGTGGTATTGTTCTTAACGATCTTCGTGGAACTAAGGCGGGTTGGTCAATTACTGGTTATGTAAATAGTAATTTTTATAGTGCTGCTACACCGGCCACCCAAATGGCTGTTGCGGATAGGTTGACTTGGCTCGCAAATGCCGTAACAATCGCAAATATTACTGGTGATACTGGAGGCGTTGTCCAACAAGCTAATAATACTTTTACCGCAGCGGGTGATGCTGCTAATTTGACTCTTGCCCTTGATGTTGGTTCAGGTAATAATGGCGCGGGAGCTTACAATATTACTAATTTGGAATTTCAATATGATGTTCCTGCGTTAGCAACAGTTGCTGCTGATTATAAAACAATGTTTACATTAACCATCGTCTAATTACTTTACTTAGGAATAGTGGATAAATCAGGGCTTATAAGCCCTGATTTTTTATTTGTACCGATAAATTAGTCTTATGGTAATCTAATACTATGAGACGCCGTAAACAGCAACCGCGATTCTCTTTGCCACTAACGATAGCCAGAACAACTGTTGCTAAGAAGTGGCGAGAGTTTTGGAATCAATTCGATACGCTAACTTGGTTGCTGTTTGGTCTGCTTCTGACTTTTTGCTGGAGGATACCTACAACCGACCCTGATTTCGGCTGGCATTTGCGTTCAGGGTTAGACCTGCTAAAGAATTTTTTTGTCCCCAAATTTGACCCATATTCATACACTCTCCCCGATTGGCCGTGGGTGAACCACGAATGGCTGGCTGACGGGTTGGCAGCTCTAATTTACAAAGCAGGTGGAATCTGGGGGCTAAGCTTGGTGTTCGCAATCCTTCTGATAGGAATCTTTTTATTGGCTGCTTCTGCGACCAAAAAAGTAAAAAATAGATATAAAATATTGGCTGGTCTGGTAGCTATTTTGGCAGCATCACCGATTTTGGGGGTTCGAATGCAGATGATTACCCTCTTGGGGATGGTCTGGCTCTTGTGGATTTTATATCGCTATCGTATTGGTGAAATTAAGCACCTGTGGTGGCTTCCTGTTATCTTTCTTTTTTGGGCAAACCTTCACGGTGGATTCTTAATGGGGTTTGTTGTTTTGGGAATATTCTGGTTAGTTGAGGGTATAAAGTTTATCGTCAAACAGTATCGGCTGAAGTGGTATAAGTGGTTAAAAATTGATGAGGCGAGTTTGGGTGGACCAAAACTTAAACATCTCCTTCTGATAAGCGGATTATCTTTTCTTGCGACCTTCATCAATCCTTACGGCTGGGGGCTGTACTACGATTTTTACAAATTATTTACCAATCCTTTTGCAATAAAGAATATTTCGGAATGGCAACCAGTATCATTGGCTAGCACCTTGTCGGCGAACTTTACGCTGTATATGATTTTGTTCGCAGTGCTTTTACTTTTGACTTACCGAAAAGTTGAGCCGACTCGCTGGGCGATTACGGGTTCATTTTTATGGCTTTCGTTTTTGTATTGGCGTAATCTCCCCTTCTTTATGGTGATGAGTGTTGGTTTTTTGGCGGAAACAATTCAAGAACATACGCATCTGATTTTTGACTATATAGCCCGACAACGCTGGATACTGGTCAGTTGGGTGATAATTGTTGGAATTATTGTGTCCCAACAGATTATTAGTATTAGTGACCGGATACAGTACCCTACTATCGGCTTACAGGCGGCTGGTTATCCTGTGGAGGCGGTGAAATGGATTCAGCAAAACCGCGGAGAATTGGGTGACAAAATGTTCAACGAATATGACTGGGGTGGTTATCTCATCTGGAAATTACCCGAATACAAAGTATTTCTAGACGGTCGGATGCCTTACTGGCAGATTGGCGACAGATTCCCCTTTGTTGATCATCAGTATGCAATGTCGGCTCAAGCGGGTTCGATTGAAATGTTGGAAAATAAGTATGGGGTGGACTGGTTTCTAATTAGACAGGGACGACCGTTGGCCGTTGCGTTGTATGGGCAAACTGAAAAGTGGAAAGAAGTATATCGTGACGGAGCAGCAGTGATTTATCGGAAAATTATTTAGCTGACAGATATGTAAAGAATAAACTCACCTGTTGGCGAGATACTTTATCCTAGAGAAAAGTCACGAATTAGCATAAAATGGAATCTGTGAACAATCGAAAATTGTTAGCACGAACAACTGGAATTTTACTCTTGACTGTAGCGTTGTCAGCTGTGGCAGCTTTGCCTATGTCGGCTTTAGCATTGTCTACGGGTAGTATGGGTATATTACCCGCTCATCCAGATCCGAGTATCCCTCTCTCTAGTAGCTGGTTTTTATATGAAGTGGATCCTGGTGCCACCATTGAAGACGCTGTTCAGATATCAAACCCCGGTGATAAATCAACTAAATTAAAATTGGAAGGTCTAGATGCGGGGATGAATGATGATGGCGGGTTTGGGTTGGCCAGTTCTTCTGAAGAAAATGAGGATATTGGCAAGTGGATTACTCTGGAAAGTAGCGAAATCAGTCTAGCACCTAAGGAAAAAAAGATTGTGAAATTTACCGTCAATGTTCCCCTTGATGCTGATGTGGGAGACCATATTGGAGGGTTGGCTGTATATAAGATGAGTGACGTGGCCGACGAGACTGTTAAGGCGGGCGGAGCTAGTGTGGGTATTTCTACTCGAGTTGGAGCTCGAATTTATTTGACGGTCAAAGGTGATATTGTCCGAAAGTTAATTTTGAAAAGTAAAAAGTTTTTTAGTCGAGGCAAGACAATGCTCTTTCGATTCAAGTGGGAGAATAAAGGAAATGTTCGCGCCAAACCAATTGCTAATGGAAAAATTTACGGGATTTTTGGAGTGTATCATGTTGTTGATAATGTTAGTTTGGGCGAAATTTTCCCCAAAAAGAATGTTGTGAGAGAAGTTGCATTACAAGGGAAGGACCGACCAATATTCGGACCGTATTTAGCGGTTCTAAAAATCCAAGATGAATTTACAGGTCTTAACCCCACAAACCCAATCCCGACAACCGAACCGTTTACGGTCTGGATGTTCACCTTCTTCATCCCCTACACTCAAGTTTTGATTCTATTGATTCTGCTGTTCTTGGTTTGGTTCTTTATGCAACTTAGAAAATGGCGACAGATGATTAATCTTTCAAAAACACCAGTGGCCACTTACAAAATAAACAAGGGCGATCATTTGACAAGTATCGCATCTCGGTACGGTGTGAATTGGAAATTGTTGGCAAAACTGAACGAAATCAAACCGCCGTACAGTCTCGACGGAGTTACCCAGATTTATGTGCCTGACGTCAGAGGCACTCGGCGAAATATCCGTGTCCCCCACTTTTTGACCTATATCACCAGACCATTACATCATTTCTTGGTTGATTTTGTTGCTCGCTTCTTAAAGAAAAAGAAGCTATATTACACCATCGTGGTTGATGGGAATGATACTAAAGAAGATATTGAGAAGTTCACTAAAATGAGTTGGGCGGAAATTGCCAGATATAACGGAATTGGAGCAACTGCTCGTCCTAAAGTTGGTCAGGAACTTCGAATCCCTCACCGCCGACTAAAATCAAAATAAGTATGAGGTGTTTGATGGTTACTCGTCACCGAATTACTACACAGCGAGCCATTCCCCCATCATCAATCTGGTGGCTAACTGTACTCGTATTAGTGAGTTTGTTTTGTGATTTACCAATGGCTGGTGCAGTAACCAACGACGCCATGATGGTCTATGACACTCAAACGATTACCTCAACTCCAAAGTATCAACGATGGAACGGATCATGGGGTGGTGAAGCATCAGCTAACACGACCACTGGAGAGATTAGATACATGGAGCTGAAGTTTTCACCCGTAGCCGACCAAGCTATTTTAGTAACTCAAGGTAGCAGTGGAGTGTTAGAAGCTCAAGTCTGGACAGGAGGAGGAACTAATAGTTGGGGGGCAATCACGATTATTGGGACAGTCGGAGCTGGGACATTAGAAGGAGCTGGGATTAATGATGGTGAACAGTTTCGATGTTGGGATATTGAGTATGAACAAGTGTCTGGTGATGCGGTAATTGTCTACCAAGATGGAACGGCCGATCCAGATTACAAAGTGTATTCTAGTGGGGCTTGGTCTGTTAGCGGATCTGACATAAATATTCTCACTACTGGGGCACCGGCTTGGATCGAGTTAGCTTCATCACCAGGAGAAGATTATTTAGCGATGATTTCGATAGATGTGACGATTGATGTCTATGGTATGCGGTGGAACGGAAGCGCTTGGGATGATATGAATAGCGGTGGGGCGGAAGCAATTTGGGACACTGGTGGGTCAATCTATTACCGTAAGAGTATTGATGTGGCATTTGAAACTAACTCGGCTGATATTTTATTTATGTGGTATGACGCCACCCAAGATGTTCAAAACTACCGCAGATACACTCAAGGCACCACCACACTAGAAACACTGCAAACTCTGTCTATGACCAACCAAGCTGGGTTGGGTCAGTGGGTGCAATTGGCAGCCGACCCAACGGCTGGTTCGGACAAGATTATGTATGTGGAACAAGATGCGCAGTTAGACATTTGGTCAGCGTATTGGGATGGTTCAGCTTGGACGGCTGAGACTGTCGCCCATGATGCGACTGTGGAAATTGTGACTAACATGAACTTTGATGTAGCTTGGGAAACCTATACTGGTCATACTGGTCATTGCTGGATTGTGTATGGTGATGGGGCTGGTACGTCATCTCGACATTGGAACGGCAGTAGCTGGGACTCTGTCTCCACCACTCCAACTAGTGATGATGATACTGGGCATGTTCGAGTAGCTGTTCAACCGAATGATGGAACATTATTTGCCATGTCGTACGAAACAACTGGTTCAGCTAGTGACAACATTGAAGTTTCATCCAATGCCAGTGGTTCGTCAACTTGGGGAGCCCAAAGTGAAATCTGGGCTGGACCGACTGTAACCGACACTGCGACGGTGGCATTAGGTGGCACTTTCCGGATGGCGATTGCGGCGGAGATATACAGCTCTTCAACCGACGCCATGATGGTCTATGACACTCAAACGATTACCTCAACTCCAAAGTATCAACGATGGAACGGATCATGGGGTGGTGAAGCATCAGCTAACACGACCACTGGAGAGATTAGATACATGGAGCTGAAGTTTTCACCCGTAGCCGACCAAGCTATTTTAGTAACTCAAGGTAGCAGTGGAGTGTTAGAAGCTCAAGTCTGGACAGGAGGAGGAACTAATAGTTGGGGGGCAATCACGATTATTGGGACAGTCGGAGCTGGGACATTAGAAGGAGCTGGGATTAATAATGGTGAACAGTTCCGATGTTGGGATATTGAGTATGAACAAGTGTCTGGTGATGCGGTAATTGTCTACCAAGATGGAACGGCCGATCCAGATTACAAAGTGTATTCTAGTGGGGCTTGGTCTGTTAGCGGATCTGACATAAATATTCTCACTACTGGGGCACCGGCTTGGATCGAGTTAGCTTCATCACCAGGTGAGGATTATTTAGCGATGATTGTCCTAGACCAAAACACAGATGTCTACGGCATGCGGTGGAATGGGAGTGGCTGGGATGACATGAACAGTGGTGGAGATGAAGCTGTCTGGGACACAGCTGCAGCTTTGTATTACCGCAAATGTATTGATGTAGCATTTGAAACTAACTCCAACGACATTTTATTTATGTGGTATGACGGTGTCCAAGATGTTCAAAACTACCGCAGATACACCCATGGCACCACCACACTAGAAACACTGCAAACTCTGTCTATGACCAACCAAGCTGGGTTGGGTCAGTGGGTGCAATTGGCAGCCGACCCAACGGCTGGTTCGGACAAGATTATGTATGTGGAACAAGATGCGCAGTTAGACATTTGGTCAGCGTATTGGGATGGTTCAGCTTGGACGGCTGAGACTGTCGCCCATGATGCGACTGTGGAAATTGTGACTAACATGAACTTTGATGTAGCTTGGGAAACCTATACTGGTCATACTGGTCATTGCTGGATTGTGTATGGTGATGGGGCTGGTACGTCATCTCGACATTGGAACGGCAGTAGCTGGGACTCTGTCTCCACCACTCCAACTAGTGATGATGATACTGGGCATGTTCGAGTAGCTGTTCAACCGAATGATGGAACATTATTTGCCATGTCGTACGAAACAACTGGTTCAGCTAGTGACAACATTGAAGTTTCATCCAATGCCAGTGGTTCGTCAACTTGGGGAGCCCAAAGTGAAATCTGGGCTGGACCGACTGTAACCGACACTGCGACGGTGACATTAGGTGGCACTTTCCGGATGGCGATTGCGGCGGAGATAGCTGAATCGGCAACACTGGGTATCACCGCCCCAACTGATGTCACATTAACCACTGGCAATCCGGGAACAACCGTGGATACGACTTTTGGGACTGGTGAAAAAGTGACTCTGACGGATGGCGGCGCGGGCTGGACTTTGAGTGCACGGATGCTGGCTACTTTGACTTCAGGCAGTTATACGATTCCCAACACTAATGTGTACTTGCGCAAAGACGGAAATGTCGGATCAAGTGATACTTACACGATTTGGTCAGGAACTTACACTAATGTATCCGAAACAAACGCCACCGAATCGCTGGACGCTTCTCGAACAGTTGGCATACGAAGCAGTGGAACAGGGGGTGATTCTACCGAAGTGCGACCTAGCATTCAATTGGTGATTCCGCCCAGCCAGACACCAGCCTCAGATTATGCTGGCTCAATCCGATTTACTGTCATATAGACTGGCTTTAGATTCCTTCTGGAAGGTATAATTGGAATATGCGATTTACCTCTGACCTGATAATTAGCGCTTTGGCCGTATTATTACTACTGGCTGGCGCTTTGTGGTTGCCGTTAGTCGGGGCTAGTACTGGAAATATGGGGATGTCTCTGGCTGTTGTTGAAGAGGACGACGGTGGCGGCGGAAGTGGTGGCGGAGGTGGTGGAAATCCAAATCAACCGTCCACACCAGTTATCCCTGTTGTGCCTGTTGTACCCGTACCGCCGAAAGAGTTTAGATTGGTGGATTATGTGCCCAAAGTTATACCTGCATATCGCGATACGCCAATCGTTCTGTACGGCTACAATTTCCCTTCAGATTTCAAAATTGTGGTGAAAGCCAGAGATGCAATGTTGGTGGCAGATAGCGCTATGGTGAATAAGAAAACTGTCATAATAGAGGGGGCTGTATTAGAGGCCGTACAATATGTTGTTCCCGCAAAAACACTAACGCCGGGTGAGGCGGTGTTGCTGATTCAGGAAGCCGACAAGGCGTTAACTTCTCCGTTACCGATATTAGTGTACGATTCTGTCAAAAGAATAAATTTGCGGGCGCAGATCGCCGAGCGAACAATTAATATAATTGTTGCTAGTGGTCAGTCAGCCAATGTCACCGTCAAATTTAAAAACATTGGGCTGACCGAATGGGACTATTTGCTCCAGCCGTTACATATCGGTACCAATAGCCCTCATGATCGGCAATCCCGATTTATTCACAAAGATTGGCCCTATAACAATCGGGTGGTAAAAGTAAGTTTGCCGCCGGATGTAAAGACGGGCGAAACATTTGATGCCACCTTTCCCATCCAAGCCCCCGTGGTAAAACGAACTACTCGTTACACCGAGAACTTTGCACTGGTAGCAGAGGGCATCGCTTGGATTCCCGGTTCTAACTTTACCGTCCGGATTACCGTTTCCGCACCGGTGGCGGAGAAGATAGTAAAAGCGACTACCCAAAAAACTACGCCGGTACCCGCTGTCAAAAAGCCCGCTGCCCCCTACAAAATTCCTAATACCATACCAGCAACTGCTGTTAAGAGTGGTAGTTGGTTGAGCGGGATAAAATCATTCCTTGCGCAAGCACTTGGTCTTGTGGGAACATTAGCCAGTAATTTACTCCCTAAATAATGTTTCGAAATATGAAAGGGGTTAATTGGAGTATATTTTTGCTGGTGGCGGCCGTCTTTGTCGGCGCCGGACTTTGGTATGCGGCTGTCAGACCGGGGTTGGAAGAAAATGGCGTTCTGCCTACTGGTGATTCTAGTATCACGGTGATTGCTGGCGGAGATGTGAATCTGGGGCGACAGACCGGACAGAAAATTTTGGCTGGTGATATCAATTACCCATTTGCGAATATGGGTGATACTTTGAAAAATGCTGATGTGGCATTTGTGAATTTGGAAAGTCAGCTGGCTGATTTGGGCGATGAAACTCAATCCCCCACTTCCGAATACCGCTTTGCCGGTCCGCCAGAAGGAGCGCAAAGTTTAGCAAACGCAGGAATTGATGTTGTATCTCTTGCCAACAATCATATGTGGGATTACGGCAAAGCGCGGCTGGAAGAAACCATAAGTGCGTTGACCGCTATGAACATTAAATATGTCGGTGCCAATATGGACACAGAAAAAGTTTGGGAACCTGTAATTACCGAAGTAAAAGGCAAAAAAATCGCATGGCTGGCAATGACCAACTTGTTGAACGGATACGAAAACGCTGGTGCAAGTAAATATGTCGCGTTTCAGGATGGCGCAAAGCTAATTGAAGAAATAGGAAAAATAAAAGACAGTGTCGATTGGGTTTTTGTTTCACTGCATAGCGGAGCGGAATATGCTGAAAATCCAAGCTCGGCGTTGGAAACAATGGCACACGATTTGGTTGATGCAGGTGCAGATGCAGTGTTGGCGGGGCACCCGCATGTACCGCAAAAGATTGAGGTTTATAACGAAAAACCAATTTTCTATTCCCTCGGTAATTTTGCTTTCTGGCAACCGTTTTCTTTTTGGACACAAAATAGCTTTCTCGCCAAATTAAAACTTACCGAACCACACAAAGTGGCGTATGAAGTTATTCCCATTGCCGCCGGCTGGCAACCCTCGCTCCTCACGGATAGTGATGCCATTGCCCAACTAATGGAAAGGATTGTGCCACAATGAACATTCAAGAAATCCTAACTCAACGGCAAAAACTGTTGAAAAAAATACACCAGCTTGAGAAGATCGCGTTTTTTGATCAACTTACAGGTTTGCCCAATCGCCATGCCTTGGCAGCTGACCTCGTAAAACTCCCTCACGGTCGGACCAAAAGAAGGGGTCGGTTCTTGGGGGTACTTCTGCTTGATATTGACTGGTTCAAGCCTATCAACGATAAATTCGGGCATCTTACTGGTGACAAAGTACTAAAAAAAGCGGCCAAAATTATTGATGACAGTACTCGAAAAACATTGTTTCGTTCTGGCGACAAAGTCTACCGCTTTGGGGGCGAGGAGTTCGTGGTTATATTGCTCGGAGTTTCACTTAAGGGTATCTGGGTAATAGCTGAAAGAATTCGCAAAAATATCGCGAAAAATTTGGTAAAAGAATTTCCTGATATCAAGAAGGTAAGAAGTCGAATCACTATTTCTGTCGGGGGGAAAACCTACGATTTAATGGAGCTGCAGAAGCAAGCGCTAACCGTGGATCAACTGCAACAGCATCTCGTTGCTGAACCAGATGACTATTTGTACAAAGCTAAAAATTTGGGCAGAAATCGGATTGTCATAAACGGCAAAAGTTCCCGTCTGCCGTCTTAAGCCTACTAGGCGAGAATGCGAGGGAGGGATAGAATTGGGTCATGGGGGTAGCGAGTTTAGCGAAAATTCAGAGTGCGGCAGTAGTTGGATTAGATGCTACTCCAGTCGAAGTTGAGGCAGATATTAGTAATGGTCTGCCGATGTTTAAAATTGTGGGGCTTCCAGACAAGGCAGTCGAGGAAGCTAAAGAGCGAGTGCGGTCGGCATTGAAAAATTCGGGAATGCATATGCCTGATAGGCGCATTACTGTAAATCTCGCGCCAGCGGATGTGAAGAAAATCGGACCAGCATATGACCTGCCGATTGCAATTGGACTATTGGTGGCTAGTGAACAACTTCGCCCAATTGAAAGCGCGATGTTTGTGGGCGAATTAGCGCTGGATGGAGAAATTCGCTCCTGTAGCGGAGTAATTGCAATGTCTGCAATGGCACGGCATTTGGGATATCAAAACTTTTATGTAGGAGAGAAAAATTCTGCCGAAGCGGCATTGATTCCTAATATCACCGTCTATCCTGTCAAAAATTTGCGAGATTTGATTTATCACTTGCGGGGAGAAAAAGAAATTGCTCCCGCTCCCCCGACTAAGATTACTATTACCGAAAATGAAAATCCGCACGACCTGAAATTTATCGCGGGACAAGAACAAGCAAAACGAGCGTTGGAAATTGCGGCGGCTGGCGGACACAACATGCTGATGAGTGGACCTCCGGGAAGTGGGAAAACAATGTTGGCAAAAGCGCTCCCCAGTATTTTACCGCCAATGACAATGCGCGAGATTTTGGATGTGACGAGAATTTATAGTGTAGTAGGATTGGCAAATGAAAATGCGGTGCAAACTGTTCGACCGTTTAGAAGTCCGCACCACACCGCTTCGTATGTCGCATTAGTTGGAGGCGGAAATTGGCCTCAACCGGGAGAGATATCTCTGGCTCATCGCGGAGTTTTATTTTTGGATGAGTTGCCGGAATTTCCTCGACAAGTCTTGGAAGTATTGCGCCAGCCCTTGGAAGACGGATTGGTAAATGTTGCCCGCTCGGCAGGGAAAGTGACTTTTCCTGCCCGATTTATGCTGGTGGCGGCAAAAAATCCCTGCCCATGCGGATATTACGGCGATACCCAAAAACAATGCACATGTAGTGCGGGACAAATCGCAGGATACAACAAAAAGATTTCAGGACCGCTACTTGATAGAATAGACATTCACATTGATGTCCCGCGAGTAGAATATGACAAACTCCGCACTGCCACATTAGCGGAAGATTCGGCGACTGTTCGGGAACGAGTAGTTCAAGCGCGGAAAATCCAAAACGAAAGATTTGCTGACGCTGGCACAACCACAAATAGTGAAATGTCTGTGGAACAGGTCAAACAATTCTGCCAGCTCACACCCGACAGCGAAACCTTACTGGAACGAGCAGTGCAGACTTATCACCTCTCCCCTAGAAGTTATATGCGGATATTAAAATTGGCCCGCACCATCGCAGACCTCTCTTCGTCTTTAAATATTGAACCCCAACACCTCGCCGAATCCATCCGCTATAAAATCGTGGAATAAAAAAAATGGCCGCTTCAGGCGGCCAGTCTCAAGGTTCGTCTCTGAAAAGTATTCAGAGTATAAATAACAGATGAAGTTGTCAGCAACGGCTTACCGTAATCAGCGTTGATGTGCTGAACAAAGCGCGAGTCAACCGCGTCGTGATACGGCACACCAAGAACTGGTAGTGCTCGCCACGAACCATCCGGTCTTTGACTGTTTATCAGACAATCAATCATCGCCTCTCCCACCCTGTCATAGCCGGAGTCTCTCATCAACTCAATGGCTAGTACTGCCATTGCCGTAACAAGCGGGTGGTGGCAAAGTTCCCAATCAAGTTCCGCCTCGGATGTTGGGATTGGTAATGGCGGTAATTGGGATAATGAAATGCCAGATTCGATAGCGAAGGCTGCAGCAGTGACCGGAGACCAGTACCAGTAGTTGCGATACCCGTTTTCACGAATATGCGACAAGATGTACTGTTCTGTGGTCGCCAGAAGATCACCTGCACCGGGTTCGTTAGCTTGAAGCGTGACAAGTTTTCTTAGGTTGGTTGCAATTTCCGGGTGAGAGCTAACCCACCCTTCAACCGATTTACCTGGGCGAAGTGTCGTTGCATCAGCTAAGGTATAGGTTCCGAACCCGCCGTCAGCGTGTTGGATACCGCGTAGATTTTGCAAACTGACAAGAGTGTCTCCCCAGTTGTGCAAAAATCTTGCAGTCTCCAGTGTGGAGTCCAAGTCGGATACTACCCTATCGTTATAGCCCCAGCCCTTACCGTAGTCAGGGTGCGGCTGCATCCGACTAATCAGAAAGTTGCGCGCTTTTTCTAGCGCAGACCGGAAAATCTTTGGCAGACGGTTGCCTACCCACGCAGTAGTCCAAGCTTGTGCCGGACCATGACGGAAACCGAAGTCAGCACACCAACTTCCATCAGGCTCTTGTGAAGCCAGAAGGAAATCAGTGCCTTTTTCGATTGCGATCTGTAATACTGTAGACATTATTTTCTCCTCCCATACCAGTGCATCTGCCAGACCAGACCAGCTGACAAAATAAATCCTGGAATATCGGCGGTGATAATAAACACATCGTGTTTAACCAACCCGTAGATACCCCAGAAAAAGTAGATGACAGCGGCTGACCACGCTAGATCGGGCGAGAGGCCTTCGCAGCTCTTCCGCTTCCAGTTGAGCCAGATTTGCTTCGGAAGACCCCAAACAATAATAGTTAGCGACGCGATGGCCGCTAGAGTACCGAAAAATGACACCATTGCTGGAGCCCTCCTTTTCCTAGTTTGTCGGGGTGCACAGTGCCCCCGTGTTGTCTGCACTATACCCTAACTACAAAAAATCCGCAACTGATGTGCTTTTCTGGCCATTGCCACTTTCGTTCTCCTACCCCCTGCCATAGGAGGAGGGCTGTACTGAATTGAGATAAATTGCCGTCGCGGGGGCATGTTTGAACCCGATAGCTATCGGGTGAGTTTGCCCTTTAAGCGGTAAGGTAATTTATCCAATGAATAAGCCTGACGACGTGGGCAAGCGGTTTCCGTCGCTTTGACAAGACAAAGCGACAATCGGTCGAGCGCGATTCGGCGCTCGGAAAAAATAACATAAAAAAATGGCCTTTCGGCCTAGATGCTTCGCTCCGCTCGAGCATGACAAAAGAAAATTCCCTAGCGGATGCTACTGCCAAGATTCACAATCCAACTCGCCAACGCAGTATTATTAACCAACCAATCCAATCCAAATAATAATCCAATCATCACTATCATAAGGATGACGACGAATACTAGGTCGCGGCGGATTACTTTGTAATGCTCGGGTGTACCGATTGCCATTGTGAACGTCGAACGTTCTCCAGCAGAAGCGATGGGAGTAGCTGAAACGGCTGTACCAGAAATCACCGGTGCTCCGATTGGAGCAACGGGTTGATTTTGATGGAGTGCGGCAACTTTTTGGAGTTCGCGCAAACGTTTGTTGAGGTTTTTGGACATAAGAATAAGGATGATCCGTAATCCCCAACTTGATTGGGGAACTAAACAGAAACAAAAACATTTTCTGTTCTTGTTTGGATTCCCGCCTACGCGGGAATGACAATTATCTAATTAATAAGGTGTGTCATCTTCGGCTTGCAATTCCCGCGACGACCTACTTTGGCAGGACCTTGCGGTCCAACTATCATCGGCGCTGGGGAGCTTAACTTCTCTGTTCGGGATGGGAAGAGGTGTTGCCTCCCCGCTATCATCACGAGAATTCCAAGCCCAAGAGAAACTTGGGTCATCAATTCAATTTACCAATGTGTTATTTCTTACTGAAGAATGTACGAATCTTTTTCACATCTTCATACGAATCTATCATCAGCACCAGCATTTCAGCGCTGGCTAACCACATAATTGTCAGAATAAATGTCACCAGCAATACAACGAATCCGGTAACAATTGGCGAATGCAAAACGAGTGGCATATGCAACTGCATAATCCAAGTGTTATTGATAAATGAAGCGGCGGCCAAGACAATTCCAAAAATGAAAGTCAGCCAGCCGAGGCCAATAAACACATAGATCATTGCACGAAGCATTTTGAATTGATTCATAACATCAATGAAGTTATTTTTACTTATTTAGCATAAGCCAAAACAACCAATTTTTCCAATGGTTTCCTTAGATCACCGATCTAAGATAAAGCACTAAACTACAAAAGCGAAAAAGCGATTGGCCTATTAGTACAACTCGGCTGAACGTATTACTACGCTTACACCTGTTGCCTATCAACCAAGTGGTCTACTTGGGGCCTTGCGTCCTTACGGACATGGAAATTGATTTTGAAGTATGCTTCGCGCTTAGATGCTTTCAGCGCTTATCATTTCCATACGTAGCTACTCGACAATGCTCTTGGTAGAACAGCCGATACACCAGCGGTATGTTCACTGAGGTCCTCTCGTACTATCAGCGACTCTCCTCAAATTTCCTCCATCCACAGCAGATAGAGACCGAACTGTCTCACGCATGATTGTCCATTATTACTAATGGCATAGACTATATCTTCATCCTTTCTGCCCACCGGCAGAGGAGGAGGTGGCGTGTGATAGCGATGATTAACTTTGCGCTATCTCATCAACCCATTTTGCTTTTAATGAATTGAATCAGTCGTTACGGGGAACGAGTTTATGTTCTTGCAGAAATTGTTTGACCGTTGCTTGTGTGGTCGTGCGTTTCTTGGAGTAATTATACTTTGCGGTTTCGTCCACAAGCTTTGCTCTTTTAAGCAATTCTTGGGGCGAGATTCTTTCGTACGAAGAGCCAATTCCTAGCAAACATAAAGCAATAACTTTTTGCGCTAGGACTTGTTTCAGCCGTAAATACGGAAGCAACTTGGTTAAAACTTCGTAGACCGGCTGATACCCGACAATCGTGTATTCAGCCATATGGTCATTACGAATACGAACATACCCATACTTCAGTTGGCTTTTTAGCCATTCGAGAAAGTCTTTTCTTTCTTCTTTTTGATAAAAGACAATACTAACTCGAATCTGATAACCATAGATATATCCGCTACGTTTCACTAGTTGCGCCATAATGCAACCATCTCCGTCTAAGAATCCCGCAATGTAAGCAAGTAATTTTTCTGCCATAATCTCGATCTTCCCTCGGAATTGCCCTCTTTTCGTTCGGTAAGAGAAAAGTAGGGTTTCTCCGATACAGCCACGTTTATTGTACCGCATTTCTGCGGTAGAACGCAATGTGATTTACGTTCTGAACCCAGCTCGCGTGCCACTTTAATCGGCGAACAGCCGAACCCTTGGAACCTGCTCCAGCTCCAGGATGTGACGGGCCGACATCGTACATAATTCCATAGTTTCATATGGTGTAGACTATATCTTCATCCTATCGCAAACCTTAGGTCTAATGGCCATAGTCTTGCTTTAATGTGATAGGAGGCGGCGTATTACCCTATTTTTGATAATAGAGTTTCCTCTTTCGAGTCAGTCGTTACGGGGTTAATTTTTGCATAGCAAAAATAACTTCCCACGGTATTGCCCTTCATCTTTTTTGTATACCACTGATGAGTAGGGTTTCACCGTTATAAGCCGCATTTTTGGTATGAGATTGCTCTCATAGCACCCCAATGTATTAAGGTGCCAAACCAGACCGTCGATATGGACTCTTGGGTCTGATCAGCCTGTTATCCCCGGGGTAACTTTTATCCGTTGAGCTTCGGCGCACCCATGTGCAACCGTCGGATCACTATATCCTGCTTTCGCATCTGCTTGACTTGTAGGTCTCGCAGTTAAGCTCCCATATACTATTGCGCTATCATCCCGATTTCCATCCGGGATTAGGGAACCTTTGAACGCCTCCGTTACATTTTAGGAGGCAACCGCCCCAGTTAAACTACCCGCCAAACGCTGTTCTCCCACCAGATAATGGTAAGGAGTTAGAATTAAAAATGTGCTAGGGTGGTATTTCACCGTTGACTCGCCGATGGCTAGCGCCACCGGGTCATAGTCTCCCACCTATCCTACACAAACAAATTTCTAACCCAACGCCAGGCTGTAGTAAAGCTCCACGGGGTCTTTTTGTCTTGCTGCGGAAATCCGGCATCTTCACCGGCAATGTAGTTTCGCCGAGTCCCTCGTTGAGACAGTCTTCAGACCGTTATGCTATTCGTGCGGGTCGGAACTTCGTATTTGTTAGCTCTATTTTTCAATAGAGATCAGACTATATCTTCATCTTGTCACAAACTGTAGGAGTTTATACAACTCCATGGTTTGTTTTTTGAGACAAGAGCTGACGTATTGTGCGACTTTGGTTCGCACCTCGCCTTTCGGCTCAGTCGTTACGGGTCATCTTAATTATATAAGATGTTCCCTCGGTATTAGCATGTTCTTGAAACTCTCAAGAAGTTAGCCTTCACCGATATTAGTCAGTTTGCTGTGTCGCATTACTGCGACATTCGGGCAAGTTTCCCACCTTACCCGACAAGGAATTTCGCTACCTTAGGACCGTTATAGTTACGGCCGCCGTTCACCAGGGCTTAGATTCAAAGCTGCACCTTGCGGTTGACCTCTCCTCTTGACCTACTGGCACTGGGCAAGCATCAGTCCCTATACGTCATCTTTCGATTTAGCAGAGACCTGAGTTTTTGTTAAACAGTCGCCTGAAGTCTTTAGCTGCGGCCTGTCTTGCGACAGGCAATCCTTATTCCAAAGTTACGGATGATTTTTTGCCGAGTTCCTTAACGAGGGTTCTCTCGTACGCCTGAGGCTACTCGCCCTATCCACCTGTGTCGGTTTCGGTACGGATGCTTTGAAGTCTCGCTAGAAGTTTTTCTTGTCAGTCTGGATCAATCGAATCGTCTCATCCCGAAGGAATCAACTTTCCCACAGCTTGGGTTCGGTCCGATAAATCGGACCAGTCTCCCGGATTTGCCTAAGAGACACCTTAACTGCTTAGACTCGGAAACCTGTCCGAGCTCAACCTACCAGTCCGCGTCACTCCATTGCTAAACGCGCGAGCCAGCGAAACCGACATTTACTTCACCTTGCGGCAAAGCAATCATTCGGCTCACCAATTCGCTTGTTTTGGTCGACTTCAACGCAGTACAGGAATATTAACCTGTTGTCCATCGCTTACGCCTTGCGGCCTCAGCTTAGGTCCGACTAACCCTGAGACGAAAACCGTTGCCCAGGAAACCTCGGATAAATCGGCGTCGAAGGTTTTCACTTCGATCTCGCTACTCGTGCCAACATTCTCACTTCTATGCGCTCCACCCAACCTCACAGTTGAACTTCACTGCAGCATAGAACGCTCCCCTACCACTGCCATCTTGCGATGACAATTCGTATCTTCGGTATCCAACTTAGCCCCGTTACATTTTCGGCGCAGACACACATCGACCAGTGAGCTGTTACGCTATCTTTAAAGGGTGGCTGCTTCTAAGCCAACCTCCTGGTTGTTAATGTGTCTCCACTTCCTTTCACACTTAGTTGGAATTAGGGACCTTAGATGACGATCTGGGCTGTTTCCCTTTTGATTTACGACGCTTAGCCGCCGTTTTCTGACTCCCAGGCTTTAACCGGTCAGTATTCGGAGTTTAATTGGACGTGGTACCTTGCGGCCCAAATCCATTCAGTAGCTCTACCACTGCCGGGAACGCTCTGAGGCTATACCTAAATATATTTCGGGGAGAACCAGCTATCTCTGAGTTCGATTGGCATTTCACCTCTAACCACAGTTCATCCCCCCACTTTTCAACGTAGGTGGGTGCGGCCCTCCACTGCTTTTTACGGCAGCTTCGGCCTGACCATGGTTAGCTCACTCAGTTTCGGGTCTAATCCCTGCCACTTCAATCGCGCTATTCGCACTTGCTTTCGCTTCGGCTCCTCTGTCTAAACAGATTAGCCTTGCGGCAGAGATTAACTCGTTGGCTCATTCTACAAAAGGCACGCCGTCGCCCCGCCAATTTAAAGCTCGTATCTAGACGTTGTTTCAGTCTTGTCCACGTGGTTCCATAGTTCTTCAACACTAACTCGCGTTTGCGAGCAGCGTGAGGATCTTGATACGCCTCGTAATAGACAAGTTCATATGCACCACGTTTCTGATGTTCAGACAACCTGCGACGCAAATCGGGCGTTTGCCCGATGTACGGTTTTCCAGTGTCAGCATTTATCAGTACGTAAAGATAATGCATAAATTAATTATACGTCCATACCAACTCTAAATTGGCGGGGCTCCGACTCTTAAACGAACACACGGTTTCAGGTACTATTTCACTCCCCTCACAGGGGGACTTTTCACCTTTCCCTCACGGTACTAGTTCACTATCGGTGAGAAATGATATTTAGCCTTACCAGATGGTCCTGGCAGTTTCCGGCAGGATTTCACGGGTCCCACCGTACTTAAGAAAGAATATATCAGAGTGATTTGCTTTTCGTTTACGGGACTTTCACCCTCTATGGTTACCCTTTCCAGGGACCTTCAACTAAGCAAACCATTTTTGACTCCTGAGTCGGTTCTACTGTCCGACAAAATATTCCCCTTGCAACCCTCTCCTACACAACGCCAGTAGGCTATAAGTGTAAGAAAGTTTAGGCTCTTCCCTTTTCGCTCGCCGCTACTAAGGGAATAAACATTTGTTCTATTTTCCTCGTGTTACTAAGATGTTTCAGTTCACACGGTTCCCTCCTCACTATCTATGTATTCAATAGTGGGTTCCCGCCAATTTAAAGCTCGTATAAAAACCAGCTCTAAATTGGCGGGAGGATTACTCCATTCGGACATTCCCGGATCAGCGGGTGTTTGGCCCCTCCCCGAGACTTTTCGCAGCCTACTACGTCCTTCTTCGGTCATTTCTCCCAAGGCATCCACCGAGTGCTCTTATGTAGCTTGATCGCTTTTGTTTTCTTAATAAGGCTAGTGCCTTATAACTTAAATCGGCGATTTAAGAAAACCATTGCTTTCATTTTTTCATTGATGCCCAAGTTGTCAATGAACCAAATTTCCAAAATCGTTACTGAAAAAACTCAAAAAAATAGCAGGGATCACCCTGCTTGTGCGAGAACCAATTTAGGTCCGCTTTATGCAGGCGTGAAAGTTAACAAATTCAAATCAGCCGTGTTGGTGTAACTGGAAAGACTAATATATATGTAGGTGTAACTCAAACGCTTAATTAGTGAGTGATATATAGCTGATATTCAGCTAGTTGGTATTCTATAATATATCCAAAATCAACGCAAGAGGTTTTCGCCATTTTGTGGGGCAAAAGTCAAGGCAAGGCCGATTTATATCTGGAAATAAGGTTAGACTGGTACAATAAACCCGTATGGAAGATTTGAAAAAGTCCCTAGAGACTAAGAAATACCAGAGGAATCCCCACCTCCACTCGGAGCTTCATTTGCTGGTGGATGAGGTACGGCGGAAGTTCGGAGAAACGGCCACTAAGGGAGTTGGCTCGTTCAGTTTTTACTTAGGATTTTTTAAGCGGTTAGGGGTACAAAAAGTCCGCCGAATTCTGGCGGAGATAGAACAAGCTAACGTGGACCATCCAGAGAAATTATTTTGGTGGAAAGTAAAACAGGAATCAAAGAAGTAGAATATAAGTATGAAGAAAAAGATATTACTTGGAGAAGTAAAAGAAGAAGTGGCGGGTTTGCGAAAAATCAGCAAACCGGTCGCAGTCGTTGATAATGAAACACGCAAGTTAGTTGTGGATATGTTTGATTCTATGCACGGCGATAATGGCATTGGACTTTCCGCTCCGCAACTTGGCGTACTGCAAAGAATTATTGTTGCGGAATATAAAGAAGCAAAACCAGCGGTGCCAAAAACCGTAATTATCAACCCAAAAATTACTTGGAGTTCGAAACAAATGGTACTCGACGAGGAAGGGTGTTTGTCGTTCCCGAATTTATACGGAATGGTGCTACGCTCGGAAAAAATTAAATACAGTGGTTTGGATGAAAACGGAAAAAAGATTGAAGGAAAAGTTAGTGGACTTTTGGCACGAATTATCCAACACGAGTACGACCATCTCGACGGAACACTATTTATAGACAAAGTCGAGGGCGACCTCTACACCTACGAAAAAGAAGATGGAAAAGCGTTATAGAGTTGTCTTTATGGGAACGCCGGAGTTTGCTGTGCCTTCTTTGCAGGCACTTTTAGCAGACGAACGATTTGAAATTGTCGCCGTTGTCACCCAGCCAGATAAACCGGTAGGGAGAAAACAGATTATTACCCCGTCCCCTGTCAAAGTGGTGGTGGAGGGAAAAGGAATCGCAGTTCTTCAACCTAGCAAAGTAAAAACTAATTCTGATTTTTGGACTGAACTTCGGGAGCTGAATCCTGATGTAATTGTGGTTGCCGCCTACGGAAAGATTTTGCCGCAGGAAGTTTTGGATATCCCAGAAAAAGGCATCGTGAATGTTCATGCATCATTTTTACCTAAATACCGCGGAGCTTCGCCGATTTCTGCCAGTATTTTAAATGGCGACTTTGAGACCGGTGTGACAATTATGAAAATGGAACTTGCTATGGATACAGGAGAGATTATTGCTCAAAGCCCGCCTGTCGCAATCTCCCCCACCGATACCACCGAAACACTTACAAAAAAATTAGCAGAAGTGGGGGCACAAACATTGGCTGAAACTTTGCCGAAATATTTGGATGGTGAAATCACGCTCACTTCGCAAGATGAATCTCAAGCGACTTATGTAAAACCTATCAGCAAAGAAGAAGGGCTGATTGATTGGAATAATGAAGAAGATTATATTTCCCGCCAAGTGCGCGCTTATTCCCCATGGCCAAGCGCATACACAAATTGGCAGGGGCAGATGATGAAGATTCTATCCGCCGAAGTAAATCCGTCAGTCGAAAATTCAAAAGGCACAATTGCCAAAATCGACGGACAGCTTTACATCGGCAAACTAAAAATCAGTCAACTACAGTTGTCTGGCCGGAAACCTTCGGATGGAAAAGCATTTTTGGCAGGTTATCCACAGAGCATCGGTCAAAGCTTGATATAATGTAAGTGGTCTTATTTTGCACACTACAAGTCATATTAAATAAAGAGGAGGGAGGCCCAACATGGCATATCTCTATCTCTTAATCGGTATTGTGGACCTGATTTTGGTCTTCATTAACCGTGATTGGGGCTTCACATTAGCTGTGGTGCTTGGCATCATCTATGTGATTTTCGGTCTGTACGAAGTCTTTATGCCCCGCAAATAGGACTTATCCAGTTCTTATAGGATCCTAGTTAAAATCCCGTGTAAACGGGATTTTAATTTGTGCCTCTCCTATCCGCCATTGGAGGAGGGATGTATTGAGCCAACAAAATTAGCGCAGGCGAAGGCATGTTTGAACCCGATGGCTATCGGGTGAGTTTGCCGATAGCGAAGAAAGCTAATTTTGTTAGGCGAACAATCCCGACGACTGGCGGGACGGTTTGGTTACTTTGCCAAGACAAAGTAACCGCGGTACAAGGGTCGCGCAGACCCTTGAAAAGAAAAACAAAAAGAAAATGGATTCCAGCCTTCGCTGGAATGACAAAAAGATTATCTAATCAACAAAAATAACAAGACACCAATCAAAACCACCTGCGGAAGCAATCCAATCACCCAACCGGCAGGTTCTCTCGCAAACTGCAGAATCGGTCCGTGCCAATTGTGAAATTGTTTTTGGATGGGAAGTGAATTCCACTTTTCCCAAAAAATTCCGGGGACTTCAAATAGATCGGGCAAACAAGCAAACATTCCAATTGTAAAAGCGTACCAACGATTTGTTTCTGGCACCAACCACCACCAAAGCGCCAGTGCCAACAAACCATCCACAAGCACGAGAACTAAATTACCGACATTCAAATGATGCCCGCCGACTGTATCGCGGTGTGGGATAGCGTCTAAAACAAAATGAGAACTAACCGCAGCAAGCGCGGCTGGAGCAGTTTCGGGAATGCCTTGAGAAATTGCGACCCCAGTTAGAAAGTGAGGCGTAATCAGCATTATTTAAGTGTTGGCAAAGCATTATCCATCAGCTGGCTAATGCGGGAAAAAAATCCCCCAACCACAGGGAGAACCCCGAGGTGGTCTAAAACTAGCCCAGCTAATCCTAGTATCAATGCCAAGCCGACAGTTGCTCCAAGGGCAGTAAACAACCCGCTTACAAATGAGCGGGCCATGAGATTACTCCAACTGTTGTAGTATTTTTCTAAAGCGGTAGCGAACTGACCAAGTGTCTGGGTCGGATTGACCTTTTTGGTTTTCATATTTGTATTATACCAATCTAAGCGCTTTTTGACTTGGCGACAGCAATAACATTTTCCTGAATGTCATTCAGGGAATAATTTACATTCCCTAGCCAACCGCCGAACGGACGAATGTATTTCCATCGCGCCACCATTGCCTTTGGTTCGGGCGAACCACTTTCGTCATACTTGAATAGTAGCTCGGAGGTGTAAGCAATTGACTCATCCCACGACACGAAGTCGCGGTAACCGCGATAGTGTTTACTGGCTACTCGAAAATCTTTTATCCCCCACGCGTTGTAGTCACCCGCCAATTTTTTACCATAACCACTTTCAGCCGCAGAAAGCGCAACTATCATTTGCCAGTTGGGATATTTTACTAAAACTTCCGCCGGCATTGGGCTTTTCTTTTCAGCCAAAAAATCCTGCAGTTCTAAAACAATCGGGTCAACTGCCGGTTGGGGCTGATAGATAGGGTTGGAAACCGAAGAAATAAGGGCAAATATTGCCCCCAACAGATTGTCCATTTTCACCTCCTTACGCCTAAACCTAGCCCCCATCAGGCGTAGGGTTAGAATAGCACAAACTGGGTAAGTGGTCAAGCCCAAAAATCCGCTCTAGAAACGGATTTCCTTGCTAAAACTGGAGATATAATTAGGAGCTTCTAAGCTTCAAACCGACAGTAAATTCATATATTGGTCCTGCCAGCATCCCCCACGCGAACCCCCATATCAGTTCTTCGATGGAGAAAATTAGGGGAAATGGTCTAGACAGTCGGATTATCGTATTATGTCATTATGTGGAAAGGCTTAGGTTGGAAATTGGGTGGCATCGGTCTGGTGGTAGGGATATTGATTGGTTTTTGGATTAGCTACAGCTTTGGTGGCGACATTGCCGTGTCCCGCTGTGACTATCAATTCATTAGCCCCGTCAGGTGTTTTCAGCCAGCCCTAGAGCAAGAAGGTGGATATGGAAAGCTAGAAACCAATCTGACGACTTATATTAACCAACAAAAACAGACCAATGGCGCGACTAGGGTGGGACTGCACTTTCGGAACTTGCGCAACGGTGCCACTATCGGCATAAACTCTAATGAATTTTTCTATCCAGCCAGCCTGTTTAAGGTTCCAGTAGCGATGGTGTATTACCGCATGGCACAAAATGATGGGAGTATTTTGAAACAATCCTTAACCGCACCGAACAATTTCAATAATATGACTACCCAAACCGTGCCAGCTGTCACAGAAGAAATCCAACCAAAACAAACCTACACCGTTGATGATTTAATCAGACGGATGTTGGTTTATTCCGACAATCGAGCGTTGAGCGTACTAAAACAACAACTGGCAAAGTTGGCGGCCCAAAATAATGATGATGATCTGACTGGACAGATTCTAGAAGACTTAGGGATATTGTATCAATCTCGTGAAGGAGAATTGGTAGTGAGTGCTCGGCAATATTCATCAATTATGCGAATTTTATTCAATACCAACTTCCTTGATAACGAATACTCGGAAAAACTATTAAAGATTTTGTCGGAAACTGATTTTCAAGATGGTCTGGAGAAATATTTACCAGATGATATAAAAATAGCTCACAAATACGGCATAACCAGACTACCCCCCAGCAAGGCAGTTCAGCTGATGGACTGCGGAGTGATATACCATCCAAAAGTAAGTTATTCGGCTTGTGTAATGGTAGAAGCCAAAGATTACGATACCGCTGCAAATATAGTGGCGAATCTATCGAAAATCATCTATCAAGAGATAGACGATCGGTATTAGATTAAGACTAGTTCGTGGTGGACCCGGCGGGAATCGAACCCGCGTTTCTGCAATGCGAATGCAATGTAATACCACTATACGACGAGCCCTTATAGGTCTTCGAATTCAACCTGCGCAGAACCGATTTTGATTGTATCATTTTTCTTTGCCCCGGCTTTTTTCAGCGCACCCCAAACACCCATCCGTTTCAGAACTTTCCAGAATCTACCAACCGATTGGTCATTCTCAAAGTCAGTCTTCATCGCCAGCCGTTCTTGGACGGGGCCTTTGACGGTGAAATTGTGAGCGCGTTTGGTGATGATTTCAAAACGCATCCGGGGGAGATCGTTGATAGTAAATATTTTGATTGGCTCATTGGTGCGTTGAATTTGAAGAGCTTTAGGAAGATGTTTCAGGATACTACGCAGCAAATCTTCTACATTGGTGTGAGCGGCGGCGGAAATATACACAACATCTTCAACCGGCAGTTTGATTTTCTTTAGCTTCTTCAAATCGTCCAAAGAAATAGCATCAAGTTTATTGAACACCGCAATTTGCGGACGACGAGCTAGTTCAGGGCTGTATGCTTTCAGTTCCCTATTGATAGCCACAAAATTTTTCTTGGGTTCGGGTTTGGTTGCGTCCAGCAGATGCACCAGCATCTTGGTGCGTTCGATGTGACGCAGGAACTGAATCCCTAGCCCCTTGCCCTTGGAAGCGCCTTCAATGAGCCCTGGGATATCCGCGACTACCAAAGTCCTGTCGTCGTATTTGGCGATCCCTAGATTTGGGATCAGGGTTGTAAATTCATAGTCGGCAATTTTCGGACGAGCATTGGAAATAACCGACAACAAAGTGGACTTGCCTACATTTGGCAAACCAATCAATCCGATGTCGGCGACTATCTTCAACCGCAGAATAATACTCCGCTCGTCTCCGGGAGTGCCTAGTTCGGCAAAGCGTGGAGTTTGGAAACTGGCGCGGGCAAAATGGGCGTTACCGTATCCCCCTTCTCCGCCCTTCGCCAAAATAAATTTTTCACCATCGTGAGCAAGATCGGCAATTAGAAACTCTTTCATTTTTTTACGCTCTTCCTGCATTTCAAATACCTGCGTGCCAATCGGCACCCTCAATATCAAATCTTCACCGGACTTGCCACTAGACTTTTGTCCTCGTCCTACTTGACCATCATCCGCCCGGTAAGCTTTGTGACGAGTCAAATCAACCAGCGTATTTAGATTGTGGTCGGCTACCAGCACTACATTGCCACCGTCGCCTCCATCACCGCCATCTGGACCTCCTTTGTTTACATATTTTTCATGACGAAAAGAGACGGCACCATTTCCCCCATCGCCGGCTTTGACTTCAAACTTAGTTTCGTCAGCAAAGTTACGCACCCAGTAGAAGATTTTAGATAGTAATACTCTTTTGATTATGCTATTTAGGGTTGACTCCAATCAGTCCGGTATTGGTGTAGAAGAGTTATACGTCTGGAGTATCGTATTACCGCCAGCAGAATCAAATCTAAAATTCTCTACTGGGGCATCTCCTTCTCATCATAAACTAAAAAGCTCTTAGGTTTATCCCTAAGAGTCATCTGCCAGCTAGTCTAGCTGGGTTTGGTTAGATTGCCAAGTTGGAAGTTGAGTCCGTAGTGTCTTCAACCTGCACAGACTTGCGAGTAGCAAGCTTGGTGTAGGTCAGACCAGCCATACCGAAGGCGGACATCGCCAGCCCTAGGAACGGTAACATTTCTGGTCCAGAGTGAGGCAACATATCGTAAGTGTAGCCTACGAAGGTTGCTTCCTCTCCGTCGTTACGGTGAACTTTGATTTGACGAGTGCTGGCTTCACTCAAGTCTGGTTCGGATTCAATATCAATAACGATTCGAGTGTCGCTCCAAGAAGTGATCACGGCAAGCTTGGTGCCGATATAAACTTTGGAATCAGCGCCCTCTACTCCGAAATTAGTACCGGTGATGGTGACTGATTGTGCTAAGTTCTTACTCCCGTGAGTCGGACTAATGCTAGTAATAGTTGGCGTAGTCGGAAGCACTTCGGCTTCGGCAACGGTGAAGGTTGCGCTAGAACCGGCACTCAAAATGTCAGTACTAGTGCTGCTGATTACATTGCTGTCAGTGGTTGCGCCAAGGCTGGTAAAACCTAGTGTCAAAGCTACAGTTGAATTAATCGGAGCCAATGTTTTGAAAGTGAGGGTGGCAACATTACCCGTCCCAGTTGGATAAGCGTTAGGAAGTGTACCTGGCTTTACCGAGTGACCAATATCAACTGTGCCAGCTAGTTTGTCAGTATCACGTGTAACGAAAGAGTCTTCGTGATTGACATCGCCTGGGGTCCAATAGAAATCATTTGTGGCAGGTCTGGTCGCGGAAACATATTCCAATTTTGCGGGATCAAAAGTGACTACTATATCGGCACCAGAAGTTCTGCTGGTACCATTGGTGTTGATTACTACATCAACTTTGAAGTTGGAATTGACTGCCACCGAACCGCTGGACGGACTGAATGTCATGGTAGCAGGATGAGTATCATCGGCAAACGCAAAAGCCGGTAGAGCAGCTACCAGATAGATCGCCAGAATGCTGATTTTTGCGAAGTTTTTCATTTTTATTTTTTGCCTGCCTTTGTTTTTATTATACTATACTTTTAGCTTTCTGTCAAGTCCCCTTGACCATATTGCTCAAGCAACACCTGCATATCCATCCCATTGACTTTGCCATCACCATTGAGATCGGCAGAGTTGCTGGAAGTGTTGCTCTGACCCGCCTCAAACGCGCCCAAAGGCACTGTTTGGGTATCTTCGCCTGTTGCCTCAAAAGGCACTATGATCTCTCTCGTAGTCGGGCTGGTAACGACTATCGTGTAGGTGCCAGCTCGAAGCTTGAGTGGGATGACATATTCCCCACCGCTTGCGGATAGGTCAATTTTGTCTTTGTTGTAAATCGGGTTGAGCGCAAGGTCAGTGCAAAGCAGCTTGATGGTCGCATCACTAGGAATATTTTGCGTACCACCGCTAAACGATAGGGTGAGCGCAGAAGTTTCGCTGGTGGACAATACTGCATCAGACGAATCGGCTGCAGAAGTTTGACCATATTCGATTATCCAACCGTAAACTGCTGGTCGGTCATCAACCGCAAATGTGCTGAAATCAATTTCCATTCTCAAATATTGTTTGACTGCCCTATCCAAAGTAATTGTGGCGGATTTAATATTTTCATTTGCTGGAACGGAGACGAAAGCGGGACTAGCCAAATCATGCAGTTCGCTAGTGTCAGATAGATCTTTCTCGTCAGCGGTGCGATAACCAAAATTAGCCATAGTGGTATCTGGCAAATAGGCGTAAACAGTGATTGAATTCACCAGCACGCCAGTTGTCCCTAAATTGACGGCAGGAGAAGTGTAGCGATGATTAGCGGAAGTGTCTTCTCCCTCTACCAGCGAAGATACCACCGGCATAACAAATCCTGCTTCGTCAGCCCCCGGAACCATAAAGTCCGGCTCACCGGCAAAATTGGAAAAGATGCCTGTCCCATCAAAAATAGCAGCGGGCCAATCTTTCGTTTCACCATTAGCAGTTTCAGCACCAGAGGGCACTATCCAACTATCTGCTGTGGGGTTTCCTTCAAGATCTGGCAAACCTGCCAAAACATAAGTATTTTCGATGCCAGCCCTGGAACCAAAAATGCGAGACAGCACTTCGAAACCGCCGGCATAAATAAGAAAAGCCGCAACTGTGACCAGCACGATTACTATCAGCGCAATCGCCCGCCAGCTAATGTGGCGAAGATTATGTTCTGGAAGTTGATTGAGCAATTGTTCCATTTTGTTTAGCGGATTTCGTCTGGTAATTTAGTGCCCCACAAAGCAAAATTGTTAATTATCCAGTTGAGATCCGCCATGTTCACCGTCCCATCGTTATTCAAATCACCTAACAAATTGGCAACTGTTTCACCATAGTGAGCAGCAATCGCATCGAAGTCGACCATATTGATTTTGTTGTCTACGGAAACATTACCGGCTTTGAGGATCGGGAAAGTAACGCCGTAAGCGTTGTTGTCGCCGTTGATAGTAAGAGTATCGGCAAATTTACTCCACAAGTGGCGATCGCTACGGACGAATACGGAGTAAGTGTCGGCAGGAATTTCAGTACGAGTAGCGGTAATAACCTTAGTGTATTGAGTTTCGTCAGCACTGATGGTGCCGTGAAAGTTAAGATTCTCGTAAACCTTAGCACCAGTAGTAGTGTTATATAACCTCAAAGTAAATAGTGGGTGTTCTGGGGCGGTAAAGTTGTCTGGAGAGGTTTCTTCTACTGGAATTGTGAGATTCAAAGTAACCGTGTCACTTTCGCCGAGAATAGTAAGCAAGGCGGTAGCAACGGGGCCGGCTTGGCCGAGGTCGACAATTGTGCCTGTTACGGTAAGGGTTTTTGCACTGGTTGCTGTTGCCATATCAGTTGCTGTAACAGTCAGTAGTGAAGTTTTGGTTAAAACTGGTCCGCCGGGGACAATTATCTCATCTGCCCTAAAAGTAATTGATGTTGGGTTAAAGTTGGCCGTTACGCCAGCACCGAAAACCGTAGCAATATCGCTAGACAAGGCAACTGTACCGGCAAAAGTAGAAACTCGAGTTACTGTGATGGTGTAAGTGGCTGGTGCATCATTTTTTACGACATTATTGGTTGCGGGAACTATCGACAAAGTGACTGGCTGATTGGTTTGTGATTCAGATTGGTAATTTAGCGTTATGCTGGTAACAGAAGGCTCGTAGAGATTCAAATCAGTGGAAGACATTGCAATGCGGAAGCGAGCTGAACTGATTTCAGCAAGTAAATCGTCATCTGGTAATGACGGGAGAATCGTCCCAGACGATTTCAGCAAGTCTTCACTATCTTCGAGAATCAAATAATAACCATCTGCACCAAAACCATTTATTGAACTATACACCGGAGTGATACCATCGGCTTTAAATAAACCAATGGAAAATTTAATATTGGATCCTGTTGGCTGATCATATTCCGCGGTAAGCGAATTTATGGATGCTACGGGAACTGTAGAAGCAATATTGAATTTTGGTGAGGTATAAACAATTGGAGCTGGGTCAGTACCGACAAGAAGAGGTGTCCCAATCATCGTGAATGCTGGTTGGAGATCTTCGGTAAAATCTTCATCGTTATCGAACCCCGCATAAAAATTACTGGGGATACTTATTGCTTTGGGATACAGATAAAAGCGTGTCTTATAACCAATTAAATCAGCTTTAGGGATGAGCGGGATGGAGTCTCCGTTGGGTCCGGCTTGGTAATATCCCAGTTTTTTATATGTGAAAAATCCATCTTCCATGTTGGGAAAATCGTCTGTCACTTTGTTATAAACCGGAGCACTGCCGTCTGTTTTCCAAGTCACTAAATATAAGTCGGCTTTGGCGGTTAGGTTGGTTTCCCAAGTAAGAGTAATGGGCAAACCGTATACCGGAGATTCCAAATAAGTGAGATCCTTATACAGCAATATCGCAAAGAGGTTGTCGAGAAAATCTGCCCCGACATTATTGCCGTCTGGCTGATTTAATTTCACCAAAATGCGACGGTCGTATGGGTTGGGGTCAGTCATTAAGCTCGCCCCATCTTCTGTTGGTATTGTCCAATTGTAGATACCAATCCCACTACCGCTACCCTCTGTTTCTGCTGGCAAAGCAGTCTTGATTATCGATGCGGTGTTACCAGTACCTTCTTGTCTTATCAGCCAAATATCTACAGTCCAGCCGGCGTAGCCTGTCTGCGAGGTTGCTAGTGACCAACTAATCGGAACCGTATTCCCAACCAAAAATTTTTGCGAAGAAGCGTTCGAAGGAGAAGTGAGCGTAATTAAATCAGTAGCGGCTTGGGTAGTGCCCAGCGAACCGTAAAGAGAATATCCTACGGCGATAGATATAAAACCCAGCGCTATTACTAATTGGAGGGCCCATGGGTGGCGATGAATTGCGGAATTAAATTTTTGTTTTATTCGTTTCATTATTCCTGATCAAAATAGCTGTAATTCAACATCAATTTGCCGTCATTGGTGACGGTGAATGCCTCATTAACAGGTGAGGCAGACCAACCAGAACCCATAAAGTTAGGAGTACTTGTATTGCTCAACGTTACTGATTCACCGGCCTTACTCCCCCGCAGATTCAAGAGCGTAGTCAAACGAGGACCGAATAAAATTGCTAACAGTACAACTACGACACCAGCGGAAATTAAACCAGCTCGCCAAAAATTGCGACGGGGTTTGATGGGGGTAGATTTGTTAGCTGTTTCCAGTTGAAGAACTGGAGTAGCTACTGGCAATTGGACTGGCTGATCCTCAAGAGGATCCGGTAACAGCGGAAGTGGATTTTCGTTTTGATTTGTCATCGAGCTTTATAACTTAGATTCAAAGGTTTGTTCCATGGCCAAAACAGGCTTTTGGGTCAGCTGGTCAAGCTGATAAGAGATCTGATCATAAACAAACCAACCGGTTAGCATAGTCACGAGCATCAAAAACAAAGTCAGCTGACCATAGATAGGACTGGGTCGGCTGGGTTGTTCCCGTAAGCGTTGAGAGAGTCTCTCTAACATAGGTTTTGTTTTTGATTTTTTACTTTTGATTATTATGACATTATATCTTATTTTTCGGCTTTTGTCAACCCAGTAGAAGATTTTGGAGAATATGCCTCTTTGTTTTAGCGAAGTTGAGATAATCCAATGAACCTAAAAAATAATTTTATCCTTATATTTATCTGGACTACCGGCATATTTGAGTAGCTAAAACACTCCAAAATTCTCTACTGGGTCAACTCCTACGCCTATTTGACGAGAGTAACCACCTATGATAAGGTTGCTGTTGTGAAATCCCGTTAGAAATCACCTAACGGCATTCTCATAGAGAAAATATAGTAGCGATTGCCGATAAGAATAGTATCTATACATCTGATGTCGGTACAGAAACGCTAGGTTTCTTATTTCTAACGGGATGAAAAAGGATACCCACCCAACTTATCACCCGAAAGCCAAAGTCACCTGTTCCTGCGGGAATGTGATGGAAGTTGGCTCGACGGCGGAAGATATGCGGACGGACAGTTGTTCTGCCTGTCATCCTTTCTATACGGGCAAACAAAAGCAGATTGAGCGAGGCGGACGGATTGAACGATTCAAGGCAAAGGTGGAAAAAGCCGCCGGTGCCAAGAAAGTGGTCAAGAAACCCAAAAAGACAGTCTAACAATTTTAGTAGTAACTACGGCTCTTCCTATATGGCAGGGCTGTTTTTGTGCCCAGTAGAGAATTTTAGATTTGATTATGCCGGTAATACTCGTCTCTAATCTGGCAATCGTACTCTAACTTGGTTAGTGCTGGTCGGAGTGCGTATTGAATAGCATAATCAAAGAGTATTACCATCTAAAATCTTCTACCGGGTGTGTCAGAATAAGGATATCGTTATGAAATTCGACCAATTCCAACAAGAATATGAAAAAATCCAGAGCCAGTTGGAGGATTTATCGAAACTGTCGCCAGTCGAGCAAGGAAAAATGTTCAAGCGACAAGGAGAATTGAAAGAAATTCTAAATATGGCAACTCGGGCAGAAAAAATTGAAGAAGAAGTTGCTGAACATAAACAGACTATCAAGGATGGTGGTGAATTATCAGAGTTGGCAACAGAGGAATTGCCGCGACTGGAAGCGGAATATCAACAACTTCAAGCCAAACTAGTTGAGACGACTATTCCAAAAGACCCGGCGGATGATGGAGATGCGATTGTGGAAATTCGCGCAGGTGCCGGGGGAGATGAAGCAGCGTTATTCGCGGGAGAATTGTTTAGAATGTACTCTCGATTTGCCGAAAAACAGGGTTGGAAAACAGAATTAATCGACAGTAGCGGAAGCGATGGTGACGGGTTCAAGGAAATAACTTTTCAGATCTTGGGGACGAGAGTATTCGGACAATTGAAATGGGAAAGTGGAGTGCATCGAGTTCAGCGAGTACCGGTGACAGAAGCAAAGGGAAGAGTGCACACCTCTACTGCAACTGTTGCCGTATTGCCTGTAGCGGACGAATCTGAAATAGAAATCCGCCCCGAAGATTTGCGAATTGATGTTTTTCGTTCGGGCGGACATGGTGGACAAAGCGTGAACACAACCGATTCCGCAGTGCGTATCACTCACCTACCGACTGGGCTGGTCGCTACTTGCCAAGATGAGAAATCGCAGACGAAAAATAAATTGAAAGCGATGGGTGTGCTTCGGGCAAGAATTTCTGATTTTGAGCGTGCCAAGAAACAGCAGGAACGGGGTGATACTCGTCGTCAGCAGATTGGTACTGGAGATAGGAGTGAAAAAATCCGAACCTATAATTTCCCGCAAGATAGAATCACCGACCACCGCATAAATGAGAGTTGGCACAATATCGCGGGTATCTTGGAAGGTAATTTATCCCCTATCGTAGATACTTTGCGGGCTGAAGAAATTAAACGATTGACCGGCAATGCCGACTAACCCATTGCGCGTAAGTGAGGCATTACGGTGGGGACAGCAACAATTGAAGATGGGCCGTACTGCCAATTTGGATGCGCGAGTTTTGCTGGCGGATGTTTTGGGTTATTCAACAACAGAATTGTTGAGTAATTTGCAAAGAACATTACCTGCTAGTATTCATAAAAAATATAAGTTGCTTATCAAACAACGGGTAAATGGTGTACCGGTGGCGTATTTGGTTGGAGAAAAAGAATTCGGCGATATAACTTTGAAAGTAAATCGTAATGTATTAATACCTCGCCCTGCTACCGAAGCAATAGTTGAAGAAGCAATAAAAACTGCAAAATTGCAGAAAGCAAAATCTATTTACGAAATTGGCACAGGCAGTGGAGTAATTGCTATTTCTATCGCCAAAAAACTTCCTAAAGTAAAAATAGTCGCTAGTGATATTTCCCCAAAAGCACTCCTTGTTGCTAAAGAAAATATTCGCCGATACAAGCTGAATGGACAAATCAAATTGGTGAAAAGTAATCTGGGAGAACATATCAAAAAACCTGCTTTGGTAGTGGCAAATCTACCGTATTTGCCAAACATTTTACGAAAGAAAAATGAATTGAAATTCGAACCGAGCAAGGCACTCTTTGCTGGCGAAACTGGATTGGAATTGTATAAAAAAATGTTCGCCGATTTGTTATTCACCACGGCAATTATCGAACTTGGAGCAAAACAATACCCACCGATAAATAAATGGCTAAAACAAAAATATCCCTGCGCTGATATTGTGCCTGTGCGGGATTTGGATAAAACAATTTGTGGAATAAAAATAATTAAAAGTTAAAAATGAAAAATGAAAAATTTTGGTAGCTCCTTCGTTGCCTTCTAGTGGCTAGTGGCTATTCGCTAGTGGCTGCTCCTAGATACTAGATACTAGACGCTAGATACTAGATGCTATTTAGCGTGCATCCAATGCACGATTGACCAGACTATCGGCGTGAGTATTTTTTTCGCGGCGAATATGGGTAAAAACAATGTGTCCAAATGTTTGGCTAAGTTTTTGGACTTTAGCGAACAGGGGTTTCAAGTCTTCGTCTTTCACGCGATATTCCCCTTTCATTTGTTTGACCACCAATTCGCTATCCAAAAAAGCTCGCAGAGCAACACCTGCTGGTTTTGATAATTTGCCGACTTGTTCAAGCCCAGCAATTAGCGCTTTGTATTCGGCTTGATTGTTGGTGGTTTCGCCAAGATAACGGATAAATTCTTTTACCACTTTTCCCGATTCATCCATTATCACTACCCCCAGAGCCGCTGGCCCGGGGTTGCCTCTGGCACCACCGTCAGTATAAACAGAGAGTTGTTTCATAATGGTTTACTCAGATAATCTCACACCACGCACCGACTGGTGCTGTGGTGGTCGGGGTGGGGAGATTTGAACTCCCGATCTCAAGACCCCCAGCCTTGCGCCTTAGACCAACTAGGCCACACCCCGAAAGTTATCTTTTTAATTGGTGCCCTCGGCAGGAATTGAACCTGCATTTAAGGCTTAGGAGTCCCTTGTTCTATCCGTTGAACTACGAGGGCATACTCGTATATAAATTTTTTAAGGCTATTATCTTTTTTAGTATAATACCTCCCTTACGGACTCTTACCCGGCACATTCCATAAGGAAGTTTTGCTATTTTTGACCCGCAAGAGTGTTCCACACTCACTTCATTGAGATTAAGTTTTTTACCTGTTATTTTTGACCAGAACCGTGCAGATGCATCTAAATCGAGACCTGGATATGTGCGCAAAGAGATTATTAGTTGTTCGTTTGAGATTCCAAAACACTTTCGTAAGAATACAAGAAATAACTTAATCATTTCAGCATCACTATTCATAAAACTCAAATCCTTCTTTGTACCCTCTGCCCAATACAAAGCAGTCCCTAACAACATCAATTCTGGTACGCCGATGGTTTTTGTATGTTGGTGGGCAAAATTTTTCGCTTCTATCCATTGCTTCTGAGAAGCTATCGTGCTGGTGTTCTGGCGAGCCTGCAGTCTGGCCTGATGTTGTGGTAAGACGGGAACAATTCGAACAAGTCTGTATACGGTAGAACGAGGCATTTTTGCGAGACGGCTAATCTCCGGGATGCTGTGTCCCGTACGTCTTAAATTGACGATACTCTCTTTGATCTGAGGAGAAAGCACCATACATAAATTGTAAAATATAACTTATCCTAGGACAAGTTTGGATTTCTAGTTGTCAAACCGTCCTATCCCCTAATAGAACGAGCTGATTGTATAGGGTAGAATAAGACTAATGGCTAGGACAATCAATAAGATTATCCAGATTAGCCGTTCTGACTTGCGTGATTTTTTCGTCATAAGTTTATTATAGAGAGGCATCTGTCTAATGGCTAACCCCCAAGAATTTATTCCCGAGTTTATTGGTCAGCGTGAAAGCGAACAAATTAAGTTCGTACTGTTTCGGCATTGGTATTTCATTGCTTTTCCGATTGTTGAAGCCATTGGCATTATCCTGATTTCGCTCGTCGTTCCGATTTGGTTCCATTGGACCAAGTGGATTTTCAGCTACGGGCTAAGCACTCTAATTTATTACGGCTGGATGGTATTTTGGATTTTATTCATGATTTACAGATATATGAATTGGTACCGTGACCGATTTATCATTACCAGTGAACGGATTGTCGATATTGACCAACGCGGATTATTCAGCCGAAAAGTTTCCGAGGTAGAGCTGGATAAGGTGCAAAATATCACTCATTCCGTGGATGGAGTAGCCGCAACAATGTTTAATTTTGGGACCATCATCGTTCAATCGGCAGGAGCGGGAGAATTGACATTGGAGCAAGTGACAGACCCAGCGGGAGTCCAAGAAGAAATTACCCGCTTGGTCAAAATCGCTTCAGAAGACAAGCCCGTAACAGCGAATGAATTAATAGATTACATTAAGCAGAATAGACAATGAAAATATTTTGGCAAATCTTTTCAGGGATAGTTCTTATCGCTCTGTTTTGGGTAACCTACAGCTTGGTTTCAATGATAAAACCACCGACCATACCCGAAGGTTTTTCTAATAAACCGCAGGTTATCGGACAAGAAGGAGGTTTTCACCTGCTAAACGATATCAAGATTCTTCGGTATGACAAATACGATACAGTGGCAATTTATACTAATCTCAATCGCAGTAGTGCAGCGGAGGATGTTGAAACGCCAACTACTAGTATGGCTATAGGCACTACCGATGATCAAACCCCTATTCTCAAAGTTGCGCTAACCGATACTAAGATGTCAGACAAATTATCACAGGCAGACATCAGTCGTATTTCAAGACAGTTAGTACCAAAAAGCCCAATCGAAGAAGTGATTGTTACAAACCCAAAAAATCCTGATATGCAACAGATTGAAATTAGGATTACCAAGGGCGGCCAGTACCGCTTGAGTGCTGATACGAAAAATGCTGGTACTATTCTTGTTGATATACTAAAATAGCTTCGTTCTTGTGGGGGTGTAGCTCAGCTGGTTAGAGCGCCTCCCTGTCACGGAGGAGGTCGCGGGTTCGAGCCCCGTCACTCCCGCCACAAGAAAAACAACTCTGTAATAGAGTTGTTTTTGTATGTTGGGTTGACCCCGTAGAGAATTTTGGAGTGTTTTAGTTATTCAATATGCCGGTAGTTAAAAGCAATAATACGCATTAATATCTTTTGACCCTATCAGCTTACCCAGCTCCACTAAAACAAGGAGGCGGATTCTCCAAAATCTTCTACGGGGTTGACTAATCAGATTCGAGAGACTAAACTCGCGGAGGTTGGTCTTAACTAACCACCTCTCAATCCCATCTTTGGAGGTGCGGTATGAAATTGCACTTTTTCGGATTTATCAGGCTTGCGGCGATACGTTTTCTTTTTCCCAAGCATAAGGAAACTCCCGAGGATAGTCTTGCAAGTTATGTACTGTTCGTTGATAGCACCTTAACAGAGGTGCAAACAGAATGTCTTGAAGCTGATTCTGGTTTAGTTGAGCTCAAAGAAAAGCTCAATAGCCAATTTGGCGCTTGCCGAAACAGAGAGGTGGCAGAAACTTTGGTCCGATACTGTTTGTCCAAGTCTGATCTACCTCCATCAATCCAGAACCTCGTTGCAGAGCGCTTGAAAGCACAGGCCTGAAAATTCGTATAATTAGTGCCGCCCTGTTTCCAGCAGGGTGGCACTTACCATATCTATCGTATAATTAGACCTGTTAGAATCTGCGAGTGTGGTTCAGTGGCAGAACGCGACCTTCCCAAGGTTGAGACGGGAGTTCGATTCTCCTCACTCGCTCCAGAAACAAAGAAATCGGATTTACTCCGATTTTTTTGTTTGGGTGAGAGAGAATTGAGCTCTGCGAAGCATGAGTTCGCGCACGAGACCACTTTATAAATTTGTTGTCTTCTATTAGGTGGCGAGTGAAGGGCCCCCACAGCCAGTGGGGAAAATCTTCTACCTCACTCGCTCCAGAAAACATAACCCCCTATCCATTCTTCTATCCGCCATTGGAGGAGGGATGTTTTTGTCTTTTACCCCATCGAGCAAATTGCGTTATCCAATTAGAAAATCAGCCGGTATGGATAGCGTTGTTTGAGCGTAGCGAGTATAGCGTATAGTCCAGAAAGGTCTGATTTTCTATTTTGGATAGCAATTTGTGAGTGGGGAGCGACTTTGGTTACTTTCCTCAAGCGGAAAGTAACAATCGCTGAAGCGCGATTCGGCGCTTCAAAACAAAAAAGAAAAGAAAAAAGGGTTAATAGGAACTCCTATTACTCAACTAAAAGACACCACTAGTTCGTTCCGTGTAGATTCTTGGTTCCGAGCAACCAAGTGGGTTCTCACACCCCACCCCCACGGGGGCGAGAAATATTGAGATCCCGTATCTAAAGTTTGTTGGCCAAAATTACAGGAACGAATCAATGGTGCTACTCTTATTTTACACCCGATTTTTTCTGCCTAATTTTGAACGGTGGATAAAAGTCAGAATGGCAGAGTGCTAGAGCCAACAATCCATTGTAAAACGGCAATTATTGGTTCCAGAAGCCGATAAAGTAACCCTGTGTTAAATATCGTATCGGAAAAAATCAGCAGTAGGAGCGCAATTGGCCCCATTTGTTCAATGCGTAAAATTGTCTCTTGACGCACATTAAAACTATCCAAAATTAGGTACAAAATCTTGGAGCCATCTAATGGTGGGATTGGTATCAAATTGAATGCCGCCAGAAAAATATTTAGCGTCACGACTGTTGCCAAAAAAATGTAAAGTTGTCCTTCTGGCAGGGCTTGATGTTGAATTAAATAAATTCTTCCCGGCAACGCAAAGACAAACGCCAATAATATATTTGATATCGGACCGCTAATTGCAATAAGCACTTCACTGAATCTTCCGCGAGTAAGTCGTGCTGGATTATATGGAACTGGTTTGCCCCAACCGAACCCCACCAACAAAATCATAATAGTTCCCATTGGGTCCAGATGTGCTAGCGGATTTAGAGTCAATCGACCGAGATGTTTGGCAGTCGAATCCCCTAGTTGGTTCGCCATCCACGCGTGAGCAAACTCATGAAAGGTAATCGCTATTGTAAGAGCAACTAGTAGGAAAACCACAGTGTCGAGCTGAAAATTAGATAACAACATAAAAACCTTGTCCTAAATTACCTTTTTTGCTAACCTGATATAGACTGATGGACTTATAGTCCTATAGACTTATAGCCAGAACATTTCAGACCGTCTGTCTATTAGTTTATCCGTCCATCGTCTATTAGTCTATTAGTCTATCGTCTAACCTTATGTCTAAGATTTGCTATATCTGCAACAAGCAGGCAGTGTCGGGCAACAATGTCAGCCACTCCAAACGCCGAACCAAGCGTACTTTTAGTGCGAATTTGATTTCCACAAAAATCGCTGGTAAGAGCGTATTGGTTTGTACTCGGTGTCTAAAGACTCTGAGCAAGCCTGCGGTTCCTAGTCGAGCCGCCAAACGAGCTGCGAAAAAGTAAAAAGAATACCGCCTGTGGCGGTACTTCTTTTTCTGGTCGGGGTGACAGGATTCGCACCTGCGACCTCGTCGTCCCGAACGACGCGCGCTACTCCTGCGCTACACCCCGTGGAGCCGCCTCTGGGATTCGGACCCAGGATCTCTACTTTACGAAAGTATTGCTCTACCAGCTGAGCTAAGGCGGCAACTACAACAGCCAGACTACATTGTTAGTATAGCTAAGTCAAAAGGATAAAAAAGGTGCGTTCAGCTTATTCAGCAGAACGCACAAGTTCCTTAATGATCATCATCGGCTTTTTCCCCCTCTCAGGTTGGCAATGTCTGAGTTGTTTTCTTGCTTACCGCCTTTCCTGTTGGGTGGGATTACTCCTTTTGATGACCGTTTCTTTTTCTTCGGTTCTTTTTTGGGCCGATCGCGTTTACCCATGATGTCCTCCAAAGTACAAGTTCTTGACAGACAATAGAAATCTTCTGGTCAGTGAATGCGAACTAAACGAAGATTATGGGGCGTCGTCTAATGGCGCTAATACGCCGAATCCTGTCGTCAATCTCCTTGCCTGCTTCTTCCGCAATTCGGTTTAATTCAGCTCTTTCTTTCGGATCTAATCCTGCCCAGTTTTCGAAAAGACCTGATTGACTTGCGTCGGATTCACACTCATAGAGGTGAATCGTATCGTCGTCTTCTTTATCCGCCTCACGGCTCATAGGGATCCTCCTCCAAGGTACAAAGATACCCGCAGACTATACCTCGAGAGGTGGAATGTCTAGCAGGAAAGCTATTTGTTCTCTAATTCTTTCCGAATAATATCGGCTGTTTCGGCGACTATCTTTTCCAGCTTGCCGTCATAGTTAGTGACGCGATAAGTAAATCGAGGTGCTTCGGCAATTTCCTCACGGGCAATCTTCAGACGATTGCGAATTTCTTCTTTGGATAGAGCACGATTCTCTAGTCGCGTACGAAGAATTTCAAAAGAACTGGGCACAATAAAAATAACTCTTGCCTCGGGATAATGCTCATGCAAAAATTCCGCTCCCCTTACATCCACCACCCAAAGTGGAGATTTGCCAGACTGGACGATAGTTTCGACATCTCGTTTTTGACTGCCATAATGTTCATCGTTGTAAATCGCCCATTCGAACATTTCGTCTTTTTCAATCATCTGCAGGAATTCTTCCCTAGTGACAAAATGATATTCTCTATCATCCACCTCCCCTTCCCGAGCGGGGCGGGTGGTTGTGGTGATAACTTTAGCAATTGGTAAATTAGTTTTTAGCAACTCTCTGGCGAGAGTAGTTTTGCCGACAGCGGAAGGACCGGTAATAACAAAAAATTTATCCAATGCTTTTAATAAAATTATTTAAATCGGCTGGGAGAGGTGAAATAAATTTTCGTAGCTTACCTTTCCAGTCAGTAAAAGAAATTTGATGAGCATGCAGAAATTGGCGGGGCGCTGAATCGGTTTTTCCATAAACTTTATCCCCCGCCACGGGGTATCCAAGACTTCCAAAATGAACACGCAGTTGGTGAGTGCGGCCAGTTTTAGGATAAGCAAAAAGGTAAGTGTAGCGCGGATAATAATGCTTCACTTGGTAGATTGTTTCAGCTAACCGACCACCCATGGCTGGTTCAAACTTAGTGCGATGAATAAGATGACGAGACAAGGGAATTTGAATCGATCCTTTTTCAGGGCTCAGCCTTCCGTGCACCAGCACCAAGTATTCTTTGGTGATTTCATGTTTCTTGAATAGTTGTTTTAGATATTCAAATGTCGGTTTAGTTTTGGCAACTAATAACAACCCAGAAGTGTCTTTATCCAGCCGATGAAGAAGACCAAATCTTTCTTTAGCAAGTGGCGAGCGAGGAAGATGTTTCTTTAGCCAGTCCACCAAAGTGGTTCCGTGATGACCGGCGCCTTCATGCACAACCAAACCAGCTGGCTTATCCAGCACCAACAAATCCGCATCTTCAAAAATTATTTTTGGTTCCATGAATTTTTGATAAGTATCCCTAACGCCATGATTATGCCAAAAGTAATAGCAACATCAGCCAAATTGATAAAACTCAAACTTCCTAAATTCCAGTAATCAGCCACGCCGCCAGAGAGCAACACTCTATCCAGCAAATTACTCGCTCCCCCGCCCACAATCAACCCCAATGCCCACGCCCAACCAACCCCAATTCTTTTTTGCGAATAGAACAACCAAAGCATCGCCATCAAAAAAACAATCATCACCGCAAAAACTATTGCGGTCGGAAGCATAATATTGAACGCCAGCCCCATATTGAGGGTGCTAGATTCGGCAAAATACCAGCGCGCTAATTGGCAAAGCGCCAGCGTGAAGAGCGCGGCCAGCCAAAAAGTGGTAGTCGTTTTTGTTTGTTGAGAAAACATATTTTAGTCGTCAGTACAGGCGCGAGCCGCCGGATAGGCCACTAGACGGTCTTCGTCAATCCAATCACCCGTTGATTCACACCGACCATAAGTGCCAGCAGCGAATTTTTCCAGAGCGTTATCGATTTCAACTAAAGATTTTTCCAGTTCTGACACCTGGGCTTGATGTTCCTGCAAAGCTTGGGATTCGTCTCCGCTTTCCCCCTCATCTTCCGGGCTCCCGGATTCGTAGTCTGGTTGAAGTGCCACCCAGCCGCCAGCCGATTGGTCAAACCTGGCAATCTGTTTCAATTCCTCTTCTAACTCCCCCTTTTGACGCAAAAGTTCTTCTTTTCTTATCTGTAAAAATTCTGGTGAGTAGTGAGAGTCCATAACCTACCTCCTATTTACGAATATTCGCACCTAGCAAGCTTAGCACAGCTTCTAGTTTTTCTTGGGTGCCGAGCAGGATCAGCCGATCTCCTGCGTCTACCAGCACATCGCCGGTTGGGTTGATGATCGCCTCTCCGTCTTGTTTGTGAATCGCCAGCACAGTGGCGCCGTAGTTCCGATTTGATAATTTATCAGCAATGGTGTGACCCGCTACTGGCGAGTGGGCAGGAACGATGACCTCATCGATTCGCACTTCGCGATTGGATAAATCTTGAATGTCGTCAATAAAGTCAGCCACTGTTGGGCTAAGTGCGAAACTTGCCATCCGAAATCCGCCGATGTGATGAGGTGAAACAACGCGGTTGGCGCCGATCTTCAATAATTTATTTGCGGTGCCTTCGCCGTTGGCGCGAGCAACTATAAACAAATCTTTGTTCATTGTGCGGGCGGTTACTACTGTCATTACCGCGTCGCTATCCTCGCCCAAACAAATGATTAGCCCTTTGGCGTCCAGAATGCCGGCGCGCTTGAGAGTTTCTTCGCTGGTCGCGTCTCCGATGAGATAGGGGTAGCCTGCTTTTTCGCATTCCTCTGCGACAGTGGGGTGGCGTTCAATAATTACAAAATTGGCGTGTTCCTGAACAAGCTCGCTTACAACCTGGCGACCAACTCGACCAAAACCGCAGATAATATAATGACCAGACAAATTGCGTAGAGTTTTTTCCATCTTCTTATATTTTAGCGCCTCTTCCAGCTTATTTTCTAGGATATATTCACTGACTACTCTGATTACATAATAAATCGTAATCAGTCCAAAAATAATTAATATGATTGTAAAAATTGTTCCAGCTGATGTCTGTAGCTCAGGATGAGCAAACCCGAGAGTGGAAAAAATAGTGACAACAACATAAAGCGATGTCAGAGGGTCCCATCCTTCAATGAACATAAAACCAATCGTACCGACTATCACCAGAACAATAATCAGCAGTAATAGTCCCCAGAGATTAATTTTTTTTGTCGGTTGATTGTCCCCCATTAGACCAGACGATTAAGTATCACTATTAGTGTAGCAATACTAATAGCAAAATATATCAGCCACATTACGAGCCAAGCCAAATTAGTAAGCCAAAACCATCGAGCATTTCTCCACTTTGGGATAAACCAGCCGACAAGGATTGCCGTGGCGATTAGCCACGCTCCTACGCTCAAAACCCAAAGCCAAATCGGTGTGCCCGAGTTGCGAATTATTTCCATAAACTTGCCTGGATCGGCTGAAAGCAGTTCGCGGCTAAGCGCGTCCTTAACGGACAAATATTTCTCGTAAAGCTTGTATAAGTTAAAACTCAAAAACAGCCAAAGGAAAATTTGACCGAGAATAACAAGTGCTTTTACGAAGTACTTCATTGGGGTTGTCCAATTTTAGGATGTTCTTCTGTCGCCTGTAAATTCAACGAGTCACCGCGAATTTTGCTGACTGCTTGCTTAAAATCGTTGTAGGCGTTGCTGACCATCACATTGCCTCGGGCGATTTTGTTATCCAAGATTTCATCCATTTGAGATAACGAATGACTCAATTCAACCAAAAACGCTTTCACTCTTTCTTCGTCCAAATGGACGGCGTGCTTGCGATGAAGGTCAAGGAAGGTCAAAAGATACGGAATTGTCATACCGTAAGGAATAATAATGACGTGATGTTCGCGGTACGCCCGCATTACCGAATCTTTCAATAAATGATGCAGGGCATCAGGCACTGCCATAATCGCCCATTCGTAAGTAGCGGGCGGAGAAATGTATTGGCTCACTTCGCGAGCTTGGCGAAGAACCAGCAGTTCGATTTTTTGAATAATTCTCAATTTCGCCGCTTCGTCTTGCGATTGGTCCAATACAGTTAGTTCATCCACCGCTAAAATCTTGGAATCGATGGGAACAATTCTGCCGTCCGGCAACTTCAGCCCAAATTCCACAACTTTGGAGCCAACTTTCACATTGTATGCCATGGCATCTGGAGGGAATATTTTCAGGATTTCGCGGATGATGTTCTCCCCCGCCATGCCCTTCGTCTTACTCCCGCGCATCACACTTTCGATATTTTTTGAGGCTTCCAGCAAATTTCTAAAATAAACTTGGTCGCGTTGTTCACGCTCTTCTGATGTTACTGCCAGATTTTTGAGATGGTCGGAGGTCAGACGCAGTTCGTCTTTTAGACCGCGCTCAACTTCCTGACTGGCGCGCTGTTCGGTTTGTACCTTTTGAATTGACTGCGCAATGATTTCCATATTCCGCCCAAGACCTTCATCGGTCAGTGGTTTTGATTTTTGCCAAATCACCACCAGCGCGGTAATAAGCGCAAGTGCCAAAATCCCAATTACAACCGCTTCAACGATGCCCATTCCCGGTAGAAGAATTTAGAACTTATATTACTTGGTTATTATACCGATAGTCTTTGAGTCTGCGATGGAGCAGTCTTCGGCCTTGGGTAGTTTTGAGATATCTCTCGCGTCTTCGAGCATCTGATTCGGTGAGACAAGCTTCGTAATAAATCAGTGCCCAAGGCCGATAAGGTTTAGTCGATTGATCGCGCCCCTGATTATGTTCTAGGAACCTCTTTTTAAGATTGTCCGTAAAGCCGACATATAGATTGCCGTGTTCAACACTTTCTAACACATAAGTATAGAACATAATCATTCTAAATTTCTCTACCGGGCATGTTTGTAGAGATAAATTAGTATAGTCACTCCTGCGACAATTATTCCCAAGCTCCCCCATTGTGCGACGGTTAGAACTCCCAGATGTTCACTATCGATACGGAAGTATTCCACGACAAACCGCCAGCTACTATATAGTATCAGATACCAAAGAGCGATGCTCCCCGCAGACAGATTGCGACGGGAACGCAGTAACCACCATAAAATACCAGCAATAATTAGGTTCCCGACCGCTTCATATAAAAAGGTAGGGTGAAAAAAGCTTGACGATAAAAGCTCTGGCGGACGAAATTGGGGCGCGACATACATTTTCCAAGGAAGATTGGTCGGACCACCGAATGCTTCGGAGTTGAAAAAGTTCCCGAATCGTCCAATCGCCTGACCAATTGGCAGGACAACAGCAATAAGGTCGGCTATTTTAAAAACATTTAGTTTGAAAAGTTTTGCACAGAGCCAAAGAGCCAGCGCTCCACCAATTAGTGCTCCGTGAATACTCATCCCGCCATGAGACACTCGCCAAATTTCGTTCAAGTTAGCAGAATAAAACGACCACTCCAAAATTACAAATAGAATTCTGGCGCCAATAAATCCGCCGAAAATTGTCCAGACCAATGTGAAGAATAACGGATCAACGGAAAAATGAGTAAATCGGCGATTGAGCCAAAAAAACAGTGCCATACAAAGAAGTACGGCAATTGCCATCAGTAGACCATACCAATAAAGCTCGATTCCGCCCAATTCCAGCCAGATGGGGCTGGGCACTAGCGCTCCTGCGAAATACGGCCTCAACCACCAGCCGATTATATAAATAAAAATCGCGCCTAGAGCCAATTTTATCCAAACACTTGCTCGTTGCATATTGTCTTTCTCCCGTCCCTATCCTATCATAAGGCGTCAGGGGGTGCGGTAAAAACGCAGTTGGCAAGTCACTTTCTCTATCGTTATAATGAGTTTGCTTTCAAGAGAAGTACTTTATGGCTATCGCCACAAGAAAAGGACTAGAAACCCGAATCGGCAAAGTTCTGTCACACCAAAAAGCGCGTGGTGGTTTTTCGACTTCTATTGCATACGAACCGGATGATGAGGTGGAGAGACAGCACGGCAGTCTGTATTTTGTGATTGATATCGGAAGCCCTTCGCCGCTCACTGCCGACATCGCCTACAATATTATCGATATTATTAAGGAAGAGTATTACAGCGACTTGGAGCTAACTCCCTCCGAAAGTTTTGAAAATGCGTTGAAGGCGGCAAATGACGAATTGTCCGCGATTGCCAAGCAAGGTGAAAAGGACTGGATCGGTAAGTTCAACGCGGTTATCGCGGCGGTTGCTGGCAAGAATGCTTATATCGTTCAGCGTGGTACGGCAGAAATGCATCTTCTTCGGAGCAACACCATCACCAACCTGACCAAAGGAATGTATACCCCCGGCGAAACTTATCGCCCGGAGGAAACTTTGGTAAATCTGATCGAAGGAGAGATTGAAGTCAGCGACAAGCTGGTGTTGTCCACCTCCGAGCTTTTCTATTATGTATCGATGGAGAAATTGAAGCGGCTAATCGAGGGGCACACCCCCGCCCAGGCTGCCAAAAAGTTGGCTGGGCTTCTTGAACAGGAGGCCGAAGTCAACCACACTAGCGTATTGATTTCTGAATTTTCTCTGCCAGAACTTTTGGCGCAAGAAGAAGAAACCGAACCAACCGAAAACTGGATAGGGACTCCTGCTGAACCGCCGGTTCGCAGAACTGGTTTGTTTGGCGGAACTCCGGCACCGATTATCGACAAAGAGCAGACTGTGGAAGAAGCGATGGACCAAAAGGTAGAAGAAATCGAAGAAGAGCTGCGCAAAGTCGAGCAGGAACCGGCCACCGAAACTATCACCAGAGAAGAACTAGTGATTGATGAATCCAGCGAGGAGGCAGACACAGAAGAAACTTACAAACTGCGGATGCCGAAAATCAGTATCCCCCGCCCATCATTTGATAACTTCAAGGGTGGCATCAGCCGCGCGGGAGATTACGCCAAGGGAGTAAAGTTTGATTCAAAACAACTTGGCCGTGCCGGGAAGATCACTTGGCAACTACTTCGTGTAATCGGAGCCGTTGGCTTGGTAGTAATTGATTGGTTTGTAAAAGTCATTTCCCAAGGAGTCCGGACTATCAAGCGCCATCCGAAAGGAAATTATATTTTAGTAGGTATAGTGGCGGTGTTGGCGGTAGTGGTAATTGCCTCCACCATTGGTTTATCGAGCAGCCACTCAACCGTATTGAGTACCAAGAAGGCGACAGCAGCATTGAGTGATGCGCAACAAAAACGAGATGCCGCGCAGGCGGCTTTGATTTATGAAGACACCGCGAAAGCCAGAACTTTATTGGCTGAAGCCTACGCTTCGGCTCAATCGGCTGCGACCAACAAGCGAACTAAAGCGCAGGCAGATACTTTACTTGTCGATTTGCAAAAACAGCTCGATACCGTTAGTAATGTAAAACGGTTCAACGATATTCAGCCGTTGGGTGATTTCAACGTGCTGACTTCGCAAGTCGCTGGTAGCGATACCACCAAGCAGGTTAAGGTGGGGCAGACTACTATCTTGGCAGGTAATGTTTACGCCGTTGATCCTGACAACAATAAAGTTTATAAATTCAAATCTAGCAGCGGTGACGCGGCCATCGTAAATTCTCTGGTCAGTACCGACCGTAAGCTGAAGCTAATTACAGCCTCAAGCGCCGAAGAGCTAATTTTATATACTACCCCGCCGAACATTTACAGTCTGAATTTGGTAAACAACAGCATGACTGGCAAGGCTTTGGATGCTGGCGCGTGGAATAACGCTGACTTCCTTATCTCCTACACCAACAAACTTTATATGTTGGATATTCCGAATAATCAGGTTTGGAAATATCAGACTATCCCAGAAGGCTACACCAAGGTTGCTCCGTATTTTGAAACTAACACTGGGCTGAATCTAACCGGAGCAATGGACTTCGCGATTGATGGCAGTATCTACATGCTCTTCCCAAATAATGTTGTGAAGAAATATTCCGGTGGAAGTGAAATTCCGTTTGAGCTGAAACCAGTGCCGGATCCATATCCGAAACTTGGCAATGCCACTCAAATCTTCATTGATGCTGACACCAAGCTGTATGTATTGGATGTCGCGAACAATCGTGTGGTGGTTTTTGACCGAGAGGGATATTATGTCGGGCAATACATATATTCTGGCATCAATAATCCGACCAACTTGGTGGTAGATGAGCCGAGCGGATTCATTTATATGACGGCGGGAACGGCAATCTACCGCCTGCCAATGAAGTAGCCCTCTTTTGTTTTGTCATGCTTGAGCGGAGCGAAGCATCTATAAGGATGTTTCTTTTTTGTTTCAAGGGTCTGCGCGACCCTTGTACCGCGGTTACTTTGTCTTGCCAAAGTAACCAAAGCGTCCCGCCAGTCGTCGGGCTTATTCATTGGCTAAATTGTCTTTCTTCGCTATCGGCAAACTCGCTACGCTCAAACAGTGCCTACGCCAGCGCCAATTTAGCTCAATTCAGTACAGCCCTCCTCCAATGGCGGAAGAGAAAGATGCTCTCACCTCCACCTTTAAAAATCCGTCATTCTGAACTTGTTTCAGAATCTTTTTATCTATAGGATGATAGGACTATGGTTATTCTCAATCGGCAGGCAGGATTCAATTACACCCTACTCGAGACATTCGAGGCGGGTTTGGTTTTGACTGGCGGTGAAGTAAAGTCCATTCGTGCTGGTCAGGCAAACTTGGGAGATGCTTATGCGCGAATAAAAGATGGTGAGATTTGGTTGAACAATCTCCATATTGCCCCCTACTCTCAAGCTAAGCAGGACGGTTATGAGCCGACTCATTCGCGTAAACTTTTATTGCACAAAAAAGAATTGGTTCAGCTAACCAGCAAATTGCAGGAACAAGGATTGAGTTTGGTTCCGACAAAAATTTACAGCACCCACAACCACATCAAAGTTGAGTTGGCGCTGGCGAGAGGAAAAAAGAAATACGACAAGCGGGCAAGTATCAAACGCAAAGAAAGCGAACGGGAAATTTCCCGTAAGTTGCGGGTGAAACAATAGCTAGACTAATAGACGATGGACTTATGGACGAATAGTCGCAAGTAATGGGTTGTGATAAATTTGGGTATAAAAAATCCCCTTAACCCCGGGGCGGGAACAGTAAGATGTCAGCTGGTGGCGACAGGAGAGCCCAGCAAGATATCGAGGCCTTCCCCCTCTACGGCCGCCCGAACAACCTGTCGAGTTGTCTCGTTTGGCTGTCCGTTGTCTTCGATGAGGCCACGAGAGGCGAGGTAAGCTCTGTATTCATCCGACAACTGGTGCTTAGGGTTGCGGCATACAGCCACAAGCTCGCCGAATGACACTAAGTCCTTAACGTCACCATCCATCAACGTATTCAGCGATGACATTATGGCGGCAACGACAGTTACGGGTAGCTCCTCTCCGGTCTTCAATTTTACCATATCTACCATACGAACCCCCTTGAGTGAGATAGAAAGGTACTGGCTAATGGTATCTCAAAATATCTTTTCTGTCAAGCAAAAATCCGCTCTGGGAGCGGTTTTGTCTGGTGGAGCTGGGGGGATTCGCACCCCCGTCCAGAAAACAATTTTTGAGCGTTACTACATGCGTATTCGGTTTGATTTGGGTCCCTCACCATCCTCAAGCCGACAAAGCAATGACAAGGCAAGTTACTAAGTCTTAGGCGACAACAGTAACCGTTGCCGCAGCGGCTCAACTAATATTACACCGCTGACCTGCGCGGTTGAGCGCGCTCAGAAGCGATGGCATCCGCAATTAGGCGAATGCATTTGCGGTACGAAGACCGCCAAATGCGTTGGCATTTGTAGTTTTGTCTGGTTTTGCGTTACAAGACATCAACGGCACGCAACTCTCAAAAATTAAGGTTCCCTGTCGAAGCTAGACAGCCCCACAAGTTGTGCCAGTAGTCTAGAGCGTTATCTAATAAAAATCAAGGGCTACAACGGGACGACGAATTTTTGTCGTTTGCGTTTGATTACTCCCAGCAGATATGCGAGCGGAAGGCCGAGCAGGAGTTGTGCTAGTTGGAGATACAGGAGCCACAGCCAAGCGTAGCTGCTGCTAATGAGCCTCTCGGCGGTCAGTTGAGCTATGGGCAGCTGCCGACCAGTATCGGCAAGTCGGTAGGTTCCGATAACTGAAGTGTCTAGAATCTGTCCGATTATCGCATTACTGCCGTTGCGGATTTCATCCTGCTCGGCTCCGAGACTTATCAGCTCGTTCTCCAGTCGGGCGGTTTTGTCAGCGGTGCCCAGCCCGCGCAAAGTTGGTTGGCCAGTCGGGTAACTAACACCATTCTGCCAGTCCAATACTTCGGCGCCGGAATAAACACCAGAATCACCAATGTAAATATGTCCGTTAGGCATCATAAATGTCTGGAAGCCATGGGTATCGTGCCGGAACATCAATACATTTTCATAAAGCTTCGACTCTCCCGTTTTTAGGTCGAAAATTTCATAAGTTGAGGAGGTGTGAGTGACGCTTTGGAAGTTTCCTCGGCTGTCTTTGACGATAATTGGTTGTTCGTCTCCACCGATTATCGCTATTTTATCATCAGGCAAAATTACCACTTGATGTCCACTTCGACCGATTTTCAATTTGCCGATTTCTTCACTTTTGTTTGTCTTCGGATTATAAATTTCGACACTCTTGGTGAATCCCAGTTTCACATTAAGTTTTTGTAAATCTGCCGCGCTCATTCCCAGTCCGCTGTAATACAATACTGGATCCACCTTGCCGAATGTTTTGCCATAAAGAGTGATCGTGCCTGCCATCCAGTTTTGAGTATAGCGTCCATTATCAAGTGGTTCTTCTGCTGGTTGGCTCCCGACATTTGCTATCCCGCCGACGATTACTACTTTCCCATCAAGGAGAGCGGTGACGGACTCGTCTTTTCTTGCGACAGCCAACTTACTATTTTTTGCTTCCGACCATTTCTTGGTAGCAGCATTATATCGTTCGATATTATACGAGGGGTTGGTGTCGCGGCAGTTGCCCTGTTTTGGTGGCACGGCATCACAGGCGGGAATACCGGTCTGGGGAAGACCAATGCGATAAGTCGCGCCCCGAACTTCGACAATGTACCGCGCCTGCTCCTCCGCCAAATTGGCTTCATAGTTTTTTTGCAGAGCTGAAGTTTTCTTGGCTGTAGCCCAGACGCCTTGGGTCTTGAAATCGGTGCTAGGCCAGTCGGGCAAATTTGTTTTTGATTGGCTAATCGCTTCTTGTCCGGGAGTGCGTTCACTAGCGGGAGTATAAAGCACAGTTCGAGCCCCCAAGTACAGCACTCGTCCATCTGCCAGAGTGATGTCATTGTCGAACCCGATCCATTGGTCTTGGAGACTAGTGGATAATCTTGCTCTTGTAGTTTGATTCGCTGGCTGAAGCATTTTGTAGCCGTTCAAATCAATCAGCCAATGATACTGGGCTATATCGTAAAAATTATTAGCGGCGAGTAAAACTGTTCCGTCAGCAAGAACCGAAACTCTATACTGCAATTTGAGCGGCGCTAGTGCTGCGGTTGTATTTTCGTCTGTAAATTCGGTGATCCCGGTCAGCAATTGTTCGCGAATTGGGAGAGCGGTTGCGAGCGTGATTGGTAATGATTGAAGATTTTCGGGATTGAATAAATAAATTTCATTGCCGAGCGAATTGCCGCCTGTTTCCCAATCGCTCCAGTTGATAGAACGCTCCCAACAAGCCAGCAACAGACCGTTGGGCAAACGCTCGATTGTTGTCGCTTTGGTAGTGTTGGAAACTGGCGTGAAAGTGAGTTTGGTTTTATCAAAAATAGCCAAACGATCGCTAAAAATCAAGACATCATCCCCCCTATCGTAAGTGTTGGTAGTGGTAGTCGTAGGAATAGCATAGCCGTCTGTGCCAGTAAGCTCTTTCGACTCAATTTCTTTACCAACGAGGTCAAAAGTTTTGATTATCCCAGTCGGCAGTTTGTCATAGTCGGGGTCGGTGATGAGCATATCTCTATGAGCCTTGCCTTTGATGCCGGCAATGGCGAATTTTTGGTCGTTGAGTTCTGCCAAAACACGAATTTCGCCGATTTGTTCTTGCCCTACGATGTCAATTACCTCACCACTATCCAAATTGATAATTTTCCCGTAAGCCCAGGTAGATTCTTCTCCCCCGCCGGAGAGTAGTTCTTCCGCTCCGCCAAAAATTATCACCACGGTGCTGTCGTTGATGAGAAGTGCTTGGCTTATTTCGCCTGACCCAACATTTTTTCTGAATACGATAGACTCGTGGCGCGGTGTAAAAGTGGTTGTGGTGGGATCAAAAATAATCGGCTCAATTTCTGTCGCAGATTTGTAGAGAATATTGATTCTCCCGTCGCCCATTGTGCCGGATACCAAAAAATTCCTGGATGACTTGAAATCCAGAATGCTAAATGTGCCGTAATTAGCGGAAACTACCCGACTAGTTGTTTCGGTCTGGGGAATTAGCGTTGGTTTGACTGCACAGCTCATCCTCCCGAACAGCAACCATAAGATTAGCCCAATCAGCATTACCCAAGGGAGCCAAGGCCATTTTGGCAGACGGTCGGATTCAGATTGTGGTGAGATAGAGTTTTCTAACATTCCCCCGATTTGCTTACATCTCTTATATTACAGCATGGAGAGCCGCGGGTAATGAGTTATGAGTAATGAGGGGAAAAGGGCAGGGCCTGTCCCGTACCAGCCAACCGTAGAAAAATCGGCTTAGAGTTTTCCGGCTGGCTTGGTGCGGGATTGACAAAAACGGAAAAATAAGATATAATAATACAATAGTTTGGAAGGGCGTATATCTGTTGCCAAAAACGAAAAATAAACACCAATAGCCAAATGTTCAAGCGACTCTTTGGACAACGTAAATACTTATCAGCCATTACGGCTGGGATTTTAGTTATCCAAACCTTCCTCCCCTCTGCTTGGGGTGTGCCAAAAGTGTTTGCCGAAGATGGTTTGACTTATACTTTGAGTTTTGATGATGCCGCCGATTACACAACCGATAGTAATATTGCCATTGGTCAGGATTTGATGTATTTCAAAACCACTTGGAATCCAACGACCGATGGAACAGAGTTGGGCGGAGCTAATGATCCCGTAATAGATCTCGTTCCTGACTCGAGTGGCACAATTTGGGCAGTATTGAATGGCGGAGATGTTTATTATTCTGAAGATTCTGGAGCCACTTGGACTATAAAGGCAATCACGGGGATAACTAATACTCTTGAAATCGCGGAGGTAACATATGCTACAACTCCGGGAGTGGATTTGGTCGCGGTTGGCGAAACAGTTTCTTACTCTAGTGATGGAGGTGCGAACTGGACTGGGGCAACGCTTCCCGTTATGGCACCGACTACATATGTAGCGGTTTCAGCATCTTCAGCGAACGGAGTAGCATATGTTGTAACATCAGATAATCCTGCGAAGGTTCTCGTAACAAGTGACGGCGGAGCTAACTGGGCGCTGACCGGCCAACAGCCAGGTACAATTGCCTCGGCTATTGATATCGCTTGGATTAGCTCCAATATTGTGGTGCTTGTAGGAAATGATGGCGGAACGGGTGGTGTTTTGGAATATTCAATGAACCCTGCCTTGATACCATGGGCCACTAAAGATTTGCCTGACACCGAACCACTTCTGACTGAGGTGGATTATATCAACGGGAAAATTTATGTAGCGGGTGCTTCGGGAGCATTGGATGGTGTGTACATTGCCGTAAGTACTGACTTCAACCCTAGCGGAGCTTGGACTAATCAGTCATCTGATTTGGTGGCGGATTATGACTTGGTTTATATATCCGATCTTTTAGGCAACAGCAACATTCCATTTTTTGTTGGTGCTGGGGGAGATAGAAAATCCGCCGTGTTCTGTAGTTTCGATAGTGGAGCCACTTGGCTCGAACAAAGCAACACTGCGCATGATGATTTAGGAATTGCCCAATGGAGCGCGTTGGCAATTCAACCAACCACCAACTGGCTACTGATGGGAGGTGCTTTGGGCGGCAAGACCGATATTTTCTTAGGCAAGTATAGCTTGGCCAGTTCTTCAATCGTTGCCACAACTCCAATTTACAATGCTGTAAAAATTACGGCCCTTTCTGTTACAGAACATTCGCTAAGCAACGGCGAAGCTAAGTTTGCGTTTAGTCGGCAAAGTACTGATGCCGGCGAATGGTATTACTACGACACGGGCGCTAGTGCTTGGACGGCGGACGCCTCGGCGGATGATTCATCGAAAGCCAACACAATGGCGGAATTGACCGAAGTAGTTTTGGGCACAATGTTGGACACTATCCCCGCCACCGATTCGGCGCTTTATGTAAAAATCTATTCCCAAAATGCTACTGGGCAAATGTTGATTGCGGATAGTGTAACTATTACATATAACACTGCCGTTCTTGGGGGTGGTGGAGGCGGGACTGATGAAACTCGTCCAACTTCCAATATCAATCCTCTCCCCCGCTACACTACAGTGGCAGACGCTTGCAACCCCACCTTACATGTCACTGCTACTGCTACCGATGACAGCAGCGGAGTAAAACGGGTAACCTTGTATGTCGCTACAGATGACGACAAAATGCCTACTAGTTCTTTTGGTACTCTTTATTACGGGGAAGGTGTCGATCCGGAGTGGGAAACGGTAGGTTGGGAAGTCCCTGTAGATGATGGAAAAACTTATTATTTTGGAACTGCCGCAGCAGACAACGCGGGAAATTACGAACTTAAGTTCACTAGCAAGCAGGATAGCTATGGAAATTGGATAATAAGTGGTTGGAGTCCTCCCACCACGGTTTATGTTTATTCTCCTTACTTGGTAGAGTCTAAACCAGCCGAGGGAGAAGGAAGTTGGCCGACTGGTCAACCGGTGTCTCTCGAGTTTTCCGAATATATGGATCCCGGTAGCCTCACTTACAACTTTTATTCAGCAGAGGGCGAAGTGCCCAGTTCTGTTGTATGGAGCGATAAGAATGAAGATGAGACTGGTGCCAAAATCGCAACCATCACTCCCACTTCGAATGACGGCATACTGCTAGAACTGACTCGTTATAATTTCAGAATTAAAACCGCGACTGATTTGGCGGGCAATCGGATAGTGGATGTGGACACCCACTATACTTGTGAGCTCCAAGACGAAATCCGTTCTCCCCTACTCTTCTCATTCACTACTGCCAAGGAACCGCATCCGAACCTAACAAGTTCTAAACTGCAAGTGGCGCTTGGTTCTCACAACGGCAAGTACGCAGTGGGAGAAGAAGTGGAATATACCCTATATTTGCACAACACAGATAAAACAGTTGATGCTCCTAGCGTTACCGTCACTATTATTTTCGTAGATGGGATTTCTTATGTTAGCGACAACAGTAAGGGTGGACTCTTCAGAAAATTAGAAAATAAAGGAAAAATAATTGGGCTGGAGTGGACAGGAAGTGTACTAAGAGACAGTGTCGTTGAGCCAAAATTCACGATGAGGGTAGGGGTGGATGGCTATGCCGCTCAATTGACTGTTGAACAGAACATGACCCTCAACGATGGTATTAACGGCGACTTCACGCCAAGCCAACCTGCTATTTTCAATATAGTGCCTGATTCTCTTTTTACTACTTCCGAAAAAGAGTCTAACCGAACTGAAACTGTCGCGCCTGGCGCCGTTGTTACCTACACCGTAACCATTTACAACACAGGTTCTACGGTTGGTGATGTTGCCATTAGCGACCTTGTGCCGAGACATTATGACAGTGCCTATGATACGCCAGAGTTTTATTATTCAGATCCTTCAATAGATACTGATGATAAACGCTGGTTAGACGAGTCCCCGTCATGGGACAAGGATACCGAAACCATCACAGGATTTGCGCAAGGCATTCAGAAAAATGACCCTCCCCTAGTCTTCACTTTCAAGGCGGTAATTCGTGATGTAACCGAAAAAAAAGATGTGACAAATACCGCTTATGTTTGGGATCCGAATATTGGTTCCGATGAACAAACTTCGCTTACTTCAAGCATCCATGTCTCGCCAACTGCGGAAAAAGATCCGTTGCAGGTTGTTTCTCAAAGCCCTGCACCAAATAGTGAAAATAACGGCTTCAAACAAAGTATCATAGTTGGCTTCAACTATCCTGTGGATCCCGAACAATTCGAGTTTTCGTTATCCAACGAATTAGGGAGCGACACCACAACCTGGGGTCAGGCTTGGGACGAGACTAATACGATATTTACACTAACCGCACCTACGGACGATCCCCTTTATGACGGGTTCCCTGGCGAACTAGCGGTTGGTTCAACTTATACAGTCACTATTATTTCGGCTGTTTCTTCAGAGGAAACTGTCGAGCCGTTGGAGAACCCCGTCACTTGGCAATTCACCACCGCTGACCCGTGGGTCAGAATTACTTATCCTTTTAGCAAAACAAATGAAATAAGAACCAACACTCTTAGCGACCTTTATACTGTCACTTTATGGGATACCATCTCCGACCGACCGTATATCGCGGAAGAGGATATTACATTAAATGTTTCTGCCAGTTTCGGCATTCATTCACGCGACAGCGGGAAGTTTTGGAAACGAGACAATAACAACAATCTTGTCACTTTCAATGCTGGCAATCCGTTAGTGGTCCCCGAAGGAGCCAATGAGGCTGCTTTCTACTACAAGGATTCTGAAATTACTCCCATCCCTCTCATCCCTTCTGATCCTTGGTGCGTTACGATTCTTGTCGCCGATAGTTGGCCTGTTAACCAAGATCGGGGTTGGTCTGACGACCAAACATTTGTAACCGTGGTCGATACTGAACAGCCATTGCAGTCGCTGGTAATCAATCTGCCAAGTACGCCAATCAATGTTAATAAGTTCAGCGCCCCAATCAGAATCACTGCCAAAGATGCCGAAGACCGCTCTGAATTCTTGCCCAAAGGAAACATATACTTCTATAGCGGTAGAATTACGGGAGCATTCTATGATGCCTCACAGCGCAAACTCCCCTACTTGATAACCGCCCAAGAAGAGAGTACCGAAGTTGTGCCGCAATATATTTTGAGTGACGGAAGCAAGTCGAGCATTACTGTGTATTATCTCGATTCCCAGTCGGGTAAGAATATTATGGTGGTCGCGGATAACTCCATATATGAGCCCGATACTGGATTCAACGATGCTGTTGCATTCTTGAATGTCGAAGAAAAACTCGAAGAAGAAGAGCTGCTTGAAGAATTGGAAGAAGTGATTGATGACACAGGTCGGGTAATTGACAAGATGGTTATCAAGCCCGTTGAAGCCCAAATGTTGCCGGGCAAAACTCAACTCTTCAAAGCAACTGCGTACGATACCGAAGGTAAACCAATTGATAACGCCAAGTTCAAGTGGTTCGTACTAATCGACCAAAGCGGAACCATCAAGAAGGATGGTGACGATAAGACTACCCATCGGAGTACCTTTACTGCTGGCGAAGAATTGGGTACCTATTACGATACGATTCTGGTTGCTACTTTATACAACGGCAAAATCGGTTATGCGACTGCTAGTGTGGCAGTGGTAGATGTAGTTGATTACAAAGGACCACAGAGATTACCTGTCACGGGTATGAATGGACTACAATTAGTATTGATGGGTTTGACCTTGCTGGCAGCTGTCGCTCTGGCTTGGGTAGAACATTACGATAAGACACATTTTAAGGCCACAAAGTAATGAGTATTGGGTAATGAGTTATGAGTGATGGGTAATAAAAAGCCCGCAGGGCTACCGACACTCACAACGCACAACGCATTACTCTCTGTCCCTTACTCACAACGCACAACTACTTCTATGAACAAGGTAATGTATCATTTACGGAGGAACCGAAACTACAGCTCACATGAACGGTGGGGTGTGTTTGCCGGACTTTTTATATTGACCTTAGCTGTCACGGCTGGCGGATGGTTGCTCTTAGGTAAACCCGCTTCTTCAGCCGCATCAGTGACGGTGACAGACATCAAACTATCACAGAATACTCTACCGATTGGGATTGATTCCGAAGGCACTGTCACACTGACTTTGGCAAACAAGGAAACAACCGAGCCAGCAGAAGGTGTTTGGGTTGGGTTGCGCGTTCCCCTATCCGAACTGCGTACTCCACAATTTTCTTATTACGATTGGTACAGTCCTGAAAGTGAGAGAGCGTTTTACCAAACTGATACAGTAGGAAAAGTTGTTTTTCCGCTAGCATCTTTGGTGACGGGAACGATTGAATACGAAATCTATACCGCCAATCCAGAACTGGCAAATGATGCGAAATACCAATCGCTGAATCAGAAATTTACAGTAAGTTATGAATAATAAGTTTGTAGAGAGTAATAAGTAGTTGGTAGTTGTCATGCTCGAACCCGACTTGTCGGGGGAAGCATCTATTATAGATTCTTCCTAGCGTCAGAATGACAAAAGTGGTGTGGATAACGAAAAAATCTTTTCGCTTCCAGACCGCACTTTTAACCCAAAACACCTCTTATCTATTGCCAAAGGCAATGTTTTAGAGTATATTGATATAATTTGGTGGTGACATTGACAACTTGAACGGAGAGTAACGGAAATTGTCGCGATATCTTTGGTCTATAAGTCTATCGTCTATTAGTCCATTGTCTATTGCTCCAATTCCCGCTACTGTCCCGCGGGGCGCATAGTAAAAGTCTAGGTTCGAAAGATTCTAGGCACAAAACTAAAACAAAAAATGCCCCATACGTTTTTCTTCCTTCGGGGGGAATGCGGCGGAATGGTCTCTGGGGTTGTACCTCAAAGCCGGCCTAGGGCGCTTCATATTTTATATAAGCGACCAAAATAGGTCGGCTTTCTTTTTGTGTATAAGTCCTTTGTGGTAGAACTATGAAAAATCCCGCCAGATGTTGGGCGGGATTTTTCGAAGTAATTTCCATGAATATTTAGGAGCCGTCTGTGAGCCATAACCCATTATGGATTACCGTGCGAGCTCCATTGATAGTTGCGACTATGATGTCATATGCCGTGTAGGTTTTAATCGGTAGATATGGCATCTCAAAGATGGCTCTACTCGATAAAGGGGTGTAACTCATCAAGGTCGCTTGATAGACGTTATCAGTGTCATGTTCGCGGATAGAGACAGTCAGCCCAGATTGTTGGTTTGGCCAGTTTGTACCGGTAAGAATGATTAGTCCAGTGACTTCGTAATTGCTAATAGTTGGAGATAGTGCAGAATCTTGCTTTATTTCTACTGCCGGTCTCTCTGGAACAGGCAAAGAAGGTGTCTCAATAACAGTACTTCCACCAACAGGGGCTTCGAGAACTTCCAATGCTCCCTTAAGATTAGTTGAAATACCGGGAGCACTTACGATTAGGTCGTATGTTCCAATTTGATCAGTGGTCCAGGTGGGATATTCGATGATCAGTCGATCCCCTTGTGGTCCGAAGGCTCCTGGAATATACCTTGTAATTGAGAAATTGACTCGGTCGCCGGTTTTTGAATTTTTCAAAAACATTTCCATCCCTAAACCAGAGGCCAAGAAGTCATCTGGTCGAATCTCTCCTCGGCGACTATCTACGTAGTATGCCCAGTATGATTCTGGGAAATTTACGAGATATAGAGCCGCCTGATGGCTTACGCCTTCTCCAATAAAGGTGGTCTTTGGCACTATACTTATTGGAGTTGGTGCAATAAATGGCGGGGCGTCAGAACCAAAAACATAAGCCCAATCGCCAGATGATCCTGTTATGGCTGCTTGTGCGACATTTCCAGTTTTTGGCCAGAGAACAATCGCTAATCCAGCTAGCAGAATAACGCCTATATATACGATTTGTTTCATAATATCGCTTATTTACCAGATATAATTTTCAAGATGCGCCATAGCTGGATGCCATAGCTTTAATCCCCCAACGACCATTTTAAGCAATAGGAATCATAGTATTGAACCATAATCCCGCCTAACGGTTGATTATATCATAGTGAATGTTGGTCAATCTGACACCATCAAAAACAGCCCCGACAAGTCGGAGAATGACAAAAAGATGGAGTCTCCTCCATAACCCATGATTCCTAATTCATGATTCTAGCCAGATTTTTCCCCCTCCCATAATCCATAATTCGTGATTCATGATTCTAGCCCCCTTACTGTGGGAGCTGATTTAGCAAATCAGTCGCAGCCTCTTTGGCGGAGGGGTCGGCATCGCGCACTTTTTCTAGCTGTTGTCTAGCTGCATCAAACCGACCCAACCCAGCCAGTACTTCAGCACGATACAATCCAACAGTCGAATCATATTTGCCCCAAGCAATGGCTCGGTCAATCAGGTCGAGGGCTTCAGCGTACTTAGAAATGTCATCATTGTCACGACCAATTAAAAAGGCGTCTGTGGATTCAACAACCAGTTGGTTGGCTACACGGGGTCTCCACCAATAATATCCGCCGGCAGCAAGCCCGCCGACAATGATAATTAGCCCAGCTAGTCCAATTAGTTTCTTGTTCATAGAAAAAAATGAATTATGAATAGTGAATTATGAATTATGGTTAGAAGTAACGCATTACGGACGGACGAATGATTTGGAGCTTTTGATGAGACCGCTGATTAACTTGTGTACTGTGACGGCTTGATTGGCTAGTGGGTCAAACTGGGACTGGACAACATGTCCGATGTCTCGTGCAACCAGCAGTTGATTTTGCAATTCCGTCACAGAGCCTTGAGAGATGGAGTAGAACTGGACTTTTTCCCGATACGATTGTCGACTAAATCCTTCAGCTAGATTGGAGGTAATGGATACTGCACACCGTTGCATTTGGCTGATAAGCCCATAAGTCTCGTTGGCAGGAAAGGTTTTGGTCAGGGCATAAACCATAATAACCAACTTGTGCCCCTCTTGCCAAGCATTCAGGTCCGTAAAGCTCTTTATCCTCCTCTCCCCCTCTTGATTCATGATTCCCTCCCCTTGCCCATGATTCTTGATTCGTGATTCATGATTCTAGCTGACAACAACGTTCCAGAAAATTCCAGTAGGTCCAAACCACTTCACATACTCGGCTACGGGGCGGACATAGAATTTGTAGACAGTACCAGAAACGGCAGTGGTAGGAATAGTGATTTTGAACTTGAAGGTATGGGACAAACTGGTTCCTGTGACGGAGTCTATTTGGACAATTCGGTTCGAAGTGAGCCAAGATGCGTCTTTAAGCGGAGATGCGTTATCTTGAGGCATCCAAGTGCCTAATTTGATGATGTGGGCGGCATCGGGAGTGGTGGGATACCACCATGCTTTGCCGATGTTTTTGAGCGTTAGTTCTAAATCAACGGTAGAGCCGGCTGTACCATGAATTTCGTGGGCTGTTTTGTCTGCTGACAAAGTACCGCTTTGGCTTACCCATTGGGCGCGATAATCAAATGTCCACGGGTTTATTACTACTGGCGGAGTTGCTGGAGTAGGTTCCACCACGGGTGGGGTCACAACTGGTGACGGAACAATCGGAGCTTTCAAAGTTTTGCCTGAAATAATTATCGGGTCTCCGAGATTACCAACTACGTCTTCGGGCACTAAACGATAAAAATAAGTTGTATCTGAAGATAAACTTGTGTTTGTAAATGTTTGTGTTAGACCAGAACCCCCTACTATCTGGCCAATTGGTGTAGTGGCAGAGTTGAATGCATCCTGCGATGTACCGCGATAAATATTCACTCGATAGAAATCATCAGCGACTGGGTTAATCCAGTATAAACCCAACGAACTACTAGTAGCAGATTTGACGCTAGCGTTGTCCACTGGCACGGGCGCGGAAAGATCATGGGGTTGAGCGGGATACCCCTGGGTGAGAACTGTGGGGGAGCTTTCGTTCCCCGCCGTATCAACGGCGGTGAGTTTGACCCAGTAGATTGTGTTATAAACAAGTTGATCGATGATGTACTCCCCTTTTTCATTGGGATGGAGTTGTGCAGAGTCGGTGACTACACGTTTACCAAAAGAAATTGGCGGATCGGCAGAGAAATAAATATTGATACCAGCCAGAGCAGAGTCGTTGGGATTCACCCAATAAATTGGTAACTGATACATACCATCCGCACGGTTGATTCTGACACTGCAAGGAGCAGTAATAGAAGCATGAACGGATGTTGGTGTGGTGAGGCTAACAATTGCACAAGCGATAATGATGGGAAAGTATGAGAGTTTCATAAGTTCATTATCTCACAATTGAAAATGCCAACGAGATATGAATCATTAGAGTATTTCCTTAGTGTATTGGAGAACTGAAATACAGTAAGTGCTTCGATATCAATACCCCGCCTTGCGTCCAAAGCGGGGTATTGATGTACGGTTTTGCTATTAGGAAGCCGCCAACCTTTTACACTAAAGAATTAAATCAGACTAAAGATAGCTGATACTACTCTGAAGTGTACCACCTGGACTATCTACCCAGAAGATGTAAGTAGAAGACGAATTGTCGTTCCACCATACGCTACCGCTTGTAGCTTGAGCTCCAGCCGTGGTGGCTGCCCCCAAAACAAGCTGAGTAGTTAGAGTCTTTGTTCCAGTAATCAGAACTGATGTATCTGCTGAGAACACAAATGTCTTGCCAGAGGCAGGAATACTAATATCCGTTGTTGGGAAGAAGTATGCCGTACCATAGCTAGTGGAAACTTGAGTCGCAGCAGTACCAGTTGAGTTACCGTAAGCTAATACATTGTCCGAGCTATCAGCCAGAGTAATTCTGGAACCAAGCAAGGAAGCAGTAGTGTTAGCAATCAAACCAGCGTTGGAGACTAGGTTCAACGAGACGTAGTCTCTGTAGAAGACTAATCCATCGACGTTGAGTGTGTCAGCCGCAGTGTAGGCTGTGTTGGAAATAATCTTGAAGGCCGTGACTGCAGTACGCGTGGTCCAATAGGTGGCTGCGAACGGAATATTCACGAATTGCCATTGACTGTTGACACCTGGAGTGAGCTGGTAGGTGGTAGTACCACCAGAAGCTCCTGTCAGGGTAATATCCAGCACAATGGAAGCCCGAGAAGCCCGAACCCAGAAACCTAACCCAGCATAAGTCGACAAGTCGCGTGCTGCGAATGTCTGAGTCATACCGTTACCAGCGGCTGGAGTGGTAGCACCTTGGGTCATTGCCTGGGAACCAGTGCCATCAACATAGTTAGTGGAATCGTCAGCCAAGGTTGACCCATCGTCACCAGCGGAGACAACGGCCCAAGTACCAGCAGCCGTGCTCGCACCAGTCCAAGCAGTAGCAGCAGCATCGGCTGTGTTTACTTGGGCAGAACGAATTACAGCATCGGTAGTCGCATTGGAGTTAGTCGCATTGACTGTAAAGAACTTGTCACCTGCGCGACGAACAATGTTACTACCAGATTCGGTAGAGCTACTAAGAGCCAAGCCTAGTTTGGTTTTAACAACATATACAGCTTTGCCCTTCAAGATAGCGGTAGCGCCATCATCGTTGGCGTCGGTAATAACAGTGCCCGAAGAAACACCAGTAGCACGAATGTTTAGCTTGTTGTTGTACGTGTTCCCTGTTGTGTACCAGATACTACCAGCCTGTTCGTTATCGGAGTCGATACCAAGATATGGAACCTCACCAGAATCAGCTCCGTTAGTTATAGAGTTGAGAACTGCTGTTAGCGTCAGGTATTCACTCCCCCCAACAGGAATAGTTACTGGAGTGGTAAAGATGATATTGGCTGCCGCATCAGAACCACTAACTGGCTGTAATGTACCGGTAGCGACTAATGTTCCTCCCGACAAGACATTGCCTACCATCGTGCCACCCTTGTAGACATAGACTGTACCGGCAAAGTTGTCATCTTCGGTACCGCTTCCTTGATCGGTGACCTTGGCTCTAATGGCATCAATTACGATGTCTTCATTGGCAGCTGCCAATTTTGCCCTAAAGAATGTAGGCGTCATTGTAGTTGTGTCATAACTGGCAGTCACCTGCTGGACAGTTGGAGTATCCGTTGCGACAGTAACTGTTAGTGTTCCGTTAGCGGACATCGTCAACAACGGAGCGTACCAGACTGTGTTGTAGGCAGTACCGTCATAGTCGTAAATTGTTGCAGCAGTACCAGAACTGACACCAGAACCCACCACGTTAGTGGCAGAGGTTGTCATACCAAAGTATGCAGTACCAGTGTCAATGATATCACCGCGAATTTCGACAATTAGGCTTCCGCCCTTTGGAATCACCCACTCAGTTGGCTCTAAGAAATCAGAACCGGTGTAGGTGATGGAGTCTGGGGTGCCAGAAACTAGATTTTCGGTATTGGTCTTACGCCATGTACCGTTGTCGTCAAACTGCAGATAGATGTTGTTGATATCTCCGTCAATACCTGGAGTGGCTGTATCTAGAGTGTTGGCTGTGTCGGCATATATCTTCAGCGTGCTGACTTTGATGTCTTCAACGCTACTCGCAGACAAGAAGAACTTCGCCAATAAGACGTCGTTTCCATTCTTGATTACCGTACGAGCTGCTGGAACGTCAGACTTGGCCACGGTAATAATCGGAACTGCCTTGGTAAATAGATTACCATCGCCACTGCCAGTTTCAACGATTGTTGCACTAGACGAGACACCTGTAGCAGAGATGTCATCAGCGATTGTTCCGCCACCTGGCAAGGTTGCATACAGATAAGTGTCACTGGAAGTTGTCGGAATATCTACGACGAACTTGAATGTATGCGTGGTGTTCTTGGGAATGGTGTGGTCAAAGTTGTATGAAGCAACACCAGAAGATGGGCTAGCAACTGTGCTACCCAACTGGACCCAAGCAGTTCCATTCCAAGCATAGAGCTTGGCATTGGAAGTGGCGCCAGTGTCGGAAGCGTCTGTGTCGGTCCCTGCCGTGTTATCCTCATACATCCTGACAATAAGTGAGGTTACCCGCATTGCTTCACTGCTGGCCTGCATTCTGAATTGGAAAATTTCCAAGTTAGTTTGGCCAAGAGCAAAGTTGGCGGCCACAGGAGTACTGGGGCCGTTTGAGACCACCAAGGCTCCATATGGATCAATCTCGTGAACATTCATCCCATCAGCGTGTACTCCCGTAAGAGTATAGCTGGTAGTTGGGACTTTGTCTCCCGAGGAAACACCATAAATGGTGAGGTTAGTGACATCAACTGCTGTCGTACCAAGACCAAACTCGAGGGTATCGGCAGTTACAGCGGAAGTTGAAATATCAACCTTTAGCGTAACCACCGTGTTGCCGCTAACAGGTACCTCAAAGAGGCCGTTTCCGTCCTCAAAAGTAACTGTTGCGCTAGCAATGGAACCGCTAGTTGCGATTGGTGTAGCAGAATCATTGATGTACAACCGAGCGTTTTGGTAGTCGGTGGAAGACGCATCCTCGTTTTCGTCAAAGATGATCTTGGTAACCTTGAGTGCTTCGGTGGAGCTAGCACTAAACTTGAATTTGCCCACCTCAACTTGTTCCTCTCCTACGATGTAGGTTTGAGTTTCAAGGTTGGTCGGATCTTCAACAACGGTCATAGCACCTTGAACAATGGTGAAAGTGCCCGCTGCGGAAGTGGCGGTAAATGGATTAGTAATGGGACCGCCTGTGGTAGCAGAAATTGTAACAATCCCGCTAGAGTTTTGTCCGTAAGCCACCACATCGGTAATATCTTCAATTTGGAAGATGATGGTTCTGGTAGATGTAACAGCGGAAGCAATGTTGCCTACAACGTAGACAACTTTGTTTTGCCCAGCTGGAACATTGAATAATGGACTACCAGTAAAGGTCACTGATCCATTAGTAAGATTAGCGACTGTTGAACCAATTTGAACGCCAAGAATCTCGAGCTTCATGTTGGAAACATCAGAATCAACAGATGTACCAACCTCTGTGAGGGTAATCGAGTTAACGTTAAACCCTTCTGTCGAGGTTGCTTCAAATTTGAAGGCTCCCAAATCTTGATCAGTACTTCCAGATACTACATTGGCACTAGCAGGACTAGTTGGAGCGGTAACGGCTAATATACCGACAGAAACGCCGGCAATTGTGACGCCATTACCATAAGCTGGGAATGTACCCGCTACTACGCCACCACCACTTAAGGTAATGTCGGCAGCAGATGCAACTCCCATTTGTATAATAGCTCCTACACCAGTACCACCAGAAGATGCGACCGTACCTTTGATGGTCAGTGTCTTGCTAGTCCCAGCTGGGATTAACCAAGACAGACCCGTGAAGGTGGCTTTATGGCTGGTCGTATTAATTCCTTGAGTGGAACCAATTTTGGTTGCACCATCATAAAGCTTGATGTCGCTGATGTCGGCATCGGCAGACAAACCAGACCGTGCAATAGCAATGCTTGATATTAAAGCGTTGTTAGTTGACCCAGCGCCAAAAGTAATTTGTGCCATGGTCACATCAACCGCGCCCTTAGCAGCATTGCTGGCAGGTGGAGTGGTGCTGGCTGTAGCTACATTCAAGTCACCACCACCAACTGGAACTGATGTACCAACAAAGAAACGGGTGAAGATGTCGGACTTATCTTTGTCCAACACTCTACCGTTCCATGCTACCTGACGAGTCCAGGCTTCGTAATCGAAGACTGGCTTGTAGTAAAGGTTGTAGGTGCCATTGGCGGCAGTGCTAGCAACTTTTACGGTGAAGGTCATGGTGATGTTGGCGTTTGGCGCCACATCAGCACCTTCGTAGTAGACCAACCGGTTGCCGTTCAAGACAAAGCTTGAAGCGTCAAGCCAAGGAGTTTGGAGATCGCCGCGAACGCCGATACCAAATGACCCGACTTGAGTTTGCTTACCAGCTGGAATTGCTCCCAAAGCTGACCGCCCCTTAATGGTTTTGCCAGAAAGGTTTTGGACAGTTACCGACAAAGTCACAGAATTGCCTTGGGTCACGCTCACATAGTGAGCAGTACCATCAGCAGTGACAGTGGCCGGAGTTTGGGAAATCCATTTGAATCTGTAAACAGGCGTCTGCGCGGCGGCTGTAGGAACGGCCAACCACCCTGCGGTGGCAATGGTCATAACCCAAGCAGTTACGCGAGTTGCCTTAGTCATTAAAGAATTTCTCATTATTTAGTTATGTGTAGATTATTTCTATACTTATTTATTTGAATATTGTTGGGATCTATCTAAGCGATGAATTTTGGTCGCCTTCGACCCAAGATAGATTGTTATCAACGGAATTGCTATCTAAGTTATTGGCTTCCCAAATCAGCTGACCAGCAATGGTCAGTTTGGTAAGCGAGATGGTGTCGCCATTGAGAATTCCCGAAACAACAGCGCGAGTGGAACCCATATAAGAAATAAGATTGATAGTGGAGCCGACTAGGAAGTAGCGTTTTTCGCCGACCATCAAGGTTGGTTTGGCAGTGAAGCTGCCGATGGAGCCCGATAGTGTGACAAAACCGCTAGTAGGAGTGGCGACGATAGGATTGGTGTCAGCTGGTTTGTCGGTAGGCAGAATCAATTTGTCTAGCTCATCTCGCATTGCCAGTACTGTTTTCTTCACTTCGTCGTTACTGATAGTTCCTTTGGCAATAGTGGAAAGGGCTGTCTTTTGGGATTCGATAACAGCCTTCAATTTAGTATTCAAATCTTTGTCATTGGGCAGAGAAGAAAGGCTGGCTTGGGCACTCGCCAAAGCCTTTTTAGATTCATTCAAAGCAACCGATAATGTCCCGCTGCCAGCATTTTCTAACGCCTTGATACGATCATTTACAATATTCAACTTGAGAGTCGCCCGATTGGCTGGGTCTGTGGTCAAGGCAATCTGGACGGTCTCAAGCGCCTTGCGAACGCCGAACAATGGATCCCCCGGTTTGGCTGACTGTGCAAAAGCACCTGTAGCAAATGTAACAACAAAAATCGCTAGCACCATACCGGCTGTGGCGGGAATGCCAAAGGAAATACTCTTCGGACGGAAAAGTCTTTGGAGTGTGGAAAGTGGCATTACTAAATCCTCTGCCTCGGTCTGGGTGGCAACGGCATCAATCAAATTGACCTGTCCCATTTTCTTAAAAAGCTGGTCGCGGATTTTCTGCCTCTGTGTAATAGATAAACGAGCATCCTTGCCTAGAATGCTTAGTTCTTTGATCAAATTGTCGTGATTAGTGGACATAGAGTGTAGAGAGTAGAGCGTAGAGAGTAGAGGGCAGAGATTAGAGTATAGAGAGTGGAGAACAGGGATAAGACAATAGTTATAAAAAATTCCGCAAATACTTTTAAGAAAATAGAGATGTTCCCCATTTTCCCAAAAGCTCTTGCGGAACCCTTAGGAGGTATTTAAAGTTGTGTTTGTTTTTTCTGGATTCCCGGGTCAAGCCCGAGGATGACGGAGAGAGGTGGATCCTGAATCGAGTTCGGGATGACGAAAGAAAACTCTATTCTCTATTCTCTATTCTCTCGTCTCTGCTCAAGGTATCCTTGAGTTTTTTGAGGGCGCGCGAAGTAAGAGCTCGGATGTTATCCTCCTTCTTCTTCATTGCCTGCGCGACCTTTGCGATGGACAGCTGTTCCACGAACCGAAGCCGTAATACTTTTTCGTATTCTTCCGGCAAACTCTTTAGTGCGTTTTCAATTTCGCTCGCCTCGCGGTAGAGCTCTGGTCCTTCAAGGTCCGCCATTTCCGGCAAGTCCTCGAAAGAAAGTTCTGACCGCTGATTCAAGCGATAGTAATCAACGACACCGTTTCGGGCAATGGCGTAAAGCCAACTGCTGAAACCAATTCCCGTTCGTGGTTTGTATTGATGAAGTTTCTGCCAAGCTTTTAGAAAAATATCAGCGGTGATGTCCTCGGCCACCGGAACCGATTTTACTTTGGTGTAAACGAAGCGATAAACCTTGCCAGCCCAAATGTCGTAGAGCTCGCCAAATGCTTGTTCATCGCCACCCAAAGCTTTTGAAATCAGTTGTTGGTCGATAGGAGAAACCGACTGTTCGATTGGGGTCGAAAGTTCGTCGGCAGAAAGATCTTGTTGTGAGTCAAATTGCAGGTCAGGCATTTTGCCCTACATAACTTATAACGGATTCGACCTGTTTTTTGTGACACATTGTGCCAAAAACCAGCTCTGGGAGCATATAATCAGTAGTTGACTTGTGAGTATTATTCACCGTCAGTTTTACCTCAAATTTTACCTATGGATTATACCCTGATTCCCCCGAGAAAAGCAATACCCCGCCGAGAGGGGCGGGGTATTTGATTTTGCTTGTAATTACATCGTATGGATTGGCCAGTTGGGCATAGGGTCATCTTTGTCGGGAATACCGTCGTGGTCAGAATCGGTCAAGCTAGGATTAGCATCACCATTGGAGTCCCGAGGAATGATGAACTCCAAAGCAAGTTTGATTGGTGCCGAGCTATTTAGTCATTCAGTGACGGTGTTGGCCTGACCATTGCGATTCTGGGTTTGGGTCTCGGTTTGGGTTTGAACTCCCGTACCTTGACCGGCACCACTTGGGCTAAGCGCACCTTCGCCGAATTCATTTCTGATTTCATTGCGAATCTGCTCCATTTCTTGCTGGTTTTCCTGTGTCCACTGTTGAATACGTTGGCGGATTGGATTGCCAGTACCAGAATATGGCTGGGATTCGACTGTTTCCAGCCGAGCTTGCCGACGTGCTTCCACCGTTTCAAGGTGAGTAATCACTTTTTGATAAGCGGTCTTTTGGGCTTCTTCGGTAGCAGTACCAAGCTTTTCTTCAAAACGAGCTTGAACCTCGTTTATCTTGGCGATGCTTTCGCTCAACCGAGTGATTGCTTCCTGATGACGCTCTTCCCAACGCTCTTTAAGTTTGGCTTCGAGCTGGGCGGGGTCGGTTTGGCGAATTTTTGCTAATTCCGCTAACCGCTCTTCGGAAAAACGAGCCATAAGACGGGCTTTTCCTTCGGTGTTACTGGTCATTCTTTCCTGTACCCGCTCCATCCATTGGTCAACTGCATAAAGCGAGTCGCCGGGAGCAGCGGTGTTGGCCATTGCGGCTGTTCCGCCACCAAGGGCAAGAACTGCAGCAATGATGATTGGTATGATTGGCATTGCGAACCTCCTAGGATAAAAAATATGACTGATACGATGATTATTGTTCCGATATGCTCTGGATTTTATTACATCTAAAAGTTCAAACCGCAAGGCGGTTTTTTCGCCTGCGGATAGAGTAAAACGCTCCCCCGCTTCGCGGATTAGCTCTTGAATCTGTTTATCGGATAATCTGGTCATGGAAGTGAATTGTGAATTATGAATAACGAATTATGGAGAGGGATATAAGGGGAACCAGTTGATTGTCGCGCCCTGTCATACAGCCATGATTCATGATTCTCCATTCATGATTCTCCTCATTTTGTCTAATCCTCTTTTGACGATTACTCGGACGGAATTTTCGGTTTTTCCGGTCAATTCGGCGATTTCAGAATATTCCAGCTCGTCGAGAAAACGGAATTTGAGAATCGTTTGGTACAGCTCGGGGAGGCGGTTTAGCTCGGCAACAACGATATCCATATCTGATTTTGTCTCCGCTTCTGCCTGTATGTCCGTTTTTCCAGCCAAATCTGTTACAGCATCCAAACTGGCGGTAGTTTTGTGAGAGCGGTAAAAATCTATGAGGGTGTAGCGGGCAATCGAGAAAATCCAAGTTTTGAAGCTCCTTTTGCCGTCGTATCTCTTAATCCCCTCCCACGCCTCAAGAAAAACTTGGCTGGTCAAATCTTGGGCGTCTTCTTTACTCTGCAATCTGAAAGCGAGGAATTTGTAGATGGAGTCGGCGAGAATATCAAAAATCTGGGCATACGCCTCCGCATCTCCGTTTTTCGCCTTGATTGCTAAATTATTTAGAATAATCATCCCGTTAGAAATAAGAAACCTAGCGTTTCTGTACCGAAATTAGTTGTATAAGTGTTATTTTCATTGATTATTGTTGATTTACTCTCTGATGGAGATGTCGTTAGGTGATTTCTAACGGGATAAATTCTTTATAGCCCCTTTTATGACTCCCCCGCCCAAACAAGTTTGCTTATCATAAATAACCAAAGATTGGCCCGGAGTCAAGGCGCGTTGAGGTTTGTCGAAGATGAATTGCCAATATTTATTCTTCTGAATCAGCTTCCCAGAGTAGATATCAGGACCATAACGGGGCTTGGCACTTAGGGATTTAGCGGGTAAGCGGGTAAGCGGGTTAGCCGAAGGTGTTATTTTTTTGTTTTTTGTTTTACTGACCTGCTGACCTGCTGACCTGCTGACCTGCTGGATAAGGTGGAGATTTTCTAGAATTACTCCTTTGGCGTAGGTAGCGGAATCAGGCCCGACAATGACCAGATTTTTCTTTATATCCGTAGCGACAACATAAAGCGGTTCGGGCTGACCCGCTAAACCAGCGATTCGGCGCTGACCGATAGTGTAAAACCAAGAACCTTCATGTTCGCCCAGTATTTTCCCTTTTTGGTTGACAATTTTACCTTTTTTGGGCTTGATGACGGTTTTCAGAAATTTTTTTACATCAATTTGACCGATAAAACATATTCCCTGACTGTCTTTTTTGGTAGCAGTTGGGAGTTTAAACTTTTTGGCGAGTGCTCTGACCTTTGATTTTGGATACTGACCGACAGGAAAAAGAGTTTTCGAAAGCTGTTCTTGGGTTAGGTTATAGAGAAAATAGGTCTGGTCCTTGATGGGGTCGTTGCCCTTCAGGAGTCGATAATTGACTGTACCGCCCTTCGCTAAAGCTACGGAGCGGTCTTCAGGGTTTCGCTTTGATGGAAGCTCAACCCTTCGAGCATAATGGCCGGTAGCGATAAAATCCGCTCCCAGAGCTAAACATTTTTTCAAAAATAGGTCGAATTTAACTTCTTTGTTGCACATCACATCGGGATTTGGCGTTCGACCTGCTTTGTATTCGGCAAAAAAGTAATCTAGAACTCGTTTTTTGTATTCTTTTTCAAAATTGAAGGTGTAATAGGGGATGTCTAGGCGTTGGCAGACAGCGCGAACATCCGCAAAATCCTCTTCGGAAGTGCAAAATCCGCCCGGAACATCATCTGACCAGTTTTTCATGAAAACACCGACTATGTTGTAGCCTTCTTTCTTCAGTAATGCGGCAGCAACAGAGGAGTCCACTCCCCCGCTCATCGCCACAAAAACAGTTGGTTTTTCGCTTTTTGTCATTCTGAACGTAGTGAAGAATCTATGAAGATATTATAGATCCTTCGTCCTGCTGTACAGCAGGACTCGAGGATGACCCTCCTTCGCTTCACTACGGACGGGCAGGCAGAAACGAGAAGGCGGTCGTCCGAAAATCGGACGACCGCCAAGATGGAATTCTACTTAGAATCTTGAAGGTGGCTCAAAGGGGCTGGTGTTTGACACCTCTGCGCAAACAGGCCTTACCGTCCAGAACTGGTAGACCATCGGTAGAAATTTGCAACCTTTGATGCACGGCTGCTAACTCTCTACAACGCCAGCATAAGGGGATTTCTCGACGAAGACCAGTCTTGCCGTACAGGTAGCTGTGATTTAGTTCAACCACATCAACCGTCACAAGACTGATTTGATCGGTACTGGGACAGCATGAACAAAGCACTTCTTCAAGACTATGACAAGGTTCGCGGCCGTCCTCAGTTCGGCCAGTAGTAGAATTACCCATTGGTATCCTCCTTTACAGCAAGGTACTAGCCGGCTTGAGAATTACCGGTATCAAAGCTCAAATCTGGAACGCAATAATGCAGTCCCCCACTAGATTTTGAGGCCTGACACCGAAAATTCTACCACCATTTCCACCAAGAGGATTTCTTGGGTTGTTCGGGTGGGAAAAGGAGAAGTTTTAAGTGATCTAACTCGGCTTTCAGACTTCCCCGCAGGTCTTCTCTGACCTCGCGGCGAAGTGAATGGAGTTCAGAACCTAGAGAGTTGAGAGCAAAAATCAGCTTTTGCTTGTATTCTTCGTCTGCTTCCTTCTCCTGTTGAGTCATTATTGCTTTTGTGGCGACACTCTCCCCTGCCATTCCGCCGATTTCACCTTTGTTGGCAAGCATGTGTTTGACCCCATCCACAGTGAACATTCCCGACTCCAACAGGTATTTGATGCGTTCCAACACGGTAACATCCGCCTCGGTAAAGAGACGGTGATTGTACTGATTCCGATAATTGGAGAGGAATTCGCCAAACCGCTTCTCCCAGTTCCGCATCGTGCTCTCGTTCACATTCAGGAACTTGGCTACTTCGGTCAGAGAATAAGATTGAACCGAAGAAGCGGGTGTGGACAAATCGGCTGGGTTAGCCGAGGTTGTTGGTTCTGCTTGAGCGGTTTCGATGTCCATAAATTGATTCTAGTATATTTTTACGACCGCAACAACGTTGAGGCGGAGCGCAACGACGTTGTAGGTCCCCCACTTTTTTTCGCCGTAGTGGCGAAAAGCTTGGGCGCAACGACATTGCGGTCGGCACTTACGCGGTGGCGTAAAAAAAAATAAAAATTGCGATGATGATTGCTAGTGTAAGCATATAACAGTCCCCTACCGCAACGTTGCGGCGGAGCGCAACAACGTTGCAGGTGTGTTATAACAACATTGTACCAGCGACCGCAACGACGTTGCAACCCCCTTCTTTTTTGGTGTGTCAATTTTGTGCCGTTCGAGACGCCTATATATAAATATATAATATAGTAGCTGGTTTCTTGGAGTGGCTCGACCGCAACAACATTGTTGCGGTAGGTGGGTACGACCGCAACGGTGTTGCGGTTGACCGCAACCGTCATGTTGCGGCGGAGTGTTTTGACATGGCGGTGATAAAAATGTTGTAATAGCGGTTTTTTAATGTGGATAAAAATAAAGTTGGCTCTGCTACTATATTATTAACCTACCGCAACGTTGCGGTAGGTGACCGCAACAACGTTGTAACATCTTGAAGGATGGTATTTTTTATGGTGTAGTGGAATTTGTGCTAATTTTTTGTTATTTTGTTTAGTTTTTTATTCTTTTTTGTCATGCTCGAGCCTGTCTGCCGGTAGGCGGGCAGAGCGAAGCATCTATAACGATGTTTCTTTTTATGTTTCCGAGCGCCGAATCACGCTCGACCGATTGTTACTTTGTCTTGCCAAAGTAACCAAAGCGTCCCGCCAGTCGTCCTCGCTACTCATCTGATAAAATTGGCTTTCTGCCTATCGCTGAATTCGCTTCGCTCAAACAGCAGCTTCGGCAGCGCCAATTTTATTGATTCGGAACACTCGGACTCCAATGGCGGAGAGAAGAAAGGACGCAATTTGCTCGATGGGTGTTGAAGATAGGGGAAGAGGGAGTTCCTTGACAGCAAGTAGTTTTCAGCTTAAATAGGAGATGTCCGTGATAGGTAAGTATCTTAATTTTAGGGGGTGCAAGATGCCCGAAGAACCCGAGCATCCTAAGTGTCCTTTTTACGGCTTCGGTCTATTCAGCTCACCGAGTGGTACCGACGGGATACTGATGAACACTCAGGGAAATCAGTGCGCTGTCGTCGTCTCTTCGCTTCACCCTTGCGACATGGAGATGTCTGGATTAAAACCAGATTGGCATAGCTGTCCTGTCAATGCCAAATGTGGGGAGTCTATACTCGAGAGAATGAAGAGCTTCCGCGTTATCCCGCCAGATTATGGCAGTCCTCAAGGACTCTACGTCGGCATTTCATTCGAGAGCTGGAAGCAGATAGTGCTCGATCTCGACTAAATTCTATCCTCATGTCGGTTGGATGCCGACCGTCAGACCCACGATACGGGTCGTTTTTTATTTTTCAATGCTCCAATGGCGGACAGGGGAGACCGAGATTTTACTCCCTGGCCGGGCAGGCAATTGATTGCATTCCTCCTCCTATGGCAGGAAGAAGAGACAACGCTATCCATACCGGTCAATTTTGCGACCAACAATCCCTATTTGCTCAATGGGTGCAGAAAACAGGGTAAAGAGGGGATTTTTAGATGCTAGTCGCTGGGTACTAGATGCTAAATCGTGGGGGATTTGGGTATAAAAAGAGCGCTCACCCCGAAGGATGAGCGCAACGAACCGGTCACGAATGCGTGTGAGCTTATTGTGAGGAAGGCCACACGCCGACTGAAAAGAAGCAAGACGGGTCGGAATGAAGCTTCAGGGATGGGCACAAGACCGATAGAAGGTATCGGCTGAAGCTGTTTCCGGAAGCCCGTATAGGTACAACACCCAGACAGACAATGCTCTGGCGAATGGATGGGTGTTGTGGCGGTAAAGTAAGAGCTCCACAGCGAACGAGGCGAGTGTAGCTGGGACGAAAGGGTAGCTTACTAAGGCCTACATCGCCTCGTTCGCTGCTGCTCCGGGGGAAACATCCACCGAAGCCTAAACGAAACATAGCGACAACCCACGTAACGTAACCTTCTGTATCCCTGGCGGCTGGTCAGACCAGCCTGCATATATTGAAAACTGTCTCGTCCTCTTCTGGAAGCTGGGAGAGAAACTCGATCCCGTAAATCGAACTCTCCCTCCTTTGTTAAAGGAACAAAAAAGGGATTATCAAAGTTCTCGGGAACGCTGGCTGCTCGTAGATTTATTACAACACAGAAAAGATGAATTATGAATAATGAATTATGAATTACGGGCGAAATAGGGGATACCGTAATGTTGCGGTGGAGCGCAACACCGTTGCGGTACTCGATTGTTTTTCTGCTTCCAGAGCCAAAAGTACGACCGCAACATCGTTGCGGTCGGGTTTTTGATGTCATCCTCGAGGTCGCCATGGCGACTGAAGGATCTATGGAAAAATCTTCATAGATTCTTCACTTCGTTCAGAATGACTGGCTAATTTATTCGCCAGCTAGCTCTGGGAACCAGAGTTTTATTTCGGCGGCAGCGGTTTCCGGTGCATCGGATGCATGGATTAGATTTTTTACCGCTCTATCAGTGCTGTCTGCTTTTTCGTAAGTTTCTTCCTTATCACCCAGATCGTAGCGGATTGTCCCTACTTCGGCTTGGGAGGGGATGGTAACACCAACGATACGACGAACTTCTGCAATAGCATTTTCCCCCTCGATTATCATTGCTAACACCGGGCCAGTTGAAAGATATCTAACCATTCGGTTCTTGATGGCTTCTCCTTTTCGGATGCCAAGATCAGCGTAGTGGTCGCTGGCAAAGACTTCGTCCACTTCCATCTCTTTCTCTGCAACAATTTTCAGACCGGTCGCAGTTAGACGATTTTTGATTTCATCTTGCAACCCTCGCTCAACAGCATCGGGCTTCAGCACGACTAAAGTTTTTTCCATAAGATTCTCCTTATAGCTGATATGCCTTTTTGATTTTGGCGTCAGATTGGTAGGGACCAATTATTGTGAGGCAGAGTCGTTCGTCTTTGAAAATTTTCTTAGCCAAAGACATGATTTGCTTGGCGGTCACTTTTCTGATTTTTTGGCGGATAGAATCAATCGTTTCGGTTTTATCGTGCAAAAGCTCCTGAACACCAAAGGAATAGGCGACTTCATCGGAATCTTCCATCTCAAGCACTAGCCCGCCGGTCAGGTATTCTTTTGCTTTAGCTAGTTCTTTGGCAGGAACTAGTTTCTGGGAAATCTCCCGAAATTCTCCAAGAATAGTCTTGATAGCCAAATCAATTCGTTTTACATCAACACCTGCACTTGCAACAAAGTATCCTGCATCAATGTAGTTTGAAGACGAGGCGCGGACATAATATGCCAACCCAAGCTGTTCGCGAACAGAAGTGAACAGGCGTGAGCTCATTCCGCCGCCCAGAATCGACGCCAGCACTTTGCCGACATATTTATCAGGGTGATTGGCGCCAAAAGTCGGAACACCGACAATCAAATGCGCTTGTTCGGTTTTTTTGTAAGAAACTAATATTTTTTTCTTCGGGGTAGATTGCCGGTAGGGGAGCGGTTGGTTCTTTTTGGTGTTCCTAGGATACGGCAAATATTTTTTTACCAATTGCTCGACTTTTGCCGTGGTGGTATTACCCGCTACCGATACGACAATGTTTGAAGGAGTGTAAAGCCGTTTGCGGTAATCGAAAAAGTCGGACTGCTTTGCCTTCTTGATAACTGTCGGCAAACCAATTGTGGACCAGCCCAATGGGTGGTCGCCTAAAAGTTGTCTTTCAAACACATCCCAGATTTTGCGCTGGGGGCTGTCTTCGTACATGTTGTATTCTTCCAAGATTACGCCTCGTTCACGCTCCAGCCCTTCGGCATCAAATTTGGCATTGAGAAGCATATCTGACAAAACATCAAAGGCGACTTCAATCTTATTTTTCTCGACTTTTACGAAATAACCGACATATTCGTCGCTGGTAAAAGCGTTGAAAATTCCGCCGATGGCATCAATAGCTTCCGCCACTGAATGGGAGGTGGGATAGCGTTCGCCACCCTTGAAAAACATATGTTCAAGGAAGTGAGCGAGTCCGTTGATATCCCGAGTTTCGTAGCGGGAACCAGCGCGTACCAAAATCATTACCGTAACAGCTTCGGTGGATTTCATCGGCATCACAAGGATGCGAAGTTTGTTAGCTAGAGTAGTTTTTTTGATATCAATCATGGGGGTAGAGTTTAGAGATGAGAGATGAGAGATGAGAGCGAAAAAGACTCTACTCTCTATTCTCTACTCTCTGTTTACTTACTTGGCCACATCCTCCGAGCGGACTTCGCGAATGACCATAACTTTAACCTGACCGGGGTAGGTCATTTCTTTTTCGATTTGACGAGCGACATTGTGCGCTAACTTAGCGGCGGCGAGGTCGTCGATTTTGTCAGGCTGAACCATAATGCGAACTTCACGGCCGGCTTGAATCGCGTACGCTTTCCCGACACCTTCGTATGAAGTTGCGATGCGCTCCAAGTCTTCTAACCGTTTCACAAAGTTTTCCGCAGATTCTCTGCGCGCACCCGGACGGGAAGCGGAGATGGCATCAGCGGCCATAACTATGAAGTCTAATGCTGTTTTGGGGCCACCAAAGCCCTCGTGAGACACTTCTAACGCTTGGATGACCTCTGCAGGCATACCGTACTTCACGGCAATGTCACGGGACAATTCAATGTGGCTTCCTTCATACTCGTGGTCGAGCGCTTTCCCGATGTCGTGCATCAATGTTGCAAGTTTGGTTAGACGAACATCCATCCCAAGTTGAGCGGCCATCATTGCTGCCAAATGAGCGGCTTCGATAGAGTGCCGCAAAATGTTCTGACCGTAGCTAGTACGAAATTGCAAGCGACCAATAATTTTAACAAGGTCAGGATGCAAACCGGTCAGTCCTAATTCAAGCACAGCGTCCTCACCTGCCTTTTTCATTTCGGCATTGATTTCCTTGTCCGCTTTTTCAACAACTTCCTCAATGCGAGATGGTTGAATTCTGCCGTCTTTTACCAATCTTTCCAGCGCCCTTTTGGCGATATGGCGACGGATTGGATCGAAACCGGAAATAACAACTGTGTCTGGTGTGTCGTCGATAATCAGATCAACGCCGGTGGCTTTTTCGAAAGCGTGAATGTTGCGACCTTCTTTACCGATGATTCTACCTTTCAAATCATCACTTGGGATCTGCACAGAAAAGACCGTGCTTTCGGTAGCGGTATCAGCGGCATAGCGTTGAATTGCTTCGGAAATAATTTCGCGGGCTTTGTCTTCGGCTTGGTCGTTAGCTTCCTGCTCGACTCGGCGAATAATGCCCAAAACATCGTCTTTGTATTCTTTCTCTACTCGCGCGAACAATTGTTCTTTCGCTTCATCGCGGGTGAGACGGGCGACATCCTCCAACTTCTTCAGCTGGTTGTCGCGAATCTTCAGAATCTCTTCTTTAACTTCCTGAATCTCTTTATCTTTGTTTAGAATCGCTTCCTTCTGCTTGTCCAAATCTTCCAGCTTGCGTTCTAATTGTTCGTCTTTGGAAATGATTCTTTTTTCCAAATCCAAGATTTCGGAGCGGCGCTCCCTCTCTTCTTTTTCTGACTTGTCGCGAAGCTTAGAAGCTTCTTCCTTGCCCTCTAGAACGATTTCTTTTGCCTGTTGTTCGGCGGCGGTCAATTTCTCTTTGGCCTTACCTAAAATCTTGTCAGCATCCTGCTCGGCCTTTTCAATTTTCTGACGAGCAACAATGATGCGAACATAATAACCAACCAGCGCCCCGACAACTCCGGCGATAATCCAGTAAATTACTGATGACATAGCGAACCTCCGGTTACACTAGGCCAATAAGCCCTGCGCGAATAAGCGCATTGCCCCCGTCAAACTTTCGGTTGGCTAAAAGAAAAAGCTGAAACCCATCACCTGCAAAACAGGCTTGAGAACAGACGCGAAAGTGACAATTTGGATTCCCAGTAGGGGAAGTAAAAGGCTCATTATCCTAAGTGGAATTTTAAGTGATATACAGGACTAGAGCGGAAAATCTGAATTAGTCCTACTGATACTTTACCCTAAAAATGTATGGCGGTCAAATTGTTCTTGTATACTGGAGCTAGCGTCAAAAAGGCGCGAAAATATGAAACAAGGGGGTAAATTTGGTGCTTTAACCGCCGCGACAATCGCGGCGGTAGTGTTGGCGCCAATAGTTTTTACAATGGCGGAAGGAGAAACCCCGTCAGTAATTATTAACGAGGTGGCGTGGGCGGGAAGTACGAAGTCGAGCAGTGATGAATGGATTGAATTGAAAAATACCACCAGCGAAATCGTTGATGTGAGCGGTTGGCAATTAACCAAAAACACTGGCGAGGAAGCGCTGATGCTCACAATCCCAGCCGACAAGACGATTGATGCTGATGGTTATTTTTTGATTTCCAATTTTGATGAAGCGAATTCAGTTTTGACAATTGTGCCCAATGTGGTGGACTCGGCAATCACACTTTCCAATGACAAATTGCAAATCAAATTGTACAAAGGCGATTGGAAGTTGCCTGAAAATTTGATTGATACGGCGGGTGATGGGGGAGTCCCGCTCGCAGGAAACAATACAGCAAAAAGTTCGATGGAAAGAGACGATGATTTGAACGGATGGCATGATGCGTTGGCGGGAGTGAATTTGGATGCGGATGTGACGGACCTCGGAACACCCTCCGCTGAAAATTCTAAATTGATTGAACCTCCGACCGTTGAAAGTATTTCGCCAAACACCGCCGAGGCGGGGAAGACTCTACAAATCGAAAGTATTATCGGAACGAATTTCAGTACTGATTCGCCTCCAACTGTGCAGTTGAAATTAGCTGAACGCACTATTACCGCCGACAATACTCACACCGCAAATTCCACTTTGATTGATAGTGGGCAATTCGGTTTGGAGGGAGCGGAGGCGGGGAAGTGGGATTTGGTAATTACTAATCCTGATGGAACAACGGCGACATTACCTCAAGCGGTGGAGATAACCGAACCGCCACCTGAATATGATTTGACCACCACGGTGCGGTTGAACGAAATCTATCCTCAACCCAATACCACCAGCAATGATGAATTCATTGAGTTATATAATTCCGGTGACAAGACGGTGAATTTGAGTGATTGGATTTTGGATGATGTTCGCAACGGCGGATCCAGTCCGTTTACTTTTGGCGCGCAAAATATTTTGCCCAAAAGCTACTTAGTGCTTTACAAAAGTGAAACAAAAATCACGCTCAACGACAGCGGGGATGATGTTTATTTGCTCCAGCCAAATGGTTTTGAATTGGACCACACAACATACACGGAGGCACCGCGCGGACAAACCCATGCGCGGTTTGATGACGGTTGGAAATGGACTAACTCACCAACGCCCAATGGCAAAAATGTGTTGAGCACTCCGCCTCCGCCAGACACGGAATCGTCTCCCGTGGATGAACCAGACGACACGCCAGTTGAATTACTGGCATTTCAAAAAAGCGATATTTTGATTACCGAATTATTACCCAACCCAGTGGAAGATGAGGAATTTATTGAACTGCAAAATAATTCTTCCAAGCCGATAGATTTGAAGAACTGGGTATTGCAAGACAAGTCGAAACACAAATATAAAATCGCTGACTTTGCCGTCAGTATCCAAACCGCCAGTGGTCTTATTATTCAGCCCCAGCAGTATGTGGTGATAACGGAAATAATGTCATCCATTGCGTTGAATAACACGGGCGGGGAGACGGTGACATTGTTTGATCTTAGCGGAAATATCATTTCAACTGTGAGCTATTTGGATAAAGCACCGGCTGGCGCAGTGTACGCGTGGGATGGGAAGGTTTGGACTTGGAGCAAATACGCCACACCGGGACAAGTGAATATTTTAGGTTTGGACGAAGCGGATGAGCCACCTCCCGCGGTAGATATTGTTTTGCCCGCTTCACTACCCGTGACAGGAGAATCGAGTCGGCGTTGGATAGGGATTTTACTTATCGGTCTCGCGCTAGGTGCTATAGTGATTTGGAGAAAGTTACGAGTGATGAGTTGTGAGTTGTGAGTGAGACTCGTCATTCTGGTAAGGTCGCCGTGGCGACCGCATCCAGAATCTTATAAGATCCTGGACAAGCCCGCCTACCGGCAGGCAGGCCAGGATGACGAAATGGAGGATAAAATGATAACAGTTCAGACACATAATTTGGGTGAGACACAGACGCTCGGGGAGAGCATGGGTCGTCAGTTGAAAGGCGATGAAACTTTTGCGTTGGTAAGTCCCTTGGGCGGAGGAAAGACGAGCTTCACGCAAGGACTGGCGAAGGGGATCGGCGCAAAAGCGCGGGTGACTAGCCCCACATTTGTATTGGAAAAAATTTACACGGGAGATAAATTGGTCCTCCATCATTTTGATACCTACCGCATTGAGGTAGGGGATATTGAATCGACCGGACTGCTGGATATTTTGGGGGAAACCGTTGTGGTGGTGGAATGGGCGGATAAAATCAAACCACTCTTACCTCTTGATGCGATTTGGGTGACAATAAAAATCGGGAAGGGAGACGAGCGGATGTTTGAATTTATTTATCCAGAAAGTAGAGCTTATATTTTTAAGGTAGTCCCTCCCTCCTGCGTTTAATCTCATCGCAAATAGGTCATTAGCCTCTTGCGATATAGATTTCACTACGGGCGGGCAGGCGGCAAAATCGGGATGATAAATAAATTGTCAAATAATGTACTGGGGATAGATACTGCGCAGGCTGAAACTGTCATCGGGCTCAATGATGATGTAGTGAGTTGGGTGTCTGACCGCAACCAATCCAAAGAACTTTTACCCGCAATCGATAAACTGATTCGGTCACAAAAACTAACTCCACAGAAACTTCGCGGGGTGGTGGTGAATATCGGGCCCGGTTCTTTTACGGGACTTCGGGTGGGGCTGACTGTCGCCAATGGTTTTGGATACGGACTAAAAATTCCGTTGGTCGGGATGAGCGAATTTGATGTAATTCGTTTGTTTTTCCCGAAAGTCGATTTGATAATTTTGGATGCGAAGCGGGATGAGCTTTTTGTGGAAGTAAAAAATCAGACGCCAAAATTGATACCCATCGCAAAACTTGGAAGGCTAATCAAGCGGGGAGTGAGTGTGTATGTTGAGCCTAGTTTAGCGCTGGCACTTCACCCGCAACTCTCCAAGGCAGGAACTATTTATTTGGGTGAGATTCCGCGGGTACAAAAAATGGCGGGAATGCTTTCCGCCACTAAACTTCCGAAAAAATTTGTTCCTGTAATGCCTCTCTATTTGCGCGGAGCGAATATCACAAAGGCTAGACGATAGACTAATAGACTTATAGACGAATAGAGTTTGTCATTCTGAACTTGTTTCAGAATTTTTTTCTATTGTCATCCTCGAGGTCTGCTGTACAGCAGGCCGAAGGATCTAGAAGAATAATTCATAGATTCTTCGCTCCGCTCAGAATGACAAAATAAAAGAGTAGCCCGCCATTGCTGGCCGGGCTACTGGTTGATGACGTGGGTAAACCACAATTACTGTGTCGCTTTACCCGCCGCCGTCCGTAGATGATTGCGCGAAGAATACATACATAGGCGTCGTTCCTCCAGCAATCTTAGAAATGTTGGTGCACTGTAGTTCAGTTCAATGTTGCCGGATAAACCGGCAGGCAGTCACGGGAATCGAGGTTAAGAGACTGTCCGAAGACAATGTCCCTTTAGGGGCCTCCATCGCCACTATCGACGGAGGGTGCCTTCTCGACTTTTTTCATAAGTCCTCCCTACAGTATGTGGTACACCTACTTTAATGTAGGTAATTTGATTATATCATCAAGGCAGAAGTGAAAAGTAGTGAGTGACGAGTCGTGAGTCCTCCTCTGCCCAAGGGCTACGGAAGGATCTACGATCGCGAGTGAAAGACAAGTGACCTAGTTTCCTAGTAAAGAAAAAATAACCCAGCAATCTGGGTTATCTGTCTGCGAATCTGTGTAATCTGTGCTGTTCTGCCCTTTTTACAAATCTGTGCAATCCGTGGTCCTATCTGTGTAATCTGTGGTCTAGAAGCCCAAGAGGAATTTGGTAGTTTTTCCTTCAAGGATAGCTTGCCCCGGCATGATGTCTTTTGGCACTACGCGGTAATTGCGCGGGTCGTTGATGTTGATAATAGTATCGATATTTTCGTCAGGAACGCTAGCGATTGGAGCAGAGGTTGTGCTGGTGGCGATCGGTGCAGCTTGAATTGGCATTGCTTCGGCAATGGTCGGCTGGCTAATTGGGATCAACTCGTTGATGGTTTCGCTCCACAGTATTACCCCGAGCATCAAAAGAATGCCCACCAGACAAAAGGCGGTTTCGACAGAAATTATTTTTTGCTGAAGGTTCTTCATTGCATTGGAACTGTTTTGGTATATGTGTAACCATCACTTTGGCGAACGCATCGGAATGTATTTCCCAGAAGATGAGTACATACTTCTATAACCCCGTCTCCTCCGTTATCACCCGTACTGGTATTCTGACCATCGGGAGTAGAGGGGAGGGGCTGGATTCCGGTAGTTATTTGTTTTTCTTCGCCGGTGATAACTTTGGGTTCAACCAGAAAAGCGTCAAAGTAAGCACTACCACTAGAGTTAGAACGGCTATGGCTAGTCTCCCAACTAGCTAACTCATTCCCGCTATAAATTCCGTCGTATTCTTTGGCTGCCTCACTAGTAAATGAGCTGATATTGGAATCATAGTATTTTATGCGGACTGGCGGACGAAGCTGAGCAAATAGAGTATTAGCCTTTGCTATCAATTGTTGTAACCCCGTGATTTGAGAATCGGGTTGATTATAGATAGCTGATGTGGTTTGAAAAGGATAAACCGTGTGGTCAAATTGACCGCCGTAAATAAGTACCGTACCATCTCCTAAACCGATAGCTTGATGGAAGACGGGGAGCTCGCTATCCGCCATATTAATCAAGTCACTCTGGGTAGTCGAATCTGTGTATACAGGCAACTGCCAATCCGTCATTGGTTGGGCAACATTGGTGTCTAAATCATAGACAAAAGAAAGGGCACTAGCTGAACTAGTGGTGAGCAGATATTGATTTCCTGACAAATGAGCAACTTGTTCGATGTTCCCAAAAGCTGATTTAGGATCGGCAAGTGAATATGCCGCCTGTTGCCTAGAGCTATGAATGCTAGTCAAAATAGCCGCTCCTACCTTTCCAAAAGACGCGATAAATTTTTCCAACCAGCCAGAAGGTTCGATGGAGGTATTTAGCTGCTGAATTTTTGTTGCAGTATTTTGATCTACTGCAATTTCGGGCGCAACCATGTCGCTACTCCCGTCACTAATATTAATCGTCTGAATGGTTTCGGTTGTTTGAGAGCCAAAGAGATAAATAACTACCGGAGCACCACCGGTATCCCGTTGGACTGCGCAGGATATTTCACCCTTTACGGATAAATTCGCCAATTTTACCAACGAAGCCGTCCCGATATCGTAGAGCAACACCCCTTTGTATCCTTCGCCAGCGAGCATCAATGTGCTTTTATCTAAAGCAATCGCGACTTGTCCCAAACTTTGAGGCAAGGCAATTGGCAAGGGTTTGAATGTTACTTCTGATAACCAATGAAAGTCAAAATATTCGCCACCATATTCGTATGTGGTGTTGTCAAATTTGGCGGCAGTTAAGTTTTTTACCAAACGGACGAGAGGGTTAACATTGTCACCCAGCACCCGAGTGGAAACAGCCATTGGTTTATTGTCTTCTGCTACAAGATAGTCATTGTTAGTTAGAATATCAAAAGTAGAAGTGGCTGGCGTAGCACCAGCTAATGCGGAAGCTGATAAAGAAGTCTCGGCAGGTGGCGTAAGAGCGTTTGCCACATCCTCTACTTCGCCTTCGTCTGTTGGCATACGAGATATCGTCAGCGACTTTTGGTAGATTTTGTCGTCATAGCTAACTGTGCTAGTAAGAATGATCGGTTCGTTCTCGTCGGGAGCGGTATTTTCCGAAACAAGTTTCGCCTTTACTTTCCAGTAATAAAATCCTGGCTGCAAGGTGGTGGTAATTTCTTTTGTTGACTTACCGCGCCACACAAGATGCGCATCACCCTTGATGGAGATGGTTGCAGGAGCGTCTCCGCCTCGTTCTGTGTGATTACTGTTACGAAAAATCATTTCAACATCAGTACTTTCAGCCGGCAATAGGTTATTAGTTCCCGCACCTAGCGAATACTGGATGGACGACATATCCGAAGTTTTAGTGTTTTTACTGATAGCCCTTACTTTAAATTGGAATGTTTTTGGAGAACTTGGATACAAATTACCGTCATAGCTAATTTGTACGCTGACCAAACCTTCCAATCCTGTGCTATTTGCATCCCCAGTAATTCCCACTGACACTGTACGAGGAGTAAGACGGGGATAAATTGGGATACTCAAGTCCTTACTGATAACTTCTTCTGAGCCAGATATCCACAACCCGTGAAATTCTTTTGGCTTGGAATAACGAATACTGATGCCTCCTTGGGTTTGGATTTTTACATTAGCGACCGTGGCAATATTAGGAAGTTTGCCAAAGTCACGATTGTCATCCATTCGAATGGTAAGTCTAGCGTCCTCTCCTTGGGTAATATTTGTTTGGCTAACATTTATTTTGTATTCAATTGATTTTTTAAGTTGAGCACTCTCTTCTTCGCTTAGAGGTGCTGCTGACTGTTTGTAATCTCGTTGGATTACGATTGACTTCCAGTAAGTAGTGCCTCCGTAGCCAACGGCTAGTTCTAAAGTGATAGGACCCAAGTCTTTATTCTGGTATGAAGAGAGTACGCGCAATTTTGGTATGTCTCCGTTTGGAGCACGATGCACACCCATTTGAGGTAAAAGGGCAAATTTAATTTTTTGAATATTATTAGCTAAATCCGTATCAGTTCTCCAAAACTTGGCGGGGCCAGTAACAGTAAGCGTACATTGAGCTTCTGTTGTGGAGGAAGGTCGTTCAGATTTTGGTCTATTGTCATATGCTGTCACTGAAATATTGGCTACTTCACCTCGTCCCACCTTTGTTTTGTCAGCACTAAGAGTAATAACAAAAGAATTCTGTGCCCGCTCAGCAGCGATTTCGTCAGCCGTTTTAACTGGCGGAGAGATTTTGTAGTCGCGCTTAATCGTCAAATTACGATTATAAGTTTTGTCCATAAAGGTAGCAACAGCAGTAATTTTGATATCTCCCAAATCCTGATTTTTTATGGATGAGATAATTCGAGCGGTATATTTATATGGCGTACTGCCGGGGTAGAGTGTGAAGCTAACTGTTTGGATATTTTGAGTTAGCCCAGCATCCGTTTTTTGTTTACCGCTTGCATCAAGATCTTGGAAACGAGCGGGACCAGTAATAGTCAATGTCACATTAGCTTTATTTGTCCACTTGTTTATAGAAGATGTTTTGTGACGCATGGAGAAGGAGACTAGTGTGCTTATGGAACGTCCTATTACGCTGTCGGCGGAAACGAGTTCGGTAGTCACATTGGGGTCTTCACCGGGTTGCTGGATGATTTCAGTCCCAGAGACGCCGGAGGAGTCGATAACGCCACCCGTAATTACAACTCGGTCTCCCATCAGGATAGCGGTGTGCTTCATCCTGCCCACCCGCATCATCGGTTCTGTGTCTGTTTGGTAGTATTCCTTGAGAGTAACGAAACGATTAGCACTAGCGTCATATACTTCACCTGTGCGTAACAAACCAGAGTCATTCCACCCGTCTATTATTTTTTTCCATTCGGCTAGGTTGTATTCGTCTTTCGCGGACAAATCAAATGATAGAAAGTTTGCTGGAATCTTGGTTAATCCTCCTAGTATTAATACATCACCATCTGGTAGCAAGGTAGAGGACTGCCAAGCCCGAGGGCTGTTCATCTCCCCAGCGAGAGTGAAGTTGCGATTTTTTGGGTCATATAGAACTGCTGTTTGTAAAATAGTTTTGCCGTTGGTACCACCGGCAACCAAAACCATACCGTTTTTCAATAGAGTCATAGTGTGGCCATAACGGGGGAAAGTTCCACCAACATATTGGAGAACATTTTCACCTTCGCCATTGTTTTCTTGGTAGCTAACTTTAAATTGTCCATATTTTGTTCTATCCGCACCGCCACCAACTGTTGTAAAAACGAACTTTTCCTGCAAAGCATTGTTGACCTCTGTTGTTAAATCTGATGGAACTTCATTGCTGGTGGTGGTTTGGGCGAGGGCGGGGAGATTGCCAAAAACGCCTGTCACTAGAGACAGGGCGAGCAGAAAGGCAGTGGTTTTTTGGAATCTATTTTTCATTTTTTATTTTAGCTTTTCTTTTTCTTTTTTGTCATTCTCTGGCTCGACCAGAGAATCCATGGATCCTCCGATCAAGTCGGAGGATGACAAAGGGGGATTAGGGTAGGGGAGCGCCCGAGCCGAAGTTGCGGATTAGGAACCCAAGATCAAAATTATTGATCCATGTGTCTTGGTTAATATCAGCAATCAGACCGGCATGACCAGGACCCCAGTTGCCAATCGGCAACCAGAAGTCCCCTATGTTGATTTTGTTGTCTTGAAAGACTGAAAGCCATTTGTCCGGAGCCCCCCAGAAGTCACCGACGAGCAGACCTCCACCAAGCGGATTGGCTATCATGTCCGTAAAGTTTATCGAAATCGTACCGTTAGTAGTGCCCGCGGTAAATTCTTTTACCCGTGCCAGGTGGTAGCGTCCCTTTGCCCACGCGCCGTAGGCTTTGCCTGGGTGAAGATAAATAGTCGGCAAATCAAGGATTTTATCAGCATTGTCAGTAAAGTAAACTTCATCCACAACCGGAGCTATGCCGGTAGTTTTTTCACGAACATAAAGTTTGATTTGTCGGTCGTAAGCGTTGGCTTGGAGAGGGACTGTGATGTCCAGCGTGGCGGAGACCAGGCTGTTTGGATCTTCAAATTCGATCTTAGTAGGCCCGAGCTTAGTGTTACTTAGACTAACCGTGCCGGTTATGTTGCTTGTCCCGATAACATTGGCACGCACCTTGAATCTTGCCCGACCCTTTTCGTCAGTAAGGGTAAATTCCTGATTTTCATTAGAATAAGTGGTAATAACATCACCCAAGCGATCACTTGCAATCGATACTTCCCACCCTGATAGTGGGATGAAGCCTTTGGACCGAAGAGTAACGGTAACAACCGAATAAGCCGAACCATCCGCGGGTACAAATCGCGGTACAGCGGAAATAGTAGAGAGGGTAGTGTCGATGGCATCAACAACAATAAAGTCATCGTTCCCGTCTTTGTTAGCAACTTCGCTGCCTGTGGTAACGGTTACATTCCAACCGCCCAAAGTAGCGTTGTCTTTGACATTGATTATCAAAGAAATCTTTTGAGTAGCTGAATGGACTGTAGTAGATATGATTTCTATCCCAGTACCGTTAGACGCTGGCGGTGTAAAACTAACTACCGAAGTTCCCTGAACAAAATGGGTATCGGCACCAGTAATTTCTACCAGCACTAGCGACTTGTTGCGGAAGCTGGAGTTAGGAGAAATCGTGGTGAGCCGCGGCCCCTCTAACCAAAATTCAAAATTGGCTGTCGTAGGAATTTGAATCGGGTTGTTCGTAAGCTGATCTGTGTCCTTACCGTAATAGCCAGTGATTGTCACTTGCCCAATCGTGTCTGAACGAACTTCAAATGTTGCCTTGCCTTCTGAATTGGTGACACCTCCGTTGAGAGCCGTAATGCTGTCAACTATCGTAGTACCGTCATTACGACTGGAAGTAACTTTTACATAATAACCAGCAACGGGGTGGAGTTGATTCCCCCATGTACCGTTCAGCGTGACAGTTACAGTCGCTTTGTCGAGTGTCTTATGAGCAATCACTTTGGGCTTGTCGACAGTAACAATACTTTGGCTTGGGATTGGCACACCTTCGTTAGTAAAGGTAACTTGTGCGGGCCCGATATTGCCAAGCGAGCTGTTCGGTTGATCGGTCCATGACGCAAATACATTAACCGGAAGGGGACTCTCGACTGGTGAAGAAATCAGTTTGAAAGTGACCGTTCCATCGACTCTAGTTTTGAGGTATCCAGGAAATCTTGGGTCGGGCGGCACATCTTGGTCGCCTTCGAAAGGCGTGACTGTTACTTTGCCTGTACTGTCATCGGTAGTTACCGTAGTGTACATCCCGACTACTGTGTCTCCGTAACTGTCTTTGAGCGTAACCGTAGCAATGGCGTAAGACACGCCATCAGCCGCGACTGTCGCTGGCACTACCGTAAGAGATGAGCGATTTACATCGGGCATGCCGCGTTTTCCATACGCCCCCAACACTCGGAGGTTGTCGGCAAATATTTTGTCCCCAGCATCAATACCACCGAAGCGATAAACGGCTTTTAGAGGTGTCTCGGTAGCGCCAGTCACAGAGAGATTTTGTGCGCTGAAATAGTCTGCGTCTCCCGCTTCTATTTCTGCCATCGTTTTCCAGCGATTTGTGAAGGAATCGGATGCAGGAATATACATTGCTGTATGCGAAGAAAAGTCATTGAAAGTCATATCCGGCACATGCGGATCGTGACCAATAAAGTCTGGGGTGTACATCTGATAACCTGTGGGGATGTCGTACTGGAACTCTTTTTGACCACCGTAAACCACAACCCCACCATCCAATCCGAAAGCTTGAATATCGTAAATTGGTATATTGATAGGAATATCAGAACCTAGTTCGAGGTAGGAGTAGGACTGTTCCTGTTGCCAGCCACCGCTATCCATTCGTTCTACTTGTTCAGTCGCTGTTACCGGTATGCGATAGTATTGTGTGCCAGAGTATGTGTACAAATCGTATCTTCCCTCACTGCCTGTTTGGTCAATAAGACCACCTACGGTAATGGGGTCAGACGGGTTGGGGGAGGCCATACCGAAGAAGGCTCGTCCTTCTTTTGCGTCCAAAGCATTTTTGAATGTAAAGATGTCTAGACCGCGATCGATGTTTGAACCGGTCCAATTGGTCCCGCTAACAAGGCGGTAGGCAATGTTACCTTTGAATGTATAGTTGATTTTGCCAAAGTTGAATGGGTGGTTTGGATTGGCAGGGATTTCATAAAACGGATGCACTACATCTTCGATTACCCAAAAACTTTTGAATGACCGGTAAGTAAGCACGGCCGCGCTGCTCGGTTTGTTGCCGATTGTAATTTCTTTAGCCCAGCTAGCTCCGCCGAAGACATAGAGTGTATTCCCGACTGACAGTAATTTGTGACCATAGCGACCTTGGGGGACCGGTACTACTTTGTAAGTCTTGACTGGCTTCGGGTCACTACCTCCTGTGTAACTTAGAATTTCCTCGGCTACGACAAAGCGCAGGTGACCCAAATGCGAGACTTTATTAACCTCCCAATTTTCGGAAAAAGTACCATCGTAGTCACTGCCAAGTTCGCCCGATTCAGAGGCGTTAGCGTTATCTGCGTGGATAACGATGTGTTCGCTTACGGTAGTAACAAAGCTACCGTCGATGAGACCTTTTGACAAGAGGGGCGAGAGCTCAACGCTGCTCTTGATGCTAAAGATATTACTGGTTGCCGTAACCTCCTTGTATGTGCCATCGCCTTGAAGAGCATAAGTTTTGATTGTAATTCTGGCATGCTCGCTAAATATGTTATTGGGGATTTGCCACGATAATGAGTCTCCGTTGGTTTGACCGATATATGCCAAGTTGTCGGTGTCATTTAGAGTGTAATAAATATATACTTTTTGACCGTAACCCGTCTTAGCATTCCAATAAATGACGTGGGTGCTACCAGGTTCCCAAACTTCGCCTCCCGATGGGTTGGTAATTTCTACCCAATCATCTCCTCTGTCATGTACAAGATAATCTTTTTCGCTGACACCCGAAGTACCGGGAAGATATTCAACAGAACGCCATTCAGGGGGGATAATAGTTGCTCTAATGCGAATATTGTGATCACCGGTAAAGTTGGGCGTGAGCCATTTATACGATCTTTCGGCAGCTGATACGGTGCTGATTGGGTGCCATTCGTTCTCGGTCAGGTATTCTAACTTAACCGTGGCATTAGTCCCGTGATAGTCCCAGACTATATTAACTGGGCGATTGTTATCTTCGAGTAAACTTCCCTCTACTGGTCCATTGATGGTAACCCAAAATTCTTGATCGATACTGAATGTACCGTCCATCCCCATCTCAAAGTAATTACAGTCTATCTGCTCTGCCTGCCCCAGAGAAGGTGGTGCTATCATGGCACATACCTTGACCTCGGCCGACGAAACACTCGGCCCGTAATAAGGAGTGCCAGCGGGTCCAGAAATGTAACCCACCTTCCAAATGTATCTGTGATTATTGCTTGAAAGATTGATTGGTCCGCCAGCTATTTTCCACTTTGCAGTAGAATTTTCACGGAAATATAATCTGCCAAGAGGAACAAAAGTGGGGATTTGCCCTTCCCATTGAATGTTGTAGTAGTCGCCTGCCTGTAATTTCCCTCCGTTGCCTGGACCGATGATTTTGGGGTCACCGGACGCAGCCATAGCTTGCGGGACTGTGGTTTTATATTTTCCCACCAATGCTGATACTGATTTGATAAAAGCGACCGTACGATTCATTACAGTTTTCAATCCTGTCGTTGTGGGGGTTGTTGGAACAGTAATGACATCATCAGGCGGGGTAACAACTGGTCCTGGATCTACCGGAGTGGGGGTGGGGGTAGCACCGTGTTCGACACTTGAATAGAGCACCCCATAAGGTAAACTGATGCCGACATTGCCAAGTACTGGTTTGTGGATTAAGTCTAATTCATCCCAGAGGCTGCTGCCCTCGTCCAACATATCTTTGGCCTGATCTTCGGCAACCATGTTGGGGAATGGAGAGAATGGATTCCCGTAAATACCGCCAACAACATGGATCCTGTTGTTGTTGCTGGTTGAAACTTTCACTTCGGGATAGAAGTTGACACCAGACAGAAGCGCAAATACTTCCCATCTTGCTTCTGGATCATTCCATCTAAGACGCTCCACCGTGGAGTAGAGAAGTGGTACCTTGCCTTCCGCTTCCGGAGGAGTATGTAAGTCGCCGGAAACTACATAGAGATAATCACCACTTTCAACAAACCCAAATTCGGCATGACCAAAGTTCGTTGATGGTACATTTTCCCAAGTGGTAACACCGCTCTTTACTAACCCGGTCTGGGGGTCAAGCTCGATGCGCTGAACCGAATTGACCATTATGGTTTGATAGCGTTCTGCAATTAGATTACGCTGAACATCAATACCTCCTGCTACATATAGCCAGGCCTTGCCGTCCTTTTGAACTGTAATAAGTTTGGCGTGGGCTCTCTTCTCGCCTCCAGTTAGTTCAACCTGTTCCCATAATTTACTAAGGTCTCCTTCCGAGATGCCAGCCTTGCTCCCGAACAGAGATAGGAGATTACCAATTTGGTTGGAAAATAAAACTACTCCGACTAATACAAAAACACCGACGGTACCGGCAATGAACCGAGATCGGTTACGGGGCTCCTGTAACCAGATTAGAAATTTTTGTTTCAAGGAGAGCATATTTTTATTTTGCTTTTACCCCAGAGTTTTGTCTAATTTACTGTTGTTATTATACTATAAATTCACAAAAAAGTCAAGACTATGGCCTCGACTGCGAACTGTGACCAAAAACGGCGTATTGGGCTCTATTTGATATCCGAAAAACTGCCGAATGCGTCAGGGGGAGGAGACGAAGATGTTGGTGGGTTGATATCGGCGGGTGGAGATTGCGGCATTTGCTGACTAGCAGATGCCCATTCCTTGATGAGATCGGAAACCGCTTTGGCGTTGATAATGGAATGCATTTTGAATATGCCTTCTTTGCCTGCTGACTGAATTACAATATTGCCATAACCAAAAAGGGTCGACAATATTCCCTCGGTCGATTCCCGCACATCCTGTACTTGATTCCACCCAAGCTGGGCAACTCTCCGATTGAAAAATGAAATTAGTTGAATATCCATCAGCCCCTCCGGAGCAAGGATCCATGCGTCCATATACCAGAAAATAACATTTGTCATGAAGTAGCTTATGACAAATACCAAATACAATCCGCCAAATAGCCACTCTCCGACCTGCAGCGTATGTCCATCAATCAACCCCATGGCATTGACGGCCAAGATAATCAGCAGAGCGGGAAGGAGCATAAGTAGTGACCAAAGCGTTGGAACCAGTAACTCGACAACATGGGGTCGATAAATTTGAAGTGGTTGGTTGGGGTTAGTAGATGTTTCGGGTGTCTCCGTCATAACTAAATGTCGTAGGCAATTATGGCAAGAAAAATCGAACCGACTATCAGACTGGCGACCACCAACAAATAAAAACTAAGTAGCGTAACAGAATGATCGCCCGGAACCGATAGCCGAAATTTAATTAGATGGAAGCAATTGACTCCCACATAACCGAGGGTCAGCAAAAGCAGCAGAATATAAAGGACGATCATCACGGTCATAGTAGGGGAGATGTCTTATTGGCAGGAAGTGGTATACCCAAATGTTTGTAGGCGAGTTCGGTTGCAATGCGCCCTTGGGCAGTACGGTGAAGAAAACCTGCCTGCAGCAAATATGGTTCATATACATCTTCAATGGTTTGAGTTTCTTCCGAAATAGAAGCCGCGATGGAATTCACCCCCACCGGTCCGCCTTTGAATTGATTAATAATAGTGGAAAGGATTTTGCGATCCACTTCATCCAGACCCGCTTCATCAATAGTCAGCATCTCCAAAGTTGCGCGAACAATATCCAAAGTGACTTTTCCGCCATTTTTGACCAGTGCATATTCGCGAACTCGTTTTAGGATGCGGTTGGCGGTGCGGGGAGTGCGACGGGAACATTGGGCGATAAGCCCCGCACAGTCGGCGGGTAAATCGACTTTCAAAATCCGAGCGGAGCGTTGAAGAATTTTTTCGATTTCTGCTTCAGTATAAAAATCCAGTCGGTAAGTTGCGCCAAAGCGATCACGCAGGGGAGAGGACAAAGCGCCGGCACGAGTGGTAGCACCGATCAAAGTAAAACGAGGCAAAGTGAGTTTCAATGAGCGAGCGGACGGACCTTTGCCGACCATAATATCAAAACAAAAATCTTCCATTGCCGAATAGAGAACTTCTTCCACCGCTCGGCTTAGTGCGTGGATTTCGTCAATAAACAAAATATCGCCTTCCTGTAAATTGGTGAGAATGGCGGCGAGGTCGCCGGCGCGTTCAACTGCGGGACCGGAAGTTGGGCGAAGACTTACACCCGTTTCGTTGGCAATGATGGTGGCAAGAGTGGTTTTGCCCAGCCCCGGCGGCCCGAACAATAGGACATGGTCAAGCGGCTCGCCAGTCTGTTTGGCGGCGGCAATTGCTATCCCGAGACCAGCTTTGGCTTGTTCCTGCCCAATATACCCGTCAAAGTTGCGGGGGCGCAGGTGAGTGTCCAGCTCGGTATCCTCCGATTGGATTTTGGCATCCACAATCCGATTTTCCATGGCTCTATTATAGCTGGAAAAGCGGAAGCCCAATATGGGCAAGTTTGAGCACTAATAAGGCGATTCCGACTACTATCAGGTATCCAGCAAAGACATATAATTTATTATGTTTCAGGAACCGCATCATTATCGCGATGGCAGCGAAACTGCTGATCAACGACACTCCAGAACCAACCCCAAGCATTGTCCAATTGACTGCGGTGTTCCCTAAGTCTATTTGAAGAAGCGCGTAACCGCCCGCCAATATCAGCGCGGGAACACCAAGCAAGAAAGCGTACCTTGCGGCTTCTTCCCGTTTGAGCCCAATGTACAAACCGCTCGCGATTGTTGCGCCTGAACGGGAAATGCCAGGCAACATTGCGCCGAGTTGAGCGATACCGATACTTAGCGCATCAAAGAAAGTCAGTTTGCTCAAATTTTTTCTGCCATGGGCAATGCGTTCAACTAGAATAAACATCAAGCCAGCGAAAATCATCAGGCCGGCAATAATCATGAGATTACGACCATCTTCGGTAAAAAGTTGAGGGAAGAGAAGACCGCCAGCAATTACCGGAACAGTTGAGATTATAAGCAGCCAAAGAAGTCTGCGGGATTGAACAACAGAATGACTGGTAGATTTTGGGTTTAGGCTCGCTAAAATGCCTAGCCAGTCGGCGCGGAAGTAAATCAAAATCGCGATTACGGTTGCCAAATGTAGAACCGCGTCAAACAAAGCGCCTTGATCCGCCCAGCCAAATAATTCCCGAACAATAACCAAGTGCCCCGACGAGCTGATGGGAAGAAATTCGGTGAGTCCTTGGACCAAACCAAGAATGGCGGGTTGAATGAAATCTAGCATCTCTATTTATTATTTCACAGTAATCGTCCAGCCGAATACCGGCCCGAACCAACCAACATATTCAGAAACTAATTGGAAGTTCTCTTGGTAGACATCCGCCTTGGCGGGAGCTTTAACGGAAAAGTACCATTCTACTGTGCCATTGGGCGATACCATCTTGCCTGGGCTCATTACCCGATTGGGCGAAAGCCATGATGATGAATAAAATGAGCTAACCCGATCGTGGGGGGTAGCGGTTCCTAGCCGAACTGCGCCAGTATTTTTTAAATCAGTGCCGGCTGGCATCCACGCGGCGGAACCAGTGTTAACCAAATCTATCCAAAATCCCGCGCTTTGGTTGGGGGCAAGAGTGATGTTGTTCGTTTTCCCACGAATATCGGCTGAATATTCGGACAGATTCGTGCTGGTATAGGGATTAAATACATTATTGATATCAAAGATATTCGGGTTGGTAACGGTTACATCCCAGTATATGCCTAGGTCGTTCAACCAAGTAATATATTCAACCACGGGGCGGAAATATTCGCGGAATTTTCCATTTTGGTTGGCGCGAAGAGTGATTTCGAACCGAGCAATTTCACCAGGGCGTACTACGCTTGGAGTCATTGCGGCAGAACGGTTTTTCGAGATCCAGGAATTTACATCATAGAAGCTACTGTCTCGATTTGCGGGGCGATCGGTGCCGAGACGCATTTGTCCTTTGGCGCTGCTTGCCGATTTATCGCTAACCCACGCCACATTGCCAGTGTTTTTTACCTCTACCCAAACTTTTGCAGTGTCGCCAAGATACATCGTGGGGTAAGGACTCTGGCGCACCCAGCTCATCGAATGTTTCATCCCGCGCGTAACATTGAAAATCAAACTGCCGGACGAGGATAGAGCGATTGAATTTGCTCCGCTGAAAAATTCCAGCCGCTTTGTTTCTGCCACATTAGAGGTAAGAGTAAAAATAAGTTGCCCTTGAATATTGGTGACTCCCAAATTGATATCGCCGCTGGCAAGAACACCGTTGATCAAATTGTTATTTCCGCTTACTCGAACATTAACCGGCAAATTGAATTGGGGTTGATTGAATTCGTCACTGACCGTGAGAGTGATGGTGGCCGAGGTCAGACCATCGGCAGGAACGGTTGAACGATTGAAGTTTGCTTTCCCGACTAGGTTGCGAGGTTGATAGTTAATTGCCTGGCTGGCATCCACTCGGCCAGCGCCGAAATAAATATCGTTTGGGTCGCTAGACAGGGGGACTGCTGTGGCTTTTAAAATTGAATTGATCTGGGCGGGAGAGAGTGTGGGATAGCGAGCTAACAATAGAGAAGCAACACCTGTTACTTCGGCAGCGGCAAACGAAGAACCTGAACCGCGAACATAACTGCTATCCGTAGCCAGTCCTGCCATCAAAATATTTTCACCGGGAGCGGTTAGATCAACTCCGACACCGTAGTTGCTAAAGCTGGAAAATTTTCCGCTATCACTAATCGAACTTACCGCGATAACACGATCGTATGCGGCAGGATAAAAAACCCCCTGACCGTGATTGTTACCAACGGCGGCAACAATCGTGACCCCCTTATCGAGAGCATAGTTGATGGCACTGGACAAATCGGTATAGTCATCCATCGCGCCGAAGCTCATGTTGATCAGCCTGGCTCCGTTGTCAGCGGCGTATCGCGTGGCTCGGGCAACTGTTTCAAAGTCTCCGCCGCCGGCAGAGTTGAGCGCTTTCAGCACCATAATTGGCGCTTGCCAATTCATCCCTGCCATACCTTTGCCGTTGTTGGTTTGAGCAGCAATAATGCTGGCAATGCCGGTGCCATGACCGTGAGTGTCCTGCAAATCGACATTGTTGTTCAAAAAATTGTAGCCGTTGTAATCATCAACATAGCCGTTGCGGTCATCATCAACCCCGTTGCCCGGGATTTCATCGGAGTTTACCCAAAGTTTGTTCGCTAGATCCTCGTGGGGAAGATCTATGCCAGTGTCGATTACCGCGATGGGAATATTGCTGCCAGTTGTAACACTCCACGCCGATGACGCGTTGATGATCGAAAGGCCTGATTGCGATGAGAACAGTGGATCGTTGGGCGTAACTTGTTGGACGCTGATGGGCAAACTGGCATCACCCAAAATTACCCCAGCGATTTGCAAGGGCGCGGCTGCCGAAACGGAGGGCATCCACTGGGTGAGATAAATTACGCTTAAACAAGCTAAGAGCCACTTCCGCATATCTTGTATTTTATCACAGCGTCTGGTTTGCCTGATTTGACAGGAAGAAATCTGTTAGACTAGAATCTGTAAGTTGTTCGTTGGGTCCGTAGCTTAGTGGTAAAGCAGTTGCCTTTTAAGCAATTGATGCAGGTCCGATTCCTGCCGGACCCACCAGAAAACCAACTGATTATAACGGCAGTCGTTTAATCCACTGTTCTGGATTAAGCTCCTCTGACTCTGTCGGCGGGGCGATAGTTAGTTTTTCGTTTTGATGAGAAAGCCCGAGGGTCAAATCGAAATCGGTGGGGACTCCGTCGGTTTGATATAACCCTGCTAGCTTGAATTGGGATAGCTGAAAAGTGCGTTTGTTAATCCACAGTTCCGGCTGATAGTCGGATAGGTTGTTTAGATTTTCCTCGGTTACAGGAACCCCTAAAAGAGTGCCGATTTGCTTACTCAAATCTGCGACAGCTTCCGCTTTGAATTTGGCGCGATAATGGTATGACCTTTGGCCGCTGACCGTCGCATCGGGCAAAACTTCTGTTACTTCAAATAACGAGGTATCCGCAATAAGTTGGCGTAACTGTCCAATTTGTTCGGGAGTAAAAGCAGTTTTTTCGAGGACACCTAGTTTGCTTTCGTTGGGGTTAGACACGGCAATATGACGAACTTTGTACCATCGACTACTTGCTCCCAGCGATACCGGAGAGAGTGTGGGGAGAGACAAATTAGTCATCCGAAAATAAGTGTAATCGCCGACACTCACCAAATCACCGTTAATAGCAAACCCTCCCGCCGAAGCCGTGCCAGAAAGAATTGCCTGCAGAGTGAATTGCGGGTTGCTAGGATCTTGGTTGTTAGTACTGCCAGTCAGTTTGACGGATGCATTGCTTACCCCCTCAACGATAGCGATGGGCAGGCGACCGGCGAGGGTCAAATCGACAGAATATTCAAAGGTGGTCAAGGCAGCGGAAGCTTGGGCAAATTTGGCGATAACCTCGTCCGGCATTGGATGCGAGAAAATACAACCGCTCAAAGATAGCGCCAGAGGAAGCCATGCCCAAACAAGATAACGACTGATGGTTCGCATCATACAGTCCGTATTATACCAGCCTTGAATTCGTGGGTTGGCATTATAATAGTGGGGGAGGAGGGGATGAATCTACGACAGATAACTGACATCCATCAACTACCCGTGCTTGATCTAGAAACTGGTGAAATGCTCGGGGAGGTTGTTAGTTGGCTGATTAACCCCGTTCAGCAAAAGCTGGTCGCGTTTACGCTGACCAAGTTTGGCGCGTGGCAAAAAATGAAAGTGGTCGTTCCGTCCGACATCGTAGAGTACGCTCCAAAAATGATAGTGGTGCAGACTCAAAGCGCGATAATCACTCCGGATGAAATCGCGGGGTTATTGGAATTGATAGACAACCGCATGGAGCTAACTGGATTTCGGGCGGAAACTGAAAACGGCAAGTTGATTGGCACGGTGTCTGATTTTGTGTTTGATGTCATAGGCTCAACCATTCAGCAATACTATATTCAGCCGCCAACTGTTTTGGGGGCGCTTAGTAGTGACTGGATTTTGCCGGCGGATCGGGTAACGCGAATTGAAAAAAATCGGCTGGTGTTCCCAGACGATATTTTAATGGTAACGAGACCTGTAACCCAACACCAAACTCAAACAACTTGATTTAGGCTACTTTTACGATACCCAATTTTACCAGCTCGGCACGAGCCACGCGGTAGCGGGGGATAGTCTGAAGTTTTTGAAGTTCCTTTTTCACGACATTGGGAGAAACTTTTTTAAGAAGCCCTCCGCTGATTTGAATAGCCGCCCAGGTCGCATTGTCGTATTTGAACCCAAGTAAATGACGAAATCGAATTGCCCTAAGAATTCGGATAGGGTCTTCCTGGAAACGAATCATCGGGTCACCGATAATGCGAATTCGTTTTTTCTTGATATCCTCCATACCTCCCACATAGTCTAAGTACTTCCCAGTTTTGGGGTTCAAGTAAATGGCGTTGACGGTGAGGTCTCGGCGGGGTGCGTCTTGGGCGGCGACTGACACAAATTTAATTTCATCGGGGTAGCGTTTGACCAGCTCTAATTCCTGACGATAAATATCATGACGAAAAGTAGTAATTTCAAAATGAAGTTGGGCATAGGTGAAAGACACCACACCAAATTTCTCATCGACAATAGTGGGGGTAATATTGTTGCGCTCTAATACTTTTACCACTTGGTTTGGACGAGCACTGGTGGCAATATCAACATCGGCTCGGTCTGATTCAATGCCAAGCAAACGATCGCGGACTTGGTTACCCACCAAGTATGAAGAGTGACCGGCATCCTGTAGCCAAAAAACTGGAGTGTTGATATCTGGTTTACGCATTGAGGTTGAATAGAGTTCGGGCATTGCGGGTGGTAATTTCCTCCACCTCGCTTATAGGCACATCTTTAATTTCGGCTATTTTGCGGGCAACATCAACCACATTGATAGGTTCTGACCGTTCTCCCTTGAGGTGGAGAGGGGGGAGGAAGGGGCAATCGGTCTCCAGAACCATCCTATCTAAACTGATAATTTTTACCGCTTCTACCAGAGAAGCGTTTTGGGGATAAGTTACTAAATTATTTATTCCGATGAAAAAACCAAGCTTCAGGAATTGCTGGGCGTAGGCAGGGCCGGCAGCAAAAGAATGAATGACACCGGGGATGCGACCCCCAAGACGCGGGATGTATTCGCTTTCGAGTAGCGCCAACATTTCGGTGTAGGCATCTCGGCAGTGTAAGATCACTGGTTTACCGACTTGCAGAGCCAAATCTAGCTGGGCGGTGAAGGCGGCAACTTGCTGATCGTGAGCAGAAAGATTGCGAAAGTAGTCCAGACCAATTTCGCCGATAGCCACAACCTTGGGTTGGCGAGCAAGCTGTTTGAGTCCGCCTAGTTCTTGTTCCCATCGGTCAGCGTAGTGAGGGTGCAGACCAGCCGTAGCGTATATATTAGTGTAACGGGATGCTAAATTGATTGACTCATTTGAGGTAGCGAGGTCGGTACCGACATTGATAATCGTTGTTAGCCCTTCGTCCCATGCTCGGTCAATTACCACCTCAAGGTCGGGATGGAATTGGGAGAAGTTGAGGTGGGCGTGGGTATCGATAATATCCATAGCTCTTTATTTTAGCAGGGTAATCCAAACTACCAAGCCGATGATTATCGTACTTGCAATGATGGTTTTTGAATGCAATTTTTCTTTTAGAAAAACTGCCGAGAGCCAATAAACCAGAATAGGGGAGAGAGTAAAGACAAATAAGGTCTCTGACAGCCCCCGCAATTTGAAGGCGGAATAAGTTGCCCATACCGAAACCACTATTAAGCCTCCGATCGCGCCGAACCATTTCAAATGATGTGGTTTGATAACGGAAAGACGCGGTTTAATTACAATAGCCAGAATAATCAGTATAAACACACATCGGACAAAGTAGAGAGTTAGCGGGTCCCAAACTCCCAGTAAACGCTTCAAGAAGACTAACTCTAGACCGCTAAGAACTATATAGGCTAATATCGCAAGTAATCCATCGCTTAGGGCAACTTGATGGCGTCTGTAATGACTCCACAGAAGAACTACACTAGCGATTGCTATGGCGATATAAACTTGTATAAACCGCTCGCTGGGGTAAAAAATTCCTGCAATCAGAATACCCGCCAAAGGACCGAACAACAGAAATGGTTCAATCTCGGAGATTTTTTCGCGTTCCAACCCCCAATAAAACAAAGTGTTGTGAAGACAGGCTAAAATTACTGCTCCCAGAAGCCATGGCGCGGTGCGCACAACTTCTGACCAAACCGGCAATTCACCAATGAACGGCATCAGCACAGCCAGTATTACAACGATGGACGCGAACATGAACCAGTTGAACTCGCGACTGCTAAACCGACCAAAGCGTCGTAAAAAGGCTTTGGTAATAGTTAGATAAATAGCGTCAGTAACGACCCCTATCAGTGGCAAGAGCACAACTGGCATTATTTATCCTCCTGTTTGGGAAAAAGGATTTCGGACTGTCCTAGCTTGTGTCCTTCCGGCAATCCGCCCCATTGAATTTCTTTTTCAAAATCGAAATTGTCGGGATCAATTGGGCCGAGGCCGAGTTGCTTTCTAATTCGATCAGAAGTTTCGGGCAGGAAGGGATAAAGCATAATACTAATATGACGTAACCCTTCCAGAAGATTGTAGATGGCGTTTTCCGCCTGAACAGCATCGGTTTTAATCGTTACCCACGGTTTCCGACAATCAACATAGCCATTGAGTCCGCTAATGTACAGCCAGATTTCGTATATACACTGCTGGAGATCTAGACTGTCCCAAAATCTTCTGTAGTGTCCCCAAATTTTTTTCGTTACGACCTCATCTTCAAAGATTTTCGGCACTTGATTACTAGTAATAGTTGACGCCAATTTCAGAACTCGGCTCAACAGATTGCCAAGATCATTGGCTAGCGCAGAATTGTACGATTCAACAAATCGAGAGGACGAATAATCACCATCATCATCGGTGGGGATTTCCCCCAGTAGGTAATACCGCACCGCGTCGGCTCCCCATTTGTCGATGAGTTCAATTGGGTCAATTACGTTACCCACCGACTTGCTCATTTTTTGCCCACCAGAAAGAATGTGGCCGTGCACCAGAATTTTTTTGGGTAAATCGATCCCCGCACCAAGCAGCATTGCCGGCCAATAGATAGTGTGAAATTTTAGGATATCTTTGCCAATAATATGGAGATCGGCAGGCCAGTATTTTTTGTACTTATCGTCTGGATATCCCAACGCGCTAATGTAATTGGTTAGGGCGTCACACCATACATACATTACTTGCGAGTCGTCGCTTGGCACCGGAATGCCCCACGGCATTTTGTCTTTGGGGCGAGAAAAGCTGATGTCGGTAAGACCGGCATCAATAAAGTTGAGGGTTTCTTTGGCGCGATGTTCGGGAACAATTACCAGACTTTTGCCAACTGCCTTTTTTAGGCCTTCAGTATATTTACCAAGCTTAAAAAGATAATTGTCTTCTTCCAGCTCGATTACTTTTTTGTCGGCGTACGCGCCTGACTCGTAATCGGTCTTGGTAATGTAGGATTCGTCGTTGACGGAGTAGTACCCTTTGTAGTGACCTTTTTCGATATCACCGTTGGCTGATAATTTTTCCCACAAAGCTTGAGCCGCCGGCCAGTGACGCTTTTCGTCAGTTGTACGAATAAAATCGGTGTAAGAAATGTTGAGGCGGTGAGCAAGATCTTTGACGCTTCCCGTTATCTCATCTACGAACTGCTGGGGCTCCTTGCCCTCTTCCTGTGCCTTCTGATAGATTTTGACGCCGTGTTCGTCTGTGCCAGTCAGAAAATAGACATCACGCCCCTGAAGTCTCTGCCAGCGGGCAATGGCATCTGCCTGTGCCAACTCCAAAGCGAAGCCAATATGAGGCTTGGCGTTGGTATAGACGAGTGAGGTGGTGAGGTAGAACTTGTCTTTAGGCATGGTAGGTCAGCACAGCCTTTATTATAAGGGGTTTGAGGATACAATAAAAACGGTATGGAAATCACCAAAATCAGCGTCCAGGCGCGCAACCCCGAGCGGGTCAACCTGTATGTGGATGGTAAATTTTATCGCGGGTTAGACCGGCTGGTGGCTTTGAAGTTGGGACTGAAGTCCGGGCTGACCCTCAACCCCCAATTAATCGATAGACTCGAAACTACTCAAAGCGAAAATAGTGCATGGGAGTGGGCACTGCGCAGCTTGCAGGTCAGCCCGAAGTCAGTTCGGGATATGCGAATGAAGTTGAAACGCAAATTTGAGCCGGAGCTGGTTGAATCAATAATGAAAAAGCTGGAGGATGCCGATTTGCTCAATGACGAAAGATTCGCGGAACGGTTGGTTGGTGATTTGATTCGGCGCGGGACGAAAAGCAAAAAGGAAATTGCGTTGAAGCTAAGGCAGAAGGGGATAGCGGATAATGTTACCAAGCAAGCTTTGGATCAAGTTGAGTCTGACGCGGACGCGGCACTGAAGCTGGCTCTTATTAAAAATCGGAGCCTAAAGGAAGACTTGTCGTGGCGAGAACGATATGAAAAAATTGCGAGCTACTTAGCCCGCAAAGGATTCCCCTATGCCGATATCCGCAAAACGGTCACCAAAGAAAATCTAGACCTAAACGCCTAGTATTTTTTCTATTTGCGTTTGGTCAAACCCCACTACCACTCGTTCTAGTTTCTGACCAGCGCCATTTTGTAATTCAATAATACTTACCGGAACATGCATCTGCTGGCTTTTTTCAACCATGGTCCGGCGAGCATCCAAATCACTCATGATATCGCGTTCCTCAAAACTAATGTTGCGTTGAGTTAGCCAGTCCATCAAAGCATGGCAGTAGTGGCAAGTGGGGGAGGAGAACACAGTATATTTGGCGAGTTGGTTCATGGTTTAGAGTTTGGCTTGAATATAGTCGTAGGCTGACAATGCCGCCTTTGCTCCTTCGCCGGCGGCGATAATCATTTGCTTATAAGGAACTGTGGTGGCGTCGCCAGCGGCAAAAATGCCTGCGCAGGATGTTTTGCCGAATTGGTCAGCAACAATTTCACCTGTCGGGCTAAGGTTTACCAGCCCCTTAAGAAATTCTGATTTAACTGTATGGCCGATGGCGATGAATATGCCCTCGACCGGTAGTTTCTTTTCTCCCTCGGGAGTATCAATAGTAATTCCCTCGACAAATTTATCACCGACAATCTCCTTGACCGTAGCGTTCATGACTATCTCAACTTTCGGACTTTGTTTTACCTTCTCGACAAGCATCGGCTCGGCAGAGAACTTATCACCACGATGAACCAAATAAATTTTATTGGCAACCGGTATTAGTACGGTTGTGGAATACATTGCTCCGTTGCCCCCACCAATTACTGCTACTGGCTTTCCCTCAAAGAACGGGGCATCACAAGTGGCGCAGTAAACTACACCTTTATTCAAAAATTCTTTTTCTCCTGGCACATCCAAATGACGGTGCTCACTGCCGAACGCCAAAATGATCGCTTTGGCTTGGTAAGTATTACTGGGAGTTTGGACAGAAAACCCTTCGGCGGTTTTGGTGACTGAAGTAATTTCATCGGCAACAATTTGAGCGCCAAATTTTTTCGCTTGTGCGGTAAATTGGTTCATCAACTCTGGTCCGGTGATTGAATCTACACCCGGATAATTTTCTATGCTCAATGTGGTACTGGCTTGCCCGCCAATTTCTTTGCCAATGACCAGTGCTGATAATTTACGGCGACCGGCATAAAGCGCGGCAGTCAGACCTGCGGCGCCAGCGCCGACAACGATTATGTCGTAGCTATTCATATGAAGCCATTATAGCAGGATCGCAAAACCCCGCCGACTGGCGGGGTTTTGGCTAATAGTTGGTTTAAGTCTTGAGACTAAAATTCTTCTTCTTCATCCTCTTCTTCATCTACAAGGTTGGAGGACGCGATAATATTGTCTCCCTCTCCTTCTTCGCCAATGACCTTTGAAATTGGCACAGCGGTGTCTTCTTCCTCACCAATTGTTTCTTCGGCATCATCGTGAATGGTTGGAGCGGAAGTGTTGTCGGTATAGTCACTGTCGCCAGGGTTACCCATAGGCTTCTGGTCGGCAGTAATTGGATTCAAATCTTCATCCATAAGTTTGTTCTTTTTGATTAGATATTTAACTAGTTGTCTCGACCCTCGAGCACACGCCAAAAAGTTCAGCCGTGTGCAAATTACTTTTTACATACAATGCCGAGTTTATAGATACCCCTAGGGGGTGTCAATAGTGATTTTTCGTTGGTAGCCCGACGGGACATGTTTCCCCATTGCTATGGGGCCCCGCCGTTCGCCGCATTAGGGTAAACCCAACAAATTTATAGAGCGGTCTCACGCACGAACCCATGCTTCGCAGGGTTCGACTCTTGGTTGACCACCAAAAAACTCCGATGAATCGGAGTTTTTCGCTGGTAGCCCCAACGGGAGTCGAACCCGTCTTTTCAGATTGAAAATCTGACGTCCTAACCGATAGACGATGGGGCCTCGTCGCAACAGTGTCGCTCTGACGGTCAGCTCGGCAAGTTCGCTGACCTATTGAAGCTTCACGTTGCTCCTCTCGAATTCACAAACAGCCTACGGCTTGGTTTGTGAATTCGGATTTTTTGCTCAAACCTAAAATAACAAGTTTGAACAATCGCGAGGAATTCTCTGAATGTTAAGTTCTGGTGGGCGCAGGAGGATTCGGACCTCCAACCAACTGCTTAAGAGGCAGCTGCTCTACCATTGAGCTATGCACCCTCGTCAGAATGGACTCGACCTTACGCTAACACCTTCGACAAGCTCAGGGTTGCTTTTAGCCTCGTCATTCCTCCTTTCAAAATCACAAACAGTCGCTTCGCTCCTTGGTTTGTGATTTTGTGTTTGGGTTTTCAAACTAATCCCGATCCCGAATCTAGCTGGTCTGCAAATCGTCTGCGACGATTCTCGTTCCAACTGGCGCCCCGGGCAGGGATCGGACCTGCGACCTACTGCTTAGAAGGCAGTCGCTCTAATCCACTGAGCTACCGGGGCAAATTATATCAACTTATCAATGTTGTCTGCAGTGGGGTGAGCGACGCGGATCGAACGCGCGACCGCCTGGACCACAACCAGGAGCTCTACCACTGAGCTACGCTCACCCCACTAAAGACAACTTATTAATTTCCGATGTAGTTTACCTACTTCTTGACCTCACTACAATGCCCTCAAATTTAACATACTTCATGGTACCCCCGACAGGATTTGAACCTGTGGCCTTTGGAACCGGAATCCAACGCTCTAATCCACTGAGCTACGGGGGCTAAGACATACGCAAATACATTATCAGTCTAGCACAGCAATTTCAATAAAAATTCCGCCGTGAAGCGGAAAAGTAGGTTGGCAACTATTTGGATATGTTAGCAAATGGGGGAGTGAGTTTCCAGTTGCTTCAATGCGGATTGCATTTCAGCTTTGGTCATTACAAAAAACTGGAGAAAACCTAGTTGCGAAACTTTTAGCCCACGGAAGATACTTTTACATTCTCTCTCAACCCTTCTTTCCGTCCACTGGGGATAGAGCTCATGCAGGAGCTCATGAATCAGGGTGATAACGCGGTCGTTGATGCCAATAGCCTTATTAATGTAGATTTTCAATTCATCCGGAACGATGTACCCTTTCGCCCCTCGAGACCGAGCTTGGCTTTTTTTGGGGAGAAGTTTATTTACCAATATCACCCGATAGCCCGACTGGACTAGGGTACTTTTTAATTTGTTAAAGATAGTTTTTGTGTTGGTTTTCATTTTTACTTCAAGGAAGTGGCCCCCGAAGGTTTTAACTATTATTTGATTATATCATAAAAACCTCACTCCGTCAAGGGTAGGAATACTGGCTCTGGGAGTGTTATCCACACAAATTTGATTCTGGAGCGGGTAGGGGGAAATGTATCCCCATTGCTATGGGGCCCCGCCGTTCGCCGCATTAGGGTAAACCCAACAAATTTATAGAGCAGTCTCACGCACGAACCCATGCCTTCGGCAGAATGCGACTGCGCACTACATTCTCCAACGCAAAAATCGGGGCAAGCCCGATTTCGCGTTGGAGCGGGTAGGGGGAGTCGAACCCCCGTCGCCAGTTTGGAAAACTGGAATAATAACCGTTATACGACACCCGCACTTCGTTGGATTCTTGCAGGAACCCCCATTAGAATACCAAACACATTGCACAACATAAAACTCTTGCCTCTACAGGCAAGAGTTTCGCTTTATTCAAAAATTCCTAGATTTAGCCAATCAGCTTGCGTAGGTCCTTACCTGCCTTGAAGCGGGGGACTTTGCTAGCTGGGATTTTGATAGCCTTACCAGTCTGCGGGTTGACCCCATTGCGTGAAGCCCTAGAGCTCACGGAAAAAGTCCCGAAACCGGTGATGGTGACCTTCTTGCCTTTGACCAAATTGTCCTTGATGCTGTCGACGAAAAGGTCTACAGCGCGAGTAGCTGACTTCTTGGACAAATTAGCCTTGCTGGCAATCAGTTCGATTAATTGCGACTTATTCATTCCACCTCCCGATGGGTCAAAACCAATATCGACCCCATTGTAGAAAGCCACGCCCAATCTGTCAAATACTTTTTTTGGGCCTAGATTTTCCCCAGCCACCCCTCCAAAATAAACTGGGCAGAAATAGCATCAATACTGGCCGTACTTTCTGGGTGTTTTTGCAAATATTTGGCCGCCGATTGGGTGGTAAATCGCTCATCTTCTAAAATAATTTCTGTTGCTATTGCGTCGCGTAGCGTTTCTACTAATTCTTTTACTTTGTGCGCTTGAGTACCATGCTGGCCAGTGACAGTAATCGGCAGACCAATAACGATTTTAGAAAAATTATATTGCTGCTGCAGCAATAGCAATTGTTCAACCAACGAATGATTATTGGGTAAGTCGGACAGGGGAGTAGCAGTGCGGGTAATCGTGTTGCCGATTGCTGTACCAATGTGGCGGTCCCCAATATCCAAACCTAAAACGATAGTTGGATCTATCATTAGTTCAGTTAAGCTGACCCGCGAGCGAAAGTCAATCACTCGCCGAGATAGACAACATTTAGTTTTATATTGCTAGAAAGAAGTGGGATCCGAGAAATAAACCGCGGCCAGATAACAATTTCGCTGGAGGCGACATTGGTCAGGCTTTGAAGATAATTTTTGCCAGCGGCTAATGGTTGGTTGACCAAGTGGTTAGTAATATCTTTCAATTCTAGGCTTGGGCCGATCCTGCCATTTAGCGTTATCGACAGGTTAACCCGGTGGGTCAGGAAGTTTCCTTCCACTACATCGACTTTGGCGGTATCTACAGTCTGCTTGGTAATTTGTTTTCCTTCCGGCACTTCAAAAGCAGCGGCATTGGCGATCGCTTCCTGAAGTTTATTTTTGATAATTGCAATTGTCCAACTTCGCGATTGCACTCGAATTTCAAATTGTGCATTAGTGGCACCTGCGCTTACATTGGGCATTGAATCAATGACATCATTCTGGATAAAAGCTGGAACTAATTCTTCGTTCCGTTTCAGTTGTTTTTGGAGCTCGGCTTCGGCTTCAACAAATACATTTTTGGCGGCTGCTTCTTTCGCTTTATCAATATCTTCCTGCGACACTACTTTAGTAATAATATCGGTGCCGCCAGAAAAAGTGTTAGCTGTTTCACCATAGACCAGTGCTTGCGCGGTAGCGTTTAGGCCGGGGATAGAAAGTTTGAGCCCGGAAGCAACATTGTATTTGGTGCCTCCCTCATCGGCAGTAGCGTCAACGGTTGCCCGACCGGGAGTTTTGTTGCGGGCTGGCGGAACTAGAATTTCGCTTTTCAGACGAAAGACTAAGCCATTGGTGGCTTGGAATCGGGTGTTGGCTAGCAGCCCCTCAATACTCCCTGTGTGGTTAAAGATAGTAATTTTGCCTTCCGCCTTGTTCCCATCATTCTTTTCGCCGGTAGCAGAAAAGGTTGAAACGCTTTCACGAGTGATTTCGAGGAACCGACCGGTAAGGATGTTCGGCCCGGCCGCTTGCAAATCTTGTTCGTCGGCTAGCACCAGGCTAAGTTGCTTTTTGAATTCTTCTGACTGAACTTCTAGGGTTGCCGTGGCGCGGGGAATAATAAAGTACCCAACGCTAACAAGCACCACCAATCCTAGCAACACCAGCCCTAAGGTAATTTGATGTTGGCGAGAAAATCGCAATTGTAGTTTGGTAGCGCTGGTTGATCGGATAAATGAACCAAGGCCGGGCGCGGATAGTCTGCGAGCAGAATAGGAAGGGGAGGGGTTTAGATCGGGCAAAGGTTCTTCCTCGGCTTCATCATCGGTCATCATTTCGATGTTTTCTCCTACTGAAATTTCCGGCAAGTCGGACTCTACTGTGGCAGTATCTTCGGGCGCAGCAATTGCAGTTAGTTCAAAGCCAGCCAGTTCAGCCAGAGTGCTACCGACTTTGTCGGTAACGCTTATACGCGCACTTCGATTGGTTTCATCCAAATACCGTTTGAGGATTTTCAAATTAAGGGCGCTATGCATCAGTGCTGATCCGACTGGAATCGCTAAGATAAAGTCGGTCGCTTTGATGCGATTTATTTTTGTTAGGACCTCATTCAGATTGTCCGCGACTTCTAAATAGATAATTGGTTCTGTCATCCTAGTCCTTTCATTGACCGAACAATGTTTTGCAACATTTCAGTTACCATGTCCTCCGGTGGGTTTAGATCGAGCAGTAATTTAGCTAGCCCCAAAGTAGGTAAGTCTGCTGGACTCCAATCGAGCCCGACTTCATCAATGACATTGTCGATATCATCGGCGGGAATGACTTCGGGATAGGGTTTATTGGTGAAGGCTAAGTTTTGCGCCCAGTCTTTAGTCAACAAAACCCGACGAAGTTCCGGCAAAGGCGCACTGCCTCCGGTGAGATAAATTCTAGATGGCAAGGTTTTGAGATCGGAAAATTCTTTTAGAGCAAGTTCGATGCCCGAAAGCCAAACGCGGGCATCCGGCATAATCATTTCGCTAATTTTATCAGCCGACCGTTTATTCAGTTTGCCTGACCCATGTTCAAGTTTAATTTTTTCCGCCCGATCGGGAGTAGTCTTCAGCCCTTTTTGAATGCTATGAGTAAACAATTGTCCTCCGAGAGAAAAACTTTGCATTCCTTCAACATTGCCCGCGCGCACCACTACAACATCCGTGGAAGTGAAACCCACATCTACAAACACACCGCTGTAATCGCGGAGATTGTCGGACTTGGCTAATAACTTGGAGATGCCGTAGGGTTCAGCTGCAATACTCACAAGCTGAAGATTGAGTTGCCGAGCGAGCCCTTGCAACATACTGGCATAAATAAGCGGGATGTAGGCATTGAATATAGTAAGGGTCAGTCGTTTCCCCTGAAAACCAATCGGGTTATTCAGCGTATAACCATCAAATTGCATGTCTACGACTGCCGCGTGGATTAGCTCCACATTGGGATGAGCATCAGCAAACTTTTCCCTTAGCACTCCCTTCAGCCGCTCACTAGAGCGTTGCTGAACTTTGTAAATAATGTTTTTTAGCTCGGAAGCGTCTAGTGATTGTTCGGGGTGAGCACGGTCGTAGTGAACAGTGGTGGTAACGCTTTCTACTAGTTGACCACCCACGCCAAAAATAACGGATTGAGGCTGATAGTCAGCTTGAGCGGCGGCCAGTGTAATCGCTTCTCGACAAGCACCTGCTACCGCGTCCAAATCTACAATCACCCCGCCCTGTACGCTTTTGGGTGGATACTTCACATAAGCCCGGCCTGCAATATGAAGTTCGTTATCTTCAACAAAAATAATAACAGCCTTGACTGTCCCTGTTCCCAAATCCAGAATAAGCTGTCTCTGGGGTCCCGAATTTGTTTTACGCCCCCACACCATCGTCCAAATCCTTTCGCGTTAACGACGAGTCGCATTCACTTCTCGTCTTTTGGGGCTCAAGGATTTCTCCTCTCCCCAAAATGTTCGCTTCGCTGGAACATTTCGGGGGCCCCATAAACACTTTTAGTTTACTCTAAAATAGCTTTAATTCGGCGAACACCGGCGCTGCTACTTTCTTCTTTGGTAATGCGGAAATGTCCGAGCTCTTTACTTGATTTGATATGCGGCCCGCTGCAGAGTTCCCGACTAATAACTTTTCCGTCGTCAGCGGTGATTGTGTACACATCAACCATCTCGGGATATTTTTCTTTGAAGAATGCTATTGCCCCCGTCATAACAGCTTGATTGAAGGGGAGGATTTGTTTATCGACCGTAAATCCATTTTGGATAAATTGATTGACACTGTTTTCAATTTTGCTGACTTCTTCTGGGGTTAGTTTGCGGGGAAAAGAGAAGTCAAATCTCGCTCGCTCGGGATTGATGTCCGAACCCGCTTGATGAACTTGTTCGCCCAAGGTTTCCCGCAACGCTTCGTGCAGTAAATGGGAGACTGTGTGCAGACGAGTAATTTTTTGTTTATCTTCTTCGCTCACTACCGCACCCGCGGACAAACCATGCCCACCAAATTTATTTTCTACTCCTGCACGAGACACTTCCTGATGACGAGAGAACTCTGTTTCAAACTCTGCTTCATCAACGCTCACTTTTTCTTTGATGAAATCAATCGGCAAGCCATAAGAAGCAAACAGACGGAAAGCTTCTTTGCCTGAAATTTTGTTTACGCCAGTGTTGAGGATTTTAGCCAGTTCTTTTTCACCGACATCGATGGTCCGGCTAAATTTGTCCGCTTCCTCTCGAGCAATTTGCTTGATGAACGCTTGTTCTTTCACTAAATCCGGATAAATTGATTTGAAAATACTAATTACGGTATCGATCAAATCTTCCAATATCACACCTTTGTCACGAATATGCAGTAAGCTGCGGCGGAGAATACGGCGGAGGATATAACCTTCTTCTTTATTAGAAGGCAGGACATGATCGGCTAATAGAAAAACCGTCCCACGAATATGGTCGGCGACAATTCTCCCAGAACGAGCTGGCAACGCTCCAAGTTTATCCATCAGAGACAAGAACAAATCGGTCTCAAATAAATTATTTAAACTATTCGCCGCTACTAAAACTCTTTCGAAACCACTACCCATGTCGACACCCTTGATGGGAAGGGGAGCCAGAGCCCCGTCTGGGTTGCAGTAGAATTCGTTGAACACCGCGTTCCATACTTCGACGCCGTCAACATAAAATTCAACATTTGGTCCGCAAGGGCCTTCGCTGCCGGTCGGCCCCCAGAAGTTATCTTTGGCACCTTGAGAAATAATTTTGGTTAGACCGGCTAGCGTTTCTAAAATTGCTTTTGATTCATCGTCTGGGGTTGTTCCTTTGCGGTCGCCGTTGTAGTAGCTCGCATAAATGCGGGGTTTATCAATGCCCAGCCATTTTGGACTGGTCAAAAATTCCCATCCCAGTTCCAACGCTTCCTTTTTAAAATATCCGCCGAAGGAGAAATGTCCGAGCATCTCGAAAAAGGTAAGGTGAGTGTCGTCACCGACTTCATCTATATCCGCTGTACGAAAACATTTCTGAACATTCACCAGATTGATCGACCCAAAATCCTTCATCGGGTCTTTTGTCCCAACAAAATACGGTTTGAACTGCTGCATCCCAGCGGTAGTCAGCAGAACAGACGGATCATCTTTGGGGAGTAGGGAAGCGGAAGACACCAGCTTATGTTGGTGCTCTTCAAAAAATTGGATGAACTTTTTTCTTAATTCCAGATGCGTTATTGTCATAAGACTATGATATCAGATTGACAGAAAAGTTATTTTATGGTATAATGAAACGAAAGGTAAAATAAATACAAAATGAAACAATTCGGAAACTCATTCGAAGAAAATAAAAGAGAACAAACCCCTGACCAGGTGCCATCGCCAATGAAAGAGGGGGGTTTGCCCAGAACCAAACAGAAGCAAAATGTATCGGCTAAAGAAGCTGCTGCCAAACTTGTGGTACCCACAAGCCAAGAAAAGAGTGGGAGCAAACTTGAGTTTCCTATCTCTATTCCCGAGGATTTTACAGAGAATATCTCAACGACTGCTAGCCAGTTAGCAGAGTTAACACAATATGTCCCAGAAGATGAGCAATCGACACTAGAAGTAGACCTGAATAGACTTTCCGTCGAGACAAAAGCCTATTTCGTAGACTTTGCCAATAGATACTTTGCCGCTTTAGAAATTGGGGGAATAGAGGACCCGGTACAAACTAGAGAAGTGTTTGCTCAACCTTTACAGATATATATCAAAAGGCTTTGCGTGAGAGATGCTGGAGATAAAGGAGATAAAATTGGGAATCCTTTATTTATACGAATGATGAAGTATCTGGGGATCCCAGAAATTCAAATTTACCATGGGCATATCGGTCCCGAAGACGCTAAACACAATTAAGCGCTTCGAATGTATATACGCAAAATGCCTCGGTGAACCGAGGCATTTTTTATTGCGGATGGGTATTGAAATCATTGCACTTACACCCAGTAACGCGCTGCTTCAGCCATAGCGTGCCAGCGCATTCCCCAAGCAAGAAGGCTTGGGAAGTCGATAGAACATTGGGGGGCATTACAAGCTAGGTTTTCAAACACCAGCGTTAATGCTTTGCTCCAGTTACGGTGATCGACTTTAGGGTCCGACAGAAACATTAGGTCTCCAATAAACTGGAGAAAATGTCTTTTACTAGACATTGGTTCCGTTACACAGATGAGGGCAGCCATTATGGGGAAAAATTCTTCCCTCATTTCTTTGCCGATATCAGAAATCACTTTTCTGATTGGCATACCTTCGATTGATTCGATATAGGCTGGATCAACTTGGTCCGACATCTGTCTTACCTTCGCCCAATACTCCTCCTTGGAGGAGACGATCGTCGACGCATTCATTCCATCCTCCAACAATAATAAGGTTCAGACACTTGCCACTAACTTATAACGAAAAACAGATTAGCGCAAGGGTTTTCTTGGCTCTGGGGGCTAAAAATGCTACTCTCTAGTTATGGCTAAGATTTATTTGGACTACGCAGCCACCTCGCCAATGCGACCCGAAGTGATTCGGGCAATGGCGCCGTATGCCGAAGGTGACTTTGGGAATGCTTCTAGTATTCATACATTTGGACGAAAAGCGGCAGGAGCCGTGGATGAGGCGCGGAGAAAAATCGCCAAACGGCTCAACTGCAGCCCATTAGAAATTATTTTTACTGCCTCCGGCACAGAGGCAGACAATTTGGCAATCAAAGGGCTCGCGGGGGATTATCCGGACGGGCATATTGTTACAACCGCAATTGAACACAAGGCAATTTTAGAGACTTGCCGAAGTTTAGAAAAAACTGGGATCAAAGTTACTTATGTAAAACCAAACTCGGACGGAATTGTTGAAATCAAAGAAATTGAACACGCGATTACCCCGAAAACTTTTTTGGTATCGGTAATGTATGCCAATAACGAAGTGGGGACAATTCAGCCGATTCGAGAAATTGGTTTATTGGTAAAAAAACTGAACAAAACTCGTAAACGCCGAGTCTATTTCCATACCGACGCGGTGCAGGGCGGATGTTTGCTCCCATTGGATACGCAAATTCTGCATACCGATATGTTGACGCTTTCCGGACACAAATTGGGGGGACCAAAGGGTGTTGGATTATTGTATGTGCGAACCGGTGTAACTCTAACGCCAATTATTCACGGTGGTGGGCATGAGCGGGGATTGCGTTCCGGCACATTGAACACGATGGGAATTGTGGGAACAGCGCAAGCACTGGAATCCGCTCAATCCCAAAAAATAAAAGAAGCTAAACGACTGAAGCAATTCCAAAAATCTTTATTTGCTGTATTGAGTAGGCTCCCGAATGTTACGATCAACGGCTCTCTAACAGAAAGACTCGCCAACAATGTAAACTTTAGCGTTGCGGGCAGAACTAGTGATGAACTGGTAATTGGTTTTGATAGAAAAGGGATAATGGTTTCTGCTACTTCCGCATGCGCGGCGGGTAATCTTGAACCGTCGTATGTGCTGCAGGCAATGGGGGCGGGAGAGGGACGAGCTCGATCGAGCCTTCGAATCACAATGGGCTACCGAACGAAAAAATCGGAGGCAGATCAACTAGCCAAAGAACTACGCAGTTTCCTCAAGTAATATAAAAGACACTCCCCCCAGGAAGTGTCTTTTAATTTGCATTAGCTGCAATTATTTTTTGCGACGCGCAGTCTTTCTGCGACGGGTCACTTTCTTGACCGCTTTCTTGGCGGTCTTGCGACGACGGGTCACTTTCTTGACTGTCTTTTTGACAGCCTTCTTGCGACGACGGGTCACTTTCTTCTTGGCAGCTGGTTTAGCAGCTTTCCTTCTTTTGCGAACTGGCATGAGAACCCCCCATACTTACACTAATATAACAACGTTCTAACAAATTGTTTGATGCTTTGTGAGCACTCAACACTTGTTAGTTGAATTATAGTTCACGCGTTTATCAAAAACAATACAAAACTAGTTTTATTTTACAACTTTTTATAACTTAGCAATAGTTTTATCAAAAAATCATCCGCGATTTGTTCGCGGATGATTTTAATATCAAATTTGAATTGTGGGATTACTCGGCGGGCGGGGGAGTAGCTCCCTCTTCGCCTTTTTCTGAAGTAACTTCCACCTGTGCGACTGCTTCTTCTTCGCTAACCGGCGCTTCAACTACTTCTTCTTCGCGTTTTTGAGCAACAATAACGATTGATTCTTCTTGTTCATCTAAAATTTCTACGCCAGTCGGCAATTTGAGATCTTTAATTTTAATTTCATCATCAATATTGGCAAGAGTAGACAAATCAACTTCAATCGCGTGAGGCAAGTCGTTCGGCAAACATTCAACTTCAACTTTGTCTCTATTAGTAATTAGTACGCCTTCCACCGCCTCCACGGCTGGAGCCTCGCCGATAAATGTAAGTGGCACTTCGGCGCGAATTTTTTCTTTCAAGTTCACTTGGTAGAGATCGATATGCAAAACATCGCCTGTGGTGGGGTGGTACTGCGGCTCTTTGAACAAAACAACTCTGCTGTCCTTGCCGTCGATCTTTACATTCACCAACGAGCTCTCACCGGCAGCCTTCAGCGTCTTGCTTATAATGTGAGCGTTGCCGGCCAAGAGAACTGGGTCGATACCTTTACCATAAAGCGCCAAAGGCATTTTGCCTTGGTGGCGGAGGACATCGGCTTTTGAGTTCGCGTCCCGAGTTTCCAGATCGAGGTTATATTCAGCTGTACCCATAACAAACCCTAGACTAACCAAAAAACCCCTTGAAGTCAAAGGGTTTTATGCTTTAGGTGATTTAGGGTTATTACTTGGTGAAAATGGTATCAAAGTCGCCAGAACAGCTGTTTAGATACTGATGCATATCTAAAACATCGTCATAGGCGACTGGAGAGAGCGAGTGGAGGATGCTTTCGGCTGAAATATCTTCAATAGGAACCTGAACCGGCTCGTCGGCAGAACTGTCCAGACCTTTGCGTTCGAAGCCTAGATCCATTAGGTCGTCTTCCATCTGGGGGTTAGCCATGTCGGTAAGAGCAACGTCGTCCACTGTTAGGTCAGAGGGGATAATCTCGCCATTGGCATTAGCCAAAGCTACGCTAGCAAAAACTGGTGTGTGGCAGGAGCTACAGCGCATGTGGAGGAATGTCATAGAATCAAGCTGCCCCAGATAGTGAATATCCTGCAAGCCGTAGCTTGCAGAGCAGTGGGGACAACGCATAATGTCTTGCAGGTTTTCTACCAGACGCTCGAACTGTTGGTTGTTCATTTTGATTTTTGTTTTGTTTTTGAAGCGTCCTTATTATTTCATCATACAATAAAATCTCCTTTCTGTCAAGAGTATTACCTCTGTTGAGGGCGAAAATACAGTACCAGTCTGATAATTCCCGCCATCACTAAAATTAATCCAGCCAGGCCAATCAGTTTTGCCCAAGTATTTGAGAGCAGAGCTATCGTTCCAAACCCGATTGTGACTACATAAAAAATAATTACTACTGTCCGCTGGCTCAAACCGACCGACAAGAGCAAATGATGTAGATGAAGCTTGTCCGCTACAAATGGAGATTTGCCTTGCTTCATTCGGCGGATGACCGACCAAAGCATATCTAAGATAGGAAGCCCTAGCGCCAGAACGGCAGTGGCAATTTTCCCACCGCTAATAATTGAAATTGCCGCCAACATAAATCCGAGTAAGTGACTGCCCGAATCGCCCATAAATATTTTGGCGGGGTGCCAGTTGTAATATAGGAAGCCCAATGCGGTGCCACAAAGAATCGCGGCAAGCGCGGCAGTTGATGGTTGGTTGACCACAGTGAACAAACTTAAAATCACCAAAACAAATGCGGCGATAGCGGTGACACCGGAAGCTAATCCATCTAATCCGTCCAAAAAATTAACTGTGTTTATCATTAGTAGCATCCAAATAATAGTCAGAACAATGTCTAGCAGGGGAGAAAGAAGAATTGTCCCGCCAAACGGATTGGTGATGTTGCCGATGGTGATGCCGAAGAATATGGCGAGGGAAGCGATTGCTATTTGGGCGGTAAATTTGAAAACGGGATTGAGATTGTAGATGTCATCCGAAAGTCCCAGTAGAAAAATGAGAGTACCGCAAATTGCCACGCCATAAATGCGTGGGTCAAAACCAAAAACAATTAGTAGGGCAACGATGAAGCCCAGAAAAAGAGCGATACCACCGAGGCGGGGAATCGGAGAAGTGTGAATTCGGCGAGCGGAAGGCAAATCAAGAATTTTATATTTGCGAGCAATATATCCCACCAATGGTGTGGCAACTAGAGTCACCAGAAAAGCGGCGCTAAATGCGGTGAGTAAAAGTTTCCACGGGATAGCGACGAGACTAATCATTGAATGGGAAGTTTTAGGATAGCTTCGCGGTTATCGTTGTCAGCAACTTTGTTCTTTTTGATTATCCCGCAGTTTTGGCACCGATGGATAATTTGCTGTTTATCACCCTGAAGTTCGAGGCCAATGGGCTCCATCAGGCCACTACAGGAGTTCTGCCTATCTCCTGGGAGATTATCTATATGCTTACTCCATAAACACTCGGGGCAGTGGTTGGTGTAGCCTGTGCCTTTTACTTCTTTTCCGCAGTGTTCGCAAATAAAGTCCTCTGTCTGCCTGATAAAGTTTTTTGGAGTATCCATACCTTTATATTAAAGCACCTTATAATGCTCCCCATCAGTCACAATTTCAACCGTACCGTCTTGGTTGGTGCGGTAAAGAGCAGTGTTGGCGTTTTGGTAGCGAGTCAGGGTGTCGGGGTGAGGATGCCCAAATGAGTTTTTGGCGCCTACTTCAATGACCCCAACTTCGGCTTTAGCAGTATTAATGAGGTCTGCGCCGGAGGCATACTTGCTTCCATGATGGGGAACTTTTATTACATCAACATCCGGTACGGCTGAAAGAAATTGCGGTTCATCACTAGTCAAAATATCTCCAGTGAAAATGGCGGAAAAGTTTTTGTATTTGAAGACTGAAACGATTGATGTGGAGTTGGCATCTTTGGCGGTTGGCTTTTCAACCAGTGGGAAAATTGTCTGCAGATGAGCGTCTCCCCATGATAGGTTGTCACCTTGATTTGCTAAACGAATAGGGACTTTGTGTTCGGTGACTTCTTGGAGCAGAGTGCGGTAGGTTTCTGAATTATATTCCGTGCCGGTGTACCAAAATTCACCAACTTGATATTGGTCTAATACTTTTAGTAGCCCCGTGGCGTGATCGGAGTGGGGATGGGTGAGTAGCACTACATCAAGTTTCCGATTCCACATCGGGATGACATCATCAAGCAGGCTCGCTACTTTATCGGTTGGTCCACCGTCAATCAAAATAGTCCTGTTGTCGGCAGTTTTGATTAGCTCTGCGTCACCCTGACCGACATCAAAAAAATAAATATGAGTGAGCCTGTCTGGGCGAAAGTGCGCAAACAAAGTAAGCAAAAGCCCAGCAGAGGCAACCACCAAAAGAAGCCACTTAAACCAGTGACGGGAGAGATGAGCGACGATTGCGGACATAGATGATGATTATTCCTAGAATTAAATAATAAAGAATAGGCGCCCAAACCGGCAGGGCGGGGAGAGCTATAAAAGCAGATGGTAAATTTCCAAACCAATTAATAATTGAAAATAAAAGAGCAGACAATGGCCAAACCAAAAGACTAAGCCACTGCAACCCCGGTATTACTAAAAATAGAATTAGACCAACAAAACCAAACAGCATTACGTAAGGAACTAACGGAACTACTAATAGGTTTGCTCCCAAAGTCACCCAAGATACCCCGCCAAAATAAAGTGCTATAAGCGGTAGGGTGAATAGCGTTGCGCCCATTGTGGCGGAAAAAGCCTCGGAGATAAATTTTGGTATGTAGCGGAGACGCCAAAAGAATAGTGGAGAACAGTAAAGGAGCCCCATCGTAGCGCCGACTGACAATTGAAAACCAACATCATAAAAAAGAATCAGGGGATGGAGCATCACCATTGTCATAACCGCCAACAGAATTGCGTTGGTAGCACTACGGCGACGTCCCCAAAGACTTGCCATCAAAAGTAGCCAACCCATAATTGCTGCTCGTATTACCGAAGTGGCGGCACCTGTCATAACTACAAATATTAAAATCAACAAGCCGGAGGCTATCCAAACAAATCGGCGAGGTAGTCGGCGCAACAGCAACAAAAGGAAGGTAATAATGATTGTCACATTAAAACCAGACAGCGCCACGATGTGCGAAGTGCCAGAATTTTTCAGAGCCGTCTTAAAGGAATCTGATAAATCGCTCTTAACCCCAATCAACAATCCAGCCAGCAACCCGCTGTGGGGTTCTGGAAGAAAACGATGAATAGAATCGTCAACCCAATGTTTTGCCCGATACAGTTGACCAAGAAGAGTTTGATGAACCGGCGGGGTACTAAGAAGATTGCCAGCTTGGTTGGCGGTGATGTAAATATTGTCTTTGGCTAGATAATTGCTGTAGTTAAACTGGTCAGAGTTTTTGGGTAGAGAAAACTTTATACTGCCAGTAAGTTGGTCTCCGTATTCAAAGGCGGGGAGATGCCAAGCGGTCAGCAGAACCTTGAATTGACGGGGTTGTTCATCTACGGACTTGATTTGCAGTTGGAGAGTTTGTTGATTACCACTCACCGCAGGATCGCTTACAACCCGACCAACTGCCTCCAAAGTTTGACCATCCAAGTCTGAAATTTTTGGACGATTGGAAAAAATTGCTTCTGAACGCCACCAACCCAGCAGAAGCATGAGTATAAAAATACTAACAACCTGAACTGCTGGTCGGGGGTGAAAAAATAATACCGCTATTAACAAAATCCCCGCAATGCAGGCGGGAATAAGGGGAAGTGATAATTGGCCACCGACTACAATGCCGAGCAAACAGCCGAGCCCGCCAACTAAGACAAATTGATGGGGACGGACCACTTACAAATATTTAGCTTTATTGGCGTTGTGTTCGTCTAGAGTTTTTGCGTAATGCATCACGCCATCTTTGTCGGTCAAATAATACAGCGCATCTGTGAGTGTGGGGGAGAGGACGGCCTCAATAGACATCAAGCCGGGGTTACAAATAGCGGTTGGCGGGAGCCCTGAAAATTTGCGAGTATTATACGGCGAGTTGCTGGCGAGTTCGGCTTTGGTAATTGGATTCGTCCAGTTCCCGGTGATGTAGCGAACAGTCGCATCAACATCCAGACGCATCGGTTTTGCTAAACGATTGAGTAAGACTTGGGCAACCAGTTTGCGATTGGTTTCGGTGCGGGCTTCGTCTTCCACCAGCGAGGCAAGAATAATAATTTTATTTAGGGTGTATCCGCTTTTATCAATTTGGGTTTGGAGAGGAGCGATGCGGTGCTGAAAATTATTCAACATCATGCTGATGATATCTTTTGCTGGCGTCCCTTTGTTGATGCGGTAGGTGTCTGGGAAAAGATAACCCTCCAAAGAATCCTTCTTTGTACGAGACTGAAGAAAAGCATCATCACTTGCCCAAGTTTTTGTAGCGCTGATAAATTCGGACGCATCGGCAACTCCTTTTCGCTTTAACAAATCAGCTATTTGCTGAACTGTATAGCCTTCGGGAATGGTGACATTGGAAATGGCGGAGGTGCCAGAACTGAAAATCGAAGCAATTTGCCAAACATCCATTCGGGGAGAAACATTGTAAGTACCGGACTGGATGACGCCAACCTGACTTAGCTTGAAGGCGATCCGAGCACCTAATGTTGATCGGACAAAGCCCTGTTCGCTAAGCGCGAAAACAACTTGAGAAATCGATTGGCCGTTCTCCACAGTAAACAAATACTGCGAACCCTTGTAATTAGCAGGGGCAAACATCCACAAATAGGCGCCTAGCAAGATAATTGCTAGGCCGCCTAAAATGATTGAACCAATAATAACTTTTTTACCTTTCAAATCCAGAACTATTTATTTTGCAGCATCTCTTTCAGAGCAATGATAATCAGTACGATTGGCCAATAAGCCAACCAGCTAACTGACAACATCCCCAAGTTCACCAACAAGATAACGACACCGACCAACAACAGGAGCAGTTGATCGAACATATCCATTTCGCCGAACAGGAAGTGACTTCCTTTCATAAGATTAAGATTAGGCCAATATAAATTTACTTTTTACCTAGGTGCTGAAGTGCGTATTTAAGCTTGGCTTCGGTGGTTCCCAAATCTTTCGGCAAGCTGGTTAAAATTTGGCGCACTTCATATGCATTATACCCCAGCCCAGTGAGTGCGGACAAAAGATCTTCGGTGTCCGGAGAGTAGCTGGTACCAATAACATCCAAGCGGTTTTTCAAATCCACCATAATCCGTTCGGCAGTCTTTTTACCGATTCCGCTAATCATTGTCAGTACTGCCAGATTGTTGCTGACAATGGCTGTTTTCAAATCCTGCACCGAACCGGAGTTTAGAATGCTCAACGCCAGTCTTGGCCCGACACCGCTAATGGTGATGAGCTGGGAAAAGAAATTTAGCTCCTCCATAGTCGCGAAACCGTAAAGTGACATCTGGTCTTCCCGAACTATTAAATGAGTCAGTAATTCTAACTGTTCGCCAATTATTGCAGCCGAGATAACCGCTTGGGTGGCAAATATTTTATATCCCACACCACCAGTAGTCTGGAGGAGAAGCCAGTCGAGCCCTTTTACTGCAATGGTCCCCGCAATGTTTCCTATCATAAATCTCTCTTTAAACTTGCCAGTTTTGACGAGTTGGCACAAGTAATGGCGACGGCGAGGGCGTCCGCGGCATCATCTGGAGAGGGGACTTCGTCCAGATTCAGAATCATTTTTATCATCCTCTGGATTTGAACCTTGTCCGCCTTGCCGTAACCAGTCAGCGCCTGCTTTACCTGCAGGGGGGTGTAGTGCTCCACTGGTATGTTTAGATTGGCAACGGTCTGCAGAAGGACGCCGCGTGCCTGCGCTACGCTGATTGCGGTAGTGACATTTTGAGCAAAAAATAATTCTTCCACTGCCACAAGGTCTGGTTTGAATTCGCGCAGAATCTCCCGCAGTTTTTTTGCGATTTGATTTAGGCGAGTCGGCATTAATTCTTCTTTGGGTGTAGTGATGCAACCGTGGGCAATGTGTTTGACTGAATTAGCGTTAGAAACTACAACACCGTAGCCGACTTTGGCAGTCCCAGGGTCGAGTCCGAGAATAATTTGGGAAGACGACATAACTAGAGAGAGTTAAGGACGGTGTCATCAATTTCGAAGTTACTAAAAACCTCCGTGACATCTTCGTTGTCTTCCAGCGCATCCATTAATTGGATAACCTTGCTGGCAGTATTGGGGTCAGTAATTTTGGCTGTGGTGGTAGGGACCAATGCTAACTTGTCTTCCTGAATCGTCACCCCAGCATTTATTAAGGCTTGTCTTACTTGATTGAGTTCGTTTGGTTTGGTGTAAATTTCCATAACATCATCTTGCTCTTGGATATCTTCGGCCCCGGCTTCGATTGCTTTTAGTTCAATTTCAGGATCGGTTTTGGGAACAATCAAAATCCCGCGATTGGCAAATTGCCAAGCAACTGAACCGCTGTTACCAAGACTCCCTCCGAATTTTATAAAAATATTGCGCAAGTCGGACACGGTGCGATTTCTGTTATTGGTTAGTGCTTGAATCATTACCGCAACATTGCCTGGAGCCATCCCTTCGTACAGTACTTCTTCAATACTACTTTTATCTTTGTCGAGCCCAGCGCCTTTGCGGATAGCCTTATCAATATTAGCGGAAGGCATGTTTGCTGATTTGGCTTTTTGGATTGCTAGTTTCAAACGAAAGTTCATTGCTGGGTCAGCGCCGGACTTGGCGGCGACCTCAACTAGGCGACCAAGTTTGGTAAATTCGGCGCCCTTTTTAGCGTCTAGAGCACCTTTTTTCCGCTTGATAGTAGACCATTTGGAGTGACCGGACATCCCGTTAGAAATTTATGCTTGGTATAGCTATATCTATATTCTACCCTTACCTAGACTGCCCGTTCTCTAAATTTCTAACGGGACAAGTCTTTATAGTATAGCAGGGGTGGGTTTCGGGATTGGAAAAGGGGAGATGGCTCCCCAAGTTAACCTCCCCTAGATGGGGTAAGCAGGTAGAGAAGAGTCTCCAACCTTGTAGGGTCTGACGCCATCTCCTAAAGGTGCGCAATGCTCACATCTTTAGAATAGTTGTCAGGCTTGAGCGGGGTCAAGTGTATATAATATGAAAGTATGTCGGATAGCTTAAGGGGATTAAATGACCAGCAGGTGCAGGCGGTGAAGGCATTGAAGGGCCCTGTTTTAGTGTTGGCAGGAGCTGGCTCGGGCAAGACCAAGGCACTAACTCACCGAGTAGTTTACTTACACCAAAATCACGATGTCCCATTGGCAAATATTTTGGCCATTACTTTTACCAACAAGGCAGCAGGGGAAATGAGCGAGAGGGTAATGAAGCTTTTGAAGCTCAAGACAAAGAAACAATTTTTTATCAGCACCTTCCATTCGCTCTGCGCAAGACTTCTTAGAATAGAAGCGGAACATTTGGGGTACAGCCGGCAATTTACAATTTTGGATAGTGATGATTCGCTGACTGCGGTAAAGAGAGCAATGCAAAAACTTGAGCTGGATACCAAAAGAACTCATCCCGAAGCAATACGAGCGCATATCTCTTCCGCAAAAAATGAACTGCTAACAGAAGTTCAATATCGTGAATTGGCGCAGGGCAGTTTTCAACAACTGGTTGCTCGGGTCTATCCCGTTTACCAGCAAATTTTAAGAGAGAACCAATCGCTTGATTTTGACGATCTCATTATGAAGATGGTCGAGCTTTTCCGGCAGAACCCGAAAATCTTAGAGAAATACCAAAATCAGTTTCCTTATATATTGGTGGACGAGTATCAAGACACCAACACAGCCCAGTATGAATTGGTGAAACTGTTGGCTGACAAGTACCGCAACTTGTTTGTGGTTGGAGATGACTGGCAGTCGATTTACTCGTGGCGAGGAGCCAACTACAAAAATATCCTCAACTTCCACCGAGACTATCCCGAAGCAAAAATTATCAAACTGGAGCAGAACTACCGTTCTACTCAAAACATCCTAGATGCCGCTCATTCGATTATTGTGCACAACCGCAACCGAAGCGAAAAGAAACTTTGGACCGACCAGCCGGCGGGGGATTTGCTGGTGATTTACGAAGCGGCAACCGAAAAGAGCGAGGGTGAATTTGTTATCAACGAGGTTGAACGGCTGAAGCTCCAACATCAAATATCGCTCAACGATGTGGTGGTCTTGTATCGGACTAACGCGCAGTCGAGGAGCATCGAAGAAGCGCTTCTTCGAGCAGGCATTCCTTATCGGGTGATTGGGGGAGTACGATTCTACGAACGAAAAGAAATCAAAGACATGCTCTCGTATCTGTCGTTACTGATTAATTCTGATAACACTTTGGCATTGGAGAGAGTTATCAATGTGCCGACCAGAGGTATTGGAAAAAAGATGTGGGAGGATTTATTGAGAAACTCCGCGGAGCAAGGAGCGGGGACTTGGTTGATGACCGAGACCCAACTACCGGAACCCCTGAAAAACTTTTCCGCCATACTGAAACGACTGGAGAAAAAAATTACCAAGCTAACTTTGAGCCAGCTGCTGGATGCGATTTTGGTTGAGACCGGATACAAGCAAATGCTTACCGATTCCGGCATCGAGGGGCAAACTCGGCTGGAGAACATCTACGAGCTAAAGTCAGTGATGGAAAAATATGACCATCTCGAACACACCCTCGCCATTCAAACATTCTTAGAAGAAGTAGCTTTGATTTCCGATATCGATAACTATCGCCCCAGTGAGGATGCAGTTACTTTGATGACTGTTCATTCAGCAAAGGGGCTGGAGTTTGATTATGTCTTCGTTGCCGGTATGGAGGAAAATTTGTTCCCTCACAGTCGTAGTTTGATGGACCAGCAGGAGTTGGAGGAAGAACGGAGACTCTGTTATGTAGCAATAACTCGGGCAAGGAAGCGGGTATATTTGCTGCACGCGCGGGAGAGAATGATTTATGGCAGTCCGCAAATCAACCCGCCATCACGGTTTCTGTCTGACTTGCCGGAAGAGTTGACCGAAACGATTATTCATCAAACCCAAGTTTCTCGAACTCCGATTTTGGGGAAAACTATGATTCAATATTCCGATAGCTTGAAACCTGGGGTGAAAGTCTCTCACCAACAATTTGGCGATGGAGTGGTGATTAGCCGAACAGCCGATATTGTAACGGTCGCCTTCGTCAATTCCGGGATCAAAACACTTGCCGCCGAGTTGGCACGACTTAAGGTAACAGGATGATTTCTCGGTGGCCATTTGTTATCAACATTATTTTGCTGGCACTGGCAGTGCTGGCGGTTAGCCGTTTGGAAGCAAGCCCGGCGATCAATCATTTCGTTACTATCAGCTACAACGGGCTGGCTTGGGATACTGAAACAGAAGCGAAAGATGTGTCTGAACTGCTGTTGGCACAGTGGGGAAGTTACGAAGGGCTAACTATCAACCCCTCGCCTGAAACACGGCTAACCGACGCGATGACAATTATTATTGCGGGTAAAGGAGTTCAAGCGCTTGACCCGACAGTCGCGAGCAATTTGAAAAACAAAAAGACCCAGCTGGCCAAAGAAGCGACAGCGGCAACTATAGTAAAACCAAAATCACCAATTTATTCAGGGCTAGCTACTTGGTACAGATTTGGTGATAAACTAACAACGGCGAGTCGTAAATTTCCAAAAGGGACGAAATTGCGTGTGGTCGCGATTAATTCAGGCAAAGCTGTAGATGTGGTTGTAAATGACTATGGCCCAAGTATTATTACTGGCATCGATTTGGATTTGAACGAACCCGCCTTTGCTAAAATCGCTCCCTTGGGAGCAGGCAAAATTAAGATCAAATACTATAAACTATGAGCCTCGATTTAACCGATCTCAAAACCGTAAAAAGTCTGCTGACCTACTATAATGTATCGGCCCAGAAAAGTTTGGGTCAGCATTTTTTGTTGGACAAAACTGCGTTAGAAGAAACTCTAAAGGCAGCTGATTTAACCAAGAAGGATTATGTGATTGAAATCGGCCCGGGGTTTGGGGTGCTGACTTTCCCAATGGCAGAGTTGGCCGGTCGGGTATTGGCGGTTGAAACAGATAAAAAAGTTTTGGAGATTTTAAGAGCTCTGGGCAGTAGTTATACGAATTTGGATATCTTGCCGTCCAATATTCTGAAACTTGATGGACGCTATATTTACAACCGGTACAAGCAATGGTCAAAAGTCAAAAGCGGGAAAACCGGCTACAAGCTAGTGTCTAACCTCCCTTACTATATTACTTCGGCAATTCTGAAGTTGTTTTTGGAGACCGACTTTCCTCCCGACTTGATTGTAGTAATGATGCAAAAAGAAGTGGCGGAAAGAATTGTCGCAGGACCAGGGGAGATGAGTGTGTTGGGGATTTCGGTACAGTTTTTTGGCGAACCAGAGATTGTTGCCCAAGTGCCCCGAACCTCTTTTTGGCCGAAGCCGGAAGTTGATTCAGCAATTGTGCGAATCAGAACTCGGAAGGAAACACCCTTCGAAATTGATGATGTAAAACTCTTTTTCAGGATAGTAAAAGCGGGGTTTGGAGAAAGACGCAAACAACTGCACAATTCTCTCTCCGGAGGATTGTGGCTAGATGACGAGGTGGTTATAAAAGCTTTGGAAGAGCTGAAAATTGACCCGAAGACACGAGCACAGGACTTGACCCTAGCTTCATGGGGTAAGATTTATCACCAATTTAAAAATTTGATGAAATGACACTATTTATTGTGGCAACCCCAATTGGGAATCTGGAAGATGTTACTCTGCGAGCAATCAGAGTATTGAGGGAAGCGGATGCTGTTGCTGCAGAGGACACAAGACAGACGCGTAAACTTCTGGACAAGTACGACATCAGCACTCCGCTAATAACAATTCACCAACATAGTGGCTCTTTCAAACTCGACCAATTAGTAGAGCGACTTAAGAGGGGTGAAAATATTGCTTTGGTAAGCGATGCTGGCACACCGAACATCGCTGATCCCGGCGGTGAACTCACGGATAGGGCACGGGAAGCGGGGATAGCAGTAGTACCAATCCCGGGGGCCAGCGCGGTAACGGCGATTTTGAGTGTGGCGGGAATACCGACCGATAGTTTTATGTTTGTGGGGTTTTTGCCTAAGAAGAAAGGGCGTCAAACTCTACTAAAAGAAATGAAAGATTTGGCGGTGCCGATAGTTTTGTTTGAATCACCCAATCGGGTATTGAAGACCTTGGCTGAACTGCGCCAAATTTTGGGTAACCGTGAAATTATTGTTGGGCGAGAGCTTACTAAATTGCACGAAGAGATACTAAAGCTACCATTGGATGAAGCGACCAAGCATTTTACCCAACACCCGCCGAGGGGTGAGTTTGTCATTGTAATAACGCCTGACTTATAATTAGAACATGGCAAAAAAACAAACTACCAGTCTTCTGCGCCAAGCACTAAATCGAGCTAAGTCCAAAAGACGGTTAACAATTATCGAGATGCCAGAGGAGTCCGACACTGCTCCTCACTGGCTGTTGTGGTTTACGCTAATATCATTTGTCGGCGTGGTGGTGGCTGTTGTTTGGCAACTGCTAGCAGCTGATGGCAGTATGCAGGCGTTCTTGCCCTTTATATAAAGGCGGCTTTTGTGGTCGATCCAGGTAAGAACTCTTGACTGGGAGCGGTTTTTCTGGTATACTGAAAAAGAATTCAAGCGCTCTAAAACAAAATGCAAAAACATTTTTGGTTTCAGTCACTCAAGTGGGGGGTTCTCACGACGATAGGGGTGTTGGGATTTTGGAATATTTATCAAGCCAGCGCACAACCGGTTGGTTTGACCGACTATGTCTTGAATGGTCCGGCGATTACTATTACTACTCAACCGAACGCCGTTACACCGATAACAGTGTCAGTCCGTAATATGAGCGATGTTGCTTGGAACAGTGCTACTTTGCAGTTGGGCACAATTTTTTCGACTGGCGACAAAAACCGAGCTAGTGTATGGAAGACTGATAGTTGGTTGTCGGCCACCAGGATTGGTTTGAAGGGAGAACAGCGAAAAATCTTTTCTAACCGAATTGTGAACTTTGATTTTAATATGAAAGCGCCCGAGCGAACGGGTCAATATAAAGAATATTTCCAGTTGGTGAATGGCGAGGATTGGCTTACTGGCGAACCAATTGTAATCACGATTACGGTCGTACGAGCCCTTCCCATTTCTGATAAGCCTCCTCCAGTAACTCTGAATGCGACATATCTGGTTCTGTAATTCCAACTGCAACAAGTCCTGTGAAGGCCTCTTTTTCAGATTTGTAATAGCCGCATCCGATTCCGGCTCCTCTTGCAGCACCAATTGATCCGTCGGTATTATAAAGATGTATTTCCGTCCCGGTAACCCTTGATAATGTCTCACGGAAGATTCTGCTGAGAAACATGTTAGCTTCACCGGCTCTGATAATCTGTGGATTAATGCCGGTCTCCTTCATTATATCCAGGCCATATCTGAATGAGAATGCTATCCTCCTGTGCAGCTCTGAACATGTGGGCATTTGTATGCGTGTTGAAATTCAATCCTGTAATCGGAAGCTCCGGTATCTTTATTTCCGAGCACTCTTTCGGCGCCATTGCCGAAAGGCAAAATAGATAGTCCGTCCGACCCGGGAGCAACTTTTTCAGCCAGCATATTCATTTCATTATATGACAACCCGGCTCCAGCTGTATTTTTCTCAGCCATGAATTGAGTATTCCTGTTCCGTTAATACATAATAAGACTCCTAGTCTTGGATTGGTACGGGTATGATTTACATGCAAAAAAGTATTTACCCGTGAAAGCGGATCAAACTTCTTCTTATCTGTTACACCATAAATCACACCTGATGTACCTGCAGTAGCAGCAACTTCACCCGGATTAAGAACATTGAGCGAAAGAGCATTATTAGGCTGATCTCCTGCCCTGTATGAAACTGGTATCCCTGCCGGCAAACCAAGATCGCAGGCAACTGATTTTAACAGTCTTCCCTGTATTGAAAATGAGGAATCAGCTTCAGGCAATATCCCGGAATTAAAACCATAATAATTCATTAATTCCTCTGAGACACGGTCTTTTGCAAAATCCCAGAAAATACCCTCAGAAAGACCTGTATATGAAGTACTTATTTCTCCGGTCAGCTTCAAGGCAATATAATCACCCGGAAGCATTATCTTATGAATTTTGCTGAACAGATCAGGTTCATTTTCTTTTACCCATGCAAGCTTTGAAGCTGTAAAATTGCCCGGTGAATTAAGAAGATGTGAAAGGCAGAAATCCTTACCAAGCGACTTCATTGCTTCTTCACCATATCCGACCGCCCTGCTGTCGCACCAGATAATTGAAGGACGCAATGCCTTGTGATTTTTGTCAACAGTAACCAGTCCATGCATCTGGTAAGAAATCCCAATAGCACCAATATCGTTTTTCTTATTCCAAGTTTACTGGTGCAATCCCTAATGGCAGCCTTCAGGTTTACCCACCATATTTCTGTATCCTGTTCTGCCCATCCCGGTTTCAGTGCGATTATCTTCATTTCATCAGAAGGGTAGAATGCAGTTGCCAGACATTTGCCTGTTTCACCGTCAATTACTGAAGCCTTT